>NZ_JBXWOC010000002.1:0-549647 GCF_059610665.1 Ruegeria sp. CDSC051
TTTGAATGCAGCAATTATGTCTTTGACCGCGAACAGAAATATCCCCGAATTCCAAAGATAGCTGCCATCGGCGATCATGGCTTGGGCATTCTGCAGATCAGGCTTTTCGACAAAACGGTCCAGCGCAATGGCGGTGTTGCCCGTATCTGGGGCATGGCTGAGCTTGAGATATCCATAGCCGGTTTCCGGCCGGTCCGGAGTGATCCCGAAAGTGACGAGATCCCCACGATCCGAAATCGCGCGCGCGCCTTCGGTAACTGCCTGATGAAAAGCAGCTTTGTCCGGGATGACATGGTCCGATGGGGCGACAAGCATGATCGCATCCGGGTTGCTGGCGGCCAGATACAACGCGGCGGCCAGAACCGCTGGTGCTGTGTTGCGCCCTTCGGGTTCGATCAGAATGGGGCCCGGATCTATGCCAATCGCGCCCAGTTGTTCCGGAACCACAAAACGGAATGCATCATTGGTAAGGATCAGCGGCTTGGCATAAGGCGCGTCCTTGGGTCCCTGCATTCGTTCAGCACAATCCTGAAGCAGGCTTGAATCACCGATCAGAGGGACGAACTGCTTGGGGTAACTTTTGCGCGACAGGGGCCACAGTCGGGTGCCGGACCCTCCGCAGAGTATGATGGGATGGATGGTGGTCATTGCGGCTTGCCTCGAAGGTTCTTGGACTTTGTCACTTTAGAAACGACATGCTGAAGGTTGCGGGCGCTATTGAGCGGCCTTCCCGGCGGCGACTATCTCGTTCAGATATTGGCTCAGGTCATCACGCAGATCGCTACGGGCCAGCGCAAAGGCAACAGTTGCCTGGAGGAACCCGGCTTTCGAGCCGCAATCAAATCGCTGGCCGTCGAATTTATAGCCAAACACGGGCACACCGTTACAGATGTCTTCTGCGATAGCATCGGTCAGCTGAATCTCACCGCCACTGCCCGTTTTCTTTTGGTTGAGATTGTACAGCACTGACGGCCCCAGAATATACCGACCGATAACGGCTAGGTTCGAGGGGGCTTCTTCCGGCTTGGGCTTTTCAACCATTCCTCTGGCGCGAACCACTGAGCCGACGTTTTCGCCTACATCGAGAACGCCATAGGAACTGGTTTTTTCGTTTGGCACTTCCATCGTTGCGACCATATTGCCGCCGGTTTCCTCATAGGCTTCGACCATCTGCTGCAGACAGGGTTTATCAGCAGCAATGACGTCATCAGGCAACATTACTGCAAATGGCTCGTCGCCGATCAGACGGCGGGCACACCAGACTGCGTGGCCCAGACCAAGCGCCTTGTGCTGGCGGATATAGGCGATGGCGCCGCTTTCCATATTCGTTGCATTCAGCGCTTCAAGCAGGTCATCCTTGCCCTTGGCCTTGAGCTCCTGTTCCAGAACGAGGTTGTGATCAAAGTAATCTTCCAGCGCAGATTTGCCACGCGAAGTTACAAAGATGAATTCGGTAATACCTGCGGCGCGGGCTTCGTCGATTGCGTATTGAACCAAAGGACGGTCAACCAGTGTCATGATCTCTTTGGGGACGGATTTTGTCGCTGGGAGAAAACGCGTGCCCAATCCCGCAACGGGGAAAATCGCCTTGGTGACCTTGCGTACCATGTTACCTCTCAAATTCAATTCTTGCCCGACCGCGTAGGGCAGGCCGGGGTTTCCTATTAGGCTGCGCAGTCAGAACAATCAATGACATCGCGGCCGCAGTCTAAAATCTGACAGGAAGGTGCCATCGGGGGTAGGGGAAGTCAAAACGAACCGCCGTTTGATGCCTTTGAAACCCGTCATTTACCGGTGTTTTGTTGTACAATCCGGCCCTTCGCCCATTCATTGGCAAGAATACGCCAAGAATCGTCATGAAGTCGTGCAAAGCCGAACCTGTCCCCGAGGCTGTTCATGCGGCCTCGGGGACAGGGGATTTAAGTGTTCGCCAGGATTGTCTCAAGCGGATCATGCTCGGCCACGAAATGGTTCGGTGCGACCTCGTTGAGCTGTGGAACATAATCGTTCTGACCGGCCGATAGCCGGCTGGGCAAAAACCTGAGCGCCGCTTTCGGGTCCATCGGCGAAGGCAGCTCTCCCGGCAATTTGAGGCGCTGGCGTTGCCGTTCCACATCCGGATCGGGGATCGGGACCGCCGAGATCAGCGATTTGGTATAGGGGTGCAGAGGCTGCGAACAGATCACCTCTCCATCTCCCAATTCGACGATGCGCCCCAGATACAGTACCATGATCCGGTTTGACACTGTCCGTACCACGGACAGGTCGTGGCTGATGAAAATCATCGACAGCCCGAATTCCTGCTGCAGCTCTTTCAAAAGCTCTACGATCTGGGCCTGGATCGACACGTCCAGAGCCGAGACCGCCTCGTCACAAATGATCAGCTTGGGCTTGTTGATCATCGCCCGCGCGATCCCGACACGCTGGTTCTGCCCACCGGACAGCTCGTGCGGATAGCGGTTGATCATGTTGGCCTGCAGGCCGACCCGCTCCATCATTTCGCCGACCATTTTCTTGCGCTCACGCTCTGTCAGATCCGGGCGATAGGTTTTCAGCGGTTCAGCGATAGAGGCCGAGATAGTCATCCGCGGATCGAGGCTGGCCAGCGGATCCTGGAACACAATCTGCAGGTCCTTGCGGTACTTGTTCAGCTCGGCCCGCTTTAGCCCGACAATCGGATGGCCCAGCCAGCTGACATTGCCACCGCTGGGTTCGATCAGCTGCAGAACCGCCCGCGCCAGTGTGGATTTGCCACAGCCGGATTCACCCACAACGCCCAGCGTCTCGCCCTTGCGGATGTCAAAGCTGACGCCGTCCACGGCCTTCAGCGGTACCTTGCGCCCGAACAACCCGCCCGACACGTGGATCGGGAAATGCACTTTCACGTCATCGACCCTAAGCAAAGGTGCGTCGGTTTCTTCCAGAGCTTTTGGCGCGTCACCGGCATCAATGCGCGGCATCGCTTCAAGCAGGGTGCGGGTGTATTCATGCTGCGGCGCGCGGAAGATCTCGCGTGTGTCCCCGGCCTCAACAAACTGACCCAGACGCATGACCTGAATGCGGTCACACATCCGTGCCACCACGCCCATGTCATGCGTGATCAGCGCAATGGCAGTGCCTTCGTCTTTTTGCAGGTGCACCATCAAGTCCAGGATGTCGGCCTGGACCGTCACATCCAGCGCCGTGGTCGGTTCATCGGCGATCAGCAGCTTTGGGTTGCACAACATTGACATGGCGATCATGACACGCTGGCGCATGCCCCCCGACAATTCGTGCGGGTATTGATCCAGACGACGGTTCGCCTCGGGGATGCGGACCCGGTCCAACCACTCCAGACAGCGCGCCCGAGCGGCCGCACCCTGCAACCCTTCGTGAACCTGCAGAACCTCACGCATTTGTTGCCCGACCCTCAGATGCGGGGTCAGGGCTGTCAGCGGATCCTGAAAGATCATGCCGACGTCATCGCCCCGGATCTGGTTCAGCTTGTTGATAGGCAGATTCAGGATTTCCTTGCCGTTCAGCGTGGCCGAACCGATTGCACGACCCGCTGAAGGCAACAGCCCCATCGCGGCCATGAAAGTTTGGCTTTTACCGGACCCGCTTTCGCCCACAATACCAAGGCATTCGCCCGGATTAATGTCAAAGCTGATGCCTTTGACGGCCTCGACCACACCATCGGGGGTGTCGAACTGGACGCTTAGGTCCTTAACAGAGAACAAGCTCATATCAGCGATCCTTTGGGTCCAGAGCGTCACGCAGCCCATCGCCGATGAAGAACATCGTGATGATAATGGCGACATAGAATGTCAGAGGGAACATCAGCTGCCAGAGGGTTCCGTACCCCATTGTGCCTGCCCCTTCAGCGATCAGACGGCCTAGCGAGGTATAGGGCTCCGAGATGCCAAGTCCGAGGAACGAGATAAAGCTTTCGGTCAGGATCATCTCGGGCACCAGAAGCGAAGCATAGACGATTACCACGCCCAGCAGGTTGGGCAGGATATGGCGATACATGATGGTGAATTCGCTGACACCGGCGGCACGCGCGGCCTCGATGAATTCGCGGTTTTTCAGGGCCAGAGTCTGCCCTCTGACGATCCGTGACATGGTCAACCAACCAACCGCGCCCAACGCGATGAACAGGGTAAAGAACGACCGACCGGCCACCACAAGCAACAGAATGATGATCAGAGTCGTCGGAATGGCCAGAAGGATATCGACGAACCGCATCATCGCGCCGTCAAGGCGCCCGCCAATATACCCGGCGGCGATGCCATAGCAGGTGCCAACAATCAACGCGGTGGCCGCCCCGACGAGCCCCACCAACAACGATGTTGTTGTGGCCTGAATGACCCGGCTGTAAAGGTCGCGACCCAGATCGTCGACGCCAAAGAAGTGCCCGGTCTCGATCGACGGCATTCCCATGCCACGGATGTCACCCATAACGTTCCAATCGATTTCCTCATTGCTCCAAACGGCGAAATAGGGGCCGAAGATTGTGAACAGAACGATCATCAGCAATATGAATACGCTCGCCATTGCGGCTTTGTTGCGGACAAACCGCATCCGCGCATCCTGCCAAAGGGAACGCCCCTGAACGGCCGTGAAATCGGTGATGTCCTCGGCCAGATGGGCGGCTTTTTGTGATTTTCCTAGCATTTTGTGCCCCTCAGTACCGGATTTTCGGATCGAACCAGGCATATGCCAGGTCGGTCAGCAGGTTCACGATCACTGTCAGCGTGCCGTACAGGATCGTGACCCCCAGCAGCACCGCATAGTCACGCGACAGGGCCGAGCCGACATAAGCCTGCCCCAGACCACCGGTCGAGAAATAGATGTCGACGAAAACCGATCCGGTCAGAACATAGACAAAGACCGGCCCCAAATAGGACACCACCGGCAGCAGCGTGGGCTTCAACGCATGGCGCCAGATTACGGTCCTGGTAGGCAAACCCTTGGCCCGGGCCGTGCGGATGAAGTTCGAGTTCAGAACTTCCAGCATCGACGAACGGGTAATCCGCGCGATCGACCCCATATAGGAGGTGGCCAATGCGATGACAGGCATGATCAGGTATTGCCACTGACCGCCGTTCCAGCCACCACCCGGCAACCATCCCAGCCACAAAGTGAAGGTCAGGATCAGGATCGGGCCCATGATGAAGTTCGGCAGAGCCTGCGCAGCGATACCCAGACCTACGGCAAAATAGTCGATCCAGCTGTTGTGTCGGATGGCTGCGGCGATCCCAAGGCCAATACCTACGACACTCGCCAGCAGGAATGACAATGACCCGTAAGTCAGCGAGATCGGGAAGCCTTGCGAAATGATATCATTGACGTCCCGGTCCTTGAACTTGAAGGACGGGCCGAAATCGAAATGGACGACAATGTTGTACAGATAGTCCCAAAGCTGTTTCCACAGCGGTTGGTCCAGACCATAGCGCGCCTCGATATTGGCCAGTACCTGCGGCGGCAATGGCCGTTCCGAGGTAAACGGCCCGCCGGGCGCGTAGTGCATCAGAAAGAAACAGGCAACGATCAGCAACAGGATCGTTGGAACGGCGATCAGCAATCGCCGGATGATATAGGCAAGCATTTCATGCCCCCATTATTGGCTTTGCCCCGGGGTGATCCTCGGGGCAAAGCGTGGTCTAAGGAAGGTTATTCGGCGATCTTGTAGAGGTTCTTGGAGTACCAGTTCTGCTCTACGTTCTTGACCGGCCAGTTGCCGACATCGCTGTCCATCATGTAGACGCCAGCATAGTGATAGATCGGGATAACCGGAGTCTCTTGTGCAATGATCCGCTCAACCTCGGTATACAGTGGTGCTGCGTCATCTGCTGTCTTGGCCTGGGTCAGCAATTCGTCAACCTTGGAGTTGTTGTACTTGCCGTCGTTATAGCCGGAATCCGATTGCAACAGGTCCAGGAAGGTCGAGGCTTCGTTGTAGTCGCCACACCAGGCGCCACGGGCCAGATCGAAGTTCTGGTTGCCGCGCTCTTCCAGGAACACTTTCCATTCCATATTGGCCAACTCGACCTGTACGCCCAGTTTCTGTTTCCACATCTGGCTCAGTGCCACTGCGACTTTTTTATGGGCCTCTGATGTGTTGTAGACCATGTCAAAGCTCAGCGGGTTGTCGGGGCCAAATCCGGCCTCGGCCAGCAGCTCCTTGGCCAGCTCGTCACGCTCGGCTTGCGTCATCGAAGCCATTTCGACTTCAGGGACGGTGAACCCAGCGGTTGCTTCGGGTGCGAACGTATATGCGGGCGGCTCACCACCGGCTTTAACGTTCTTGGTGATGATGTCGCGGTCAACTGCAAGAGACAGGGCTTGACGTACATTTGGGTTCTTGAATTCTTCCGGTCCGCTGTCAGACAGGTTGAATGTATAGTAATAGTTGCACAGGCGCGGGAAGCTGATGGCCTCTTCGGGGTGCTCTTTCTGTAGGCGCGGGAACTGACCAGCAGGTACTTCGGTTCGGTCCAGCTCGCCTGCAAGGTAACGGGTCAGGGCTACGTTTTCGTCGTTGATGACAAGGGCTACGACTTTTTCGACAATCGTATTGTCGTTATCCCAATACATCTCGTTGCGCTCACGGACCGAGCGCTCCTGTGGCAGGTGTTCGGTCAGAACATAGGCGCCGTTCGAGACGATGTTTTCCGGCTTAGTCCAGGCGTCGCCGAACTCTTCGATCACCTTCTGCGGGGCAGGGAAGGTGGTGGAATGGGTGGTCATTTGCGCGAAATAAGGCAGTGCTGCGCTCAGCTTAACCTCAAGTGTGTGGTCGTCGATGGCGGTTACGCCCAGTTCGTCCACCGGCTTCTCACCAGCAATGATTTCGGCCGCATTTTCGATCGACATCAGTTCCATGAACCACGCATAGGGCGAGGACAGAGCGGGATCGACGGCACGTTTCCATGCAAAGACGAAATCGCCTGCCGTGACCGGATCACCATTGGACCATTTGGCGTTATCACGCAGTGTAAATGTGTAAACGTCCTTGGTATCGTTTGTGGTATAGCCGGTTGCGACGCCGGGCACCAAATTGCCGTCTTCGTCCTGGTTCATCAGGCCTTCGAACAGGTCGCGGACAATTTCCGCACCGGTAACGTCTTCAACAACCTGCGGGTCAACCGAACTGTGCTCATCCAGAACGCGATAGGTGAAGGTTTGATCATCCGCCAGCGCCTCGCCGGTTTCGGGATGGGTGCCGGCGGCAAATGCAGCGCCGGTGATCATGGTCGAGGTCAGTAGCCCCGCCAGAGATGTCCGAATGTATTTGTTCATATCTTTCTACTCCCATTTGTGTGGTGGCAAGGTACGCACATCCGTTCAGGATGGTCGCTGACCACCATGATTGTCCGACTCAGATAGACCGGGACTTGTTCGAATTTTGCTTTTTCAGATCGCAATGAACACCGCGTCGCAGTCTTTCGGTTTGCTGTCGGAAACGTAGTTGCGAAAGTCGCCTTTCACTGATGCAGAACGTGGCACTATTTCAAAAAAGGTTAAAGCCTTTGCGTGCAAAATGGCCAGGTGCGGCCGAAATCTAAAAAATTCCACGGGAGAATGGAAATATTATAATGATACGCGATGGTTTCTTGACATTTTTGTGAAGCTCTTGAGTAAGCGGTTGAGCGTTGACGCAAGGTCCGCTTTTGCGGCTTTCCAAAAATTGGCGCGAATCGCTATTGGGTCAGTGCTCGGACCATATGGGTCTGAGGAAAGCATGTGGCGGACTGATTGGTGGCCTCTTGCCAGCGCCCGATAGAACGGCGTGTTCGAAAGCCCGGCAGGCCGTCAGCGCCGCCGACGTCATGGCCCATCTGTTCCAATGCGCGCTGCATGGCTGCTATATCCGATCGGTAAAGACCGCCGACTTTGTCCCACCGGCCGCGGAAATCCTGGACGCCATATTCTATCCTATCCCCAACATGGCCGACGAACAGGGCGTAGAGATCGCTTTTGTTGTATTCTTTCAGGACATAAAAATTGGGGGTGACAATGAAGGCCGGGCCATTGCGCCCGGCGGGCATCATCAAAAACCCTTGCCCCTGCATTTCTTGTTTTGGAAACGGCTTGCCAGATACACGGGTGATCCCTAACCCGGCCCAGTCGCGAATAGGACGGCCCTGATCCGGCCCTTCAAGGGTGCAGGAAACCGAAGACGGGACAGTTACTTCGAACCCCCAATCACGACCCGAGACCCAGCCATGTTGGTCGAGGTAGTTTCCGATCGATGAAATTGTGTCCTCGGCCGAGGTCCAGATATCCGCGCGCCCGTCGCCATTTCCATCGGCCGCATAAGTCAGGTAGTTCGATGGCATGAACTGCGGTTGCCCAAGCGCACCGGCCCAACTGCTTTTCATTTGATCCGGCGGTATGTGGCCAGCCTCGGCAATCTTGAGCGCGGCGATAAGCTCTGACGTGAAATATTCTGAGCGGGTGCTCATGAAACCTTTGGTGCCCAGAACCTGAAACGCATTATGCCGGATAGCCACCTGCCCATATCCGCTTTCGCGGCCCCAGATCGCCAGAATGACGCGCGCTGGTACACCGGTATCGGATTCTACCTGTTTCAGTGTCGTGTGATAGCGCCGGGCCATCTTGCGTCCGACAGAAGTGGCCCCCTGAACCGAACCAGCGTTGAAATAGCGGCCCGGTGATCCGAACTCGGCCTGTTTTTGCTGTTTGGGAACTGCTTTTGCCGTGCCCGGAGGCACCAGATCTGGCAGTTTCCAGTTCAGCGTGACGCCGTTGAAGGCCCTGTTCATCGTGCGCTTTGAAATACCCTCGGATTTCGCCCGCGCCCAGACCGTGTGTTTCAGCCATGACTGAAACTGAGCCTCGATCGCCGCACGATCCTGTGCTGTCGCACTTGTCGACAGGTAGCAAAGTCCAAGAGTAAGGATTAACCAACGCATTATCCTATGATCTCACCTGCGATCTGCTTTAAGTCAACCTACCAGAATGGCGTTTCTGCCGCTGTGATCGGGGTGGCAAGATCAAATCTCGGGAAACTGGCAGAGCTGCGTAAAAATCCTTGTGAAAATTCAGGACTCTGCCGATAGTTGTCCCAATCAATTTTGAAATGAGGATGAACAGGCGTGACATATTCCAGACCGTCTTTTGCATCCTTGGTTGTCCTGTCTGCCGCTATCGCAGGTCTTGGCTTTGTGCCGGTTGCCGAAGCCAGCAACAATTTCTTGGACCCTCAGGGACCCGTCGCCGCCCTTCAGAAAAGCCACCTTTTACGTGCAACTGTTCTGATACTGGTCGCAGTTGTTCCGGTTCTGATCCTGGTGCCTTTGATTGCCATACGGTATCGAAGGCGAAAGGAGGGGCAGGCAGACTATCGACCGGAATGGGATTTTTCCGCCCGGTTGGAGTTTCTCATGTGGGGTATCCCGGTTGTTATTGTGGCCATCCTTTCATTCTATTTGTGGAAAGCAACCCACCGGCTGGACCCTTACGAGACCTCATTCGGAGAAGAACCGGCGCTGAAAGTGCAGGTTGTTGGTCTCGACTGGAAGTGGCTGTTCATCTACCCCGATCTTGGCATCGCCAGCGTCGGTGAGATGGGGCTCCCGGTCAACCAACAGGTGGCTGTCACACTGACAACGGATACGGTGATGCAGTCCTTTATGATCCCGGCGCTGGCCGGACAGATTTATGCCATGCCGGGGATGACGACCAAACTGCACCTTGTCGCCGATAGGCCCGAAACTATGCAGGGCGAGAACACGCAATATAACGGGCGTGGCTTTACCAAGCAGAAATTCAAAGCCATTGCCATGGCGCCTCAGGAGTTCAATGAATGGGCCGAGAATGTCCAGGCAAACGGGGTTCCGTTGAGCGCTGAAACATACCGAACGCTTGCCATGCGAACGGACCGGGACGAGGTGCAGGCCATGTTGGGCACTGATCAGATGCCGACTGATGCGCTGTATTTCACGCTAGCCGATGGTGATCTGTTTCAGTCGATCCTGCACCGCTATCACGGGGCAACACCCTTGCCTGCCGATCAGCAACCGGGCACTGCCGAATATGGTCAGGAGAAAACACAATGACCGATGTCGAGACTGGTTTTTTCGGCCGTCTAAACTGGGATGCTTTTCCGATCACCGGGTTGATCCAGTCGCCCAACGCGAATGAGATCGTGGCAAATGCCGCGGCTGGGATTGTGATTGTAGGTGTCATTGCCGTTGTGGGGCTGCTGACATGGTTTCGTCTGTGGGGGCCGCTGTGGCGTGACTGGCTGACCAGCGCCGACCACAAGAAGATCGGCATCATGTATATCGTCTTTGCCATCGTGATGCTGGCGCGGGGGGTTCTGGAAGGCGTTGTCATGCGCGCCCAGCAAGCCGCTGGCCCGGGCGAAGGCTTTCTGGAAGCCGAGCATTTCGCCGAGCTTTTCAGTACCCATGGCACGATCATGATCTTCTTTGTGGCCGTTCCGTTTGTGTTCGGCGCCGCCAATTTCCTGATCCCGCTGATGATCGGCGCCCGCGACGTGGCATTCCCGGTGATGAACCAGATCAGCCTAGGCCTGACCGTGTCCTCGGGCATGATGCTGATGGTTTCCCTGGTGGTCGGAGAGTTCTCGACCGGGGGCTGGACGGCCTACCCTCCCTTTACCGGTGCAGCCTTCAATCCCGGCGTTGGGCCGGATTATTGGATTTGGGCCATCGTCGTTTCGGGAATCGGCACGACGCTGACCGGGATCAACTTTGCCGTTACGATCTACAAGATGCGCGCGCCGGGGATGCAGTTCATGCGCTTGCCGATGTATTGCTGGACGATCATCTGCAGCTCGATCCTGATTGTCTTTGCCATGCCGCCGCTGGGTGTTGCGGCGCTGATGCTGGCCGCAGACCGGTACCTGGATTTCCACTTTTTCACCAATGACCTAGGCGGCAACATGATGAACTATGCCAACCTGTTTTGGCTGTTCGGTCACCCCGAGGTCTATCTGTTGGTCCTGCCCGCCTATGGTATCTATTCCGAGGTGTTTGCGACCTTCTCGGCCAAGCGCCTGTACGGGTATAATTCTCTGGTCATTGCCACGATGTCGATTGCGGTGCTGTCCTTCACGGTCTGGCTGCACCACTTTTTCACTATGGGCCAAAGCGCGTTGATCAATGCGGTGTTTGGGATTGCCACGATGCTGATCGCCATACCGACTGGCGTGAAAGTCTATGATTGGATGGCCACGCTGTTTCGCGGGCGTATCCGGTTCTCGGTCCCGATGCTCTATGGGTTGTCCTTCCTGATGCTGTTCGTGATCGGAGGGCTGTCGGGTGTCATCCTGGCCAATCCGACCATCGATTATCAGGTGCATAACACCCTGTTCCTGGTCGCGCATTTTCACAATGTCCTGCTGCCTGGCGTTCTGTTTGGCCTGCTTGCAGGATACAATTATTGGTTCCCCAAGGCCTTTGGGTTCCGCCTGAACGAGGGCTGGGGGCGGATCTCAGTCGCGTTGTGGACCGTTGGGTTTATGTTGACCTTCCTACCGCTTTATTTTGTCGGCCTGATGGGGATGCCGCGTCGATCTTACAGTTGGGAAGATCCCAGCTTTCACCCCTATATGATCGCCGCCGTGCTTGGGTCTATGGTCATTCTCGCAGCGCTTCTGTCGATCATTGTCCAGCTGTGGGTCAGCATTCGAGACCGGGAAAAAACCCGCGTGCCGGTTGGCGACCCTTGGGATGGGCGCACGCTGGAATGGTCGATTCCAGCACCGCCGCCTCCGTATAACTTTGCAATCATTCCGCATGTGACCGACCGGGATGATTTTGCCGCCGCAAAAGAGCGCGGCAACGCCTATCCGTCCCTTGATGCCTATGAAGATATCCTCACGCCACGCAATACCGCGATCGGGTTCGGTCTGTGCGTTCTCAGCGGTATCTGGATGTTTGCACTGGTCTGGTGGATCTGGTGGCTGGCTATTGCGACGACCGCAGCGATGTTGGCGGCCTTCATCGCCTGGACTTTCAGATCCGACACCGAAGAGGTTATTCCGGCCGAGCAGGTCCGCAAAGAGCATGAAGCCTGGCTTGATCTCGTGCGCGCATCGGTTCCGGTCAATCGCGATCATGAATACGCGCCCGAGAACCGCGGCCTTGCCCGTCCCGATCTGGAGGCCACTACATGAAACGCGCGCCGACACACAGCTATCCGGGCCTAAACTTGGGCCTACGGCATCCGGGTGCCGACAAGGCCAGCGAAGTGGTCACCTTTGGGTTCTGGGTCTTTCTGATGAGCGATCTGGTCTATTTCGGCCTCATGTTCGCGATCTATATCACCATGATCGACGCGCAGGCGGGTGGGCCCGGTCCGCATGAACTGTTCGACCTGACTAGCATTTTTGCCCAGACTCTGATCCTGTTGACCAGCAGCCTTACAGTGGGCCTTGCGATGCTGGCGTTGAAATACAACCTGCCACGGCCCCGTATCGTGCTTTGGTTCGCGGTAACTCTGGTTCTGGGCCTCAGCTTTCTGGTACTTGAGATACGTGACTTTCTGGCTATGGCGGAAAAGGGTGGCATTCCACAGCGGAGCGGGTTTCTGTCAGCGTTTTACGGGCTTGTGCCGCTGCACGGGCTGCATGTCGCTGCGGGGTGTCTGTGGTTGATCGTTCTGGGTATTCAGCTGCGTGTGTTTGGTCTAACCGACGTTCTGATGTCACGGGTGGTTCGTCTGGCCTTGTTCTGGCATTTTCTCGACCTCATCTGGATCGGCATAATCACGATCGTCTATTTCGGAGGGCTGACCTATGGATAGGCGCAGCGAAATGCACCGACGTGAACGCCGCCGATATGTGATTGGCTATGGCGGATCGCTGCTGCTGACACTGGCGGTCTTTACCCTTGCCTTTACGTTCGGGATCGAGACCAAGGGTGTTTATTTGTCGATCGGTTTGTTGGGGCTGGCGCAGCTGATTGTTCAACTGGTGTATTTCCTGCATATCGACCGTCGACGCAGCAGCCGCGAGGACCTGGACCTAGTCCTGTTTTCCACGATGGTTCTTTTGATCATTATTGTTGGGACGGTCTGGATAATGGGGAATCTGGCGGTGCGGATGCATACCTATCCGATGTAGGTCCGGCTGCACCGGATCAGCGCATCACCATCAGCCCAAGCCACAGCGCGCCCCAACACAGCAAAAGGCTCAGCGCGATATTGCCCGCCGCCGTAGCGATTGTGCGTTCGCGCCGCAGTTCCAGGGACTGGTATGCAAAGCTGGAGAAAGTGGTAAAGCCGCCACAAAAGCCGAACACCAGGCGCTGTTCCTCCAGGCTGACGCCCGTCGGTCCGCCCAGATACCCGACCCAAAGCCCAAGCAACAGACTGCCAAAGACGTTCACGATCAGCGTTGCCACGGGCAGGTCATGGCGAATTCGAATGGCGATCCAGTGCCGCAGAACCGCGCCCAAACCGCCGCCCAAACCAAACATTGCGTGCAGGTAGAGATCGCTCATTCTGACGACCTCGGTGTTGAAAAGCGACGCCCGACAGTTTCACCCAAAATTGCTGCAGCCAGACCCGCCACAATTTCCAAACCCGCCGCAGCGAGGGCAAAACCGAAACTGACCTCGGCCAGACGTTCCAATTCCGCGACAAATGAGGAAAACGTAGATAACCCGCCACAAAACCCAACCGCGCCCAAATGCAGGACGTGGGCATGCACCCGGTGCCGGATGGCGTATAACCAGCCAAGCACAAAGCATGCGGCTATATTGATGCCAAAGGTCTCGGTCAAGATCGGCAGGCCCGAGATCCCGAGCGACAACGCTTCTCTGACCAGTGACCCAGCCGCGCCACCCGTGAAAACGGCGCAGAACATGAGAGCCGTGGCCCATGCTGTTTGCGATTTTTTCACAGCCAATGATCCTGCCCGCGTTGCCCTGCCATCCGGGATACCGATTGGCGCGGCCGGGATCAACTGCGCATGGCGGATCACAAGTTTCACCATTTACGTGATTTCGGGCGTAAAGGCTTGCGTGCAATCGCGAATTTGTACCACGGTGACTCAGCTAACAGCCACAGTGGGAGAGCACGAATGATTATACGCAGACTCTATTACGTGTTGAGCCTCGTGTGCCTGCCACTGACAATCGTGGCCGGGTTTTTCTGGCCCCCGGCCCATTGGCTGCTGCTTTTCCTGATCCCATACGCGGTGGTCGGGCTATATGATATCCTGACCACAAGGCATAACGTGCTGAACAACTATCCGGTTCTGGGGCATTTCCGGTACATGCTGGAATTCGTCAGCCCAGAGATACGGCAATATTTTGTTGAAACCAACGAAAACGGCCGTCCCTATAATCGCATCATTCGCAGCCTGGTTTATTCCCGTGCCAAAGGGCAGGTTGATACCCAGGCATTTGGAACCCAATACGACATCCAAACCGTTGGATACCACAGGGCCAATCACTCGCTTGCGCCCAAACAGGTGCCGGAAAGCGAAGAACGGGTGATGCTGGGCGGGCCGCAATGTTCCCAACCCTATAGTGCCTCGCGCCTGAACGTTTCAGCGATGAGCTTTGGTGCCCTCAGCGCCAATGCAATCCGAGCATTGAATGGTGGGGCAAAGGATGGAGGTTTTGCGCATAATACGGGTGAGGGTGGTCTGTCGCCGCACCATCTGGCCGAAGGTGGCGATATCATCTGGCAGATTGGCACTGGGTATTTCGGATGCCGCGCACCGGATGGCGGGTTCGACAAAGACAAATTCACCGAAAGAGCCAGGAACGAGGTCGTCAAGGCGATTGAAATCAAGCTGTCGCAAGGGGCCAAGCCCTCGCACGGGGGGGTGTTGCCTGCGGCCAAGGTGGATGAAGAGATTGCGCAGATACGCGGTGTTCCCCTGCATCAGGACGTGATCTCTCCGCCAATTCATTCCGCATTTGACGGACCTACCGGCTTGATGAATTTCGTTCAGAATCTGCGCGAGATGTCGGGTGGCAAACCTATTGGGTTTAAGTTGTGCATTGGTCGTCCGTCCGAGTTCTTAGCGATATGCAAAGCCATTCTGGAAACAGGCATCCTGCCTGATTTCATCACCATTGATGGTGCCGAAGGCGGCACGGGCGCGGCCCCTGTAGAATTCACCAACCGGTTGGGCATGCCTTTGAACGAGGCGTTGATTTTCGTGAATAACTGTCTACGCGGTGTGGGTTTGCGCGATAAGATTCGCATAATTTGCTCGGGCAAAGTCGCCACAGGCTATGACATCATCGAGAAATGCGCGCTTGGGGCCGATATGTGTAATGCGGCAAGGGCAATGATGTTTGCAGTGGGATGCATTCAGGCGCTTCACTGCAACACAAACCGATGCCCGTCCGGCGTGGCCACACAGGATCCGGTCCGAGGCCGCGCTGTGAATGTTCCGCAAAAAAGACAACGGGTACATCGCTATCACGACGCGACTTTAGAGAGCTTTCGCGAGCTGCTGGGCGCCATGGGCAAGGAAAAGGTCTCCGAACTTCACCCTTCGGACATCCTTCGGCGTACTGCAGATGAAAGAGATCGCTCTTATGCTGAACTCTATTTGCATCTTGAAGAAGGCGCTTTGCTGAAGGCTCCGCTTCCGGATGAATATGCAGAGGACTGGAATCGCGCATCGGCGGATCATTTCTGATTTTTTTGTGTGCATTGCCAAGGATTGATGTTTTTGGTTCGTCTTACCCATTGTGATGCGCATGAAAACATCGGATGAGAATCTGGCAAAGGCCGCTGCTGCAGGGGACGCTGATGCGTTTGCCACGCTATTGGCACGCCACTACGACAGGGTCTTTCGGTTGGCTTTTCGACTGACAGGACGCGCGGATCAGGCCGAAGATCTGACGCAGGATATATGCGCCGCCTTGCCGTCAAAGATCGTAGGTTTTCGTGCCGAAGCCCGGTTTACGACATGGTTGTACCGTGTTGTTGTCAATGCAGCCGAGGATGCACGCCGTCGCGCGACCCGTCACACAAAGGCGGCCCACGGCTGGGGGGATGTAGAGCAGATGCGCCGGGCCGAGGTGCAGGAAACGGCCGAGGCTGTCGATTGGTTGCAACGGGCCATGCGGTCCCTGCCACAGGACTTGCAAGACACTCTGGCCCTGACCCTCGAGGATGAGATGACTCATGCAGAAGCTGCAGAGGTGCTGGGTGTTTCCGAAGGGACAGTGTCCTGGAGGATGTCAGATATCCGCAAACGGCTGCGAGCCTTGCGGCAAGAGGAACTGGCACAATGACCGATGAACTGGACAAGCTGAAGATGCTGATGGACGCCGCCACGCCGACCCCGGATGCGTCGCGACGGATTGAAAATCTGAGCCAGGCGCAAAAAAAATTCGATAATATCCAAGGATCGACCTCTGCGCGACGTCCCACTGTCAAGCGCGGCCTCATAGCCCGCCTGACAGAAGGAGCGAAAGCCATGTTGAATGCCCTCTCTTATCGCGGTGTCCTGACCGCTACCACCGCAGTTGCTGCTGTGGCTCTGATTGTGATCTTGCCGCAGACGCGCGACGAGGTTGTTGCGCCACTGCCCTGGTCCGAGGACCGCGCCGACGCACGGCAGGAGTCTGACCTATTGGTGGCGGATATGCCCGAGGCCAATCTCGAAGAACCAGTTGTTGAGGCGCCTGTTGTGATTGAAGAAACAATCGCACCTTCCGCCAAGAGGCAGGGGGCCGTTGCGCAGCTGGGGGCTGCGGACCTTTTACAGAGCGCGCCGGCATCGGCGGTCGGGAAATTTGACCTTCAACATGAGACTGTTCCCTCGCCGGAACAGAATACCGAAACTTTCGCCAACGCGGACAGCAACTCGCTGAAGATCACGACGGACGAACCGGTTTCGACTTTTTCGATTGATGTAGATACCGCCTCTTACGCCATTGTTCGGTCGTCTTTGATGAATGACCATCTGCCGCCCAAGGATGCGGTGCGGGTTGAAGAGATGGTGAACTATTTCCCCTATTCCTACCCGGCGCCTGATGGGGCGGAACCGTTCCGTTCTACGATCACCGTGACACCGACGCCTTGGAATGAGGGGACGCAGCTTGTTCATGTCGGCATCCAAGGGGTCATGCCCCAGATCGAAGACCGTCCTCCATTGAACCTGGTTTTCCTGATCGACACATCGGGCTCAATGCAGGATGCTAACAAATTGCCGCTGCTGAAACAGTCTTTCAGGTTGATGCTGTCTGAACTCAGTCCGGAAGATCAGGTTTCGATCGTCACCTATGCGGGAAGTGCCGGGCAGGTTTTGCCACCGACCGCGGCAGCCGAAAAGACGACCATTCTCTCAGCCCTCGACAGGCTCGAAGCCGGTGGCTCGACAGCGGGGCAGGCCGGGTTGCAGCAAGCCTATCAAGTGGCAGAAGGTATGGCTGCGGACGGTGAGGTGACCCGCGTAATTCTGGCCACCGATGGCGATTTCAATGTGGGTCTGTCAGACCCTGATGCCCTGAAGGGTTTTATCGCCCGCAAGCGCGACAGTGGTACATTCCTAAGCGTTCTGGGTTTTGGCCGAGGCAATCTGGACGATACCACCATGCAGGCTCTGGCCCAGAACGGAAACGGGCAGGCGGCATATATCGATACGCTGGTTGAGGCGCAAAAGGTATTGGTCGATCAACTTACCGGGGCGCTTTTCCCCATCGCCAACGACGTCAAAATCCAGGTCGAATTCAACCCGTCACAGATCGCTGAATACCGACTGATCGGTTATGAAACCCGATCCCTGCAGCGCGAGGACTTTTCAAATGACAAAGTGGATGCTGGTGATATTGGAGCAGGTCACACCGTAACGGCAATCTACGAGGTCACGCCAGTTGGTTCCGATGCGATCAGAAACGGCCCGTTGCGGTATGCTGAACAATCCATATCGGATGATTCAGCGGAAATTGGTTTCTTCAAAATGCGTTACAAGCTTCCTGGTGAAGATCAAAGCAATCTGATGGAGCAGCCTATCTTACCCGGACAAGGGACAGTCACGGATGACATCCGCTTTTCCTATGCGATTGCAGGATTTGGTCAGTTGCTCCGGGGCGGAGAATATCTTGGCGGCTGGTCCTATGCGGATGCCATTGATCTGGCCACGCTGTCCCGAGGTGAGGATTCTTTCGGATATCGGGCTGAAGCTGTCACCTTGATGCGTCTGGCCCAGACGCTGGCTGAGTAAGGTCCGGGCTTGGGAGAAACTAGAATGACCTAGGGTTGTTGGCTGTATGGGCACTAATTCTACGAATGCTCCATTCGACAGCATCCCGCATGGTTTTACCCAGAGCAACGTCAAAGGCAGTAACCAGATCTTCGGTCTGGTTGCTTTTGGCAATTATGTTCTCTTGGAACGAATTCGAAGCGATGATTTTGTCGTCGAACTCGTCCACGATCTTGATATTCATGCGAACTTCGACGCGTACGGTCGAGCTTTCACCATCCTGGTTAACGACAATGCCCTGAAACTCGCGTAGATCGGGAACAATCACATAATCCGGACGAAGCCCCACGGTCGAACGACCCACGGCGGATACCCGTCCACTGTTTTCATAGCTTTCGACCAAAAGCGCCTGGACGATCAGCGGCGCACGATCCACCCATCTGGCACGCGGCAGATATTGAACCTGCAAAGGTGTCGGCTGAACTGCAATTTGATCGGTATTTACCGCGGCAGTCGCGGTTGGCTCTTGGACCACGATCTGTTTCTGGATGCGTGGCAGCGAAGAAGAAAACGTGCTTTTGGGTGTCAGCAGATAGAGATCATTGGGTTCTGAGGCCTGCCGCAGCGTTTCCAGTCCAGTACACGCCCCCAAAGACGCCAAAACTGCGGTCATAATCAAATGCCTGATCATTGACGATACTCCGATGCTTGGGTCCCAAGAAGGAAACGGGCGGGGTCGCGTTCAACTTTGTCCACCAGACGATCGAGGCTGATCACCAGTCGTTGGGATTCTTCTATGAAACGCGTGAATTGTGGCAGGCCAACCCGCATGAAATCGGACAGTTGACGGCGATTGTCCTGAACGATGCCGTCGATCGTTCCCAAAAGTTCCGAGGCCGATTTGGACGCGCTGAGGATGTCGGCTGAAATATCATCAAGCCTGTCTGTCACTTTCGTCACCGTGGACGCCACTTGGTTGGCGGCATTGCGGACATCATCCATGACGACGCCGATATCTTTGTTGATCACCTCATTGGCCGAGTCAAATGCGCGTTCAGCTGAGGTCAAAGTGCCCTTTGCTGTTTCCATCGCACCAGTGACGGAGCCGAGCGTTTTGTTTGCGTTCACGAAAGTCTCGGAAACCGTGGCCAGGGCGACGCGCCCATCTTCGGTCAGGACCGTAAGGTGGTCTGCCAGGGTCGAGGCCCGTTCGATGAAGGGATGCAGATCCTGCTGCATGATGCGATCTGCTGCGTCAAAAGTATCTTTTGCGCTGTCTAGGGCCGATACAGCCGTGTCGGATGCGGTTTTGAGGCTATTTAATGAATTTGTTCCGGCTTCCAGCGTTGTTTCTGCGGTGTCTGCCAATTTTTCGAGGCGTTTTGAGAAGGCTGAAATTTCTTTCGCTGCGCCACCCAAATCTGAGGACAAGTTTTCGAAATCTGCAAGGGTTTTGTCCAGCCTTCCGGTGGCCGAAGATACGTTTTCCAGAATCTGAGATACTTGCTGGCGGTTCTTGTCATCCACCACCTTGTCGATATCCTCGATCAGCGTAATCGCCTTTTCCAACAGTTTAGGGGCACCTTCGAACAAGGACTGGATGGTGCTGCGTTTGCTTTTGATCAGGCTGTCCTGTTCTAAACGCTTGGCCGAGGCCGAGCCTCCGGTCAGTTCCACATAGCTGACCCCAGTGACCCCAAGCGATTGTAACTGGGCGACGGTATCCTCGGTCACCGGGATACTTGCGTCTACTTCAATGCGGACGCGCACTTTGGATGGGTGCTCGTCATCCAAGTTAAGGGAGATTACCTGCCCGACTGGCAGTCCGTTGTAACTGACGCCACCTGCCGCAGACAGGCCGGAAACATTGTCGAACAGTACATTGTAATAGGCGTATTGCCGGGAAACCTCGAATTTGGCCAGCCATAGAAAAAAGCCAAACGCACCCAGTATTCCAGCCAGGGTGAATGCACCGATCAGGATATAATTTGCTCGGGTTTCCATGGGTGTTACCTGTCCTGACCCTTTTTTTGTGCTGCGCGCGCCCGGGGGCCGGTGAAATATTCTTGGACCCAAGGATGATCGACTTTGGTCATCTCTTCAATCGGACCATCAACCAGAACACGTTTTTCTGCAAGAACTGCGATCCTGTTGCAAATCGCATAAAGGCTATCCAGATCATGCGTGACCATAAACACAGTCAGACCCAGCGCTTGCTGAAGCTCGCCAATCAGGTCGTCATAAGCAGCGGCGCCGATGGGATCCAAACCGGCCGTTGGTTCATCAAGAAATACGATCTCAGGGTCCAGCGCCAGCGCGCGCGCCAAAGCGGCACGTTTGCGCATCCCGCCCGACAGTTCGGACGGGAATTTTCCACAGCTCAGCTGCGGCAATCCGACCAAGCTGATTTTCAGCCCGCCAAGCGCCGACATAAGGCTTTCACTTATTCCTGTATGCTCGCGCAGAGGGGCTACGACATTCTGCAACACGGTGAGCGACGAGAAAAGCGCGCCGTCCTGAAAGGCGACGCCCCAGCGGCGTTCGATGCGCCGCCTCTCTTGTTCGGGGCCGTTCAGGACGTCGACGCCCAGAACTTCGATGCTTCCCGCAGTCGGCTTGTTCAGGCCGACGATGGTGCGGAGCAAGACGGATTTGCCCGTGCCCGAGCCGCCGACAATGCCCAGTACTTCGCCCCGCCAGACATCCAAATTCAGATCCTGGTGCACGATCTGCGGTCCGAACCGGTTGGTCAGATTGCGGACCCGTATCACCGCCTCGCGCTGGGTGTCGCCAATCGGCATCTGTTCGCGGGTTACACCGTCCATTTCAGACCCCCAGTACCGAGAAAAAGATCGAGAACATGGCATCCAGTGCGATCACCAAGAAGATCGCCTGGACCACGGACGCGGTGGTTCTTTGCCCAACACTTTGTGCCGATCCTTTAACCTGTAAGGCCTGCCAACAGGCGATGATACCGATGACCAGCGCAAAGAAAGGTGCCTTGATCATACCGATGGCAAATTGCCAGATGCCGGTGTTTTCCTTGAGGCGGGTCACGAACATTCCGGGGCTGACTCCAAGGTCGATCCAGCTCATAAGTCCGCCGCCAATCAAGGCGGCGATATCGGCGATGAACCCTAGGATTGGCAGCATGATCAGCAACGCCACAACGCGTGGAATGACCAGAACCTCGATCGGATCCAGGCCCAGCGTCCGCATGGCATCTATTTCTTCTTGCACCTTCATCGAGCCGATGGAAGCTGTAAAGGCAGATCCCGAGCGACCCGCAACAATGATTGCCGTCAACAAAATGCCCAGCTCACGGAGCACAGAGATCGAGATCAATTCGACCACGAATATCTCGGCCCCGAACTGTTTGAGCTGCGTGGCCCCCTGAAATGCTAGTACAACGCCGATCAGAAAACCCATAAGGGCAACGATCGGAATCGCTTTCAAACCGGTTTCTTCCATCTGCGATACCAGCGCAGCCCGCCGCAGACGCCGCGGCATCAAGATTGTGCGGACCAGCCGATGTAGCGTCAGGCCCAGAAACTCAAGCAACGACAAGCTGTCTTTCCAGCCACCAACTGTACGCTCGCCGACACGTGCCACCCAATCCAGAAAATCTGGCTTTCCGGGATCAGGGGCGGATTCGTCCGGCATGTTGCGGGAAACCGTTTCGATCAGCGCGGAATGCGCGGCGGTTGCACCGTGCAGCTCGACCTGCCCGCCGCTGGACTTCACCTTGCGGACAAGGCTGGCAATCAGCCAAGCCCCGCCAGTGTCGAGTGCCTTAACGCCTGTCAAATCAACTATGACCGTTCCGCCGTTGGGATGGAAATTCGCGAATTCACGCTCAACCATATCCAGCGATTGGGTGTGAAGATCACCCGATATCTGCAGGTGAACCTGATCCGTATCCAGGTCAGTTGTGAATGTAGGCGGGGTCATGGGGGTATCTGATGTGAATCTGCATGGTGCTGCAACGGGTTTTTGTCACGCTTCAAGTATTTAGCCATCAGGCGATGCAAGATGGCATTCATCGCAAGAATGATGGTGTGAGCTTGCAAAAGGCTTGTTTCGGCAACCAGTAGTGTTATTCTTTGCGCAGGTTTTTTGTTTGGTTATTTTGGTTGTGTTCAATGTCTGATCATCACGCGAAGGTAGAAGTCGAAATCGGGTCCGAACGGGGCTTTGGTTACGTCTTCACCGCTGTCTTCTTAATTATCGCTCTTTGGCCCTTGTGGGGCGGAGGGTCGGTGCGCCTGATCCCAATGGTTATCGCTGGGGTTATTCTGGCTTTGACAGTTTTTGCACCCGCTACTCTGAAGGTGCCGAACCGGCTTTGGTTCAAACTCGGCATGCTTTTGGGTGCGATTGTGGCCCCAATCGTTATGTTTTTGGTGTTTATCACTACGTTTGTCCCGTTTGGGCTGGTTACGCGCCTGTTGGGAAAAGACCTGCTGTCACAGAAACTGGACAGTTCATCAGATAGCTACTGGATTGTTCGTGAAGAGCAGCCCGGCAGCATGAAACAGCAATTTTAACAAGGGAGTACCAGGCGTGACATTCGTATCCGAGCTCTGGTCATTTAT
This sequence comes from Ruegeria sp. CDSC051, assembly GCF_059610665.1. NCBI lineage: Bacteria > Pseudomonadati > Pseudomonadota > Alphaproteobacteria > Rhodobacterales > Roseobacteraceae > Ruegeria > Ruegeria sp. CDSC051. The sequence goes on from NZ_JBXWOC010000002.1 coordinate 22,753, forward strand.
GAAAGTCAGAAAGAAATTCTGGCTGTTGCCCATTCTGATCGTTTTGGGTGTGTTTGGTGGATTGATCGTGTTGAGCCAAGGCTCGGCGATTGCACCTTTCGTCTACACGTTGTTCTGATCACATGGCATACATTTTAGGTATTTCGGCGCTGTATCACGACAGCGCAGCGGCGTTGCTTTGCGACGGCAAGATCGTTGCGGCCGCGCAGGAAGAGCGTTTTACACGGCGCAAACACGACCCCGGATTTCCGGTAGAAGCCATCAATTACGTGCTGGCCGAATCGGGGGTTGCGCTTGAAGACGTCGACAATGTGGTTTTCTACGACAAACCGTTTCTAAAATTCGAACGGTTGATCGAGACTTACATTGCGGTGGCGCCACGCGGGTTCAATTCCTTCCGCATGGCAATGCCGGTCTGGCTGCGAGAGAAGCTGTTTCTCAAGGATCTGCTTGCAAAGCAGCTTCGCAAAATCGACCCGGAATTCGATCTCGAAAAACTGCTGTTCGCCGAGCACCACATCAGTCACGCGGCCAGTGCGTTCTATCCTTCGCCCTTCGAAGACGCGGTCGTGCTGACTGTCGATGGAGTCGGAGAATGGGCAACCACCACCGTGGGTATTGGTCGCGGTAACGAGCTGACCATGGTGAAAGAGCTGCATTTCCCGCATTCGCTGGGTCTGCTGTATTCTGCATTCACCTATTACACCGGGTTCAAGGTGAATTCTGGTGAATACAAGGTCATGGGCTTGGCGCCCTATGGCGACCCCAAATACAAGGATCTGATCCTTGAGCATCTTGTCGACCTGAAAGAGGACGGTTCGTTCCGCCTGAACCAGAAGTATTTCAATTATACAGCTGGTCTGACCATGACGAGCAAAGCGATGGAAGAGCTGTTCGACCAACCGGTTCGAAAAGCCGAAACCGACCAGCTGACGCAGTTCCACATGGATATTGCCGCCTCGGTTCAGGCCGTGACCGAAGAGATCATGCTGCGGATCACTCGGGACCTGGCGAAAGAGCATGGTATACGCAACCTCTGCATGGCCGGAGGCGTTGCTCTGAACTGTGTCGCGAATGGCAAAATCCTTCGCGATGGCGCCTTCGACAATGTTTGGGTGCAGCCCGCAGCGGGTGATGCGGGCGGGGCGCTGGGTGCTGCCTATGCGGCCTGGCATCAAGAGCTAGCGCAGCCGCGGCAAGTGACCTCGGGTGATCAGATGCTGGGGGCCTATCTTGGTCCGCGTTATGAAGATGACGACATAGCGCAAGAACTGGCGGCGGCCGGCGCGAAGTTTTCCACCTATGAAAATGGTGAGTTGATTGACCAGACGGCGCAGGCGCTGGCTGACGGTAAGGCCGTTGGTTGGTTCCAGGGGCGGATGGAATTCGGGCCGCGCGCGTTGGGTGCCCGCTCCATTCTGGGCGATCCACGGTCAGCTTCGATGCAGAAAACGCTGAACCTGAAGGTCAAGTATCGCGAAAGCTTCCGCCCATTTGCTCCATCTGTTCTGCGCGAAGACGTAGCCGATTGGTTCGAATTGGATGGCGACAGCCCTTACATGTTGATTGTGGCGGATGTGCAGGAAAAAATCCGGCGCAAGATGACCGAGGAAGAAGACGCTCTGTTCGGGATTGAAAAGCTGAACGTCAAACGATCTGACATTCCTGCTGTGACCCATGTTGATTATTCTGCCCGTATCCAGACAGTCCACCAAGAGACCAACCCAGCCTATCACGCGCTGATTTCAAAGTTCAAAGAACTGACCGGATGCTCTTTGGTGGTGAACACTTCATTCAATGTGCGCGGCGAACCGATTGTGTGCACGCCCACCGATGCGTTCCGCTGTTTCATGGGAACGGATATCGAGGTCCTGTCCATCGGGAACTGCCTGTTGCGTAAGGAAGATCAGGATCCCGCACTTAGGGAGAATTACGAGACAAAATACGAGCTGGACTAATCTGTTGCGCAAGCGGCGGAACCGCGACACAGTCTGCCCCTGAGACCTATTTGGTGGAATCGGGGGCAGGGAATGCGGCAGCGCGGAAATGTCTTGTTTGTCGTGATTGACCAGCTTCGGGCAGATTGTCTGACCGGCGCGCTGGCCGAGCATGTCAATTTGCCTAATTTGCGCGCTTTTATGGACGAGGCCGTAACGTTTCAGCGCCATTTCTCGGTTACTAACCCTTGTGGCCCGTCGCGTGCGTCCATCCTGACCGGGCAATATGCGATGAATCATAGATCGGTTCGCAATGGAACGCCTTTGCGGCACGACACGCCAAACATCGCAAGCGAGATGCGTAAGGCGGGATATCTGCCCTTGCTCTACGGGTATACCGACACCTCGGCTGACCCACGGGTTTACGATGCCAATGACCCGATCCTGAAATCTTACGAACGTCCCATGGAGGGGTTTGAAGAAGTCGTGGAAATGCGGCTTGAAGAATCTTATCCCTGGCGCGCCGACTTGCTGAAAAAAGGTTATAGGTTCGACACATACTGGGATCTGCACAAACCTGTTTCAACCTCAGGTGAGCCGTCCAAATTGAACGACCCGGCGGTGTACCGCGCCGAAGACAGCGACACCGCCTTTTTGACCAATGCTTTTCTGGACAGTATCGCGGCCTTCGGCGACCAAAGCTGGTTTGCGCATCTGACCTATATCCGGCCTCATCCTCCTTTGGTCGCACCCGCTCCCTATAACGATATGTACGATCCCGTCGCGTTGCCGGGGCCGGTTGGTCATGTCAGCCCAGAAGATGAACAGGCAATACACCCGTTTTTTGGGCCAACGATGGCTCGGTATTCGGCTTCGGATTTCGTTTTGGGTTTTGATGAGGTGCAACCCTCCACGGCCAATATTCAGGCGCTGCGCTCTGTTTATCTGGGCCTTGCAACAGAGGTCGATTATCATATCGGCCGCGTTGTCCAGTTTCTCAAGGACAGCAATCAATATGAGGAGACATTGATCGTAATCACAGCTGACCACGGTGAAATGCTGGGTGATCGACATAGCTGGGGTAAGATGACCGTCTATGACGCAGCTTATCACACGCCTTTACTGATCCGGATGCCAGGCAATCAGGCGCAGGCCGGAGCCGTGGTGACGGCACCGACCGAGTCGATTGACATCACGCCAACCATTTTGGATTGGGTGGGCCAGAGTATCCCGAATTCTATGGATGGGCGGTCTTTGATGCCGTTTCTGCAGGGGCAGGGACCCAAGGATTGGCGAAGCTTTTCTTTCAGCGAGCTTGACTTTGCCGAGCCGGAAAATCCAACCCTTTGGCAACAGGAATTGGGAACGGGTAGTAGCAATTCATGCCTGTCCATCTTGCGTGACGAACGGTTTACGCTGGTCGAGTTTGCGGCAAACCTGCCACCGCTTTTGTTTGACCACCTGCGTCGCGGCGAAATGGAAAACGTGGCGAGCAACCCGGAATACGCAACAGACCTGGCCAGGTTGGGGCGCGAGATGCTGCGGCACCGTATGCGAAATATGGACCATACGCTTTCCCTGCATTCCATCACCAAAGAGGGGCCAAAATCCAAGCTCAGGCATTAGTCGGGAATGTTGCCCTGTCTCTGCTACACCTGCGATCAATCTGATGTTACGCATAGCTTCAGAGAGGGGGCAGATTGAACATCACAGATAACCAGATAAAGGCAATGACGACAGCTGGGCTGAATCTGATCGGTCAGGCGTTGTCGATCTACGACAGTCAGTTGCGGCTGGTGCTTTGCAACCGGCCTTTTCAGGTGATGTTCGACCTTCCGGATGATCTGGTCCGGCCGGGTGCGTTGTTCCGTGACACAATACATTTTCTGGCGAGCATCGGCGAGTATGGCCATGATGAGAATGTCGAGGACATCGTCGCACATAGGGTCAGTCAAGCCCTCACTTTTGAACCGCACTATATTGAGCGCGTCAGGGCGAATGGGCAGGTGATCTCGGTCGAGGGTGCACCGCTGCCCAACGGCGGATGGGTAACGGTCTATACCGACATCACGGATACCAAACAGGCCGAAGCGCTATTGCGGGCGCGTTCCGAAGAATTGTCGGACGAATTGTTGACCCGGGCCGAGGAAATGGCGGCGACCAACCGAAAGCTAGCGTCGACCATTTCGGCTTTGGAAGAGGCAAAACGTCAGTTAACCGAAATCGAAGCCCGCACCCGGATGACAACCGAAATGATGCCAGCGCATATTGCGCATCTGGATGCCGATGGGCGGTACGATTATTCCAATCGCAAGCTCAGTTCGGTTTTGCCCGGCCGTCCCTCTGAGATTCTTGGGATGCATATTTCTGACGCTTTGGGACCGGCCGCATTTGCGCGGATCGAACAGAACCTGAACCGTGCCTACGACGGGGAAGCCACGGTATTTGAATTCACAGAGGGTCAGGATTCACGTCGAATCCGTGTTTCGTTCACGCCCGACAGCGAAGGCGGTGTCTATGTGATGTCAGTCGACATCACTGAAGAAACGCAAGCCCGTGTGGCCCTGCAACAAACACGCCGCCGGGAAATGGCGGCGCAAATGACAAGCGGTCTTGCGCATGATTTCTCAAACTTGCTGACAATTATACTGGGGATGCAGGCCAAGCTTGATAAAATGGACCTGCCGGAAGGCGCACAAAAGCTGGTGGCCGCCACGCGCCAGACTGCTAAACGTGGCGGGCAGTTGCTGAACCGCATAGCAGGCATGACCGGTAACCGAACGCCGCAACCCAAAGCCACGGATATGCGTGCTCTGCTAGAGGATTTGCGTATTCTCGCCACGCCGTCACTGCCGCGTGGCATGGGGCTTTCGGTCGTGAATACATTGCCGGATGTGGCACTTATGCTGGATCAGGGGATGATGCAGGACGCCATCCTGAATCTGGTGCTAAATGCGCGAGATGCCTGCGGAGAAACAGGTCAGATCACGATCAGCGCGCATACGATTGGTGGAACCTGGGTCGAGATTTCCGTCTCGGACACAGGGCCGGGCTTTTCGGAAGAAGCGCTTGGCAAGGCACTCAATCCATTCTTCACCACAAAGGGTGACAAGGGATCGGGTTTGGGTTTGCCCATGGTTTACGATACGGTCAAACTGACCGGTGGAAATCTGAGCCTGCGCAATACACCAAGCGGCGCCATGGTGGTTCTTCGGTTACCATACCGCGCCGCGCCGCCTGCGCTGGAAGGACTCGTTCTGTTGGTTGAAGACAGCAGCCAACTTCGTCGGAATTTCCGTGATATGCTTGTGGAGATGGGGTTCACCGTGATTGAGGCGACCTCAACCGATGAGGCGCTTTCATTGGTGAACCAGATCGAAGACATCGCATTGATATTGTCCGACATTCGGCTGGAAGGACCAGAGACAGGGCTTGACCTTTTGCAGAAAGTGAACCCTTCCTTGCCGTGCATTCTAATGACATCGCTGCCTTATTCCGACCCGCTGCATCGTCAGGCACTGGCTTTGGCACCAGTTCTGCGCAAACCGTTCACACAAGCGCAGCTTACTGCCTTAATCCGAAATGAGGCCGCATGATGAACCAACCGCTGGTAACCATCTTAGATGATGAGCCTGAGATACGTCGTATCCTGACCGACACACTGGAAGAGGCGGGGTTCCGCACTCAAAGTTTTTCCCGTGCTCGTGAATTTGAAGCATCGTTGAAAAGAGTGGTGCCCGATGTGTGTCTGGTCGACCTGTCTTTGCCGGACACAGACGGCTTGGCACTTGTTCATCGCCTGGCTTTGGAACAAGGTGCCGCAGTCATCATTATTTCGGGGCGGGCACAGGTACAGGATCGTGTCACCGGATTGGAGCTTGGCGCGGATGACTACATCACCAAACCCTTTGATCCAGCCGAAGTGGTCGCTCGTATCCGGGCGCGGCTTCGATCGTCGCGGGCACCAGCGCCTCAGTCAGAGATCGCAGAATTCAACGGCTGGACCGCGTATTTCGACCGCTATGTTCTTGAAGACGGTTCCGGATCAGAAACGCCGTTCAGCCACGCCGAGGCCGAGGTGTTACGTCTGTTTCTAGATAGTCCTAAACGATTGATCAGCCGGTCGCAGATGCAAGAAGCGCTCGGGGGAGGCGCGGGCGACAGCTTTGACCGGGCCATGGACGTGCGAATATCCCGATTGCGAACAAAACTGGGCGAGGACCCCAAGAACCCGCGATTGATTAAAACCATCTATGGGGCAGGGTACATCTTTTTGGGCGACGTCGCCTGGCGATGATGATGACGAAGCTGGGTGCATCTGGCATTCGGTGTGAAACGGGCTCATAAGCTGTCGGAACGTAGGGGCGTTAAAGCAGATATTACGGTCGCCACCCCGTTATTGTCGGTCGCGTGTTGATAATCTGTCGGCAGGCACTGGATTCTCGGCACAGTCGGGCATAACTAACACAACCGCGCGGTTCTTTGGCTAAGGCTAACTTGGGTTGAAACGTGATCAGATATCGAATTCGAAAAGGTTTTGGAGCGTAAAATGATCAAAGAGACCTTAGCGAACTGGAGATCCAGCCATCTCGGTCGACTTTTGAGTGAAAGTCTCCGGAAGCAGGGTTGGTTGTACGGTGTTGCCATGGTGGCAATGATTTTCGTCGCAGCAACAACGGCCGGAACCGCTTGGATGATGGAGAACATCGTCAATGCGATGACCACGCCTGAGATGAAATCGAAAGTCTACCTGATTGCCGCCGCGGTGGTGGGTTTGTTTTTGGGTAAGGCGGTCGCCTCTTATATCCAGTCGATCTTTCTGGCGCGTGCAGGCAATCGGATCATCGCTGTGCAACAGGAAAAGTTGTACAATAAACTGCTGAAACGCGGTGTTGGTTTCTTTGCGGAAACAGAATCGTCCAACCTTCTCATGCGTGTGACCCATGGGGCTCAGGCCGCACGGCGGCTAATCGACGTTATGGTGACCAGTTTCGTGCGCGATGCTCTGACTCTGGTTGGGCTGGTTTTCGTGATGATTTACCAAGAGCCTATGCTGTCTATTCTGTTCTTCTTTGTGGGTCCCGTTGCGCTTTTGAGCGTGCGTTACATTCTCAAAGGTGTGCGGTCGATCATGCAGTCAGAAATGAAGGCGTTGTCCGAAATCATCAAGGTTCTTCAGGAAACATCCGCTGGCATACGGGTCATCAAGGTCTTTGCTTTGGAAGACAACATGACCGATCGTATGAACGCAGCGATCAGGTCGGTTGAAAAGCGGGCAAACTCGATTTCCAGATTGCAGTCGATTGCCAGCCCATTGATGGAGCTTCTGGCCGGTGTCGCGATTGCCGGTATTCTTATCATCAGCACCCTTGATGTTACCGGCAGCGAGCCGACTTCGGCGGGCCAGCTGATGTCATTTATCACAGCCCTTCTGATGGCTTATGAACCGGCCAAACGTTTGTCAAAAACGCGTGTCGTGATTGAAACTGCCCTGGTGCCTGTGGGGATGATGTTCGAACTGCTTGATCAGGAAGATCCGATGGTCGAAAGCTTGAACCCCGAGAAGCTGAAATCCGGCCCGGGTGAAATACGCCTGAACAACGTGACCTTTGGCTATCAAGGCGAGCAAAAAGTAATCAAGGATATGAACCTGACTTTCGAGGCGGGCAAGACCACAGCTTTGGTTGGTCAATCCGGGGGGGGCAAGTCCACGATATTCGGATTGATCATGCGGTTTTATGATCCCGACCAGGGCAAGGTGGAAATTGATGGCCAAAACCTTGTCGGAGTGAGTTTTGCGTCTTTGCGTCGCAAGATTTCCTATGTGGGCCAGGACACATTCCTGTTTTCGACAACTGTGATGGAAAACCTTCGCTATGCACGACCTGGTGCCACCGATGAAGAGGTGATTGAGGCCGCAAAGGCTGCCCATGCTGATGTGTTCATCTCACAACTGCCAAATGGGTACGATACGCAGGTAGGCGAAAACGGCGCGTTTCTTTCTGGAGGTCAAAAACAGCGTCTGGCGATCGCGCGGGCAATTCTACGCAATGCCGAGATTTTGCTTTTGGATGAAGCCACCAGTGCTTTGGATGCGGAATCTGAGGCGCTTGTTAAGGCTGCGCTGGACAAGTTGACCGAGAATGTAACAACCATTGTAATCGCACACCGGCTTTCAACTGTGCTTCAGGCAGATACCATTATGGTTGTTCAAGACGGTGAAGTTATCGAACAAGGCAACCTTGATGCGCTAATCGAACATAACGGGACGTTCCGCCAACTGTTTGACCAGCAATTCAAGCTTCCGGGATCCTAAGCTCAGTCAGAATGGGCGGGGCCCCACATAGATTCTGAACGGCATCGAGAAGTAATGGGCGTTGGCCCGGTCAATTACTACTCACGAAGGGCCTGATCTTTGACTTTGACAATCGGCTGCAGAAGGTAGTCCAAAACGGTTTTCTTGCCCGCAAGAATATCCACTTCGGCAATCATGCCGGGAATAATTTCAACCGCTACTCCGTTCCCATCCAACATCGAGTGGTTGGTCCGGATTTCCACGACAAAAACTTCTTCATCGTCCCGCTCAGATCGCGTCACGGTATCAGCCCCGATACGGATAATTTGCCCGTCCAAGGCCCCGTATCGAGCAAAATCATAGGCAGTAATCTTGATCCGAACCAACTGTTCAGGGTACAGAAATGCGATGTCTTCGGGGCGGACATAGGCTTCGACCAACAAAGACTCATCCAGCGGTACAATTTCGATCAGTTCCTCACCGCTCCGTGCCATACCGCCTATGGTCGTGCGGTGAATGCGATTTACGATGCCGCGTACCGGCGACCTGATCTGCGCCTGTTCCGCTCTGTTTCGTAAGGCTGGCAGCGATGGTTCCAGAGTAGCCAGTTCCGCAGTTGCCAATGCAAGTTCGGTCAAAGCCGCGCTTCGAAACCTGCTTTGTGTCGCCCGAACCCGATCATCAATTTCCTCCAATCCTGTCTTCAGACGGTTGGTAGCGGCTTCAGCCCTGGTCCGGCGGCCTTGCCACTCAGCCTCGCTGCGTCGCAAAGACAATAGTGTCGTGGCGGGTTCCATCTGCTGTTCTACTAGGGGGGTAATGATTGCCCGTTCCTCGGCCAGAACTTTCAAAGTCTCGGACGCGGTCACCGTATCGACAAGCCCTTCTTCGTATTCTCTTAACCGCTGTTCCCGTTGGCTCATCAGAATTGAGATTTCTGCCTGCAACTCTGATCGCCGGCCTTGAAACAGAGCTGTCTCAGACTGAACAACAGTCGGCGCACCTTGGACCAGGATCGTATCAAATGTCAGCTCGGTCCCGTCTATCTCAGCTTGCAGGCGCTGGGATCGGGCTCTCAAGCCATATGCACGCTGTTCCTCTTGGCTGAGCTTGCTGTCGATTTGGGTGGTATCGAACTCCATCAGCAACTTCCCCTTTTCAACAACCTCGCCTTCTCGGACATTCAATGACTGCAGAATGCCGGACTCCGTAGCTTCAATCATCTGAACATCCGCCGACGGCACGATGCGGCCTTCTACACGGGTGACATCATCAAGTTCAGTGAAATGGGCCCAAAACGCTGCTGTCGCCAGGAAAGTCAGGATTACCAAGAGAAGCAATGAACTCCTGACCGGTGACCCGCCTCGCATTTCCCGGGCAAGCGAGGCTAGGTCATGATGCTGCGACATTCAGATGCCTCCGTTGCTTTCCGGAATGCTGTGACAGTATGCTTTTTGGTCCATCTACCCGTACTTTGCCGCCCTCTATGACGATAACCCTATCGACAAGTTCCAATAGGCTGGTTCGATGGGTTACGATCAGCATAGTTGTGTCGGGGGTCGCCTTTTTGAGCCGCTGTATGACCTCAGCTTCGGTTTTGACGTCCATGGCACTTGTTGGCTCGTCCAGAAGAAGAACCGGAGGTTTACCAATCAAGGCTCTGGCCAAGGCGATGGCCTGCCGTTGTCCCCCTGACAATCCCTCACCGCGCTCTGCCAGATTTTGGTCATAGCCTCCGGGATGGCGAGAGACAAAATCCTCGACCCCAGCGACTTGCCCCGCCCAAATCAGGTCCTCATCCCTTGGCCTGATTGCGCCGCTTTTGATATTGTCGCGGATTGACCCGGAAAACAGCCAAATATCTTGCAGAACAGAGCCGATATTGCGCCGCAAATCACCTGGATCAATTTGTCTGATATCGACCCCATCCAATTGAACAGACCCGGCGTCTGGATCGTACAAGCCAAGCATTAGCCGCGCGACCGTGCTTTTCCCCGAGCCGATCGGACCAAGGATTGCAACCTTCTCTCCGGGCGAGATGGTGAATGAAACACCGGACAAGACGTTGTCGTGTTTTTCGGGATAAGCAAACTGGATATTTTTGAAGGTTAATCTCCCTTCAAAGCGATCGCGACTGATCCAGCTCCGCCCTTCGGGGCGTTCACTGTCGGCCTGCATTAAGGCATTAAGGTTTTGATAGGCATTTCGGGCCTGATTAACCCGTGTCAGGGTCTGTGCCAGTTGCCCAAGAGGCGCAAGAGCCCGCCCGGTCAACATGACCGAAGCAACAAGCGCGCCCATGCTTGCCTGACCATCCATCACAAGAAAAACACCGTAGAAAACGATAAGGACCTGGGCGGCCTGTTGGGTAAATCCGGTCAGATTCAAGGCAAATTGAGTCACTGCCCTGCTGCGCGCGCCATGTGATGACTGAAGCTGTATGGCAGCCTCCCACCGCGACCTCATGAGCCGGGCCGCCGCTGTCGTTTTTATGGTCTCCAACCCGGATACAGTTTCGACCAGAACCGATTGCTTGGATTGACCATCGATGAAGCTTTTCTCGGCAAGGCGAGAAAGTATAGGTTGCACGATGATGCCTGCTAGCAAAACGACAGGCACAGCCAGAGCTGGAACAAGTGCAAGTGGGCCACCGACCAAGTAAATGACAAAGACAAACAATGCTATGAAGGGTAGATCCACGACTGCCACCAAGGTGGCGGATGTGAAAAACTCACGGAGTGTCTCAAATTCACGAATGGTGCTGGCCATGGCCCCTGTCGAACCTGTGCGCGCCTTCATGCGAATGTTGAGGACCTGGTCAAAGACTCTACGGCCCATCGAAATATCTGCTTTCTGGCCAGCCCGATCTATGAATCCTGCCCGCAGGAGTTTGAGCACGAAATCAAAAAGCAGCGCGATCCCAACACCTGCTGTCAAAGCAATCAGAGATTCTGTGGCTTCGTTTGGCAAAACACGGTCATAGACGACCATGATAAAGACCGAGGTAGATAGACCAAGCAGATTTGCCAACGCCGCCGCAAGCGCAACCTGAGTGTAAGACCAACGATTTGCCGCCATAGCGGACCAAAACCAGTGGCCCGAAGCAGAACTGGACCCCCTGGCTAAATCCTCACGGTGATTGCGCCGCAGCAGGATCGCAAACCCTGTATAGACTTCTGATAGCTCGGTTTGCTGAATTTGACCTATTTCCGTGCCAACCTCCGGATCATAGATCAGAACCCGACCATTTGAGGTTCGGCCATGAAACACAACGGATTTTCCCCCTTCAAGAATCAACAACGCAGGAACCAAAGTGTTGTCAAAAGCTGCCAAAGCCCTTTTTCCGTATCCCGCCTGGACCCCAACACGCCGTGCCAGTTCCAAAGAATCGCGGATTGTAAGCTCTCCGTTCGGGCCTGTTTGGGCCGCGAGGATCCCGGCAAAAGTGATTGGACAGTCAAGATGGGCCGCAGCGTGCATCAGGCATTTTTCAAAGCACGATAACTCGGGCGTTGCGAAGGCAGGTGTCAATTGTTTCATTGAGAACCCTCAACGGAACTGATTGAAATACCAAGGAGATCCAGGATGTCACCAGTCAAATTAAGGATTGCGTAGTCTGTCAGGAAATTGTTCTGTTCGGCCAGGATAAGTCTTTCCTGTGCATTCACATAGTCGCGCTGTGCGTCAAGGATTTCGATCAGACTGCGTCGTCCGATTGTGAATTGCGCGCGCGCCGCTGCAACACTGTCAGCATTCGCTTGCGCAGCTATTCGCGCCTCTCTAAGCCGTTGTGCTCCAGCAATTTGGTCAGCGCGAATTGTGTCCAGCTCTCTTTGTATTTCTCGCGTTAGGGATTGATGAACGAATTCCGCTTCGCGAACTTTGGCTTCAGCCGCGGTGATGGCGGCACGGCGCTGTCCAGTAGAGTCCAGCTCATAATTGAAGGACAGGTCGACCCCGAAATTTGCGTCATTGCTATCATCGCGATCCGCAAATGCCGAAACATTCACGCCGGGTTGACGGCGTGCCAAAGCGGCAGAACGTTCTGCCTTGGCGGCAAGCAGGGCCGCTTCCGAACGTCGAATCTGCAGGCTTCCCGTTACGATACTATGATCCGATTGTGAGATCGTCGGCGCTTTGACTGGGGGTTGAAGATCACCTGACGGGCTGCCAAAAACTTCACGAAACCGGGCATCGGCGAGGTCCACTCTGGCTTTTGCATCCGCCAGTCGCGTCCGTGCATCGGCCATCCGCGACCGCGCTGTCAATACATCGGCGTTCGAACCAGCGCCTAATGCAGCCCTCTCGGAAATTTGTTGAACGAGCTGTTGGTGGACTTCCACATTTTTCACCGAAATATCCAGGATTTTCCGTAAATCCAAGACCACTATATAGGCCTCAATCGCAGCCAGAGCGGTTGCCGAGGCTGTTGATAACTGGCCGCCGCGACTTTCAAAAACCCGTGCTTTTGCAGCAGTCAAATCACCGGATGCGGCCCCCCCGTCATAAACGAGCTGTGAGATCCGCAGATAAGGGGTCACGTCGGCTTTGTCCGAGTCTACCCGCTCGGATCTGGCGTTGATTCCAAGTGAAACCTGCGGAAGAAAGGCCCCTTTTGCCGCGTCATGGTTGGCTACTGCCACATCCAGCGCGGACATTGATCGCGCGAGGTTGGGGCTGGTCTCGACAGCGTGCCGTACACGCTTGCCAAAGGAACTGGTGATCAGTTTCTGAGATGGTTCATGTGTGCGGAAACCCACGGCCCCGGTCGAAAAAGAAGCCTTGACCCCGGCAATGTCAGGTGGCTGGGTACAGGCCGATACTATGCTGAAAGAGAGAGCAGAAATCAGAAAACTCAAAAAGCGACCGCATGTGGGCATTTGTCATTCACACTTCATTAGGGCCAGATTACGTCATCGGTTTGGGCTTGGGCGAATGCATTCATGAAACCGGTAAGTTCTGAATTTTCGGTGTATTTTACAGATGCACCGGCCTGGGAAATCTGCTTTTGCGCCTGAAAAAGCCATCTGAGATTGGATAATGAAGCCTGATGGCCATAGATCAGGCGTAAGCCTTTTGTTTCGACCAGTTCAAATTTGCGTTTTGCCGATAGCTGTTCCAGGCGTGCAGAGTTGATTTGCAACCAGTTATGTGCAGAGCCTAATTCCAAATTGCCGCTCAAAGGCTCAAACAGCCCAAATGCGTCTATCATCTTGCAAATTTCGGTTGTTCTAATCTGAGAGGTTGCGCGCGCTTTCAGGAAGTTTTGAACTTCTTTCAATTCAGTGCCGAGCGTATCCGGAGCTGAAAAAAAGGGATTGTCAGAACACTCTTCGGTCAACAGGCCCGAACCTTCATCTACGACCAGCTGAAAGGTGCTGCCGCTATCCAGCCGGCGGCACGTAAAAGGATGACTACGCAGTTCGGACGGAATATAGCTGGCCAGCCAACGCCCTTCTGTTGAAACAAATGGCGAGGGTTCACCAGCAAGAAGTGAATATACCGCAATCGGTTCAATTTCTGGGCCGGTCCTGCGAAACACGATCGGAAAAGTGGCTGCAATCTGGAGCACCTCTTCTTCCACGATCACGCTCTCGGTGCGTTCAGCTGCAAAGTCATAAGATGTGAAACGCTTCCAATACCGATGACGGTGACGGTTGAAATTGATCGGAACTAGGCCATTCTGTGCCATTTCTACCTCTTGAAAATCGAAAGTACTGCCACCCGCGTAGGGCGGCAGCGTAGTCGAGCGTCAGGCACTGGCCCCGGTTGGATCGGTATGCAGAATATTGTCAGCAGTAAGCCCGCTGAGGTCATCCAATCCGGTGAAATGGGCCACCGTTTCGACTGTCGCCGCATCGGATGCGGAATAGTCGACCTTGACCAGCACACTGTCAGTTCCATCCGTAGCCAGGACATAGATCTCGTCACCTGCTTCGGCGCCGGTAAGGCTTTCGACCGCTGTCTCGATGGTTTGAGCCGTCAGATCGCTCAGCTCTGTCGTCAAACCAACCACTCCGGTGTCCGCGCCTAGTGCATCCCCTACTGAAAGCGTTTCCACACCGGTTCCGTCGCCGCGCAAGCTGCCGACATCCAATCCACTGAACATGATCGCATCAGCGGTGTCAGTCGCGGGTCCAGTCGTGAAGCCAGTGATCGTATCAACGCCATTTGCTGTTGGGTCCGGCTCGAACACGACAATGTCCCGACCAGCACCTGAGACATCCACTGTGTCATCGCCGTCCTGGCCACGAATGACGTTGTCGATGTCGGTTGCAATCAATGTGTCGTCGCCTGACGTCCCGATCTGCAGCACCGATGGACCACCATCCGGAGTCGTCAACGTCAGAACAATCGGTTCAGAGGCATCTAGAACTGTCATCGTGAATGTGACGATGGGTTGGGACAGGTCGGAATAGGTGGTCGCCGCGCCAGCAAAACTGACGGCTGATCCACTCACCGGGTTCGTCAGGAACAAATCGAATGCCCCATTCTCGACATCTGATCCGGTGTCAAACGTCACCACTGAGGGATCGAAACCCAGTTCGGCTGTGATCGCCAGGCCGCTGGACAGATCCGTATCAGGATCTGCGTAGATTTCAAATATGACCGTTGATCCACTTTGTCCGGCTTCAGTGATCACATAGGCTGCAGGTTCATGGGCCGTGTTTTCATCCGTAACTGGCAAAGGGTCGGGTCCACCTGCCACAGATACCGTTGCGCCAAAGTCCAGATCATCTCCCGCCTCGACCGATGCAAAGGTGGCCGCACTTACCGCCAGTGTCCAGGTTCCGTCGGCGCCGACCGTAGCGGTTCCAACTGACACGGAATTCAACGTCACATCTACAGCCTCGCCTGCGGCAAGGCCTATTGACGTGCCAGAGACAACGACTCCTGAGTTTTGGGCGTCATCCAATGAAACGGCACCGTTTGTTCCGGTGTCATTGATTGTCAGGACAGGCCGGAAATCCGTGGTTAACGGGGTGGCGGCGGCGGTAGAGATGTTGCCGGCGGAATCCGTAACCGTCGCTGAAACCTGGAAGGTTGTGCTGTCTGCCAACGCTCCCAAGTCACCTGACGGAACGGTTGCTGACCAGGTGCCACTTGAGGCGGTGCCGGTATAGGATTGCCCGTTCAGTGTGACTGTAACCGTTTCCCCATCGGCGGCATCTGTTGTGCCGGTGATCGTCAGGTCACTATCTTTTTCGGATACATCCAGCTCTGACCCGACCGAAAGAGGGTCGATGGTGACCGCTGGTGCTGTATAGTCTGTGTCAAAACTGGTTGATGTCGCTGTTGTGTTCCCAGCCGCATCCGAAGCAGATGCCTCGACATCGTAGGTTTCGCTATCCTGAAGTCCGGCCAAATCCGCGGCTGAGGCGGTATAGGTCCAGGACCCGCCCATTACGGTCGCCGTGCCGGTGACGTCAACTGTGCCATCCTGCCGAACGATTTCTACGGTCACAACCGTGCCGTCTGCCGCATCGGAAGTTCCGGACACCGTAAGGTCGGTTCCTTGTTCTGCTGCGTTCATGACAGCACCATCCGACAACCCGGTGATGGAAACCGCCGGTGCTGTGAAATCCGTTGTGAAACTGCCGCTGGCCTGCAGGGCCGGATTGCCAGCCGCGTCAGAGACATCTGCGGTAACATTGACGGTTGCTGCATCGGACAGGGCAGCAAGATCTATCGCCGGGACGGTCGCCGACCAGGTACCGCCAGAGGCGGTTGCGGTGTAGTCCTGCCCATTCATGGAAACGGTTACGGTTTGACCATTCTCAGCATTCGTCGTGCCAGAGATCGTCAGATCAGTGCCCTGTTCGGCTGCATTCATGACAGCGCCATCAGAGAAGATGTCGATGCTGACTGTTGGCGCACTGGCATCCTTAGACAGGGGCACACTTGCCTGCGGCGCTGACAGGCCGTCTGTGTCAAGCACATCCGCCGTGATCGTGAAATCGCCCCCATCTGCCAGCGATGCAAGATCGCTTGCAGGGACGGTGACGCTCCAACTGCCGCCGCTGACTGTACCGGTGTAGGTTTGTCCATCCAGGGTGACTGTCACCACCTGGCCGTCCTGAACGTTTCCTGTCGTGCCAGAGATTGTCAGATCAGACCCGGTTTCGGCAGCGTTGAGGACCGCACCAACGGACAATGGCGCGATATTCACCGAAGGCCCCGTCAGATCGACCGGTACCGAAGCCGTGGCCGGGACCGATGGGTTGCCTGCCACATCGTCAACGACAACATTTACCGAGGCCGGATTTCCGGTGGAGAGCGAGCCGAGATCGCCGCTGGGGATGGTAACACTCCAAGTGCCACCCGATGCGGTGCCGGTATATGTCTGGCCATCGAAAGTCACGGTGACCGTCTGCCCGTCTGCGGCGGATGTCGACCCGGTGACAATCAGGTCAGAGCCGATGTCCCCCAGGCCAATCGAACCGCCAGAGACCGGATCAAGCGTGATCGTTGGAGCGCTAAAATCTGTGTCAAAGCTTGCGCTTGTCTGTATCGCCGGATTTCCTGCGCGGTCGTCGACATCGGCAGTCACTGAAACGGTCACCCCGTCAGGCAGGGCGGCCAGGTCTGTGGCCGGCACGGTAACACTCCAGTGGCCGCCGCCATTCACTGTCCCAGTATAAGTCTGCCCGTTTACAGATACCGTTACTGTTTGACCTCTCTCGGCGTCAGAAGTGCCCGAGATTGTAAGATCAGTCGCTTGCTCGGCGGCATTCAGAATGGCCCCGTCCGAAAAGCCCGTAATGCTGACCGTCGGTGGAAGAGTGTCCACATCGAATCTTACCGTTTCGACCGATACTTCCTCACCCGTTCCATCCAGGTTGCGAACGGTGACTGTTGTCACACCTTGAGGAAGGCTAGCCGCCTCAACCGCCGTAAGGGAAATACTCCAACTGCCATCTGGATTGGGCGTTGCCGTCTTGGTCAGTGATCCGATTGTCACCTCGACCGTTGTGGTTCCGGTCGGTGCCATCAGGTTTGCGCTGGCGCTGTTCAATGCGTTCGCTTGCAGACCAGCAAGGTTCAGGCTCTGGAAATTTGGAGCGGGCGCCGGAGCCTCGTCATCTCCACCGCCACCGCCACCACCTCCTCCTGCTGCGGCTGCACCCGCCAGACCAAGGCCCCCCAAAACAGCACCGGCGCCGCTAACGCCGCCAGCGGCTGCTGCGGCTCCCCCGGCTTCGGCGGCCAGTGCGAATTGCGCGACTTCCGCCGCCGCATCTTCGGCAATCATGATGGAGCCGCCGTCCAGGATATGAACATTCTCTGCCGAGACCAAAATCGTGCGCCCATCTTCCAGTTTGAGAAGAACATCGCCATTTGCCAGTAGCTTTGCGCTGTTAACGCCGGGAATCGCATCAGCGAATTGGAAGGTGTACAGTTCTTCGGTCGTGGCCTGTGCCAACGCAGGAAGGGCAAGCAAGGCCGAACTTAGGCTGCCTGCGATGCCGCGCCCGACCCAGCGGCGCATTTTGTTGTCGATCCACTTGCGTATCTGTTGCCGCTGACCCGCATCGGGCCGGGTACTTGCAGGATTGCGTGTCATATCAGGTGTTTTGGTCATCTTGCCCTCACATGCTGTTTCCGCGCTGAAATCATGGGCAGCGACGTTTTGTTCATGTGTGTTGCCCATCGGATGTTCATGCGGTCGGACCAGAAAAAATTGTGTTAAACTGAAACCGAACTCCTCGTTTTCACCACAATCCCGCTTTGGTATTGGACCGGGCATCAGATCATCCTGTTCAAGAGCCAGATTTTGGCGTGGGGTGATTTGGTATGATGCTTCAGTTCGGCGGAGTAGTTGCAACAGGGAGCGCAGCGCTCGATTCAGGTATCGGCGATACGGCTTTAGAAACGTTTAACGGGGAAACGTATCTGTACAGCCTGACCGGACAGGGAGGGGGCATTGTCGTATGGCACCTCGTCGAAGGTGCGGTTCCCCAGCAGCAAGATATAGAATATTTCAGCGGTACAATCTCGGGCACCGTTGGACGTTCCGGGGTAATGGTTTCTCTGTTTGGGGGCGATCAGATCGTTCTGGATGTCAGGTCCGCAACCGGCCTTGTCAGCTACGAAATCCTTCCAGACGGATCTATCGGAGAATTGCAGGAAACCGGGTCCCTGAACGGTGGGGGTGGCTATTCGGCCTTAGTGCAGGTTTCCTTTGGATCGGTCGACATTCTGGCCGTGGCGCAAGAGGACAGCGGGTTGATTTCGACCTATACGGTCGGCTCAGACGGCTTACTGACCTTTGCGGGGGCCGTTGCAGGTCAGGCCGACTCGATCCAGACCGCTCAGTCCGGGTCGGATCAATTTGTCGTCGCAACCGACGCCACCAGCAATTCGATAACGACCTATTTGGTGGACAGCAGCGCGGGAACCTTGAGCCTCGCAGATTCCGGCGATGGGGTCTCGACCTTGGGCATTGGCGCCCCTACGGCCGTCGAAATTGTGCAGGCGCATGGCCATTCCTGGGTCATCGTTGCTGGCAGCGAAAGCAACACGATCAGCGTCATGGAGCTGTCTGGTGATGGCCGGTTGATACCCACCGATCATGTGCTGGATACACTGAATACCCGCTTTGAATCGGCTCAGGACCTGGCCGTGGTCGAAGTGAATGGTCAGGTGTTTGTCGTGGCCGGGGGAGGCGATGATGGGGTGACACTGTTTACCCTGACACCGGATGGTCAACTGGTCTATCTGGACAGTTTTGCCGATACGTTGAGCACCGGGCTGCAAAATGTCGAATCGCTCAGCGTGGCCCATGTCGGGGACGAAATTCAGATCTTTGCCGCCTCACAAGAAGAGGCCGGGTTGACGCAGCTTACTTTTTCGGTCGCTGACCTGGGTATCGCCGCGGACGGTTATGGGACAGTCACTGGCACCGCGCAGAACGATATGCTCAGTGGCAGCATCCTTGATGCCTCTCTACTTGGCGGCGGCGGCGATGACATCCTGATAGCGGGGATTGGGGCCACTACGATGACCGGCGGTTCCGGGTCTGATATCTTTGTGATGCAGACCGGAACCGCGATGACAACGATTACCGATTTTGAAGTCGGATCGGACAGGCTGGATCTGTTTGACTATCCATTTCTGCGCTCACCTGGACAGCTCACTTTTACGTCCACCGCGCAAGGTGCGCAGATCGAGTATCTGGATAATGTGGTTCAGGTGTTTTCGGCGTCAGGTGCTCCGCTGACCAGTTCAGATGTCTTCGGCGCCGGATTTGGCGGGCCAGACCATATTCCGGTGGATTTGAACGGTTTGGGCGGGCTCGACCCGGACAGTTCGGCAGGCATTCAAGGGAATATTACCATTGATTCACAAGTTGCAAATCCCGGTCTGTCAAACGCTGAAATACGTTTCACCCCGGAAGGGGGCGGCACGGTTAGTGTCCAAGCCGACGATGAAGGGAGGTTCGATCTGGATCTGCCTTCGGGCACATTTATCGGTGAACTGGATATCATAAAGTCCTATTCGGCTGGGACCGGCGAGATCACCGCTCTGGACGCATTGCAGGTCTTGCGACTTTCCGTGGGACTGGACCCGACATGGGGGCAGGCAGCACCGGAAAACCTGATTGCGGCCGATATAAATCAAGATGGCCTCATCAACGCTCTGGATGCGCTGGCTATCTTGCAGATCGCCGTCGGATTGCCCACAGCGCATGAGGCAGAGTGGGTGTTTCTGGACGCAGATGCCGATTTGTCGGGGATCACAAGTTCAAACGTGACCTACGAAACCGGTGTCGATGTCGTCGCGGTAGACGGAGTGATCACGACTGACATGACTTCGATCCTGTTGGGCAATCTCGAAGCGGTTTAAAGACGACGGAATCTATTCCCGGAAGGCCCTGTTAAAGTAATCGGCCATCGGTTTTATCAGATATGAAAACGGGGATCGCTCGTCCGTCTTGATCATCGCTTCGACTGGCATGCCGGGTACAAGGCGTTGCCCGTTCAGGCGCTCGATCTGGTTGGCATCAGGTAACATTTCAGCGCGATAAAATGTGTGTCCGGTGTTCTCATCAGTGAACGTATCGGCAGAAATCGTGACAACATGCCCTTCGATTTCGGGGGTTTCGCGTTGGTTGAAGGCGGGAAATCGCAGGAGGGCGGGCTGCCCAATATACACTTGGTCCACATGAATCGCATCTACGCGAGCGGCAATCAGCAGAGGAATTTCCTGTGGTACGACATACATCATCGGTTCTGCCGGTTGTACAACCGAATGCAGTGCAAACACCTGGCTTCCATAGACAGTACCGGAAACCGGCGCCCTAATATCCAGCCGCGATAGACGAACAGCAAGCGAGAGCCTGCGTTCAGACAGTTCGGCGATTTTCGATTGCGCATCGCGTAAGGCGGTGATTGCTTCTTCGCGGCGTGTCGCCTGCAGTTCTACAATCTTGATCTCGGTTGCCGCGATTTGGCCTTTGAGCCGCGCGGCAGCCGCTTCGAGCCTGCCTATTTCACCTGTCAGGCTGGCTTCTTCGCGTTGCAAGGCGGAGACCCGACTGGCTTGTGTCAGACCGCGTTGAAGCAGGCTTTGCTGGTCCTGCAGCTCCTCTTGTATCAGATCGACCTGACGGCGCAGCGAGACCAGTTGCGCCAAGGTGCCCTCGATCTCGCTTTCTATCTGAATGAGTTGCTTGCTCAACTGCTGAGTCTGCTGATTTAGGGTATTCAGACGCGCCTCGAACAGGCGTTGCTGGCCGGCGATCAGCTCAGGGTCAATGTCTTCTTGTTTCTGTACGTCGTTCAGCGCGGATGTCAAAACAGTCAGATCAGTGCCATCGCGTTCGGCCTGAAGCCGCGCCTTTCGGACGAGTAATTCAAACAGCTGCGCCTCAACGATGGTCTTTTCCGAGGTCAGAAACGTGTCATCCAGACGTAACAGAATGTCGCCGCCGGTGACGGAATCACCGTCGCGCACAAAAATCTCGCCGACCACGCCACCGTCTGGATGCTCGACTACCTGGCGGTTGCTTTGAACTTCGATGACGCCTTGCGATACAATGGCGCCTGCCAGCCTGGTCTGCACCGCCCAAAAGCCCAACCCGCCGATTAAAATAGCCAGTGCGAGAAACCCGACCAGAGCAGGAAATGTAATGCGCCAAACAGGGCGCGTGTCATTATGATTGGGCTTTTGCATTACTCACCCACCCGTGCCAGACCCTTTTTGATCGCATTTGCGTTCTGAACCATGGCGCTTAGCACCTCGTCGCGGCTGCCGGATTTCACAACCTGCCCATTTTCAACAACTGCAAGATCGTCGCATTCGGAAATGGCCTGTGGCCGGTGCGTCATGATGATGGCTGATTTACCCGCGGCCTTCAGTTCTCGGATCGCGGTGTTCAATGCCTCAGTGCCATCAGCATCCAGAGCCGAGTTCGGCTCGTCCAGGATCAGTAGGACAGGATCTCCATACAAAGCGCGCGCCAGAGCAATACGTTGCTTTTGGCCACCCGACAGTTGACTGTCATTGCCTTCCAGAAACGTGTCGTACCCCTTTTCCAATGTCAGGATCAGGTCATGAGCCTTGGCTTTCTTGGCTGCAGCGATGACCGCTTCCGAATCCGGGTTTTGGGACATCCGGGCGATGTTTTCGGTCACTGTTCCGTTGAACAAAGTGACTTCCTGCGGCAGATAGCCGATGTGTTGGCCCAAATCATCAGTCCCGTATTGATCCAGTGTAGCGCCTCCAAGCCTGATTTCGCCAACGGCCGGTTTCCACAATCCTAACAGGGCCTTGGCAAGTGTGGATTTTCCTGACCCGCTTTTGCCGATCACGCCCAAAGCTTTGCCCGGTTCTAGTTTCAGTGAAACGTTCCTGAGTGTCGGTAAATCGGCGCCGGGTGGTACAACGGTCAGTCCTTTGGCGATCAGGCGCGCATCTGGTACAGGCAATTTGGTCCGGTCCGGCTCGGGCGGGGTGGTGTCCAGGAATCGGTTCAGTGAAATCCACGCAGATCGCGCACGCTCCACCAATGCCCATTGGCCCACCGCCTGCTCGACCGGGGCCAATGCGCGCCCAAGCAGGATGGACCCTGCAATCATTGCCCCAGGGGACAGTTCGTTTCTTAAAACCAGCAAAGCTCCCAATGCCAGCATGGCAGATTGCAAGAACAGCCGCATCGACTTGGTTAATGAGGTAAAGCTTCCGGTCCAATCGCTGGCCGAGATGGTCTGTCTCAGCGCATCGGTCCTCTGGGTCAGCCAGCGTTGCGAGATGTCGTGCTGCATTCCTTGCGAG
This sequence comes from Ruegeria sp. CDSC051, assembly GCF_059610665.1. NCBI lineage: Bacteria > Pseudomonadati > Pseudomonadota > Alphaproteobacteria > Rhodobacterales > Roseobacteraceae > Ruegeria > Ruegeria sp. CDSC051. The sequence goes on from NZ_JBXWOC010000002.1 coordinate 45,262, forward strand.
CGGACAACTTCTGCGGCTTGTCTGGCATGTTCCGAGAATGAGCCTGCCCGCGCCGAGGCCTGCTGTGCAGCGGCAACCTTTCTATGAGTGAGCGCCTGATTAAGCAGAGCGATGACAATCAGGATCGCGCCACCCGCAACGGCAAGCCATCCAAGCATCGGGTGGAATAGGAAGATTGCTGCCAGAAAAACCGGTGTCCAGGGGATATCCATTACGGCCAGCAAAACAGGTGAGGAACACAGGTTCTGGATTGCCTCAAGGTCGCGCAAGGCAGTGGCTGGGGCTGCACGGGCCTGCGGAACAAGAGATTTTCGCAGCGTTGCCTCGAACACCCGCTCGTCCAGTTGCGACTGGAACCTCGCTCCGAACCGCGCAACAATACGTCCTCGCGCAAAATCCAGCATGGCCATAAGGCTATATAATAGAGCGACAATCAGAAACAGCGCCGTGAGGGTTTCAACCGCCCGAGAGGCAAGGACCCGGTCATAAACCTGCAGCATGAATAAAGGCCCCGTCAGCATCAGCAGGTTGACAAAGATGCTGAACAGGAAGGCCAGTGCCAGAAATGACAGCCCCTTGTTGCGCACCTTGTGCAACTCATGTCTGGCAGGCAGGGACCTGGGAATTTCAGAGCTCACGTTGTTAGCCTTGGGTTACTGTTCGATACGGGCATTTGCGCCTTAATTTCTTGCACATTAGCCTTTGGTAAGCCTAATGCAAATGTGCGACTACCCGGTTCAGGGAAATGGGCTGATATGTCAACATGATCACCACAGTCTCAAGCGGGTTTCTGCCAGACTGGGGCGATGGATCGCAAGGTGCTAAACGCTGCGCTCAAATGAGCTACTTACGATCTGTAGGAAAGCAAAAACTGACCAACCTGAATCCGGCGTCAGCCTGAATTCTATTGATGCAGGTCAATGCGCAGCGCCAGCGAATGGCGTTCATGTAGAACCGTTCAGGTCGCCTCGGGGTCATTCATCCTTTGAAATCTCATATTGAGACTGTATGAAGGGACCGGAAGTTTCGAAACCCAATCTCAGCTCTTTTAGGAGTTTGATGACATGAAGCTCAAGTTTCCAACTGCATATACAATTCTGTTTGCGTTGATAGCACTGGTCGCCATTGCAACATGGTTTGTTCCCGCTGGCCAATATGACCGCGTCGCTAACGAAGCCCTGGGACGCGATGTTCCGGTACCGGGCAGCTATCAGGTTGTCGAGCCCAATCCGCAGGGGTTCTATGATGTCGTACTGGCCCCTATCGGGGGGTTTTATGACCCTGTCAGTTATGAAGCGCGGGCGATTGATGTTGCACTTTTTGTGCTGGTGATTGGCGGTTTTTTGGGAGTTGTAACGCGAACCGGGGCGATTGACGCCGGGATTGCGCGCGCAATGGTGCGTCTAAAGGGGCGCGAGAAATGGATGATCCCCATCTTGATGGCCTTCTTTGCTGCGGGGGGCACAATCTATGGCATGGCCGAAGAGTCACTGGCTTTTTACGCGCTGATCATCCCAGTGATGATTGCCGCGCGCTATGACGCGGTAGTGGGTGTGGCCATCATCATGCTGGGGGCGGGGGTTGGCACGCTGGGATCGACGATTAACCCGTTTGCCACAGTCATCGCCTCGGATGCGGCGGGGGTGCCCTTCACCAATGGCATAATGCTGCGCTTTGCGCTGTTGCTGGCATGCTGGTTGGCCTGTGTGGTCTTTGTCATGCGATATGCAGCCAAGGTCAAAGCCGATCCGGATCTGTCCATCGTTGCCGACAAGCGCGAAAGCAATGAGGCGCATTTCCTCAAAGGTGGCCGCACGGGCGGTGAAGCTCCGACCTTTACGAGTATGCATGGGCTGATCCTTTTGATCTTTGCGGCCAGCTTTGGCGTGATGATCTGGGGTGTCGCGGCAGGAGGCTGGTGGATGGCCGAGATGTCCGGCCTGTTCATTGTGTCCTCGATAGTCGTGGGATTGATCGCACGGATCGGGGAAGAGGAATTCACCTCGACCTTCGTTGACGGTGCCCGGGATTTGCTGGGCGTTGCGCTGGTGATCGGGATCGCACGCGGGATCGTAGTGGTCATGGACGCAGGAAACATCACCGATACCATTTTGTATTGGGCAGAAGGTGCCGTGGATGGTTTAGGCAAAGTGGCCTTTATCAATGCGATGTTCGCCTTGCAGGGGCTGTTGTCCTTCCTCGTCCCGTCATCTTCGGGCTTGGCGGTTCTGACGATGCCGATCATGGCGCCGCTAGCAGACTTTTCCGGCGTAGAACGGTCTTTGGTCGTGACGGCCTATCAGTCAGCCAGCGGTTTGGTGAACCTGATTAACCCCACCTTTGCGGTGGTCATGGGCGGGCTTGCCCTGGGGCGTGTGCCCTATGAACGCTGGCTCAGTTTCATGTGGCCGCTTTTACTGATCCTGATCGTCATCATCATGGCCGGGCTCAGCCTTTCCGCGTTGGCATGAGGTCGCATTATGCCCACCGACACCCGATCTAAACCCAAAGGAACCCTTGGGTTCTGGATGTGCACCGCGCTGGTGGTGGGCAATATGATCGGGTCCGGTATTTTCCTGCTGCCGTCTTCTCTGGCCGCGTTCGGGCCAATCTCGATGGCGGGATGGGTTCTGACCGCAGGAGGCGCGATTGTTCTGGCGTTAATCTTCGGGCGACTGGCGCGATTGTCTTCAAATACCGGTGGGCCATACGCTTATGCGCGCGAGGGCTTTGGTGATTTCGCGGGCTTCCTGATTGCTTGGGGCTATTGGATCGCGCTGTGGTCTGGGAATGCCGCCGTTGCCGTCGCCTTTGCTGGCTATCTCAGCTTTATGGTACCCGCCATCGGGGAAACTGCGCTGGCGGGGTTGGCGGTTTCTCTGGGAGCGATCTGGCTGCTCACCTGGGTCAATCTGCGCGGCGTGCGGCAGGCCGGGATTGTGCAGGTGGTGACCACGGTGATGAAACTGGCCCCGCTGCTGGTGCTGATCATGCTGGGACTGTCCCATGTCCAACCGGCCAACTTCCGGCCGGCCAACCTTAGTGGAATGTCGAACATTTCGGCTATCTCGGCCTGCGCGGCGCTGACGCTTTGGGCCTTTGTGGGGCTCGAATCCGCAACGGTTCCGGCGGACGATGTCAGGAACCCTACCAAAACGATCCCTCTTGCGACGATTGTCGGAACCTGTGTTGCCGCATTGGTCTATATCGCCACGACCTATGTGGCGCTTGGGGTAGTGCCATCCGGCACGCTGTCCGGAAGCAACGCACCGCTGGCGGATGTTGCGCATGTGATGTGGGGGTTTGGCGGTGCGGTATTCATCGCGGTCGGGGCCTGCGTTTCGACCTTCGGCACGCTCAACGGATTTGTGCTGCTTACCGGGCAAGTGCCACTGGGCGCTGCCCGCGACGGGTTGTTCCCGGCCGGTTTTGCCCGGGTGTCACGGACCGGTACGCCGGCATTTGGCCTGATCTCCTCAAGCCTGCTAGCCAGCGCTCTGATCGCTATGAACTATACCCGATCCCTGGCTGAACAGTTTGAATTCATCATTCTGTTGGCCACCCTATCCACGCTGGTTCCCTACCTGCTGTGCGCAGGTGCCGAGATTATGATCCGCGCAAAACGCAAAGAACGCACCCGCCTGCCACCGCAGGCCTTTGTGCTGGCGGGTCTCGGTTTTGTCTATTCATTCTGGGCGATTTTCGGCGCTGGAAAAGACGTCGTTTTCTGGGGCGTCCTGTTGCTGTTGGCTGGGTTGCCCATCCATGTCTGGCTGCGTTGGCAGTCCGGCGCGATTACATCAAAGGAGATATCATGACTGGATTTGGCGCACATTCCGAGATTGGGAAACTTCGAAAGGTGATGGTCTGCGAACCGGGTCTGGCCCATTCCCGCCTGACCCCCGGCAATGCGGCAGAGTTGCTTTATGACGATGTCCTTTGGGTGCACAAAGCCCGCTCTGACCATGCCGATTTCCGCATGAAGATGGAGGATCGCGGGGTTCAGGTTTTAGAATTCCAGACGCTGCTTGCAGAAACGCTGAAGGACAAGGGAGCCCGTAATTGGGTTCTGGACCGCCGCATTACCGAAAATCAGGTGGGCGTCGGTATGCTGAATGAGCTGCGCGGCTGGTTGGATGAGATGGCGGCCAAGGATCTGGCCAGATATCTGATCGGCGGCATCGCGGTCGAAGATATGCCGTTCAAACCCTCAGGTATGTTCGGCAGCTATCTGGGGCCATTGGGCTTTGTGATTCCACCGATTCCAAATACGCAGTTCACTCGTGACAACAGTTGCTGGATCTATGGCGGCGTTACGGTCAACCCGATGTACTGGCCGGCGCGGCGCCCCGAAACCCTGTTGGTGACCGCGATCTACAAGTTCCACCCCGAGTTCCGCGACGCGGATTTTGAGATCTGGTGGGGCGACCCCGACAAGGATCACGGTGCTGCCACGGTCGAAGGCGGCGATGTCATGCCCTGGGGCAATGGCAGCGTGCTGATCGGCATGGGTGAACGGACCAGCCCGCAGGCCGTGGGTCAGGTCGCCCGCGCTCTGTTCGCCAAAGGCGCGGCGGAACGGGTCGTGGCTTGTCAAATGCCCCGCAGCCGCGCGGCTATGCATCTGGATACAGTGTTCAGCCATTGCGACCGTGAGACCGCGACTGCCTATGTTGATGTCTGTAACGACATCCAGTGCATCAGCCTGCGCCCCGGAAACAAAGAGGACACGATCGACTTCCGGCGCGATGACAAACATCTGTTCGATGTGGCCGCCGAATGCCTGGGGATCAAATCTCTGAACATCGTTCAGACAGGCGGAGACGCATTCAATCAGGAACGCGAGCAATGGGACGACGGCAACAACGTGGTGGCGTTAGAGCCCGGCGTGGTCGTTGCCTATGACCGCAACACCTATACCAACACGCTGCTGCGGAAAGCGGGGGTCGAAGTGATCACGATCTCGGGCTCGGAACTGGGGCGCGGACGCGGCGGCGGGCATTGCATGACCTGCCCGATCTGGCGTGACCCCGTGGATTATTGAACCGGATTACTGAAAAAGGAGATAGACCAATGGCATTTAACATCAAGGGCCGCAGCTTTCTGAAACTGCTCGATTTTGACCAGCGTGAGCTGCGTTATCTGCTGGACCTGTCGCGCGATCTGAAGCGCGCAAAATATGCGGGGTCTGAAATCCAGCATCTAAAAGGCAAGAATATTTGCCTGATCTTCGAAAAATCCTCGACCCGGACCATGTGCGCCTTTGAAGTGGCCGCGATGGATCAGGGTGCCGGTGTCACCTATCTTGGGCCCTCGGGGTCACAGATCGGGCATAAGGAAAGCATGAAGGACACTGCCCGCGTGCTGGGCCGCATGTTCGACGGCATTGAATATCGCGGTTTTGGGCAGGAACTGGCGGAAACACTGGCCGCCAATGCGGGCGTGCCGGTCTATAACGGGCTGACCGATGAGTTCCACCCGACCCAGATGCTGGCCGATCTGCTGACCATGCAGGAATATGGAGAAAAGCCCCTGCATGACATCAAATACGCCTATGTGGGCGACGGGCGGTCCAATATGGGCCATTCGCTGATGATCGCGGGCTGCATGATGGGGATGGACGTCCGCATCGCCGCCCCACGTGATCTGTGGCCGTCCGACGAATTCCGCGGTCCGGCGGAAGAAGCCGCCGCGCGTTACGGCGCGACGCTGACCATCACCGATGATCCTGCGGCCGCCGTGGATGGCGTGGATTTCATCCACACCGATGTCTGGGTCTCGATGGGCGAAGCACCCGAGGTCTGGGACAGCCGGATCAAGCAGCTGACCCCCTATCAGGTCAACAGCGCGTTAATGGCAGCGGCAAACAATCCAAACGTCAAATTCATGCATTGCCTGCCCGCCTTCCACAATACCGAGACTAAAGTGGGCGAAGACATCCACGAGAAATTCGGCATCACCGAAATGGAGGTCACCGAAGAGGTATTCGAAAGCCCCGCCGGTATTCAGTTTGAACAGGCTGAAAACCGGATGCACACGATCAAGGCGGTTCTGGTCGCCACATTGGGGGCCTGAGCTATGCGGATCGTCGTCGCCCTTGGGGGCAATGCGCTGCTGCGGCGCGGTCAGGCCCTGACCGCCGAGAACCAGCGTGAAAACACGGCCATCGCCGCTCAGGCGCTGGCCACCATTGCCGAGGGGAACGAGTTGATTGTGACCCACGGGAATGGCCCTCAGGTGGGATTACTGGCCCTACAGGGCAACGCCTATAAACCGGATGAGGCCTATCCGCTGGACGTGCTTGGGGCGGAAACCGAGGGCATGATCGGGTACATGATCGAGCAAGAGCTGGGCAACCGTCTGCCGCCCGAGACGCCTCTGGCCACGCTGCTGACCATGATTGAGGTCGATGCCAAGGATCCCGCCTTTGACGACCCCACAAAATTCATCGGTCCGGTATATGACAAACCCGAGGCTGAACGATTGGCCACCGACAAGGGCTGGCAAATTCGTGCGGATGGTGACAAATGGCGACGGGTTGTTGCCTCTCCGCTGCCGAAACGGATTTTTCAAATCAGGCCGATTAAATGGCTGCTGGAACGGCAAACCGTGGTGATCTGTGCCGGTGGCGGTGGCATTCCCACGGCCTATACTTCTCCGGGTTATCTGGAGGGGATAGAAGCGGTGATCGACAAGGATCTGGCCTCAGAGCTGCTGGCCCGAGAGGTTGGGGCCGATCTGTTCATTTCGGCAACGGATGCTGATTGTGCCTATCTGGACTGGGGTACCGATACTCAGCGTGGCATAAAAGCCGCCTCACCAGATGCCATGGCCAAGTTCAATTTCGCCGCCGGTTCGATGGGCCCAAAGGTCGAGGCCGCCGCCCAGTTTGCGCGGCTTACCGGCAAATCCGCAGCCATCGGCGCACTGGCCGATCTGGCGGATATCGTTGCGGGCAGGAAGGGCACAACCATAAGCAAAGACGCAGCTGAAATCCTATTTCACGACTAACTCAGATGATTGCTGGGGCTGACGGCACCTCTAACAGAACCGCCAGCGTGTTCAGTTCCACCTAAGTGGTTCTGTTTGAATTCTGGCAACAAGGGCGAGGCGGCACCGGACGTGTATTCTCCAGAACCAATAACGGCTTGAACTTTCATTTTCTTTGCGCGACTTGAAAGCATGAAGACTTTGAACTGTCCAAACTGCGGTGCGCAAACCCCGATTGCGCTGAAAGGGATAAAGGTTGCCACCTGTGCGTCCTGCGGTACGACGTTGATGATCAATGATGTCCAGGTTCAATCGGCGGGCCAGCAGGGTGAGATGCACGATGCACCGCTTTTGTTCGGGATAGGCGATCAAGTGCAACTGGGTCGAACGTCGACATTGATTCTTGGTCATGCGCGCTATTCCTACGGGCGGGGGTTCTGGGATGAGTTCTGCGGTGTCGATGGTGATGGCCGCACCTGCTGGATATCGCTCGATGAGGGAGATGTCGTTCGGCAGAAACGCTTGACCGAAAAGGACAGGCCGAAATTCATGCCTCCGTTCAAGCTGGGCGAAACGCTGGATTTCGACGCGGCCACATTCACGGTTACCGAAGTTGAACATGCCGAATGTATAGCCCTGCGCGGACAGTTCGATGAGGTGCTAAAGGTCGGGGAAAGCCATGAATTCGTGAACGCTTCCGCCGGGGACGAGGCTTTGTTGTCCGGCGAATTCTGGCCCGGTCATGCGATCTGGTTTTACGGTCGGTGGTATGACGCATTTGATGTGAAGGTTCAGCGGCAGTCATGACCCGGGATCCAAGTCTTCTTTCGATCAACTGCACCTGCTGCGGCGCCGGTCTGGATGTGCTGGGCGGTGGCCGGGTGATTGTGCAGATCTGTTCCTATTGCGGGGCCGAACTGGATGCACAGAACAACTACCGGACATTGCGTCAGTTCAAGGATCAGAAACGCCCGGAAACCCCGCTTTCGATTGGGATGAGCGGGTCGTTGTATGGTGCCGAGTTCACCATAATTGGTCTGATCGAACATGCCGAGCGCTGGGGCGGACGGGTCTACCAATGGATAGACCATCAGCTCTATTCGCCAACTCACGGCTATGCCTGGCTGACGCTTGAGGCGGGGCATCTGGTGTTTTCCAGACGCTATCGCGGATCGGCCTGGATGTCGGAGCGGTGGGTTGAGACAGCGGAATCCCCTCCCTCTGTGACGACCGAGGATGGGCGCTTTGTGTATTACGAGACCACCACAAGCGCGGTCACCTATGTTGAGGGTGAATTCACCTGGCCGCCGTCACTGGGGGAAAAGACAACCACGATTTCGGCGATGTCTGATACGGCGATGCTGGGGTTTTCGACCACCGGGTCCGAGCGTGAGACCTATCGCTCGTTCTATGTTTCGAAACAGCAGGCCGAAGCAGCTTTTGGGGTTTCATTGAACCTGAACCTACATCGGGTGCATCCGCTGCAACCTTTCATCGAGGGCCCAAACTATAGATTTTTGCTGGTCGTATCATTCGTGTTTATGATCCTTTGTCTTGTGATGGCGGTTTCCTTCTCTCAACGATCAGGAGAGAGGGCGATAGAGCGTCAGGTGCTAAAACGTGGCGACTTCCCGGCCGAGATTGCGATACCGCTTGAAGCCGACAGCCAACTGACGCGCGTTTCCTTCTCGGGCAATGTCAAAAACAGTTGGATCTATCTGGACATCGAGCTGCTTGATCCCGAAGGAGAGCCAGTATTCGAGGCGGGCCGAACGATCGAATATTACACCGGGCGCGACTCGGAAGGATCGTGGAGCGAAGGCAGCAAATTTGCGAGCCTGACGTTTCGACCAGATCGTACAGGCGATTACACACTTGTATTAGACGTGCCTGAGCAGGGGCTTTGGACCGGGTCGGGCGTAGGCCATGTACCGGGGCAGCCGTTCAGCCAGCTGCAAGTCAGTGTCAAAACCGGACTGTCCAGTGGTCTTTGGGCATTTGCGCTGGCCGGGGTTTTCGGAGCGCTGTTCCTGTTCCAGTTCGGGCGCAAATGGATTCATCAACGCGCCCGGTGGTCGGGAACTGATTGGGTAGATGAGGATTAAAGTGACAGCTTTCAGGATCATTTTCATCGTCATTTCGACCCTGGCCGTGGCTGCCACGGGTTATGTCTCGTGGCATGGGTATTGGGCCGAAAGCCGTGACTTGGACACCTCGGTTCGGGTCGGCAGCGGTGGCGGCGGGTACTATCGGTCAAATCGGATAAAATAGTGAGGTATCAATGGATTATATAGCAGCAATTCAGATTGCAGAAATCATCAGCACAATCTTCTACACCCTTCTGGGCGTGACGCTGATGTGGGTCGTGTGGAAGGTGATCGACTGGATGACGCCGTTCTCGGTTGTGCACGAGATCGAAAAGGATCAGAACATCGCGTTGGCGATCCTGATCGGGCTGCTATTTGTGGCGGTGTCCATCATCATCGCGGCCGTCATCCTGTCATGACCCAGCCCCGCGCGGTTGAGGCGCGCGCCGCGTGGTTGCTACTGGCCACTTTTCTGGTGGCCGTCGCCGGGCTGATCTACGAGCTGATTGCCGCCACCTTGTCCAGTTATCTGCTGGGGGATTCCGTCCGCCAGTTTTCACTGGTAATTGGCATCTTTCTGTCGGCGATGGGAGTAGGTGCTTGGCTGTCGCGCTTTGTCTCGGATGCGTTTTCCGGTTTTGTCTGGGCGCAGATCCTTCTGGGCATCGTTGGCGGTTTTTTGGCGCCGGTGCTGTTTCTGAATTATGCGTGGTTGGGGCAGGTGGCCTTGCCGCTTTACGGCGCTTTGATTGCCATTGGCATCCTGTCCGGGATGGAGATCCCATTAATTGCCCGTGTGCTTGAACAGATCGGGGCGCTGAAGTTCCGATTTGAGAACGTGCTGAGCGTCGACTACATCGGAGCGCTGGTCGCCTCATTGGCGTTTCCACTATTGGTGATCCCGTATCTGGGGCTGATGTCGGCGAGTCTGGCTTTTGGCGGTCTAAACCTTGCCGTGGCTGGCCTGTCTCTGCTGGTGTTTCGGGAATGGGCTACGCGGGTCCAGGTGGCAGTCTGGGCGGTGGCCTTTGTGGCAACGCTGGGCGCACTGTGGCAGTCCGAACGGCTGGTCTCGGTCGCCGAGGCCGAACTGTTCGAAGATGATGTCATCCTGTCCGAGGCCACGTCCTATCAGCAGATCACCGTCACCCGGTACCGCGACCGGGTGCGCCTGTTTCTGGATCATTCGATCCAGTTCGATTCCCTTGACGAACACCGCTATCACGAGCCACTGGTGCATCCAGCCATGGCCCTTGCGCCGCGCGCGCGTGACATTCTGATCCTGGGGGGTGGAGACGGCATGGCCGCGCGCGAGGTGCTGCGCTATCCCGAGGTGCAGTCCGTGACGCTGGTGGATCTTGATCCGCGTGTGACGCAGTTGTTTCGCGACCATCCAGATCTGTCCAAGCTGAACGACAATGCTCTCAGCGACCCGCGCGTGACGGTTGTCAACGAAGACGCCTGGAGATTTCTGGAGCGGGAAACCCAGATTTACGACGTGGTGATCATTGATCTGCCAGACCCCAAATCCATCGCCTTGTCCCGGTTATACACCAAGCAATTCTACGGCTTGCTGGCCGAACGGCTAAGCGGGCAGGGGGTCTTTGTCACCCAGGCCGGATCACCGTTCTTTGCTCGGCAGGCCTTTTGGTCGGTGGCCGAAACGATCGAGAGCAGCCGCAATCCGCAAAGGCCCGGACGGGGACTGCAGGCGGTTCCCTATCACAGCTACGTGCCGAGCTTCGGCGAATGGGGGTTTGTTCTGGCTACATTTGAACCATTGACCGACCGTAGAATCGAACTGCCGGATGGGTTGAGCTATCTCGACGATGGTGTTTGGCGCGCGGCACAGATTTTTGGCGGTGATACCGACCGGGTCGATGCCGAACCTAATACACTGCAATCGCACGCATTGATGGGATATTACTTAGACGGTTGGGACTACTGGTTCCGGTAAACCGCGGTTGACGCGCGTAATTTCAACTCGGGCAGGGCGCAGGTGCTTCTCAAGATATGCGACCGCTTTGTCCGGTTGCGTTGTGCCACACATGAAGATGTCGATGGCGGCATAATCATTTTCCGGCCAAGTGTGGATCGAGATATGGGATTCTGCCAGCAACAACACTCCGGTCACACCGCCATGCCCGCCAAATTTGTGGAACTTGCCCGACAGTATCGTTGCGCCAGCCTCCCGCGCCGCGCGGGTCAGTGCCTCTTCGATGCGCATTACGTCGGTTAGGTATAGGCTGCCGTAATGATCGACCAGAATATGCATTCCCGAGCCAGCCAGCGTGCCTGTGTCAGCGTTTTTGATTGCCGGTATGGTCATGATCCTGGTCCTTTCTGCGATTTGATTTTTCGCAGATTCTTAGGGGTTTGTGCGCGGCAAGTACCTAGTTGGCTTCGCCCTTCAGGGCAATGGAAATGAAATTGAGGGATGCAAAGAGGACTCTTCGAATTTAATAGTTAAGAAAGAAGAACGTACTCAGGTTCTATTTTCTCTTGATCAAATGGGACGCAGCTTTCCACGATTATGCTCGACCTAAGGTCCAGACTTGCGTGTCATGGTTCTGGGGTGAAGGGCCGAGACGATAGGGTTTCACTGGACAGTAATTTGGAATTTTAACCTTGTAAATCTTCCATCAAATGGAATAAATGCAAGGTATGATCAAGCGCGGTGATAGGAAGTCAGTTGAAGACTCTCTCGAGAACCAGGCGGGTGTAGTCCTGCTTGGGCCGCGGCAAGTTGGGAAGACAACCCTCGCGCAGGATATCGCTGAAAGCCGTGACGCTGTCTATCTTGATATGGAGAGATCTGCTGATCGCCAGGTGCTCGAAGAGCCAGACCTCTATCTCGACGAGCAGGTTGGGCGCCTGGTGGTGATCGATGAAGTTCAGCTTATGCCCGGCCTGTTTAAGGCATTACGCGGTCAGATTGACCGACGACGAAGACAAGGGTATCGGACTGGGCAATTCCTGCTGCTGGGGTCGGCCTCGAACACGCTTCTGCACCAAAGCGCAGAATCTTTGGCTGGCCGGGTCAGCTATCACGAGCTGACGCCTTTCATTTTGTCGGAAACCGGAGCGGACTCGATCTCTGCGCTGTGGTTGCGGGGTGGGTTTCCAGATAGCTTCCTTGCCAAGAACGACAAAACCAGCCTGGCATGGCGCGAGGATTTCATCCGCACCTATCTGGAACGCGATGTTCCGGCTTTTGGGTTGCGCATCCCGGCGGAAACATTGCGCCGGTTCTGGACAATGCTTGCCCATGAGCAAGGCGGGTTACTCAATGCGGCGAAACTCGCGGGAAACCTTGGCGTATCGGGCCAGAGCGTTGCCCGCTATCTTGATTTGCTGGTCGACCTGATGCTGGTGCGCCGTTTGCAGCCATGGCATTCCAATGCCGGAAAACGTTTGGTCAAATCTCCCAAGGTTTATATTCGCGATTCCGGGTTGGCCCATGCGCTTCTTGGGATCGAAACACCGGAAGACCTGCTTGGGCATCCGGTTGTCGGCGGCAGTTGGGAAGGGTTCTGCATCGAAAACCTGATCGCCGCGGCACCGCGCGGAACAGAAGCAAGCTTCTATCGCTCTTCAGCAGGGGCTGAGGTGGATTTGATGTTGAAACTTCCCCGCGGCGGCCTCTGGGCCATAGAGATCAAGCGGACGACATCAGCGAAGGTCACGCGTGGGTTTCACATCGCGACAGAAGAATTGGACGCCTCAGAGCGCATCCTTGTCTATGCCAACGACAAGGAAGTGCAGGGGCAGGGAGGTGTGCGGGCTATGCCTCTCATGAGCGCAATGAAACGGCTGGCGTCTGCATAGACGCAAGAGGGACCGCGCCATTGGCTCAACGTCATGCCCTAAATTCGAAGATAACGTGGTCGTAGAAGCCATCGAATCCGACTGCTTGTAGTAGATTTCCCGAAGGAGTAGTCACGTTGACCGCCAGCCCGACAGGGACAGCGGGTTTACAGACGGTTGAAAGCTCTACAGAAAAACGCCTGTTTTGACTATCCCAAGCCTGCGCTTCTGCCGCGTCTCAACAAATTGAACCGAATGCAGCGAGGGTCTCAAGCCGCTACTGAAAGGGAGCAGTACGGACAGGATACGGGATTTTCAGCGCATCTGTCCCGGTTCGTGGCTATACAATAGTCAAGACACTCGTTAAGGGGCTGTCTTTACCCATGGATGATGCATTGATTGCAATACCGCACAATCCCATCTCCTGACCGATGAAAAGAACCACCGCTGTGAAACAAACCATTGCAAATGCGCTGGCTCGCAAGGGCTATGACACCTTAACCCAAGTTCAGCAGGCTGTAACCCGGCCCGAACTGGAAGGGAAGGATATGCTGGTTTCGGCCCAAACCGGATCGGGTAAAACCATCGGATTCGGCCTGGCGATTGCGCCGCGACTTTTGGGTGACGCTGAGACTTTCGAAACCTCGGGCGCACCGCTGGCACTTGTTGTAGCACCAACAAGGGAACTGGCGCTGCAGGTAAAGCGTGAACTGAGCTGGTTGTTCGCCGATGCGGGCGCGTTTCTGGCGTCCTGCGTCGGAGGCATGGATATTCGGGATGAACGTCGCGCGTTGGCGCGTGGCGCGCATATTGTTGTTGCCACTCCGGGACGGCTGCGGGATCATATCATGCGGGGCTCGATCGACCTGACGGCCATTCGCGCCGTGGTTCTTGATGAGGCCGACGAGATGTTGGATCTCGGGTTCCGAGAGGATCTGGAATTCATTCTGGATGAAACACCATCAGACCGTCAAACTTTGCTGTTTTCTGCCACTGTCCCACGTGCGATTGCCAATCTGGCGACACGGTATCAGCGCGATGCAGAACGTGTGAGCACCGTCAGCGAAAAGACGCAGCACGCCGATATCGATTATCGTGCTATGTTGGTCGGCCCGCGCGACGGCGAGAATGCAATTATCAATGTGTTGCGCTATTATGAGGCGCCGAACGCCATCGTGTTCTGCAATACCCGCGCGATGGTGTCACGTCTGACCGCGCGCCTGTCAAACCGGGGCTTTTCGGTCGTCGCCCTATCCGGAGAATTGACCCAGAGCGAACGCTCGAACGCCTTGCAAGCCATGCGCGATGGGCGTGCCAGGGTCTGTGTGGCAACGGATGTTGCCGCCCGCGGTATTGATTTGCCTAACCTTGATTTGGTGGTCCATGCGGAACTGCCAAACAGCCATGAAACACTGCTGCACCGCTCGGGTCGAACAGGCCGGGCCGGGCGCAAGGGCGTTAGCGCACTAGTGGTTGCACCCGCGTCGCGGAAAAAGGCGGAACGTATTCTGAAATTCGCCAAGCTGACCGCCGATTGGGGGACAGCCCCGTCAGCCGAAGAGGTGACCGAACGCGATCAGGTGAGGATGTTCGCATCGGATGACTGGCAAGCAGAGATCACGGAAAGTGAACGCGCAGCAGTTCAGAAAATGGTAGAAAGCTTTACCCCTGAGCAGATTGCAGCAGCTTACCTGCGGCAGTACAAGCTGCGTCATTCCGCGCCAGAAGAGTTGTCGACGGTCGATCAGCAAAGCCAGAAACCGCGCGCGGCCTTTGGCCCCAGCGTCTGGTTTTCGCTGTCCGAGGGGCGCAATCAAAATGCGTCGCCGCGTTATATGCTGCCGATGATCTGCAAGTCAGGCAATCTGACGAAGGATGACATTGGGGCCATCCGGATTGCCGATGATGTGACCTATTTCGAGATCCGTGAGCCCAGCGTCGAAGGGTTTCTGACAGCCGTTGGGCCCGAGATGAAGATCGAAAAGGTCAAGGATCTCGTGCGTCTGGACACGGCACCGGACTTTGCTGCAACTGGCCGGACCAAGCCCATCGGAAAGCAAAAAGGCAAACCGATTACGAGCAAACGAGATACGACTCCGACCGAACGGAGCGGCACTGCAACCTATGGACGTCGCAAGCCTGAACCCGAGGGCCGGGCACCTTCCAGCCCTGCAGAACGTTCCACAAGGGCCGTCAAATCAGCCAAAGTAGAACGCCAGCGTGCTTCGAAAGACGAGGCAGATGCCTTGTTCAAACCGGTTGGTGCAAAGCCAAAGGCACGTAAGGGCGGTAAATCTGAAGCCAAAGGCGGCGATATCAAATCTGCCCGAACAGCATCAAAGGGTCCACCTCCACCCAAAGGTAAGTCAAGCAGCAAGAAGAACCGAGCGCGAGTCGCAGCGGCCAAATCTACAAAAGGTGGCGATTCTGTCCCGAAACGGCGGAAGACTTAGCCTGCATTCCATTCCGAACCTGGTTTTTTGGCTTTGGGCATTACCTTTAAGGGACAATGGAAGGCATGGGCGAAAGAAACCGCTCCATCACGACCAGGATCGGACTATCCCCCACAATGTACCTTTGGTTCACGGGTCGAGATTGTGTGAGAGGCTCACCATGGAGAGCCGACAAGCCTATCCAGTAGCTGTACCACGCGGGTAGCAGAGATGCTGGTGGAAACCATTAGGCAGAGGTTCTTTCGTATTCGTTTGATACCAGAAAGTTTAGCAAACTTCACATCAGAACGAGGAAAGCTTCGCGGACAGGTCGAAACCCATGTCTGTAATTGTCGAGAGGCAGATGTAACTGCCTCTCGACAAATTGAACCACAATGGCTGCCTATCTGTTGAGGAACTCCATTTCGTACTTATCCTCAACATCGGGCACTGGATGCTCAGCGTGAAGCGACGAGACAATACCATAGATCATGAATAACAAGATCACAGCGATTGGTAGCCCTGCGACGATGGACGCTGTCTGTAGCGCGCTCAACCCACCGGCCAGCATTAGGACACCGGCAACAACGCCTGCGGTAATACCCCAAAACACACGGAACTTGATTGGCGGATGCTCGTCACCCATCGACAGCATTGTGCACATCACCAGTGTCCCCGAGTCAGAAGACGTGACAAACCACGAAATCAGCAGAACCGTAATCAACACTGTGATCGGGTACACCAACCATGTGTAGCCAAATCCTTTGACCGTTTGGAATACGCCAGCGGCGTAGTCATTGTTGACCGCCTCGACGACACCTGCGTCGTAGAACAGATCAACCCCGGCTGCTGCGCCACCAAAGACACCCATCCAGAGCATCACGACTGAGGTTGGAATAAGAAGAACGCAATAGCAGAATTGCTTGATCGTCCGCCCCTTTGATACCCGCGCAATGAACAGTCCAACAAACGGGCACCATGCGATCCACCAGCCCCAGTAAAAGATCGTCCACCAGCTCTGCCATTGGTTTTCGGGCTCACCGTTGATCCAGAAACCCATGGGTATCACCGTCCAGAGGTAATCTCCAAATCCGGATATGGTTATGCCCAACAGGAATGCCGTGGGTCCCAGAATGATGAACAGGAGCAGCAGGCCAATACTTGCCATAACGTTGGCTTCAGACAAGATACGCACGCCTTTGCCAACACCCGATGCAGCAGAAGCCGTGCCAAGACAGGTGATGATTGCGACGAGGATCAACTGATTTGTCTGGGTGTTTGCCATCCAGCCAAGATCCTCAAGACCGGCGGCGATTGGTGTGACGCCCAACCCCAATGAGGTTGCGAGGCCAAAGATTGTACCAAATACGCCAATCAGATCGACGAGATGACCCCAGGGACCATAGATCCGTTCCTTCAGCACAGGATAAAGAGCGGTGCGCAAAGTCAGAGGAAGCCCATGGCGGTACGAGAAATATGCAAGGCAGAGGCCAACCAGCACATAAAGAGCCCAACCGTGGAAACCCCAGTGGAAATTCGTGATCGTTACTGCAGAAACCGCGGCGTCAACCGAACCTGGTTCAATTCCCGCCCGTTCAAGGAATGGGCTGCCCTGGATATGGAACATCGGCTCTGCAACGCCCCAATAGATCAGACCAGATCCCAAGCCGGCACTAAACAGCATGCAAATCCATGAAAACGTTGAAAAATCAGGCTCGTCATCATCCTTGCCCAGCTTCACGTGTCCGAACCGGCTGATCATAAGCCATATTACAAAAAACAGTGCCGCGTTAACGACCAGTACATAGAACCAGTCCAGGCTACCGATGATGAAGTTTTTACCTGTCGCAAAGATCGCACTTGAAGCTTCAACATCACGGATCGTGAAGAACACAAACCCCAATATCATCACCATCGAAGCGATACCCATCGTCGGATTCATACCTTTGAACAAGCCGCTCTTTGCTACAAGATTGTCAGGTTTCTGTGTTGATTGATCACTCATTTTGCACCTCTTAGACCTGTTGTTTCGGCTTACCGTGTTGAACCCGCAGCACCCTGACGGGCGGAGGTTGCGAGCCAGGACTGGAACGCTTCTTCCAGGCGCCGGTGGTTGGTGGCCCACCACTCGGCGTCCGACAGAATGTAAAGATTGTCTTCATACGCCGGACCGTTCGGGATGCGCTCCAAAACGTCATCTGACAGGAGTGTCATCGAAGATTTTCGGGTTGGACCATTTGGCAGGTGCCCGACCATATCGGCCAGCGAATTTGAGCTGCTTGCAAAGCGAATAAAATCAATGGCCTCTTCTTTATTCTGGCTTCCTTTTGGAATGCCGAACAGATCCAGCTCAATCACACGGCCGTCCATGTTGACCGTAAAATCGGAACCATCTTCCTGGGCGGCCGTTGCACCGGTTGTGGCCCAGATCGATGACATAGCAATGTCGCCAGAGTTCAACAGGCGTACGGGTTCACGCCCGGTTTCCCAGATTTGCAGGCCGGTTTTTATGTCGTCCATCTTTTTCAGCGCGCGCTCAACACCTTCTTCGGTTTCGAGCGTTGGATACACATCATCGCGGGCTACGCCGTCGGCCATAAGGGCCCATTCCATGATCACTGTCGGATCATTTCGGATGGCACGTGGCCCAGGATAGGTTTCTGTGTCGAAGAAATCCGAAATGGTTGATGGAGGCGCTTCTGCGAATTGAGAATTGTTATACGCATATGCGGTGCCCCATACGATGACTCCTACGCCACAATCATTCAGGGCACCTTCGACAAAATCCTCTCGAAATGGTGTGCCATCGACGCCATCAGGCAGTTCTATGTCAGATATGTTCTCCAGCAAGCCCTCTTCGCAGGCGCGAAGTGAATCTGCTTGCGTAAGGTCGACCACATCCCAAATCACATTTGCGCTTTCGACCTGATCGCGGATTTCCGAGATGCCACCATTGTAATGTGCAACATGCACATCGGCGTTTTTGGCTTGCTCATAAGGGCGCACAAACCCAAGCATCTGACTTCGCATGTAAGGGCCGGTCCAGGATGTGAAGGTGATGGACGGCCCGGGCTCTGGGATTGTGGTTTCGCTCTCAGAGTTACTTTGCGCCATCGCATTACTCAAAGAGAGAGTAGAAAACAGCGCAGCTATCATTATCCGACAGCCCCTGACCGCCTTTAGCCTATAGTACATCATCAAATTCCTCCCTAGTCGCTTCTAATTTTGTATAAGCGCTTTGTTTGGGTCGTCCTCCTGGTCAATTCCCAGCACATTCAGCAAGAATACATCAAATTCACCCTGATGATCAGCAATAATCAAAAATTGCGAAAGCTAAATACGACTATTCCGCCAGACAGAGCGACAGATTTGGCAGAGCCACCAAGAAACAAGGCTTGCGGTTACAGGCTGTTTTCCAGAAGCCCGCGATACAGAGAAACCGGTTCTTGTTCATCGACCACAGTTAATTACGGACCTGATCTTGGGGCCTATCTCACCTTCGGCGAAAGAGTCTCAGGGGCGTGCGCGGGCGCTGGAATGACGACGCCCACGGGCGTAAAGTTGATGTTTTTTCTCAAAATCTTGATGTGTCATCGCAATAAATCTGACCGACAGATCGCCAATTTGAATGCGCACACAGCGTTTCAAACACGCTCAACCGAAAGGGACCAAGAAATGAAAAAGGCACTGATTTCCTCCGTCACCGCGTTCGCCATTGTTCTGAGTGCTGGAATGTCCATGGCGCACCCGTTGGATGGCTACGACCACCAAACTTCCAAAGCGTCTGGCCCTGGCTTCCATTTGAACTCAGAACTATCGAGTTCCGACCCTTGTGATTCATGCACTGATGCATGGGGATGAACTTTAACAGCGGATGCTTTGGACTGCGTTTGAGACGATGAGCTTCCGCTTTCTTGCCCCAGCCTGCAATGTTAACCGATTTGCACATCCTGAGGTCGACCTAAGCGGTTCGAGCACTGCCCGGAGATTGGCCCGTCCAAGTCTTGTAGGCATTGCTAAACGCCGCTTGATCAGAATAACCAAGTGCAAAAGCAATCTCAGACAGACTTAACTTGGGGTCATCAAGATACTGCTCTGCCAGCCTTGCACGGATGTCCTTTAGCAGTTGTTTGTAAGTTGTGCCTTCCTTGGCAAGTTTGCGCCCAAGTGTGCTGATGCTCATCCCCAGTGTCTTCGCGATATCATCTTGTGTTGGAGCGCTAAAAGACAGTCGCGACGTTATCTCGCTCTGCACCAAAGAACTTGTTTCACCTATTACTGGCGGTAAATCGTTCATCAACGTTTGCACATGTTTTTCAAGGTGCAGAAGTAATGCGGGGTCCGTATCTTTGATCGGGATATCCATCACTGCTTTATCGAACAAGATACCGGGAACTCTTTGTTTCTGCTTGATATTGACTGACAATGCACTGGAGATTTGGGTCCGCTTTTCTTCGGTCAATTCATGCGGAAAGCGTAGTTCAAGGACTGGCAAGGGCGTCTCAGCCGCAATTTGAAGGCTGGTCAAAAAAGCAGACATTCGAAACTCATTGTGAGCTCCATCAGAACGCATCAGTTCAGCGATGGAATCTATCTCCAGAAACATGCCACGTTCTTCTTCATAGAAGGACAGTTTGGCAAAGCCCCGAGCCAAGCGAGCATAGTTCACTGCCTTCTCGATTGCCTCGCCAACGGTCGGAGAGTTCAAAACGACATAGCTGAGGAGTGTAGTCTTTCTGGGGTTGAAGGTTTTTCCCGCAGTGATCGCAAACAAGGGGTCTCGGGTCTCTTGCACTGCAAGCTCCAAGAGGCGGAGCTCATTGCGAACATCAACAAAATCCGGCGGAGTTTTGTGACAATCAACGGGTAAGTTGGTCGATCTCAGAAGCGCAACAATATCTGAACCACGGTTTTCCAGAAGCCTGGCTAAGTGATGCACACCAAAACCTGGAACATTCCAAGATTGGCCGTCAGAACTCACCTTGTCCTCTTTCATGCTCATATGCCGCCCGAGACTGAAGTGCCCTGCTAATCAGGGCGTTTTGTGTTTTAGGTAACAATACGCAGGGTCCAAAAGCCATGCCAAGAAATCGTTTAAGTGCTGCCACAAGGTAGGCAGTAGCGACCCAACACAGGGCAACCAAAGCCCACTCTTCCTTAGCTTAATCTCCTGCCGGGTGGTCCGACGAATAGGCGTAGCTCTATGCAGCTACGTTGGTCGACCTATCCGCGGCTTGGCAACTTGAAAGAAAATGCCAAAAAACTGAGCTCTTCTCACAATACCCAAAGCTGTCGCGTTCCTAGGTTTGAAATGTATCGGCAACTCAGGGAGATCAAAAATGGAACGTATTAACATCATCAAAAAGCTCATTGTTGCACCAACCCTGGTGATTGCCCTGTCCACCGGAACGGCCATGGCAGAGCCGGGCCAACACTCGGGTACCGGCGCCCATCATAGCGCCCATATCACTCAGACTGGGATGTCTCGGAACGCCACGCCTGAAACAACGGAATTCCCAACCGTTACCGGCAAAATTGTTAACCGAATAACAAACCTTTCCCCGTTGGAGGCGGCCCAAAATGTGGGAACATCCCAGGATTCTACGACTGTTACCGGGAAGATTGTTAACCTCATAGCAAACCTCTCGCCGCTTGAAACGACGCAGAATGTTGGAACATCCCACTGGATCGGAAGCAGCGACGGCGTTGCCGCCAACAATACAATAAACATCAATTCGGATGCCCAATTTATCGACCATGTGCCCACAGAAAACCAAGGCGGCATGGATTCCCCAGCTCCATAGTGTCACCGCGGGGCGTTTAGACAAGTTGAGGACCAACCTTCGCCCCGCATTACAGCCATTTGTTAGCCAGCAAAACTTGGCATACTTTTTTGCTGTTTTGGGCTCACCGCACGAGGGACGACACATAGACCGGCGAAACTTCTGTAAAGGTTCGAAAAGAACTTCATCGATCAGCTTGGGCGTTGCGTATGTCCGCTCAAAAGTCCCAACTGCAAAAGGGCTCCGACCGGCCTTGCAATTTGATACAATTTATCTTGCCCCGACGCGCCTCCGGCGATGATCGTTGTCTGAACTTTTCCTGATGGCGCGACAGAGGTTTCTAGAGGCTCGCAGGGCCTCATTCCTTGCGCCGAGCCGTTTCAACGCTTCATTGTAGGCCAACCAGTTCGTCATTTTGACTTCGTGGGGGTAAAGCTGCTCATACCACACAGCTTTCACCCAGGATTCATGCAGTGAATCCTCAAACCAATTTGTGCGAAAAAGTAGGTTAATTGGTCAAACAGCAAAAAATCTCTGCAGTTGAAACTTTGCTTTATTGGTCGGAGTGAGAGGATTCGAACCTCCGACCCCTGCCTCCCGAAGGCTGCGGTATAGCAAATCCTCGGCTTTCTAGGCTATACATCTCACGACCAAGGGATTTGATTTTTCTTAAAAAATACGGTTTTATAGTGATCTTAAAGATTGCTGTGGAGACTCAATATTACTTTTGTTTACTCTTCGCGTGCTTCCTATGTGATTACTGTGGCGAAATGGCTCGAGATCGACTGACCAAAACTGTAGTTGAAAAGCTCCAACCGCAAGAAAAAGAATTCTTTGTGTGGTGTGGCAAGCTCGCGGGTTTTGGCATTCGCGTATGGCCCACAGGACGTAAAGTATTCGTCGTCCAATATCGTGCTGGGGGAAGAGAAGTCCCAACCCGAAGGAAATCACTCGGCGTATTCGGTACAGTCACAATCGACGAGGCCCGCAAGGCTGCTGAATCCTATTTGGCGTCGGCTCATCTCGGAAACGATCTGATAGCCGAAGAGCGGCAGACCCTCACTGAAATGACCGTAAACGAACTTTGCGATGACTACATCAAGCACGGTATGACCACCAAAAAAGCCAGCACCATTAAGACCGATGTCGGGAGAATTAACGGTCACATCCGCCCATTAATTGGGAATAAGAAAATCAGCGTCTTGTCGAGGCGAGATGTAGAGCAGTTGCTTCACGATGTTGCCGTCGGCAAGACAGCGCGTGATGTTCGAACCGAAAAAGGCCGTTCGATTATCACAGGTGGAAAAGGGACAGCAACTCGAACGGTTAGGCTTTTGGGTGGTATTTTCACATACGCCGTTAACCACGGCCTTGTTGAGGTTAATCCGTGTGCAGGTGTAAAAGTTTTCAAAGATGGCTCGAAAGAGCGGTTCCTTAGCCATGCAGAGCTAGAACGTCTAGCGAAAGCTTTGGATGTGGCTGAAAGTACAGGTCTACCTTGGACACTCCGCAGCGGTGCCAAAAGCAAGCATCGCCCCAAGGAAGAAAACTTACGTGAGAAGGTTTCGCCTCATGTAACAGGTGCAATCCGTCTGCTATTGCTGACAGGGTGCCGCCTTCGAGAAATTCTGCATTTGCGGTGGTCTGAAGTAGACCTTGAGCGAGGGCTCCTAAACCTCCCGGATAGTAAGACAGGCCGAAAAACTGTCTATTTGTCCAACGCTGCAATTGATGTCCTTAGGAGGTTGCCGCGTGTTGGAACCTACGTTGTCGCGGGAGACAACCCGCAAAAACCCCGCGCCGACCTCAAACGGCCTTGGAAACGAATTTCCGAGTACGCTGGAATGGCTGACGTGCGTATTCACGATTTGAGGCATACATTTGCTTCTGTCGCAGCGGCTCAAGGTGTAAGCCTGCAGGTTATTGGCAAGCTTCTGGGGCACAAGTCACCCGAGACAACTGCTCGATATGCGCACCTAACTGAAGATCCGCTAAGGCGTGCACTTAACCAGATGTCAGACAACATGCCATTTGACTGATGTGACCGCCGTCATTGCAACGTATTGAAAATATTAGATAATATTTACTTGTAACAATTTGTTACCGTAGGGCGCTGCGTTTTTTTTAGCTCTGACTGTATATACTGTAGCGGTACCAAGGGCCGCACTCGACATAAATATAGGAGTGCACTATGGCACAAAGATTCTACTCGACACGGGAGGCTATATGCTACCTCTACGTCGATTTTAACCTCGACTACAGCGAAAAATATTTGGCTAAGCTCCGTAGTACCGGTGGCGGGCCAAAATACGCCAAGATCGGAAGTCGGGTTTACTATTTGTCCGAACATTTAGACGAATGGGTCCTGTCGCGCTGTAACATGCGCAGAACTACCTCGGATAGTGGCCCCACCCAAGCCTTGCGCCCGCTCTAGTGACCCGGCGCGCTGTTTGGAAACTGTTAAAATCTTCTGGCAGCGCGTCCACCTTTGGAGTCATTGAAGGCATGTAAAGTATCTATAATACAATGACTTGAGGTTCAAAAAAGTTGACACCGACGGAGGGTCTGGTTTGTTATTATAGGTGAAGGCTACGCATGCTTTCACCATGACACAAACCATTAGAAAGGCTCTCGTCATGGAAGAACACAATGATCAATTCATCCTTATTCCGGCTAAAAGCGGCGGCGGCGCACTACTACGGCGCAGTCAAATCGCAGGCGGTCGAGCAAACGGTGCAGACGGCGCTATTGTCTATCTGGCATGTGGTCCTTCTGTCTACACGACAGCCACCATACCTCAGCTTGCTGAATATCTTGGAGCGCATAAAGCGCAGGTTACCTAAACGTGCCAATTTTTGCGGGGTTTTGTTATGAAGCCCCGCAATAATCCTACGAATGAGCAACGCCTCCGCAGAGAGCATCGCGGCCCAATCGACAACAAAGACCCTCGTGTCAAAAACGATGCTTATTGGGCATTGCGTCATCAAGGTTTCTCGGACGCTTACGCAAAGCGAGCTTTTCGAGATTTAGCGCCGGGATTTTACACGGCTCGAATGCAGGCCGACGCAAGCGACGACGATTATCTAAAAGACGTCGACCCTGATGATATTCTCGTTGAGCCGCTCTCTGTTCCGACTGAGTGCGTTAAATTATCCGTACTTGTTCGCCCTGACTTGACCGAGGACGCAGTCGCCACAGCAGCACCGCGTGACATCGAATATACAATCTGGTCCGAGCGGCCACCCGGATTTGGGTTGCGTGTTCGTGCTTCAGGCGCGCGCTCATTCATTGTAATGTTTCGCATCAAAGGTCGCTCGAGCCAAGGAAAGATCACGCTTGGTAAGCCCGGTGAAATATCCCTTGAGACAGCGCGATGGCTTGCAAGAGAAGTCAGGATCATCGCGGCGTGCGGACGCGACCCGCGACCATTGCACAAGAATGGAGAGCTGCTGAATCAATACAGACGGGAGGCCCGACTTGGGCCGGTTCCCCCACGTTACCCCGGCTTCCAAGAAATGTTGGTTAAGGAAGATGAAAGTCCTTAACGGACGTCGGGCGTGGAAAAGCTATTGCAAGAAACGGTGCCTGTAAACGACTTGAGCTGGGAATATGCTCCGAGGGGTCATGCAACTTCGCCTCATCTGGGAAACATTGTGAAATAGAGCATTGAACACGCAAAGTTCACTATGGGCTTTATTGGTAAAGTTTGGACCATGGTCCCGCACAACTGATTGGACGGTGCAAGACGCCAATGCTCAGTAGCCTACATTTGCCCGCACTCAATCACTTCAAGATTTCTTTTTTGTAAACAAAGGCCTTGAGAGAGTTGCGGGTTGCGGCGCTCTGTGCACTGTTGCTCGTAATATTTCCATGAGGAAGATCAATGCCTGATCCAAGAATTCAACAACTCATTAACCAACTCCGGGAATCGGAATTCACCGAAGTCAAGAATTGGCTCGGAGGGCTCGCAACACGCGATGAGCAAGCGAGGTTGGCAAAGGAGATAATTGCCCTGTCAAACGTCGGGGGTGGGCATGTGTTCATCGGTTTTAACGATGACGAAGGTCAGGGCCATCAGCCGATTGTGCCGGACCCAAATGAAGCAACAAGCTTCTCACAAGACAATATATCCAGTATTGTTCATCGCTATTGTACACCTGCCATTCAGTGTAGTGTGGAGCTATACAGTCAAAACGGCGGTGAGATAGAGCATCCTGTTATCGAAGTCCCGGCTGCGAACAGGGTGCCAGTTTTTGCCTCACGGCAAAGCCCGGACAATCGAACATTGATGACTGGAACGGTGTATGTCAGACGCCCAGGCGGGAACAGTGAGCCATGTCGAACGCAGGATGATTGGGAAAGGTTGCTAGAGAGATTGGTTCACTCTAGACAGGATCAACTCATTGGAGCCATTCGGAATGTTTTGAACCCTGATCAGGAGTTTGCTCCTGCCGAGACTGAAGAAGCTTTTGATCGGTGGCTTGAGACTTCACGGGTTGCTCGCACGGAAGTTCTCGCGGACTTGCCAGCAGGACATGCGTTTCGCCTTGAATGTGGCTACTGTGAAATTGGATTTTCGATTTCACCATTTCAAGAAGTAGAGATAGCGGATCTACGTAATAACCTTGACCAAAACCGACCTCGCCACAGCGGCTGGGCACCTTTTGTTTGTCTGCATCGCGAGGGGATGGGCCCACGCCCTATGGGAGATGTCATTCAAGCTTGGCTTGTAGACGAAGAAAGATCAGCAAGAGAACCATCTCTCGCGGACTTTTGGAGATTGTCCGTTCATGGCGAGGGATATCTAGTCAGGGGGATGCAGGAAGACGACCGCGATTTCGGCTCAAACTTGACGCCGCGACCATATCGCCCGGGCTTCGATTGGGAATTGCCGATATATCGAATGACCGAAATCTTGAAATTGATTGAGTGGCTCGGATTAACTTACGCCTCGGCGGAAGCTGTCTTTCAGTTGCGAGTAACATACCATGGTATGAGCGGAAGAAGGCTCACACTTCATCGGCTGCACTACATGATGCCTCGTGGAGCAATGGCTCATGAGGCAACAATTCCTTCGCAAATTTCTGGAAGAATTGGCGACATAGCTTTGAATACTGAAGAAATGGTTCATTCACTGTTGCAACCAGTTTTTGCCCAGTTTGATTTTACGGAGTTGCCGAGGCAGTTAGTAGAAAACGTTGTTCAAGACGTGGTGCGGTACCGTCAATAAGATAGATCAGCGAGTTATTCGAAGGAATCGAATTGGCCTCAAGAAATACCAATTTAAGAATTTTGCGTGCCCCCCTTTTTGTCAGGTATTTGAAACTGAGGAGCGACTTCAGTCGCCGTTGCATGACGCACCCATTCCTCGTCGTGAGACAAGCTTACACATGTGGCGGCCCTCACGAGGTGCGGCCCGGACTGCATGACCGTGCTTGGATGACAGCAAAAAAAACGCTCGTACGAATATCAAATATCTGGACTCTGGAAAACAAACTCACACTTGGAACAATTCACCAACTGAAATGAAGAATAATCAAAACAACCAATGGTCAATGGAAGACTCACATAGGAACATCTCAACTAAGCAACCTAAGAAGAACCGGGAGTAGATGATCGCAATCAGTATTGGCAATAGACACATGCGTAACAAGTATTCGAGAAGTTGAGGTTTTGCCGTAAGCGCAGAAACAGTCGAATACCCTGCAACGGACGAGCGTAGCCTTTGGGCTTTTCCGAGGCGTGCGGTTAGTCTGCCACGCGGAGTGTTGAAAATATTGCGGCTGTCATGGATGGGTTCCCCATGGTTACCCCAAGCGTTGTCGCCATTTTCCTACGGAGGCTGAGCTTCAGGATGATCATCTCTGACGTTCTAGGTCGTACTTAAACTAGATGCCACCGATTGTCTGGAACATGTTTAACAGGTGCACCTAGGCTCTCGAAACGCTCTGGAGCAAGGGTATGGATTGGTATCACAGACTGCGGTTGAAACGCGCGCACAAGATGGGAAAGGTCCTCGTAGGTAGCGTGACCCGAGGTATGCAAAATGTCGAAAGCAACGCCTCTTTCAGTGCACCAGTCTAGCAGGTTGGACGAGCCATTCTCTAAATAACCCGGCCACATTGAATAGATCAGACGTCCACCGTTTATGAGGTCAATATTTTCAAAGTCATCCGCCATTGATGCTCGAAATGTTACGACCAACTTGGCGTTGTTGGTAAGCATCTCCTCCGGGTAGATACGAGACCTACGGAATGGCTCGACAATATCGAAACGTTGGCTCCGAATAATTTGGCGTTTCATACGATTTGGTAGGAAAACACGCATCGCGTCTGAAGTGGGGTCTGGTAACGATGGTCGCCCTATGGAGTGGAGCAGATGCGCAATGTACGCATCAGCTACGAAACTACGGCCGGTTTTCAAGGTGGCCTTGTAGAATGTGACTAGCCTATCAATGTTCTGACCAGAAAAACCCGCGAGAACGATACCTTTAGTGTCCCGGATTTTCGCTGCTATCTTATCGACCAAACCAACTTCTGTCACAGTCGGGCCGTCGCTATCCCGACTCAGCGTTGTTCCTTCCAAAAGCATTGCATCAACATGCTTAGGTGGATTGTTCAGCAATCGCTTGAAAGCCCAGTCCTTCCAACCGTGACTTCGCAGGTCTCCTGAATAGAACAATGTCTTGCCCACAGCTTCGATCAGAAACGAATAGGAATCAAAAGCGGAATGATCTGCGATGTAAGGGGTGATGCGAAATGGACCGATCTGGAATGGCTTTTTGTCCTGATAGTGGTGCACATTTTCAAAGTTCACTCCGAAAGGAGTAAACGCGCTGGCCGCTCGCAAAAGCTTGTCAGCCTCACGCCCAATAAATTTAGGAAGTTCTGGTGATGCGAATTTGACCAGACCGTAGTGATCCAAATGGGGGTGAGAAATGACTATGCCTAACAGGTTCGGATTTGTTCCATCTGTGAGGCCTTCAACCTCCGGCAACGCCTCTTCCCCGAACTCGCTGCCCATAAGCGGCTCACCGAGGTCCAACAGAATTGATACCCCTTCTGCGTGCAATTCGACGCAATTTCCGCCAATCTCATTGCTCCCCCGGTGAATACGTATTCTCATAAAGTTGGTTCTACTACTGGCTGAAGTGAATTTACTGCTTTTCTAATCCGCAACCGTGCAGCGGTTTCGTTGCCATTTTTCATCGCGTTCAATTCTGCGCCGGATGCAATAGGCAGCTCAAAACTCTCAGGGAATTTTAAAAACTGGAAGCCCATTTTAGGGCAATCTGGGCATGTGAGGGACAGTTGTTCAAGCCCGTGATTTGCGATCTCTTCAAATGCACCTAGGTCGTAGCCTGAGTAGTACTGAGCTGGTGCCAACACGACGAGCTTCATGTTAGAGGCTTCGATCAAAGGACGCCCGGAATACCGAAACTCTTGCGCGTTTTGCCTACTAAAAACAAGCGCGAGCCCATATCTAAGCACCTCAAATAAAGCAAAAAGTGGCGTGTCGCTGGCCCATTTCAACTCGACTAACTCTGCGAATTCACCGTCAATTCGGATCAAATCTAACGCAGCTCTTTTATCGGAGCGAGCATTTACCAGCCCGGAAGCAACAGGTGTCTGATTGTACCATCCGGTGAGATCACCCAAGTCCGCGAGGGTCACAATCGCCCGTTCCAGCACTACTTCTAGGCTACGATTGTAATCTGAAATCGCAGTCCGCCGTTCCTGCCGCCAATTTTCGGCGGAAGGGACACGACCAGTCCAGTTTTTTGTAATTTGTGCGAAAAGTAATGAGACAATTTCAGGTTTCAACGAAGCAGGCAGCGAACCACGGCAAAGATTTTGGCAGGTGGAAATTTGTTTGAGAGATTGGCCGTTTTGGAGGCCAAGAGCGTCATGAATTATCCTATCCGTCCCATCAAAAATCGAGGCGGCGGTTGGTGTGTCCTTCGCAAGCAAGGATAGGTCTCCCAAAGACCGTTCCCTGCGGTACGCCCCCGCAAGGTGGTCTCGATCCTGATCCTGGTGATCGGGGAGTTAGAACAACCGCACTAAGCCGGTCCCTGTGGCCTTTAGACCGGGGTCCTGGACATACGCCACAGGCTCCCCGACCGCAGGGGTCAAGGAGAGTGGCGCTGAAAACGGTCAGCACCTACCGCTTAGTGCAGGGGTGTTCTACGCCCCAGAGCCACGCGTGATGGCTCCGTTTCAAGCTGTAGCCCGAAATATGGCCGAGCTGCAAAGGCTTTTGATCATTGGCGAGATTTAAACAACGGTGAAATCAGAATTTTTTAGGGGAGGGAGGAAAGAGCAACGCTAAATGAATGCTCTTGCTCACCAAGGAAAACCCGCTTGTTCACCTCGGAGCCACCTCCGCTAAAAATATGAAGCGCGCGAAGGCGGCTCCGAGGAAAACAAGCTATCTTACCTATAGCTCTCTATCTATATCTCTATCGTAAGAGCAAACGGATGGTCTATTTTGGGAATCCGTCTTGGTGAGGTTCCCCTTTGTTACCCCAGAAGGGGTCGTGAAGATCAATCATAGCATTAAGATTTTGAAAACAAGCAATAATCGCTGAGAATTAATAGCTACAGTTCAAAACACAAGATCACAAATGCCGTGCTTACTATGTGCTTCCTGCGTACTCGGAGCAATTCGGTGGCAATTAGTAAGGTGTTGATTTTATTGGTCGGAGTGAGAGGATTCGAACCTCCGACCCCTGCCTCCCGAAGACAGTGCTCTACCAGGCTGAGCTACACTCCGACCGTGGCGGGTGATTTATACCTGAGGGTTTGGATGTGCAAGAGGGATTCTGGGTCTGGTTTGTGATTAGTAACAGGCTTTGGACAGGCTCAAAATCCCTGTGATTAGCCCCATGTCAGATCAGGCGGTCAGTGCGATAAAGTCGGATTTTTGTGCCGCCGTGATCCACTACAGGCCCTGCCGGAAGCAAAGGAAGGCGTGTGGCATGGGCCAGGGATGGGGTGCTTGTTACGATGCCAACGCGCCAGCCTTTGAAGCGTGACATCAGAACCTTGCCGAAACTCCCATACAAGGATCGCAGACGTTTTTCATCGCCTATCCTGGTGCCATAAGGGGGGTTTACGATCACTAACCCCTCAGCACCTTGCGGGGGCTTCAGATCGCTGACGGAGTGGCAATGAAATGTTGTATTGGTCGAAACACCGGCTTGTTCCGCGTTAGCTTTTGCGGCCTCGATCGCACCTGCATTCCTGTCGGAGCCGAAGAACTGAACCTCGGGGGCAGGGGAGGGTGACCCGGCGCGCATGTCGGACCAGATGTCGGGATCAAAACTCCTTAGGCTTTCGAATGCAAAATTACGCGTGCGACCGGGAAGCAGGCCCAACGAGATCTCGGCAGCCTCGATGACGAAAGTGCCCGACCCGCACATGGGATCCAGCACCGGTTCGGTCCCGTGATAGCCACATTCGCGCAGGAACATGGCCGCCATTGTCTCGCGCATGGGGGCCTTGGCGACGGAAGTCTTGTGACCTCGCTTGTGCAGGGGATCTCCGGAGGTGTCGATCGAGAATGTGCAGATGTCTTTCTCAATCCGCAAAAGCACGCGCAGGGCTGCATCTGTCGAGATTGGAGCCCCCAGTGTCTCGGCCAGCGCTCGTTCGATCCTTTGGCGCGCGGCACCCGCATGATAGATGCGCGATTTGCGGCTTGTCGCCTCGACTTTTACCGGCACTTCCGGACGCAGGAAATCTGACCACGGAAATTTTCTGGCGCGTTTGTCCAGTTGTGCAAGATGGACAGCGGGAAAGCTGCCAATCCGAACCAGAACTTTATTTGCGCCCCGAAGGCAAAGGTTGGCACGCCAGACTTCGGGCCACCCGCCCCGACAAACCACGCCACCAGCAATGACCTTGGCATCGGCGAATCCCTGTTCGGTGGCCTCGGCATGCAGCGGCGCCTCTAGTCCGGGCGTTGCTACCAGAAAAATTTCCAGATCGTTCGTTTGTTCCATCAAGGGTGCTTACACCGGACATGATCGGGGCGCGACAGGCAATTTCAGCGAAAGTGATACAAGAAAGTGAATACCGTGAGGGAATTTTGACGGTTACAGGTTTGCTTTTGGTATCATCCCCGCGTAAAGGGGCCACAATCAGAGGGACGGCCGCGGATTTCAGTCGCAATTCGACGCTTTTGCGACGACTGCTTGGAATTCTCGCGTTATTGTCTGACACTAGATAGGTGTTGGCTCAGCCGGCACAGGTAAAGAGGCTTGGAAGACCGTAGCGACATGCAAACTTTCAAACTGAAAAAAGGGTTGGAGTTGCCGGTGCAAGGCGCACCGGAGCAAACCATCCATCCGGGTCCAGAATTCAAGACTGTTGGGGTTTTGGGGGGCGATTACCTTGGCTTGAAACCGCGAATGCTGGTTCAGGAGGGGGATGACGTTCAACGTGGCACTCCGTTATTCTGTCACAAGGACGCACCCGAGGCGATGATGGTCGCCCCGCTGAGTGGTAAGATCGTTGCCATCAACCGTGGTGCGCGCCGGGTTTTGCAGAGCGTTGTGATTGAGGTTGCGGATGCCAACGACACGGGTATCGATTTCTCGGGTGTTGGTGATGCGGACAGCACCGAGGGTGTCACCGCCAAGCTATGCGCCGCGGGGTTGTGGACCGCTTTCCGTACGCGTCCCTATTCCAAGATGCCAGTTCCGGGCACCAAGCCAGCAGCGATTTTCGTCACCGCCATGGATAGCGAGCCACTGGCCGGAGATGCAGAACTCATCATCAATGACGCGGGCAAAGCATTTGCGGATGGTCTGGTAGCCGTATCCAAGCTGTCCGAGGGCAAAACCTATTTGTGCCAGCAGGACGGTGCTTCGGTTCCGGGTAGCGATCTGCCAGACGTTGAGGCGGCGGCATTCTCTGGTCCGCATCCTGCGGGTTTGGCCGGAACCCACATCCATTTCCTCGAACCGCTTGCGGGCGAAAAGCAGGTCTGGACCATCGGGTATCAGGATGTCATCGCGATTGGCCGCCTGATGCAGACGGGCCATCTGGACCCTAATCTGGTGATCGCCCTGACTGGCCCGGGTGCCCGTCAGCCGCGCCTGATCCGTACGGTGATGGGAGCGTCGACCGAAGACCTCACCCGGGATGAGATTGATGTGGACGGCACCGTACGGATCATTTCGGGCTCGATCCTATCTGGTCAGCATGCGGATGGCCCAACGGCTTTTCTGGGGCGTTTTGCAAGGCAGATGACCATCATCCGTGAGGACCACGACCAGATTCCGATGGGTTGGATCCGCCCGATGCCTTCGAAATTTGCGGTTCAGCCGGTGCTGGGTTCTGCTTTCGCCAAAAAGCTGTACGCGCTCAGTTCGAATCTGAATGGGGGGCGCCGCGCCATGGTGCCCACGGGTACGTTCGAAGAGCTGATGCCGCAGGACTATCTGCCGACGCAACTGCTGCGGGCACTACTGGTGATGGACACCGATACTGCGCAAGCTCTGGGCGCGCTAGAGCTGGACGAAGAGGATCTGGGCCTTGTCGGCTTTGCCTGTCCGGCAAAATATGAATACGGGCTGGCGCTGCGCGACTGCCTGAACAAGATTGAAAAGGAGGGCTGATCCAAATGGGTTTGCGCAGCTTCTTCGATCGGATCGAGCCGAACTTTACCAAGGGCGGCAAGTACGAAAAGTATTTCCCCATCTACGAGATGGTCGAAAGCTTTATCTACACTCCGAAAACCGTGACCTCAGTGGCCCCGCATGCGCGGTCTTACGTGGATATGAAGCGGATCATGACCTATGTCGTGATCGCGACCATTCCCTGTATCCTTTGGGGGATGTGGAACACCGGCTATCAGGCCAACTCGGCCATCGCCAGCCTCGGGCCGGACTCTGCCACCGGTTGGCGCATCGCTCTGCTCCAGATGTTTGGTCTCTCGCTGGACCCCAGCAGTGTCTTTGCAAATGTGATGCACGGGTTGATGTATTTTCTGCCTATCTACATCGTCACACTGGTCGCAGGCGGTATATTCGAGGTCATCTTTGCCACCGTGCGCCGCCATGAGGTGAACGAAGGTTTCCTTGTAACATCAATGCTTTATACACTGATTATGCCGGCCACTACACCCTTGTGGCAGGTGGCTTTGGGCATCATCTTCGGTGTGGTGATCGGCAAAGAGGTATTTGGCGGCACTGGCAAGAACTTCCTTAACCCCGCGCTGGTTGGTCGTGCGTTCCTGTACTTCGCTTATCCTGCGCAGATGTCGGGTGACTCGGTCTGGACCCCGGTTGACGGGTTCTCGGGTGCAACCGCGCTGGCGGTGTCAGCGGCCGAGGGCGTACAGGCTCTTGCTGCCGAAGGGATCACATGGTCCAGCGCTTTTTACGGCACCATTCAGGGCAGCTTTGGCGAGACCTCGACCTTGGCCTGCTTGATCGGTATGGCCTTCCTGCTGATGACCAAGATTGCCAATTACCGCCTGATCGTTGGCTGTCTGGCCGGGACCATCGGATTTACTCTGCTGCTGAACCTGATCGGGTCGGATACCAACCCGATGTTCGCGATGCCGTGGTATTGGCATGTGGTTCTGGGTGGGTATGCATTTGGCTTGGCCTTCATGGTGACCGAACCGGTTTCCGCCAGCCACACCAACCTGGGCCGCTATATCTATGGCGCCTTGATCGGTGTGATGGTTGTGATGATACGCGTGATTAATCCGGCCTTCCCCGAAGGCATGATGCTGGCCATCCTGTTCGGCAATGTCTTTGCACCGCTGATCGACTATTTCGTCGTGCAGGCCAATATCAAACGGAGGGCGCGTCGCCATGTCTGATCCGCAACCTCAAGAACCCAAGGGCGCATTGGCTCGCTTTCTGGCCGCCTCGCCGGATTCGGTTGGCAAGACGATCTTCGTCGCCGTTGCCGTCTGTCTTGTTGCCTCGATGGTGGTCTCCGCCGCTGCGGTCAGCCTGCGCCCGGTGCAAGAAGCCAACGCGCTGAAGGACAAACAGGTTAACGTTTTGCAGGTGGCTGGTGTCTTCGAGCCGGGCATAGATGTGACCGAAGCCTTCGCTGCGTTCGAGCCGCATGTGCTCGAGCTTGCCACCGGCGAATTTGTCGACGATCAGTTCGATCCGGCAACCTTTGATGACCAGGCTGCTGCAAGTGATCCTGAACTCAGCGTAGCATTGGACACTGACCCGGCGGGTATTGGTCGTCAGGCCAAGTACCGAGTGATCTATCTGTTGCGCGATGATGCGGGCGATTTAGACAAAGTGATCCTGCCGCTGCATGGTTATGGCCTGTGGTCGACGCTCTATGGTTTTATCGCTCTAGAAAATAACGGCAACGACATCTACGGCCTGCAGTTCTATCAGCATGGTGAGACCCCCGGCCTTGGCGCCGAGGTGGACAACCCGCGATGGAAAGGTCTGTGGAATGGCAAGAAATTGCGCGACGATTCAGGCGAGCTGCAGATTACCGTCGCCAAGTCGCAACCCGCCGCCGGTCCCGATTTCTATGTCGACGCGCTGGCTGGGGCTACTCTGACCTCAGTTGGTGTCGATAACCTGGTGAAATTCTGGATGGGTGACGCGGGCTACGCCCGGTTCCTGGCCAAACTGCAAGCAGGAGAGTTTTGATGTCTCAGACCAAGAAAGAGATGCTGGTCGACCCGCTTGTCGACAATAACCCGATCACGCTGCAGGTCCTGGGCATCTGTTCCGCGCTGGCCGTGACATCTTCGTTGCAGGTGGCCTTTGTAATGGCGCTGGCTGTGACCTTCGTGACCGCATTCTCGTCCATGTTCATCTCGATGTTGCGCAACCAGATACCCGGCTCAATCCGGATCATCGTCCAGATGGTGATCATCGCATCGCTGGTGATCCTGGTGGATCAGGTTCTCAAGGCCTATGCTTTTCAGATTTCGAAGACCCTGTCGGTTTTCGTCGGGCTGATCATCACAAACTGTATCGTGATGGGCCGTGCCGAGGCATTTGCGATGAAGAACCCCCCGATCGCGTCTTTTATCGACGGTGTTGGCAACGGCATGGGCTATGGGCTGATCCTGTTGCTAGTCGGTTTTATCCGCGAGCTGTTGGGGGCCGGGTCGCTGTTCGGTGTCACCATCTTGCAGACTGTGAACAATGGCGGCTGGTACGTACCTAACGGTATGCTGCTGTTGCCGCCTTCGGCGTTCTTTATCATCGGCCTGATCATCTGGGCCTTCCGAACATGGAAGCCGAACCAGGTCGAAGAACGTGAATACAAAATCCAGCAGGTAGAGGCGCACTGATGGAAGGGCTTATCTCACTGGCCGTAAAGGCCATCTTTGTCGAAAACCTTGCGCTTAGCTTCTTTCTTGGCATGTGTACCTTCATCGCCGTGTCCAAGAAGATCTCGACCGCGCTGGGTCTGGGGATCTCGGTCATGGTCGTGCAGGCGATCACTGTTCCCGCCAACAACCTGCTGCTGACCTATCTGTTGAAGCCCGGCGCATTGGCCTGGGCTGGGTTCCCGGATGTGGACCTGACCTTCCTTGGCCTGATCTCGTATATCGGTGTGATCGCGGCCATGGTTCAGATCCTTGAGATGGTCTTGGACAAGTATTTTCCGCCGCTCTACAACGCGCTGGGGATTTTCCTGCCTTTGATCACGGTGAACTGTGCCATCCTGGGCGGGTCGCTGTTCATGGTCGAGCGGGATTATAACTTTGCAGAGGCGACGACCTATGGTCTGTCCTCGGGCTTTGGCTGGGCGCTGGCGATAACTGCAATGGCGGGCGTGCGCGAAAAGCTGAAATACTCGGACATTCCCGACGGCCTTCAAGGTCTGGGGATCACCTTTATCACCGCGGGACTGATGGCGATGGCCTTCATGTCCTTCTCGGGCGTGAAACTGTAAGGGGGCGGCAATGGAAACCTTTAGCCTTGGCGTCATTCTTTTCACGCTGATCGTTCTGGCGCTTGTCGCCCTTATCATGGCCGCCCGGTCGCGGTTGGTGTCGACAGGCAATGTCAACATCACCATCAATGGTGAGAAAACCGTGTCCGTGCCCGCCGGCGGCAAATTGCTGCAAACGTTGGCGGCCGAGAAACTGTTCGTGCCATCGGCCTGTGGCGGCGGCGGGACCTGCGCACAATGCCGCGTACGCGTCCATTCCGGCGGTGGCTCGATCCTGCCGACCGAAGAAAGCCATATCACCAAGCGCGAGGCCGCTTGTGGCGACCGTCTGTCTTGTCAGGTTGCAGTTAAACAAGACATGGATATCGAGGTCCCCGAAGAGGTCTTTGGCGTCAAGAAATGGGAATGCACGGTTCGGTCGAACGAAAACGTTGCCACCTTTATCAAAGCGCTGACGCTGGACCTGCCCGAAGGTGAGGATGTGAATTTCCGCGCTGGTGGCTATATCCAGATCGAAGCCCCCGCCCATGCGCTGAAATACACTGATTTCGATGTCGAGGAGGAATATCGCGAAGATTGGGATCGCTTCAATCTGTGGCAATACGACTCGGTTGTTGCCGAACCCATCGAACGCGCCTATTCCATGGCCAACTATCCGGACGAAAAGGGCATGATCATGCTGAACGTCCGGGTTGCCTCACCGCCTCCGGGTTCCGAAGGGATACCGGCGGGCCAGATGTCGTCGTATATCTTCAACCTTAAACCGGGTGACAAGGTCACGATCTCGGGTCCATTCGGTGAATTCTTCGCCCGCGAAACCGGAAGAGAGATGGTCTTCATCGGTGGTGGTGCTGGTATGGCGCCCATGCGCAGCCATATTTTCGACCAGCTCAAACGGCTTGAGAATCGCGACCGTAAGATCACCTTCTGGTACGGTGCCCGGTCCAAGAAAGAGATGTTCTTTGTCGAGGATTTTGACAGCCTCGCGGAAGAGTTCGACAATTTCGAATGGCATGTCGCCCTGTCGGATGCCCAGCCCGAGGACGACTGGAAAGGCTATACCGGCTTTATCCATAACGTGCTGTTCGACGAATACCTCAAGAACCACCCGGCACCCGAGGATTGCGAGTTCTACATGTGCGGACCGCCGATCATGAACCAGTCGGTCATCAACATGCTGCTGGATCTGGGTGTGGACCGCGAAGATATCATGCTCGACGATTTCGGCGGGTAATCAGTTATCCGGCGCCCTGTGGCGCCGGTTTCATTTTAGGTCCTTTGGTTCGATTACAGGCGCAGGTCGCTTGCCTCGCGTGGCAGGCAGGATTTGATGTCGAAGACTACGCTGTTTTCTTTGCCATAGGCTCGAAACTGCAAAGGATCGAGTGCCCGATATTCCGCATGCGCGACGGCCAGGACGACCCCGTCATAGAGCCCTGGCTCAGGTTGGTCGATCAGGTCCAGGTCGTATTCTTCTTGCGCAGCTTTGGGGTCGGCATGAGGGTCGTGGACATCGACGCTGATGCCATAGCTTTGCAATTCTTCGATAATGTCGAAGACACGGGTGTTGCGCAGGTCGGGGCAGTTTTCCTTGAACGTCAGGCCCATCACCAGAACACGGGCGGCGCCAACATTGATACCGCAACGGGTCATACGTTTGACCAGTTGCGACACCACATAGCTGCCCATCCTGTCATTCAGGCGCCGCCCTGCAAGGATGATCTGCGGGTGATGGCCCACGGCCTCGGCCTTGTGCGTCAGGTAGTAAGGATCCACGCCGATGCAATGCCCGCCGACCAGACCGGGGCGGAAGGGCAGGAAGTTCCACTTGGTTCCGGCTGCGCGCAGCACAGCCTCGGTATCGATGCCCATGCGACCGAAGATCATCGCCAACTCGTTCACCAGAGCGATATTCAGGTCGCGCTGGGTGTTTTCGATCACCTTCGCGGCCTCAGCCACGCGGATGCTTTCGGCCTTGTAGGTTCCAGCGGTGATGATCCGGGCATAGAGCGCGTCAACCAGATCAGCGACCTGCGGGGTTGAACCAGCGGTGACTTTGCAGATGTCCGCGATACGGTGGGTCTTGTCACCGGGGTTGATCCGCTCGGGGCTGTAGCCTGCAAAGAAATCCGTGTTGAAAGTCAGGCCCGAGGCGCGTTCCAGCACCGGAACGCAATCTTCTTCGGTTGCGCCGGGATAGACGGTGGATTCGTAGATCACCAAATCACCGGGTTTCAATACGTGGCCAACTGTTTCCGACGCAGCCAGAAGGGGGGCTAAATCAGGCTGCTTACCTGCGGTGATCGGCGTGGGGACGGTTACGACATAGGTATCGCAATCGGCAATCTCCGAGGGGTTGGTTGTGAATTTCAGGCCGCCCGCCGCGCTCAGATCATGTGGCTCAACCTCATGCGTTGCATCTACGCCAGCGCGTAGTGCCTCGACCCGCGCCGCATTGATGTCAAATCCGATCACCTTGCCAATTTTGCCGAAGGCCACGGCCAGGGGCAGGCCGACATAACCCAGCCCGATCACAGCAATCTTTCGGGAATTGGGGTCGGTTTCAAGCATATGCGTCACTTACCATGATAGTCGCGGAACCATTCGACAAACTGGGCGATTCCATCTTTGAAATTTGTCTGCGGACGATAGCCGGTCAGCTTTTGCAGCAGATCACTATTCGCCCAAGTGGCAGGAACATCACCCATCTGCATAGGCATGTAATTGCGGATGGCTTTCTTGCCGATAGCTTCCTCAATGGCTTCGATAAAATCCATCAGCCGCACTTTGTCGCCATTGCCGATATTCACCACGCGCCAGGGCGCCGCCGGCGACAGGCTGTCACCTTCTTCAATCTCATCTGCGCTGTCCGGCCGCACCGGAGGGACGTCGATCAGCAGTCGGATACCGCGGACAAGGTCTTCGACATTGGTGAAATCCCGATACATGTCGCCGTGGTTATAGATATCGATCGGGCGGTCATCCAGGATGGCGTCCACAAATTTGTAGAGCGCAAGATCGGGTCGCCCCCAGGTTCCATACACGGTGAAGAACCGAAACATGGTCGTGGGCAGGTTCCACAAATGAGCATAGGAATGGCCCATCGCCTCGTTTGCCTTTTTGGTTGCGGCGTAAATCGTCAGCGGTGTGTCGGCCTTTTCGACCTCAGTAAAGGGCATGACCTCGTTGGCGCCATAAACCGAGGATGTCGAAGCCATCAGAAGGTGGTCTACCTTATGCTCGCGCGCGATTTCCATGACGTTGAACGTGCCGACCACGTTGGAATTGATATAGCTGCGCGGGTCCTCAAGGCTATAGCGGACACCAGCCTGCGCCGCGAGATGCACGATCACCTCGGGCTGGAACTCCTCAGCGACCTTTGCAAGCTGCTCGTAGTTTTCCAAAAGATCCTCGGTTGCGGAAAACCCAGGGGATTGCAAGAGCATCTGATGGCGGCGCTGCTTGAGCGAGACGTCGTAATAATCCGTCATCCCATCGTAGCCGTGAACCTGAAACCCCTCGGCCAGTAGTAGTTTTGCCAGGTGAAAACCGATGAACCCTGCTGTGCCTGTGACTAATACGCGCTTCATTTAACCCTCGACCCAAACCAAAACCGTTTGAAACATCAGGGATACTTTCAGCCCCTCAAGGTCAAGGGGATTTTCCCACAAACCGCGCCATTGGGGCAATCCGGAACCCTAATTCACTTGCGGATTGTTGTTGCCCGCCAGTCAGGGTAGGAAATTGCGATGGTGTGGGATTGGATCAAAACCAGGTGGAAAAAACCTCAGGCGGCACAGAATTCAGTTTCTGACATCGCGCCTGACCAGAGGTTTTATGCCGTTGGGGATATCCACGGGCGATTGGATCTGTTGCAGACTTTGCTGGCAAGGCTGGATCCAGATTGCCCCACAATCTTTGTCGGGGACTACATTGATCGTGGCAATTACAGCGCCCAGGTGCTGCACCAGTTACGGCACCTTAGCCGGGTCCGAGGCAATGATTTCATTTGCCTGCTGGGTAATCACGAGGAGATGCTGTTGCGGTTCACCGATGACCCAAAACGGGTCGGCAGGCTTTGGCTGCAAAACGGTGGCCTACAAACGCTCGCCTCATTTGGAATTACCGGTGTGGATGAAGACACGGTTGGTGCGGATGCTGTCTCGGTGGCTGACAGATTGCGACGCGCAATGGGCGATGATTTGCTGTCTTGGCTGCACAACCGTCCCCTGACCTGGACCAGCGGGAATGTCACCGTGGTGCATGCAGGGCTGGACCCGGGCAAGCCATTGGATGAGCAGACACGCCAAGTCCGCCTGTGGGGCCATCCGAATTTCTCACGGCAGATGCGGGAAGATGGCCAGTGGGTTGTCCATGGTCATACGATCACGTCAGAGCCCCGCGCTGAGAATGGCGTTGTTTCGATCGACACCGGCGCTTTCTTCAGTGGCAGGTTGACCGCCACTGATATTCGCGCCGGCGAGGTCCGGTTCATCGCAACCAACGAGCAGCCGGAATAGCTGTCAACCGACGATCATCTGCTTCATGCGAAGGGCTTCATACTCCAGCTCTTTGAGGCGGAAATGCACGACATCACCGATCGTGATCACGCCACGAAGATGGCCATCGCTGAGGACGGGCATGTGGCGAAAGCGCCCCTCTGTCATTGTTTTCAGTACATCGTTCAACAGATCCTCGGGCGCGCAGGTCTGTACACTGCGGGTCATCAGATCTTCGACAGATTGGGGCAGGGTCTGGCCCGGAGTATCGG
Organism: Ruegeria sp. CDSC051; assembly: GCF_059610665.1. Taxonomy (NCBI): domain Bacteria; kingdom Pseudomonadati; phylum Pseudomonadota; class Alphaproteobacteria; order Rhodobacterales; family Roseobacteraceae; genus Ruegeria; species Ruegeria sp. CDSC051. The sequence continues at coordinate 86,041 of NZ_JBXWOC010000002.1, forward strand.
CCATACGGCGCACAATATCACGCTCGGACAGGATACCCTGAAGCGTACCGTTCTGATCTGTCACCACCACAGCGCCAATCCGCTTTTCCTTGAGGATATTCACCACCGAATGAATTGTGTCTTTCGGGCGCACGGTAAAAACGGCGCCCCCTTTGCCAACAAGCAGCTTTTCGACTGTTGTCTGTGTATGAGAAAGGTTCGATTCAACCGACTGGCTATGCGAGGCAGCCGCGGCCTTGTCGCCGCGTGTCGGTGGCTGGTAAGAGCTTGGGGCCATGGGCAATCTCCTCTTGCTTTGCTTTTCACCTTACCGCAGCCATATGACCTGTATAGGGTACAAATGCCCAAACCGGGGAAAACTGCCAAAAACCAAGGAAATCCGGCCCGTTGTCCAACTTTTATCTGACCCCCCCTGTTGCCGCGCTGATATTTTTTGCGGTTGTCGTTTGTGGCCATAACTTTCGCATGACCTGGAAACAGCAGGCTCCGGGATGGCAAAAGAAAGCATGGCTGTTCGGGGTGCCCGCCGGAATCGGTTTGTTGGCGCTAGGCTTCCTGCCGCTGAAAGCCTGATGCAGGTTTGACTCTGATTGGGGCCGCTGTCATATGCCGGGCACGCTTTTCCTCAGGAGGGACCCACATGCGTTTCTTGCCAGTCCTGGCTGTCGCCACACTTATTTCCGGCTGCTTGTTCGACAAAGAGCCCGAGGTGGTACGCCTGTCAGGCGAAACGATGGGGACGACCTTCAACATCACGGCCATCGGTGTCGATGTTGATGAAGAAGCGCTGGCGGGTGCGGTCGAACAGACACTGGCCGAAGTTAACGCAAAGATGTCGAACTGGGACCCAAATTCCGAGGTTTCGACATTTTCGGACTCGGGCAGCACTGAACCTGTAGCCATTTCGGATGAATTTGCGCTGGTGCTTGATGCCGCGAATGATGTGCACGAGAATTCCGGGGGTACATTCGACGTGACTCTCGGCCCGCTGATTGAGCTTTGGGGCTTTGGTCCGCGCAAACCGGAAGATCCGGTGCCCGCAGATGCTGACATCCAGGCGGCTTTGGGCAAGGTCGGACAGGCCAGATTGCTGCAACTGGATCGCGATGCCGGAACTTTGGCGAAGGCCGATGCCGGAGTCGGCATTAACCTGTCCGCCATTGCCAAGGGGTATGGTATCGACGCCGTGGCCGAAACGCTGCGCACGGCTGGGATTGAGGACTATATGGTCGAGATCGGCGGCGATCTGGTCACAAGAGGCGATAACGACAAGGGTGAGACTTGGCGGATCGGGATCGAAAAACCCCAGGCCGATGCGCAGAATCTGCAGTTGATCGTACAGCTTGACGATCTGGGCATGGCGACCTCGGGCGATTACAAGAATTTCTTTGAACAAGATGGTGTGCGGTATTCGCATATCATTGACCCAACTACTGGCCGCCCGATCACGCATCGGACCACTTCAGTCACGGTACTGGCCGAAAATGCTATGATGGCAGATGCTTGGGCGACAGCGATGTTGGCCTTGGGTCAGGAAAAGGGTTTGAAACTTGCCGAGACGCATAAACTTGCCGTGTATTTCATCTCGCGGGATGTGACAGGCGGTGAGGATGCCTATATCACGGTACACAGCACAGCGTTCAAAGAGGCGTTGGGCACCAACTGACGGGTTGAGCTGAGATGAGCACTTTTATTCTGGCCTTCATTCTGCTGCTGATCATCATGGTTGGCATGTCGCTGGGTGTAATGTTGATGGGTAAGACCATCAAGGGCAGCTGCGGTGGCCTGAATGCGATCTCGGGGGCGGATAAATGTGTGGTCTGCCAAAAGGACGTGGACCCTAACAGCCCCTTGCGCGACAAGCTTCAGTGCAAACGCGCCCAAAAGATGCTTGAGCAGATGGAACGGCAAGCCTAATAACTTAGCGCTTCGTTTGGCTGTTGGAATTGGCTAAGCAGGTCCCTGAATAACGGGGGCGCAGATTTGGCCAAAGCAAGAAACATCCTGTTCATCATGTTCGACCAGCTGCGCTGGGACTATCTGAGCTGTTACGGGCATCCGCATCTGCACACCCCCAACATAGACCGCTTGGCTGCGCGTGGTGTGCGGTTCGACAGGGCCTATATTCAGTCTCCTATTTGCGGTTCCTCCCGTATGTCGACCTATACCGGGCGCTATGTGCATTCGCATGGGGCTTCTTGGAACGGTATCCCGCTGAAAGTGGGTGAGATGACCATGGGTGATCATCTGCGCAAGGCTGGGATGGACTGTTGGCTGGTGGGCAAAACCCATATGCGCGCGGATGCCGAAGGCATGGCGCGGCTGGGGCTGGAACCGGACAGTCTGATTGGTGCGCGCGTGGCCGAATGCGGGTTCGACGTGTTCGAGCGTGATGACGGAATGCTGCCCGAAGGGCCGGATGGGTATTATGACCCGGACGGGGCCAAGGAATACAACAAATACCTATCGGCCAAAGGATATGACAGCGACAACCCCTGGCATGACTTCGCCAATTCAGGTCTCGACGCTGAGGGCAATGTTCTGTCGGGCTGGTTTCTCAAGAACTCTTCCCAGCCGGCGAATATTGCCGAGGAAGACAGCGAAACGCCCTATCTGACCGGGCGCGGGATCGAATTCATGGAAACCCATGACGGCCCCTGGTGTTGCCACCTGAGCTTTATCAAACCGCATTGGCCCTATGTGGTGCCAGAACCCTATGCCTCAATGTACGGACCGGAACATATCCTGCCCGTGGTCCGGTCTGAGGTGGAACGCCAGAAAGCGCATCCGGTGCTCCGAGCATTCATGGACACCAAGGTTGGCGAGGCGTTCTCGCGGCAGGATGTGCGCGACGCCGTGATCCCCGCTTATATGGGTCTGATCAAGCAGGCCGACGACCAGATGGGCCGGCTGTTCGCATGGCTGGAAAAGACGGGTCGGATGGAGGACACGATGATCGTGTTAACCTCGGACCACGGGGATTTTCTGGGCGATCACTGGATGGGTGAGAAGACCTTTTTCCAGGACGCATCGGTCAAGGTGCCGTTGATCATCTATGACCCATCCCCCGAGGCTGAGGCGACCCGTGGCACTGTGAGCGACGCGCTGGTCGAGTCCATCGACCTCGCCCCAACATTCTTGGACATAGCCGGAGGCGAAGCGTCGGGTCACATTCTGGAAGGTCACTCCTTGTTGCCGATCTTGCGTGGCCATCAGGTCGAGACACCTCGGGATGTGGTAGTCAGTGAGTATGACTATTCCGCCTCGCCCATGGCGGAAAAGCTGAATGCCTCGGTTCGGGATGCAGTGATGTTCATGGTGGCCAACAAGAATTGGAAGCTGATCCATTGCGAAGGCGGGCATCGGCCACTGCTGTTCGATCTTGAAAACGACCCGAATGAACTAACCGACCTTGGCAACAGTGCTGAACACGCGGATATCATCGCCAAGATGTATGACCATCTGTTCACTTGGGCGCGTCGCCCGTCGCAGCGCACAACACGTTCCGAACAGCAACTGATCGAAATGCGCACCAATAGTCGGGGCAGAGGGGTGGTTATTGGAATCTATGACGAAAACGACGCGCCACTGGATTTGACCGTGAAATACAGAGGCCGCAAAGCTCGCCCCTATCTGGACCATACCGGCAAGGAATAGCCTTTGTAACATGAATTCTGACCTGATCAGGGCAAAAGGCGGTTCACCCTGCGCGGGGCAGGCGATACAAGACCAACCAAGAGCAGCAAACCCGGAGAGCCGAATGACCGCCCCGAAACCCGTCGTCCTGTGTATTCTTGATGGCTGGGGCCTGTCCGAGGACACCGAGGCCAATGCGCCTTACCTTGCCGACACGCCAACATTTGATGCGATCATGGCCAAGGGCCCACACGCCAAGCTGATCACCCATGGTCCGGATGTTGGTCTGCCAAGTGGTCAGATGGGCAATTCCGAAGTCGGTCACACAAATATTGGGGCTGGCCGCGTTGTTGCGATGGATTTGGGCCAGATTGATCTGGCGATTGAGGACGGTTCTTTCTTTGCCAACTCCGCGCTGCAGAACTTTATCGGTAAGGTAAAGGCTGCAGGTGGCACCGCACATCTGTTGGGGGTGGTCTCGGACGGGGGAGTGCATGGCCACCTGAACCATATCATTGCTGCGGCAAAGGCGATAACGGATGCTGGTGTGCCCGTTGCCTTGCACGCGGTTACGGATGGCCGGGATGTGGCCCCGAAATCAGCGCTGACCTATATCACAGAGCTTGAGGAGCGCTTGCCCGACGGCGCCCGTGTTGCCTCGGTCTGCGGGCGCTATTTTGCCATGGACCGCGACAACCGATGGGAACGTGTCAGCGAAGCCTATGGTGCAATGATCAAAGGGCAGGGGCGCAGCGCTGTTTCGGCGCGCAATGCCGTGGATCAGGCCTATCAGCAGTCGGAAACGGACGAATTTATCGTCCCGACCGTCCTCGACGGCTATCACGGCATCAAAGACGGAGATGGGTTCTTCTGCCTCAACTTCCGCGCCGACCGGGCCCGCGAGATTCTGCGGGCGATTGGCGAACCCGGCTTTGATGATTTCGACACCGGCCCGCGTCCACAGCTTTCAGCCCTGCTGGGCATGGTCGAATACTCCGACGGGCACAGCGCCTATATGACCACGGTGTTCCCCAAGCGCGAAATCGTGAATACCCTGGGTGAATGGGTGGCGAAACATGGGCTCAGCCAATTCCGTCTGGCCGAGACCGAGAAATACCCGCATGTGACCTTCTTCCTCAATGGCGGCAAGGAAACGCCCGAGGCGCACGAAGACCGCTTTATGCCGAAATCGCCCAAAGTGGCGACCTATGACCTACAGCCCGAGATGTCGTCGGCTGAAGTCACCGCTAAATTCGTCGAAGCCATCGGGGTGGGCTATGATCTGATCATAACCAATTATGCCAATCCGGATATGGTTGGGCATACCGGCGACCTGCAAGCGGCAATCCGCGCCTGTGAGGCTGTGGATCAAGGGCTGGCGCAAGTCGGCGCCGCGTTGGAAAAAGTGGGGGGCGCAATGATTGTAACGGCCGATCATGGAAATTGCGAGATGATGGTCGATCCCGAAACCGGCGGGCCGCATACAGCCCATACGCTGAACCCCGTGCCCGTGGCGTTGGTCGGGGGACCAGCAGGGGTATCCTTGCGGGATGGTCGCCTGTCCGATCTGGCGCCCACTCTGCTGGAACTGATGGCGTTGGATCAGCCCCCTGAAATGACTGGAAAGAGCCTGCTTTCATGACGCTTCGTGCGCTGCTTCTGGCGATTTTCTTTGCATCCAGGGCGGTTGCCCAGACCGACCCCGCGACCGCTGCATTGAATGCAGCGCAGATGCTTGAGCAGGCATCAGTATCGTTGACCGAGGCCGAAAGCGCCCGCGACCGGGTCCGTGCCCTGACCGAAACCATACAGGCTTATGAGGCTGGTCTGTCGGCCATGCGGGATGGCCTACGACGGGCGGCAACACGCGAAGCCCAGCTAACAGCCGAATTGCGCAGTCGAGAAAAGGACGTGGCACAGCTGTTGGGCGTATTGCAAACGATCGAAACTACGGCGCCTCCGGTTCTGATGTTGCACCCGTCGGGGCCGTTGGGCTCGGCCCGGGCCGGTATGATGTTGTCCGAGGTCACACCGGGCCTGAACGCAAAAGCGCAGTCCCTCGCGCGTGATCTTCAGGAAGTGCGCACGCTTCGATTGCTGCAGCAAAGCGCCTCGGAAACCTTGGTCGAGGGCTTGACCGGCGTTCAGAATGCCCGCACCCAGCTCAGCACCGCCATCGCAGACCGAACGGATTTGCCGCGGCGCTTTGTCGAGGACCCGATCCGCACTGCTATCCTGATCTCATCGACTGAAACGCTTGACGGTTTTGCCAGCGGGCTTTCCCAGATCTCCGAAGGGCAAATCGCCGAAACGGATGCGGATATATCAAGTATCAAGGGTCAGATTGCGCTGCCGACGCAGGGCATCATCCTGCACCGGGCAAATGAAACCGATGCGGCCGGTGTCAAACGCCCTGGTATCGTATTGGGCACCCGACCGCGCGCAATAGTCACCTCGCCAACGGCGGCCACGATACGGTATCGCGGGCCACTACTGGAGTTGGGGAATCTGGTGATCCTCGAGCCGCAACCGGGGCTTCTATTTGTCTTTTCCGGGCTACAAGAGGTCTATGGAGAAGCGGGTCAGGTGATTCCCCGGGGGACGCCAGTCGGATTGATGCCTGCAGAATCGAAGGAAATCGGCGCAATTTTGTCAACAAGCAGTGATGGCACTGGAACTGACCGGTCAGAAACGCTCTATATAGAGGTAAGACAGGATAACAGCCCCGTGGACCCGGAATCGTGGTTTCGGACCGACAAGGATGGATAAACGAGTATGAAGAAATTTGTGATGGCCGGTTTGGCTGGAACTATAGCAGGCCTGATTGTTACGACGCAGATCGCCGGTCCGTTGCTTGCCCAAGAAGCCGAAAACAAGGCTAGTGTCTATGAACAGCTGGATCTGTTTGGCGATATTTTCGAACGCATCCGCGCGCAATATGTCGAAGAGGTTGAGCCCGAAGACCTGATTGAAGCGGCCATTGACGGTATGCTGACCTCGCTGGATCCGCATTCCAGCTATCTGTCGCCGGATGATGCCGAACAAATGCGGGTCCAGACCCGTGGCGAGTTTGGCGGTCTGGGTATCGAAGTCACGCAGGAAGAGGGCTTTGTCAAAGTTGTCTCGCCGATCGATGATACGCCTGCGGATGAGGCCGGGATCGAAGCCGGAGATTTCATCACCCATGTCGATGGCGAAAGCATACTGGGCCTGACCCTGGACAAAGCGGTCGATCTGATGCGCGGGCCGGTGGGCTCGGAAATCGTGATCACCGTTGTCCGCGAGGGTGAACAGGAACCTTTTGACGTGCCTATCATCCGCGACACAATCAAACTGACGGCAGTACGCGCGCGCACCGAAGGGACCAGTGTGGTTCTGCGTGTGACCACCTTTAACGACCAAACTTATCCCAACTTGCAGGAAGGCCTGGCCGAGCAGATCGAAGAGGCCGGAGGGATCGACAAGGTGAATGGTGTCGTTCTGGACCTGCGCAACAATCCCGGTGGTCTGCTGACACAGGCAATCAAGGTTTCGGACGCATTCCTAAACGAGGGTGAGATCGTATCAACCCGTGGCCGCGATCCAAGCGATGGTGAGCGTTTCAACGCAACTGTGGGTGATCTGGCAGAAGGAAAGCCGATTGTGGTACTGATCAATGGCGGGTCCGCCTCAGCATCCGAGATTGTAGCCGGCGCGCTGCAGGATCATCGCCGCGCAATTGTTGTGGGAACCAAAAGTTTCGGCAAAGGCTCGGTCCAGACTGTCATGCCACTGCGGAGCGATGGCGCGATGCGTTTGACCACGTCGCGCTACTACACGCCGTCGGGCCGGTCTATTCAGGCGCTTGGTGTCAGCCCCGACATCATCGTTGAACAGCCCCGCCCAGCCCCGGAGACCGAGGAAGAAGAGGCCAATGGGAACACCCGTTCCGAGGCTGATCTGCGTGGCAGTCTGAACAATGACAGCCTGAGCGAGGATGAAATCCGCCAGATCGAAGAAGATAGGGCCAAGGCCGAAGCCACCGCCGAATTGCGGGAAGAGGATTACCAGCTGGCCTATGCCATCGACATCCTCAAGGGGCTGTCAGCCTTCAACCCGGACGGGCCATCGCAATAAATAAACCGGGCCGCCTGACAGGCGGCCCTATTCCTGATGGGGCCGCTGCCGATCGAGGTAGGGTGGCTGATTAGAGCCCGATGCCGCCTATGTTGTCTCCCAACCAACGTCCGCTCTGTGAAAAGCTAGTCAGAAAAACACATCTTGTTTCCATCCAGGTCTCGAACGTATGCAGAGAACTTTGGCCCTCGTTGGTTGGGGGCCCCCTCACAATCACCCCCGAGATCTGTGGCTAAAGCGTGCAGCCTTCTGACTTCTGCTTCGCCACCAACGCAAAATCCAACCATCGTTCCATTACCGTTGGTGGCCGGCAACGTGTCGAAGGGTTTGGCCACGGCGAAGGCAAAATCCTTTCCAAGCCAGTAAGTCATTCTTTCTGAAGGCGACATGCTTTGGAGACCCGATTGCGAAAACAGTGTGTCGTAGAAGGTTCTTGCAGCTGCCATGTCATTCGTTCCGACAACAAAGTAATTCATTTTCATCGATTTAGCTCCTGCAAGTGAGTGGCCTGCGTCAGGCATTGGTTTCAGTGATCCAAGCTATATCGACTAATGTGCCATTTTATGTCTTATTTGATTCATGGCACGGGCTAATACACACAACAGACTGAGGCGATTGGAATTGCTTGCGGTTCAACTCAAGCAAGATGCCCATTGTACGGTTAGAGACTTGGCGCAACAGCATGGTGTCAGTATGCGCACGATAGCCCGCGACCTTGTGCTTATGCGGGACCAAGGCATGCAGATAGACGCTGATCGCGGTCGTGGAGGAGGTGTGCGCCTCGACCGCAACTGGGGCGTTGGTCGCATGAACCTGACATACGCTGAGGCGGTCGATCTGCTAATCAGCATTGCTGTCGCAGAGCAGATGAAATCACCAATGTTGCTTGCGAACTTGGCTTCGGTAAGGCGGCAGCTTGTGGCCTCGTTTTCACCCGAGAAACGCAACAAGGTGAACCAGCTCAAGTCCCGTATTATCATAGGCGTCACGGCTTCGACTTATGTTCAAGCCAGCGCGAGCGCCCCACCAAAAAGGATTGTGCAAGCGGTTCATCAGGCTTTCGTCGATCAGAAGGTCTTGGAGCTGCGATATCAAAGAGAAGACGGTGTTATTTCCAACCGGCAAATTGAGCCTCAGTATCTCTTGTTGAAGTATCCCATTTGGTACGTCGTTGCGATCGACCGTCTGAGAAACGAACCAAGGACATTTCGGTGCGACCGGATGCTTGGGGCCTCAATGGGCGAAATGCGCTTCAAGCTCCTGCCGAAAGAAAAATTTCAACCCTCATTGGTAATTGATGATTCTTCGATGTGATCGGGTCATGGCCAACCGTATGTGGACAATGACGCCTGAATTATAGGCACGCACTTCGTCCGCCCTTCTACCGCCTACTGAGACCGGCGAAAGACTCGTTTTAGCATATCAAGCTCTGCTCGCATCAGGTCCAGTTCGGCGCGCAGGTCATCGGCGGCGGCGTTTCCTGCAATGATCGAGAACCCGCCCAGTTTAAGCCCTGAAACGGAATCTGAGATTACAAAACTGTGGACCCCGTCAGACAGGGCCACATCAGGCACCTGTACACGAAGCTCCCATCCGGTGTCGGCTGGTGACAGGTGAACCTCATCCAGCGCGTCACCACGGTAGGACACGCTGATCTCGGGCTGCGTATCGGTCTGCAGGTGGCCCATCCAGGTACCATTTTCCAGGCCCAGAGATGTGAGTATCAGATCGGTCATGGCAGGGTTCTCATAAATCGGCGCGATGGTGACGACAGACGGTCAGGTCCTGCAACACTATCCGGTTCATCCAAGGATTATCCAGAATGATATCCAGCCAGACTTTGTCCATGCGGCGTTCATTCAGTGGTAAATGTGCAAGATCAAAATCCACGCTGTTTGAAGGACCAGTAGGATCAAGTTTGCGCAGAACCTGTTCGGCGTTTGGGCCGTGTCGAATATTGAGCCGCGCGAACAATTCCTGTGGGCGTTCGGCCTCAATATGGCAATCGACTCGAATCAGATGCTGCCGCGTCAGCCCTTGCACTGCCTCTTGTGGAAGCTCGATAGAGAGAGAGAGAAATGATCCCTCGAACCCGAAAACCTCGACCGCCAAGCTGAACGGTGACAGATCATGCTTGCGCGTGTTCCTGATCTGGCGCGTGCTGATTTCCTGGCGCGGACAGTCGTGAAACAGCGTTGCCTCATCGTTGATACGTGCCTTACGCGGGGCCGAGGCGACACCGGGGCGGGGCTGAGGATAGCGCCACAGCTCGGGCCTCCAGCTCCAGTCGGTGCCCAACGGTTTCGGGAAATGGGTTGATCCCGCCACAGGCCGTGTAAGGCGGCTGTTAGCCTGAAGGATCAGCGCATCCAGCTCGGATCGCAAGCGACGTGCATCATCACGCTGCAGCCGCAATTCAGAAAGCACAGCTTCGGGCGCTGCCCGGGCGTCCCGCTGCCAGCGCGTAAGTGCTTTGCGGTGAATATAGCGATCCAGTAGCTTGCCCATGATCCCAATCTATTGCTCCACACATCTTTTGTCGGATATCCACCCCAGGATAAAGCCGATTTGCATCATAGCGTCGGTAAATTACCGAAAATGTGAACACGCTTTTGGCTAGGCAGCAAAGTTGTGACCTGTTACGGAGGGCGCCGTTCTTGCAATCGACCCGGTCAGTGCGTACCGTCTGACACCTGATTGCAGTGGACCATCCGTTACAACCCTATAGCAATATTTCCGAGGCAAAGACGGGGCATGGAACCCACTCTATTCGCATTCATCTGGAAGCATTCCAAGAAACAGCAACTGGTATTGTTGCTGCTGACATTGTTTTCTTTTCCCTTCCTCTATGCATCATTGGAGCTGCCCAAGCAGATCATTAACGATGCGATTGGTGCACCAGGCAGCTCGGTAACTTTCTTAGGAGTTACGGTGACGCAGGTGCAGTATTTGTTGATTCTGTGTCTGGCCTTTCTGGCGACGGTCATCGCCAGCGGTCTGATGAAAATGCGGATCAACACGATGAAAGGTGTGTTGGCCGAACGCATGTTACGCCGACTGAGGTACACGCTGATCCACCGAACTCTGCGGTTCCCGAAATCCTATTTTGCCACCACCAGTCAGGGCGAGTTGGTGTCAATGATCACGTCCGAGGCTGAACCGATGGGCGGCCTGATGGGAGATGCGATCGCACAACCCGTATTCCAGTTTGGTCAGATGATGACCATTGTGACGTTTCTGTTCATGCAAAGCGTGTGGTTTGGTCTTGCAAGTATTGCGCTGATCCCGCTGCAGGCTTGGTTGATCCCAAAATTGCAGCGCCAGATCAACCTGTTGAACAAAGACCGAATCCAGGAAGTTAGACGCTTGAGCTCAGAAATCGGCGAAAGCGCAGCCGGGATCAGTGATCTGCGCACCAACGGAGGCTGGCGGCACAGATTGGCCCAGTTCAGCCATCGTTTGGGAACTTTGTTCGAGATCCGATTCAAGATCTATAACAAAAAGTTCTTCATGAAGTTTCTCAACAATCTGATCACTCAGATGACCCCGTTTCTGTTTTATTCGGTGGGCGGATACCTGGCGATCACGGGCGAGGTAACAGTGGGCGCGCTGGTGGCGGCACTGGGAGCATATAAGGATCTTAGCGGACCTTGGAAGGATCTGCTGACCTATTACAATCAGGTTCAGGACATGTCGTTGCGGTGGGAAATCGTGACCGAACGCTTCGCACCCGACAACATGGTGCCCGAAGAGCTGTTCGAGGGCGAGCCTGATTCCATTCCGCATCTGACTGGTGAGATCAAGCTGCAGAATATTACCGTTCGGGATAACGATGGGAAAACTGTTCTCGAGGATATAGACCTCGTCATACCCAAAGGGGCCCGCGTGGCCATCAAATCCTCGAATGCGGCCGAAAGAGGGGCATTGGCTCAGCTGCTGACCCGCGAATTGCTGCCGGTTCAGGGCGACGTCACGATTGCCGGCCATGACATCCAATCTTTGCACCAATCCGTCATCGCGGCGCGGATCGGATATGCCTATTCTCGACCATATCTGTTTGATGGGTCGATTGGGGACAACTTGATGATGCCCCTGAAAACACGCCCTCAGCATGAAGCCGACGCCGCCAGGGCCCCTAGCCGCCGCCAGATCGAGGCCGCGCGAGCGGGGAACTCGGTGGATTCGCTGTCAGATGAATGGATTGATCCCGGTCTGGCCGGGCTCAACAACACTGACGACATCCAGGATTGGTGGTTCAAGCTGGTCGAGGCGATGGGAACGGATGAATTCATGTTCCGCCGCACCCTGCGCAGCCAGTTGAATCCGGATCAGCATCCCGAGTTTGTGCAAAATATCATCGACCTCCGTGGCCCCATCCATGACAAGTTGGTGGAAAAAGATCTGGACCGCTTTGTCTACCGGTTCGATCCGGACAGGTTCAACCCAACTGTGCCTTTGGGCGGCAACCTTCTTTATGCAGCACCGTCGCAGGAAATCTCGCCGGACATTCTGGCCGGCGATAATCGGTTCATGCAGATGCTGCGTACACATGAGCTTGATGACGACGCGCTGAGTATCTCGAGCGCTGTTCTGGAAACGCTGAGCCATGCTTTTGGGCGGGACGGAACCGACCATCCGCTGTTCCTGCGCCTGGGTTTGAGCAAGGAAATGTTCCACCGGCTGCTGGCAATCGAAGACAAGCGCAAGGCAAAAGGAGTGGACGAGCTATCGCAGCGCGAACACGCCTTTCTTCTGACCGTTCCGTTCCTGCTGACCGCCGAACAGATTGGCCCTGATTTCCCGGATGAATACAAACAGAAGATTCTGAAAATCCGCACTGAACAGGGCGAAAGGTTACGTGGAAGCCTGCAGGAGATATTTGTACCGGTCACACCGGACACATACATCGCGCGTATGACGGTTATGGAAAATGCGCTTTTCGGGCGGGTGTCTGTGACGGCAGGAGCTCATGCTGACGAGATAGAGGATGTGGTTGCCGAAGTGATCAATGCCGCAGGTCTGCGCAGACAGGCAGCGGCCATCGTCTATGATCTGTCCGCAGGGCTGGGTGGGAACAATCTGACAACCGTCTTTCAGGAACGAATTGCCTTCTCGCGCGCCGGGATTAAACGGCCGGATTTGCTAATCCTGGATAAAGCGTTGGCCAGCCATGACTCTGAGAGCCGTTTACGCACCCGGTTGAAACTGCGCGAACTGCTGCCCGATTCCATCATGATTTTCATGGAGGACAGTTTCGCCCATCCCGAGGCCTATGATCTGTTTGTTGAAATCAAGGATGGCCGCATTGACGGTGTCTCGAAAACGCAGCTCGAACAAGAATCCGGCACCACCGCTGACCTCAGCCGCAAGCTGAAGATTATCTCGTCAACTCCGCTTTTTGCCAATATCGACGGTCGCAACCAGAGATTGCTGGCGTTTTCGGCGCAGTGGTATGATGCTGCCGCTGGTCAGGTCATTTTCTCTCGTGGGCAGGCGCCGGATGCGGCCTATCTGTGCATTTCGGGTCATGCGAAGCTGATGTGGCACGAAGAAGACGGTTCGACCCGGTCCATATCTGTCATTGAACCCGGGCGCCTGATCGGTGACCTGTCTGTTATCACCGGTGAGACCAGGCAGTTGGATCTTGTGGCAGGCGAAAACTGTTCATTCCTGCGGATTGGTGCAGTGGAACTGCGCGCGGTGATCGAAAGCGATGCAAGCGTTGCGGTTCAGTTGCTTGAAACAGTTGCCGGATACCTGACAACCATTTCGGAAAAGATCAACGCCACCAAAGCATCGACCTTGTTCTTCGATGATGAGGACCAGACCGAAAGTTCCCACCAGAATGTCTGAAATCCGCGCGCCCTCTTACGCCCCGCATGAGCAACTGGTCGCCGACGCACGCGACAAACCACAGCTGTGGCGTCTGCTGGCCGGCCTGGCAACGATCGTGGTCGTTGCAACCGTCTTCAATCTGATCCTGTTTGCAGTCGTAACCGTGGCCGGACCGCAGGAATGGGCCAGCGGGTTGATGAACGGCTCGACCCCGATCTCGATGGTGATCCTGCTGTCAAGCTTTGGGTTTGTCACATTTGGTGTGTGGACCGCAGCGCGACAGTTTCAGAAGCGGTCCCTGGGTTCTATTTTAGGGACTAGGGGCAAAGCGGCCAGACAGTTCTGGCTTGTGCTGCGCGCCCTGATGGTGCTTGGCGTGGTTATCGTAACCGTGCCGCACCTCATTATGGGCGCGCCGCTTGTTCAAAACCTGTCCTTTTCGGTTTGGCTGGTATTCCTGCCTCTGTCGCTATTGGCTGTGTTTGTCCAAATCAGTGCGGAGGAGCTGCTTTTCCGCGGATATATGCAGCAAAGCCTGGCGGCGCGATTCCGTTCTCCGATCATCTGGATGGGGGTACCGTCGCTTCTATTCGCGGTGGGGCACTATTCGCCCGATGCGGCGGGCGGCAATGCAGAGTTGCTGGTGCTGTGGACTGGTCTGTTTGGACTTTTGGCTGCGGATTTGACCGCGCGGGCGGGAACCCTGGGCCCGGCCATAGCGCTGCATTTTTTCAACAATGTCATAGCGCTCTTGTTTGTCTCGCTACCTGACACCCTCAGCGGTCTTGCCTTATTTGTACTGCCCTTTGATATGACCGATACTCTGACATTGCGGCAATGGTTATATGTGGATTTTGCCGTGATGATTGTCAGCTGGTTTATCGCGCGCCTTGCGCTCAGGCGCTGATTGCAATTCTTTCCGTAGCGTCTTATGTGACGTCAACGCCGTACTAGCAAGGTTCCGACATGAACTGGATCACAAACTACGTCCGTCCCCGGATTAATTCGATCTTCTCACGCCGGGAAGTCCCCGAAAACCTTTGGCACAAGTGTGACGAATGCGGCACGATGCTGTTCCACCGCGAATTGGCGGAAAACCAGAATGTCTGCACCCAATGTGATCATCATATGGCGATCACACCGCGCGACCGGTTCGGGCACCTGTTTGACGGTGGTATATTTACCGAGGTCGATGTTCCCGCTCCCAAAGATGATCCGCTACAGTTCCGGGACCAGAAGAGATACCCCGACCGGATGAAAGCAGCGCAGAAGAAAACTGGCGAGCAAGAGGCGATGCTGGTCGCCAAAGGTGATATCGGACGTACGCCGGTCGTGGCAGCGGCCCAGGATTTCTCGTTCATGGGCGGCTCGATGGGTATGTATGTCGGCAATGCCATCATTGCGGCCGCGCAAGAGGCAGTGAAGTTGAAACGCCCGCTAATCCTGTTCTCGGCAGCGGGTGGCGCGCGAATGCAGGAAGGCATCCTGAGCTTGATGCAGATGCCGCGAACCACCGTGGCGGTTGAGATGCTGAAAGAGGCAAAACTGCCCTATATCGTTGTACTCACCCATCCTACCACCGGAGGCGTGACCGCTTCTTATGCGATGCTGGGCGACGTCCATATCTCGGAACCCAATGCGCTAATCTGCTTTGCAGGCCCGCGCGTGATCGAACAGACCATTCGGGAAAAGCTGCCCGAAGGATTTCAGCGCGCAGAATACTTGCTGGACCACGGAATGCTGGACCGGGTAACGAAGCGTACCGAAATGCGTGACGAATTGATCACGATTACCCGCATGCTGATGAATCAGCCTCCTGCGGTCAAAGGTGATTTGCCCGCGCCCACCCCCGAAGCCCCAGAGAAAGACGCGGATCAGGAATGACTTCGCCATCGTCAGACGTCATCCTTGATCGGATGATGGCGCTGCATCCCAAGATCATTGACCTGACGCTGGATCGGGTGTGGCGTTTGCTTGCCGCACTGGAAAGCCCTCAGACCAAATTGCCTCCGGTCGTTCATATCGCAGGGACAAATGGCAAGGGGTCTACGCAGGCTATGATCCGCGCCGGTATGGAAGGGGCGGGGAAAACGGTTCACGCCTATACCTCTCCGCATCTTGCCCGGTTTCACGAGCGTATTCGGCTGGCAGGTGAGTTGATTTCGGAAGCCGAACTGACAAACGTCCTTGATGAGTGCTATGCCGCCAATGGTGGTGAGAAAATCACCTATTTCGAGATTACGACCTGTGCGTCCCTCCTGGCCTTTGCCCGCAAACAGGCTGATTATACCTTGCTTGAGGTCGGCCTTGGCGGGCGCCTGGATGCAACAAACGTGGTGCACGAACCCGCCGTGACGGTTATCACGCCGGTTTCCATCGACCATGAACAGTTTCTAGGCGACACGTTGGGCAAGATCGCTGCCGAAAAAGCCGGGATCATCAAGCCGGGCGTCCCTTGTATCGTCGGCCCACAGCAGGACGAAGCGCTTGAGGTCATCGAATATACAGCGGCCCGTCTGGGTGCCCCATTGCTGGTACACGGTCAGCACTGGCATGTGACCGAGGAAAACGGACGTCTTGTGTATCAGGACGAAATCGGGCTGCGGGATCTGCCGCTGCCCAATTTGCTTGGCGCACATCAAATTCAGAATGCGGGTGCGGCAATAGCGGTATTGCGCCATCTCGAACTTGGTGATCAGGCCTATGAGGCCGCCGTTACCAAGGCCGAGTGGCCAGCACGGATGCAGCGTCTGAAATCCGGCCCGCTTGTTGAACAGGCCGCACAGGCCGAGCTGTGGCTGGATGGTGGACACAATGCCGCCGCGGGAATTGCGCTTGCTGAAGTGCTGAGAAAATTACCGCAATCTCCGACACATTTGATCTGCGGAATGCTCAACACCAAAGATGTCGCTGGCTATCTTGCACCGCTTGCCACGCAGGCTCAAAGCCTGACCGCAGTGTCGATACCGGGTGAGGCCGCGACGCTTAGCGCTGAAGATACGGCGCAGGCTGCTGACCAGGTTGGCATGAAAGCCGACACAGCAGAGAGTGTATCCGCGGCCCTGCAGAAAATCACAGACCAAGACCCTCAGGCCCGTATCCTGATTTGCGGATCACTCTATTTGGCGGGCAACATCCTACGCGAAAACGGATAGGTCTTCACCCGGCGGAAATACCCTGGGGGAGGCGCGCAAAACGTGACAGGGCAGCGCCCCTATGCCCCCCAATCCTCAGCCTGCATCTCGCGCAGTCGCGAGGCAGTGCGTTCGAACTCGAACGTCCCTTCACCCTCGACATACAACATCTCGGGCTCTGCTGCCGCCGAACAGATCAGGCGAACCCGCGCCTCATACAAGGCGTCAATCAACGTCACAAAGCGCTTGGCCTCATTGAAATTATTCCGGGAAAGGCGCGGGATGTCCTCCAGAACCAGAACTTTGACTGCCTCGGCAACGGCCAGATAATCTGCAGGGCCCAGCATCCGTCCGCACAGGTCATAAAAGCTTGCTCGGGCTATCCCGTTCCGAAAGGCCGGCAATTCGACAGCACGGCCATTCACCTGCAACATCAGCGGTTCCGCCGCACCGCCCGCGAGATCGTTCCAGACGGATCGGATATTCTGTCGAGCCTCGGGGCCGATCGGCGTGAAATAGACTGGCGCACCTTCAAGACGGTTCTGTCGGTAATCAGTGGGCGAGACCAGTTCCCATATCTGAAGTTGTTCCTTGATATGCGCGATGAATGGCAAAAAGAGCTGGCGGTTCAAGCCGTTCTTGTACAATTCGTCCGGGTGCCGGTTGGATGTGGTGATGACCACGACCCCGCCAGCATGCAAAAGATCAAACAACCGCCCGACGATCATCGCATCGGTGATATCGGTGATCTGCATCTCGTCAAATGCCAGCAGTTTTACGGATTTGACAACCGAGTCCGCGACCGGTGCAAGCGCATCCTCAACTCCGTCCTTACGAGCTTTGTGCATCCCCGCGTGGATTTCCTGCATGAAAGCATGAAAATGGACGCGACGGGCGGGGATGTCGCCAAGCGCGTCGACAAACATATCCATCAACATCGACTTGCCACGACCAACTCCGCCCCACAGATAAAGTCCCTGGGGCGGCGGGGGTGCTTTGCGAAAGAAACCACGCTTGACCGGGGTAGCCAAGGCCGCGCGAATGCCTTCGAAATGCGGAAGGACAGCCTCTTGCGCATCGTCCCGCGTCAAAGTGCCATCGGCGATGCGTGCCTCGTAAAGCGATATCAAATCTGACATATCCCGAGGGATACCTTCACCTCAGGGCGTTGAAAAGAAGGCATTTGGAAGATGCATCAATTTTGCTTATCCGCGGCGTCAAAACTCCTGAATTGACCACGGTACAAATTTGCGTACCGTCGCGGCTCTGCCATCCCGAGGATTCAATGCCCCAACACGCGCGCCTGCTAAACCCGATCTTGATCGTCGGCTGTATAATTATCGCCGTCAGTTTTGCCGTGCGGGCATCCTTTGGCGTATTCCAGATCCCTATTGCGACTGAATTCGGCTGGCTGCGCTCCGATTTTTCGATGGCGATTGCGATCCAGAACCTCGCTTGGGGAATTGGACAACCCATTTTTGCCGCCATCGCCGAGAAGGTGGGGGATCGCCGTGCGATTGTGCTCGGGGCATTGACCTATGCAGCGGGCATGGTGTTGTCGGCTTGGTCCGTTACCCCGTTCGAGCATCAGATGTACGCCTGGCTTGTGGGCTTTGGGATTGCCGGCACGGGGTTTGGTGTCGTGCTTGCCGTAGTTGGACGGGCGTCCTCTGATCATAACCGCTCTATGTCTCTGGCCGTCGTGACAGCGGCAGGAAGCTTTGGCCAGGTTTTGGGTGCTCCAACGGCGGAATGGCTTTTGTCTTTTATGCCCTGGCAACAGGTTTTCATCGTGTTTGCCGTTGCCATCCTGGCACTGGTCTTGACTCTGCCCTTCATGCGCGCGCCCCAAGCCGCAACCAAAGCCGAAATCGAAGAGAACATGGGCCAGATTCTGGGTAAGGCCTTCCGGGACCCGTCTTATACCCTGATTTTCCTGGGATTTTTCAGCTGTGGTTATCAGCTTGGCTTTATCACAGCGCATTTTCCCGCTTTCGTTACCGAAATGTGCGGCCCGATTCAGCCGGGTGGAATACTGCATTCCATTGGTATAACGACAACTTCCGCATTAGGGGCTGTGTCGATTTCATTGATCGGGTTGGCCAATATCGGAGGGACATTGCTGGCGGGGTGGGCCGGAATGCACTTTCCCAAGAAATACCTTCTGGCCTCTATTTATGCCGCCCGCACGCTTACAGCGGCGGCTTTCATAATCCTGCCAATCACGCCAATCACGGTCGTTGTATTCTCATTGGTCATGGGTTCGCTCTGGCTGGCAACGGTTCCACTGACCTCGGGGCTTGTCGCACATTTGTACGGGTTGCGCTACATGGGTACGCTTTACGGCATCATCTTCTTCAGCCATCAGGTCGGCAGTTTTCTTGGCGTCTGGCTAGGCGGCCGCATGTATGACCAGTACGGAGATTACACCTTTGTCTGGTGGGTCGGCGTGGCCATCGGCGCCTTCAGCGCCATCGTTCACCTTCCCATCCGCGAGAACCGCGCACAACCCGTCGCGGCCTGATCTATCGCGCTTCTTCGCGGGTCAAAAGCCCCTCAGCCACCAACCGGTCTGCCCATCCTTGCGGGCCCTCAAAATGATGCGTTTGCCAGCCTCGCGCCTGCGCCGTTTCGATATTGTCGATCCGGTCGTCGGTGAACAACAACGTCTCGGGCGCCAGACCACAATCGGCTTCGACCATCTCGTAAATCGGGACATGCGGTTTCACGGTCTGCATGCGACCCGAAACATATTGCCGGTCAAACTCGTTGAGGAACGGATAGGCCGTGGTGGCATAGTCAAAATTCTGCACACCGAAATTTGTCAGCGCAAAGACCGAGATGCCTTTGGCGCGCAACGCACGTTGCAGCCGTACCGAGTGGGGAATTTCTGGCGTGGCCAATTCGATCCATTTGTCGTGCCACATCCGGATTTCATCCCGCCATTGGGGATATTTATCAGCCCAGCCATAGATAGTGTCAGTGAAATGTTGCCCCTGATCAACCAGATCGTTCATTCCATGCAGGTCAACCTCGGCAAACATGGCCCGGCGACGGTCTTCACCAATAACCGCGTCGTAGTACCGTTCTGGCTGCCATTCTATCAGGACATTCCCGATGTCGAAAACCACCGCTTCTATTGGCATGAACAATCCTTCTTAGAATCTCTGCTGGGGCTGACTGAATCAATCCTTGCTGCGCTTTTCAAGACAGGAACTGCAGCGCGCAGCGCTGCCCGGCCCAACCGGAGGGGACGCATCTCTGATGCGTCTGTGACGGGCGGGAGGGTCACGCCCTTAGTGCCGCCCGCAATTCCCGTTCCAACGCATCCAAAAACCGGGACCTATCGGCCTTGCCAAAAGGCTTGCCACCGCCCCCGGCGCCCAGAGGGTTTGCCGAACGCAGGTCTGCCATCAGGTCGCGCATCGCCAGTTGCTGACCAATATTGGCGGCGGTAAAGGCCTCGCCGTTGTGACGTAATACACGCGCACCTGCTTCAACACATTTCGCGGCTAAAGGAATGTCTGAGGTCACAACCACGTCCCCTGTACCACAACGCTCTGCGATCCATTTATCGGCCTCATCCGCACCTGCGGACACGATCACAACCTGTACCAGAGGATTGGCCGAAGGCCTCAGGCCACCGTTCGAAACCAGAGCCATCGGAATCTTATGTCGGGTCGCTACACGCTCGGCCTCGGCCTTCACTGGACAGGCATCTGCGTCTATGTACAGGGTTGTCACGCTTTCTTTGCCTGTTTCTCGGCAGGCTTCTTCTTGACCTTGAATTCCTCGGGGATGGGCATCCGGTTGAACGCATCCAGACCAGCGATCTTATAAGCCTCGGCCAAGGTCGGGTAGTTGAATGTGTTTTGAACGAAATAATCCACTGTGCCTTTCAGGTTCAATACAGCCTGTGCGATATGGATCAGCTCAGTCGCGCCTTCGCCTACGATCTGCACACCAAGAACCCGGCGGGTTTTCAGCGAAAACAGCATCTTCAACATGCCATGTTCCAACCCCATGATATGCCCGCGAGAAGTTTCGCGGAATCGCGCGACGCCGACCTCGTAAGGGATATCGCGCTCCTGTAGCTCCTCTTCGGACATGCCGCAGGTGGATATCTCGGGCACCGAATAGATGCCGTAAGGGTACCAGGGGCTTTCCGGAAGGGTCGGGGTCTCCAACGCATGACATGCCGCCACGCGCCCCTGCTGCAGCGAGGTTGATGCCAGCGAGGGATGTCCGATTACATCTCCGGTCGCATAGATATGCGGTACCGCTGTCTGATAGGTCTTGCGATCGACCTCAATCCGGTTGCGGTGATCGGTTGTCAGCCCGACCGCATCCAGATTCAAGGCCGAGGTCGCGCCCATCCGCCCGGCGGCAAACAGCAACATCTCGGCCCGGACATGCCGTCCATTCTCGAGCGTCACTTCTACGTGGCTACCTCCATCTTCGATCTTTTCAACGGCAGAGCCCAGCCGCAAATCCACGCCGTTTTCGCGGATTTGGTGGGTAAAGTCGTGGATCAGCCGGCTGTCGATGAAATCCAGAAACGTCTCGCGGGGTTCAATCAGGGTGACACGTACATCAAGCGCGGAAAACATCGTGGCATATTCAACACCGATTACACCGGCCCCGATCACGCATAGCGAGCGCGGTATCTCGGCCATCTCCAGAAAATCATCGCCATCGACGATGGTCTTCCCGTTGAAGGGCACATAATCGGGACGATAGGTCTTGGTACCGGTGGCGATCAGGAACTTTGCGGCGGACAGACGTGTGGTTTCGCCTGCGTCGGTTGCAACCTCAATCTCGTGGGGACCGACAAATCTTGCCAGACCATTTAAGGTTTCCACGTGGTTCCGGTTGAACTGATGTTCCAGCACATCGACCTCATGGTCCAGCGTCATGTGCAGCCGAGCCTTGAGGTCTTCGGCCCGGATCTGATCCTTTACCCGGTACGAGCGCCCGTAAAAGCTGCGCTCGCGCCAGCCAGACAGGTTCAGCACTGTCTCGCGGAGGGTTTTTGACGGGATGGTCCCGGTATGGACCGAGACCCCACCCAACCGATCCTTGCGGTCGATAACCAGCACCCGGCGTTTCAACTTGCCTGCCTGAATCGCCGCCGAACGACCGGAAGGGCCGGACCCGACAATGATCAGGTCATAGTCGTATTTGCTCATGCCTCAGTCTCCATACAGTGCTTCGGCGTGGAAAGTGATGTGGTCTTCCATGAAGGTCGACACAAAGAAGTAAGAATGGTCATAGCCGGGCTGCAGACGGAAAACTGCCTGTTGGCGACGTTCGGCTATCGCCTGGGCCAGCGCCTCGGGGCGCAACAGGTCGATGAACTGGTCATTGTCGCCGGTGTCGATCAGGACAGGGCCGTCGAAACCGGTTTTCTTCATCATCAGCGATGCGTCGTGCTTGGCCCATTGGGCCGCGTCATCGCCCAGATATGCCTTCAGTTGTTTGCGGCCCCAATCGGCGCTTGTTGGGTTTGAAATCGGTGCAAATGCCGAAACCGATCGGAACCGACCCGGTAGGTTCATTGCCAATGTCAGGGCGCCATGGCCGCCCATGGAATGGCCGGTAATGGCCTGGCGGTCTGCGTCGATTGCAAAGGTTTCAACCAGAAGAGCGGGCAATTCCTCGGCCACATAGTCCCACATGTTGAAGTGCGGTGCCCAGGGTGATTGCGTGGCATTCACATAAAACCCCGCGCCCTGGCCCAGATCGTAGTCCTCGTGATCGGCAACGCCTTCGCCGCGCGGGGATGTGTCAGGGAAAACAAGGGCGATACCCTGTTCCGCGGCCCAGGCCTGCGCCCCGGCCTTGGTCATGGCGTTTTCATGGGTACAGGTCAGACCAGACAGATACCATAGAACCGGAACCGGGCCGTCCTTTGCCTCGGCGGGCAGGAACAGTCCAAAAGTCATGTCGCATTGGCAGGCAGCCGAGGCGTGGCGATAGACGCCCTGGACGCCTCCGAAACAAGCGTTTTCCGAAAGGGTTTCCATTTGGTTCCGTCCTTACGTTAGGTTCGCGCCATGGCTATCGTTACTCGGTCCGTGCGTAAAGTCTGTGTTCCTGCGGCCAGCGAGTATTTTCCCTATCTGTGGCTTAGAATGTTCCGGCTATGGCAATCACCAGTGGCAGTGTCAGGATGCTGACCACGGTAGACAAGAGAATTGCGGCCGAAGCCCGATGGGGTGCGACCCCGTAATAGGCCGCCAGCATATAGACATTCCCAGCGACCGGCAGTGCTGCCGCTGCAATGGCAACCGAAGCCGAGAAGCTTTCCGCCGGGATCAGCCAGATTACGAAGACAGCAACGCAGAGCGGATGAATGATCAGCTTGCAAAAACTCAGCCAGGCAGCGATCTGAACACGCTCGGCGGATTTGCTGGCGAGCGATGCCCCTATCGCAAACAAGGCTCCCGGAGTGGCTGCCCCGCCCAGGATTGTCAGAAAATCGTTCAGTGGAACGGGCACGGGAATTTGGAAGGCTGACCACAAAAGCCCCGCTGAAATAGATACGATCATCGGGTTTTTGAGCAAACCGAGGCCAATCAACCGAAATGTTGCCGGCGTCAGCCGCCCATCGCGTCCGGCATTGATCAAAATCACGATCAGCGAGGAAAACACCACAAGGTCGACAGTCAATACCAGCATGACCGGGCCGATTGCTGCTTCGGTGAACAAAAGCGCAAGCATCGGCAGCCCCAGAAAGCCGACATTGCCGATCGCAGCGCATTGGGCCTCGACGGCAGAGGTTGGTATGTCAAGGCCGCGCATCCACGCGATCAGACTGGCCAGAGCATAAACCGTAAGCGTTCCCAGCAGATAGCCCGCGACCAATCTGCCGTCGAATATCTCGGCAAAGGGCAGGGTGGCGGCAAAGCGGAACAACATTGCCGAAAGTGCGAAATAGAACACGAATTTCGTCAGATAGGCCGTGGCTTCTTCCGAGAAGAACCGACTGCGCCCAGCCCAATACCCCAGGCCGATAATCGCAAAGAACGGCAGCGTACGCAGAAAAATATCAGCCATGGCCAGAGTGTTAGCACGGTTTTCTCTGGCGGCAACCCCTGGCCAATCAGGCCCCGCCGAACGAACTACGCGGACTGACCTAACGGAAAAATTACCATAATCCCGCCTGCCCATGGCCGAAATCCTATGCGAATCGTTGTATCTGAACTGATCAGTTTATAGATTCGACGAATCCACCCCTGAAGGAGAGCGCATGTCCGAAGCAACTGCCATTTTGCGAACAGGCCGAAAATTTGATCAGGTCCTGCAAGGAGCCCGATCGGTGTTCATGGCAGATGGTTTCGAAGGAGCTAGCGTAGATGACATTGCGCGCGCGGCGGGTGTTTCCAAGGCGACTTTGTACAGCTATTTCCCGGATAAGCGTCTTCTTTTCATGGAGGTCGCTCAGAACGAATGCTGCCGTATGGCCGAGAATGTCGTTTCGATGGTTGACGATACAAAACCTGCACGCGAGGTGCTGACCATCGCTGCGACCCAGCTGGCCGCATTTCTGGTGTCGGATTTTGCGCAGCAGGTGTTC
This sequence comes from Ruegeria sp. CDSC051, assembly GCF_059610665.1. Classification (NCBI taxonomy): domain Bacteria; kingdom Pseudomonadati; phylum Pseudomonadota; class Alphaproteobacteria; order Rhodobacterales; family Roseobacteraceae; genus Ruegeria; species Ruegeria sp. CDSC051. The sequence goes on from NZ_JBXWOC010000002.1 coordinate 110,341, forward strand.
CGCATCTGCGTGGCCGAGCAAGATCGGTTCCCCGAACTTGGCCGCGCCTTCTATGAGGCGGGGCCGCAAAATGGCACCCGGCAACTTGCAGAATATCTGCAAAAAGCGGTGAATAAAGGCGAATTGGTTATCGAGGACCTTCAATTTGCCGCTGAACAGTTTTCGGAATTGTGCAAGGTCCGCCTTTGGCCCCGATCCACATTCGGCATTCAAAGCAGCTTTTCAGAGGCTGAGATTGAAGAGGTCGCGCTGCAGGCTGTCGACATGTTCATGGCCCGTTACGGCGCCTGACATTTGGGTCGGATCGACTCGATTCAAGATATGGATGTGGAGGTCGATCCCTGAAGCCCGCGGCATTTAGGATTGATGGCATTCAAGAGTTCGGACGCTCCTGCCCGGTGGCTTCGCCACTGCTTGGCTCTAATCGCCAAAGAACCGAAATCAGTTAGAAAACAGGCCCGACCAGGCAAATCATAACGCTGTACCTGCCCTCTTTTTTACTTCCTGATCGCTGGGCGGTGAACTCAGTTGACAATGGATTTTGTATTTTGGATACATTGGGCAGGGATTTCGCGGCGGTGACAGTCATCAAAGATTGTTCTGACTAGAAATTAGAACAACGCGAAAATCTGAAGAAAAAACATTTCTGGGAGAAACTCATGAAACTTAGATTGATGGCCGCAACTGCAGCGATTGCGTTGTCCAGTGCTGCGGCCCAAGCAAATACTTTGGTATATTGCTCGGAAGGATCACCCGAAGGCTTTGACCCGGCGCTATTTACCGCAGGGACAACCTTTGATGCCTCGTCACACCCGATTTACAACCGTCTGCTCGAGTTTGAGACCGGTACGACCAATGTTATCCCCGGTCTGGCGGAAAGCGTTGAGGCCAGCGATGATGGTCTGGAATATACCTTCAAATTGCGTCAGGGCGTCAAATTCCATTCGAATGACGAATTCACGCCGACGCGTGATTTCAATGCTGATGACGTGATCTTCTCGTTCATGCGCCAGAAGGATGAAGGCCATGCCTATAATCAGGTATCTGGTGGTACCTGGGAATATTTCCAGGGCATGGGTATGCCGGACCTGGTCGAGTCGATTGAAAAAGTCGACGACTACACAGTGAAGTTCACCCTGTCCAAGCCTGAAGCGCCTTTTGTGGCCAACATGGCGATGGACTTCGCCTCGATCCTGTCTGCGGAATATGCGGATGCGATGATGGCCGCGGGTACGCCTGAGAATCTGAACACAGCACCGATCGGGACTGGTCCGTTCTCGTTTGTAGCCTACCAGAAAGACGCAGTGATCCGCTATGCGCAGAATGCCGACTACTGGAAGGCCCCTGCGGATGTGGAGAACCTGATCTTCGCGATCACGCCGGATGCATCGGTTCGCTATCAAAAGCTGAAAGCGGGCGAATGTCATATCATGCCTTATCCGAACCCGGCCGACATTCAAGCGATGCAGGACGATGCAGATATCAACATGTTGGAGCAGGAAGGCCTGAACGTCGGCTACCTCGCCTACAACACCACCATGGCACCGTTCGACAATCCGAAGGTCCGCAAGGCGCTGAACATGGCGATCGACAAGAATGCGATCATCGACGTCGTGTTCCAGGGCTCGGGCCAAGTTGCCAAGAACCCGATCCCGCCAACCATGTGGGGCTATAACGACGCCATCACCGATGACGCGTATGATCCCGAAGCGGCCAAGGCGATGCTGGAAGCCGAAGGCGTATCCGACCTGTCGATGAAGGTTTGGGCTATGCCGGTACAGCGTCCCTATAACCCGAATGCACGCCGTATGGCCGAGCTGATCCAAGCGGATTTTGCCAAGGTTGGTGTCGACGTCGAAATCGTGTCCTATGAATGGGGTGAATACCTGTCGCGTTCGAAAGATCTGGACCGTGACGGAGCCGTTCTGCTGGGTTGGACCGGTGACAATGGCGATCCAGACAACTTCTTGGCGGTTCTGCTGGGTTGTGACGGACGCGAAGCCTCGAACCGGGCGCAGTGGTGCCACGAGCCCTTCGAAGAGCTGATCCTCAAGGCCAAGCAGTCCACTGATCAGGCCGAACGCACCAAGCTGTACGAAGACGCTCAGGTGGTCTTCAAAGAGCAGGCGCCTTGGGCAACGATCGCACACTCGGTGGTCTTTATGCCGATGCGCAACGAAGTGCAGGGCTATAAAGTGCACCCGCTGGGCGGCCACATCTTCTACGGTGTGAGCGTCGAATAATTCATCACTTACCGACCGGAGCCGCCCGCGTGGCGGCTCCGGTTTCTTATTGGAGGTCGGCCCTGATGCCGAATTTGTCCGAGTACCGTCAACTGGCAAAGGACATGTCAGTTGATGCCGTGGCCCTTGTGCCCGGCCCGAATTTCACCCGCGCATTGGGAAAACCTTTCATGAGCCACGAACGGCCCTTTGTGGTCGTGGTCCCCGGCGAAGGTTCTCCTGCGGCCATCGTTCCCAACCTTGAGCTCGGCAGTTGGGACCTGGTTGGATTTGAAGGCGCCGTTTTCGACTGGTTCGACCAGACCGGGTATGATGACGCCTTTGCAGCCCTCGCCAAGCATATGCCGCTGACATCGCTGGCTGTGGAAGGGCAGGTGATGCGAGTCTTTGTGTCGAAGGCGTTTACCAACGCGTTACCGGACCTGCAGATTGTCGATGCCGAGCGTGAAATTTCTGGCTTGCGCATTATCAAGACAGAAGACGATATCGCAGCGCTTCAAGCCGCGATCGACATCTCTGAACGCGCGTTAGAGCGCGTGATTGCGGATGTGCGCGTCGGTCAGACCGAATTGCAGATTGAACAGGCCTTGATTCAGGCACTGTTTGCGGAAGGCGCCGCCTCGCTGGCATTTTCGCCGATTGTTGCCGCCGGGGACAACTCGGCGCGGCCCCATGGCAAGGCGCGGGCGGATTACCAGATCAAACCGGGCGATGCGCTTTTGTTTGATTTCGGAGCCCGCAAACATGGGTTTGCCGCCGACATCACCCGGACATTCTTTGTCGAAGAGGTCTCGGACGAGGGCAGGGCGGTCTATGACACCGTTCTGCGCGCCAATCTGGCAGGATTCAAAGCCTGCCGTCCCGGTGTCACGGCGCATGATATCGACGATGCCGTGATCGGCGTGCTCGAAGCGTCACCCTATGCCGATCGGATCCGCACCAAAACGGGCCACGGTCTGGGCCGCGACGTTCACGAAGCGCCGTATATCATGCGTGGAAACGACCAGGAAATCCTGCCGGGCATGGTTTGGACAAACGAGCCGGGCCTTTACGCGCTGGACAATTTCGGCGTGCGCATAGAAGATGACGTGCTTGTTACAGGGGATGGCTGTCGGTCGCTGACCCACTTTCCCAAAGATCTCACAATCATAGGTCGCTGATGTTTGGCTACTTTCTTTCTCGTCTCGGTATGTTCATTCCGACATTTCTGGGTGTAACGCTTATCTCCTTCATGTTCATTCGGGTTTTGCCCGGTGATCCGATCATCGTCATGGCCGGTGAACGCGGAATGTCCGAGGAACGCTATCAGGAAATGGTGGTCAAACTGGGCTTCGACAAGCCGGTCCTCCAACAATATTGGGACTATCTGACCGGCGTTATGCAGGGCGATCTGGGCGAAAGCTTTGTCACCAAGAAACCGGTTTGGGACGAGTTCTTTGCCCTGTTCCCAGCGACGCTGGAGTTGTCAATCTGCGCGATGATCTTCGCGGTGGCCCTTGGGTTGCCCGCCGGTGTCATTGCCGCAGTCAACCGGGGCAAATTCTTTGACCGGGCGCTGATGTCTTCGGCGCTGGTTGGGTATTCAATGCCGATCTTCTGGTGGGCGCTGCTGCTGATCATCGTGTTCTCGGGCAATCTGGGCTGGACGCCTGTTTCGGGCCGGATCGACCTTCTGTATTACTTCCCCAGCGTGACCGGCTTTATGCTGATCGACAGTCTTTTGTCGGGGCAACCCGGGGCATTCACGTCGGCTGTTCGGCATTTGATTCTGCCAACGATAGTTCTGGGGACGATCCCGCTGGCTGTCATTGCGCGTCAGACGCGCTCGGCGATGCTTGAGGTTCTGGGCGAGGACTACATTCGTACCGCGCGGGCAAAAGGCCTGTCACCCACTCGGATCAACGGGCTGCATGCTCTGCGTAATGCGTTGATCCCCGTGATTACGGTGATCGGCCTGTCGGTTGGAACTTTGCTGGCTGGTGCAATTCTGACCGAGACGATCTTTAGCTGGCCGGGTATCGGCAAGTGGATGGTCGACAGCATCTTCCGGCGCGATTACCCGGTGGTGCAGGGCGGTCTTCTGATGATCGCCGTGATCGTGATGCTGGTGAATCTACTGGTCGATGTCCTTTATGGCATCATCAATCCAAAAATCCGGAGGCGGTGATGGCTGAACTATCTGCAAACGCACCCAAAACCGAAGACCGCCCAAGCGCCTTGCGCGAATTCTGGTTTTATTTCAGTGAAAACCGCGGCGCGGTGATTGGCCTGTGGGTATTCGCGGCCTTTGTCTTTTGCGCTGCCTTCGCACCTTTGCTGGCCCCCTACGATCCAACCGAACAGTTCCGCGAGCATATCCTGCAACCTCCGGCATGGCAGGAAGGCGGCAGTTGGGCCTTCCCGCTGGGAACTGATCCGCTGGGCCGGGATATGCTGTCGCGGCTGATTATGGGATCTCGCTATTCCTTCTTTGTCGGGATCGTCGTGGTTTGTGTGGCCGTGTCAGGCGGTGTGGTTCTTGGCCTGCTTTCCGGGTTTGCACCCAAATGGGTCGATACGATGATCATGCGCGTGATGGATATTATCTTGTCCTTTCCGTCGCTGCTGCTGGCACTGGTTCTGGTCGCCATTCTGGGCCCGTCTCTGACCAATGCAATGATCGCCATCGCCATTGTGTTTCAACCACATTACGTGCGCCTCACCCGCGCCTCGGTTCTGGCCGAACGGCAAAAGGATTATGTGACCTCGGCTCGTGTGGCCGGTGCAAGCAAGGCACGCCTGATGTTCAAAACCGTGCTGCCGAACTGTCTGGCGCCGATCATTGTCCAGGCGGCGCTGTCCTTCTCGACCGCGATTCTGGATGCTGCGGCACTTGGCTTTCTGGGCATGGGGGCGCAGCCGCCAACGCCCGAATGGGGCACGATGCTGGCCGAAGCGCGCGAATTCATTCTGCGCGCCTGGTGGGTGGTAACTTTCCCGGGCCTGGCCATTCTGGTCACGGTGCTGGCAATCAACCTGATGGGCGACGGTCTGCGCGACGCGCTGGACCCCAAGCTGAAACGGAGCTGACGACATGAGCCTGTTGGAAATCCGAAATCTTTCGGTCGAGTTTGCTACTGCGTCGGGTGAGTTCCGCGCTGTGGATGGCGTTGATCTGTCTGTCAACAAGGGCGAGTTGATGGCCATTGTCGGGGAAAGCGGCTCGGGGAAATCCGTGTCAATGCTGGCGCTGATGGGGTTGCTGCCATGGACGGCGACGATCACGGCAGATGAAATGAGCTTTGAGGGTCGCGACCTGACCAAAATCTCGGCACGGGATCGGCGCAAGATCATCGGCAAAGATATTGCCATGATCTTTCAAGAGCCGATGTCTTCGCTAAACCCCTGTTTCACGGTCGGTTTCCAGATCAAAGAAGCACTGCGTATCCATCTTGGGCTCAACCGCAAAGACCGTCATCAGCGCGCGATTGAGCTGTTTGACCTGGTGGGTATCCCGGCACCCGAGAGCCGTCTGAATACGTTTCCTCACCAGATGTCGGGCGGCATGAATCAGCGGGTCATGATCGCGATGGCGATTGCCTGCACCCCGAAACTTCTGATCGCGGACGAACCCACTACCGCGCTTGATGTAACAATTCAGGCGCAGATTCTGGATCTGTTGGTCCGATTGCGCGATGAGCAGGGGATGGGCCTTGTTCTGATTACCCATGACATGGGTGTTGTGGCAGAAACCGCCGAGCGGGTTCAGGTCCAATATGCCGGTCAAAAGGTCGAGGAACAGCCGGTACGCGATCTGTTCCGCACACCGCGCCATCCTTATACCTCAGCTTTGCTGAACGCTTTGCCTGAACGGGCAACTTCGAAATTGCTGCCGACGATTCCAGGTGTTGTTCCTGGTCAATTTGACCGTCCCAAAGGTTGCTTGTTCAGCCCGCGATGCCAATTCGCCGATGACTTGTGCCGGAACACACCACCCGCTCCGCATGGAGCAGATTTCGGCAAGGCCCGCTGTCACCACGTCAAGGAAATCACCGCTGGAGAATTGGCATGACCGCCCCGATCGTTCAGGCAAACGCGTTGGCCCGGCACTATGAGGTCAAAGGGGGATTGCTGTCGAAATCGGCAACGGTCAAAGCCCTTTCCGGTGTGGATTTTGCCCTAGAGCCTGGTAAGACGCTGGCCATTGTAGGAGAGTCCGGGTGCGGTAAATCCACCCTCGCTCGCGTCGTAACGATGATTGAAGAGCCCACTTCGGGAACACTGACCATCGACGGCGTCGAAATCACCCCGTCAAAATGGGCTGAGATGCGCGAAAACGTGCAGATCGTGTTTCAAGATCCTTATGGTTCGCTTAATCCGCGACAACGGATCGGTCAGATCCTGCAGGAACCTCTGATCATCAACCGGCCCGATATGACCGCTGCGGAACGGGAAACTCGCGCACGCGAAATGATTGATCTTGTCGGTCTGCGCCCCGAGCATTATGATCGCTACCCCCACATGTTTTCGGGTGGCCAACGGCAGCGGATTGCGATTGCCCGAGCCCTGATGCTGAACCCCAAGGTTCTGGTTTTGGATGAGCCGGTATCGGCGCTGGATGTTTCGATCCAGTCTCAAATCCTGAACCTGCTGGTTGAACTGCAAGAGCGTCTGAACCTGGCCTACCTGTTCATCTCGCATGACCTGTCTGTGGTGAAGCATTTCGCTGATGACGTAATTGTCATGTATCTGGGACGCGCAGTCGAGAAAGCTCCGAAAGAACAGTTGTTCGCGGCGCCCCGGCATCCTTATTCCAAAGCGTTGTTGTCGACGACACCGCGTGCCGACCCCGAGGCGCGTAAGGAACGGATCAAGCTGGAAGGTGAGTTGCCCTCACCGATGAATATCCCCAAGGGATGTGCCTTTGCTCAGCGATGCTGGCTGGCAACTGACGAATGCCGTGCGGCACCACCCGATCTGCAAGGAACAACCCATCAGGCTGCATGCCTGCATCCGCTGGGTTAGGTTAGCTCTCGGAACTGCGCGTTGCGGTGACCATCGCAAGCAAATGGTCTTTTGTACGCCCAATATGTTGGGTCAACAGCGCGCAGGCTTCCTCAACTTGCCCATTCTCGGCCAGCGTCAGCAGTTGGCGATGGTCCTTTTTCGCGGGCTCGCGTTGTTCCATAACGCTCAGGTGCATACGGACATAGCGATCGGACTGTAGATTGATCCGTTGTAGTATATCATTGGTGATCCCACGGTCTGCTGCAGCGTAAAGCGCATTGTGGTATTCGTAGTTCAAACCACCCCACCGCCCGACATCATAGGCTTCGTAGGACGTTTCCATTTCGTCCAGAAACCTTTCGCATTCGGAAAAATTTGCCTCGGTCATCTGTGGAATTGCACGCCTGAACAGATCGACCTCCAACATTATCCGGAGGTCAAATATCTCACCGATTTCTGACAGCGAATGTCTTGTCACCGCAGCGCCGCGATTGTTGGTCAGCTGCACAAGACCCTCTGCATCAAGCCGTTTTAACGCTTCTCGTATGGGCATGCGTGACACGTCATAGTCTTCTGCCAGGGCTTCTTGACGGATGGCTTCACCTTCTGCCATCTCTCCGCTTAGAATCCGCTCGCGCAGGTCATTTGTGATGACATCGGGCAAACTTTGCCTGGGAATTGCGCGGGTTCTTGGCATTGTTACAGTCTCTGCTGGTGTAATTTTGTATCCAAAATACAAAATAGACACCGATTTTCCAAGAGCCTTGCATTCACTAATGAATATAAAGTGTTGATTGATTTCAAGCCGCCTCGGCTGCCACAATAAAAATGGTCACGTTCTATAAGGATTAAACATGAAAGAGGATCGTATGGATAATCCGCGCTTTTTGCCAAAAGGCGCAATTTCCGTGGACGTTTCCTATGACGGGCCGCCCAAGGCCTTCTATTTTCTGCTTTTACCCAACACGACGATGCTGGCTTTCAGTGCCGCGATTGAGCCTCTGCGCATATCAAATCAACTGTCCAGAAAGCAGCTGTTCGAATGGTACGTGCTCTCCACCGACGGAGAACCCGTGACCTGTTCCAACGGCATACGTGTTCAGGCGGATCACTCGGTTCATGACCTGGAGAAGGGAGCGTTTGTCTTTGTGTGTTCCGGAACGCAACCGATGAGGTCTTTCAACACAAATGTCCTGAACTGGATTCGGCGCCAAAAGGCGCATGGATGTGAGTTCGGTGGGATTTGTACCGGTGCATTTGCCTTAGCAAAGGCGGGCGTGATCGGAACCAGAAACTTTACCGTCCATTGGGAAAACCGGCCTGGCTTTTGTGAGAACTTCCCAACAATGGAGCCGACCCAGAACCTCTATGAAATTGACGGGAAACTTAGAACATGCGGGGGCGGGCACGCCAGCACTGACATGATGCTTGAAGTTATCGAGGAATTGTTTGGAAACGCCTTGGCAAACAATGTTTCGGAAATGTGCCTGCACAGAAGGCTGGGAGAAGGCGGCAGCAAACAGGTATCGCCGGTTTCGGCGCTTTTGGGCACGCGAAATGCCAAATTGATCGAAGCGGTGCAAATCATGCGCGAGAATATTGAAACGCAGCTTAGCCTCGAGGCAATAGCGGATCAGGCGTCCCTGTCCCGGCGGCATATGGAGCGGCTGTTCAGGCAGCACACTAACATGTCGCCGGGACGGTTCTACAACGAACTCAGGCTGGACCGTGCTTTTGCCCTGTTGAATGAAACAAACCTGAGCGTTTCTGAGATAGCCTTTGCATCCGGGTTTTCCAGTACGGATAGGCTTTCTGTGCATTTCCGGAACCGATTTAGAATTTCACCGCATAATTTCCGGCGATCCTGGTCCGAGGAAACCCACCCAGAATAACTGGATGAGCACCACTTGATAGGTCCCAGGGACTATCCCTGTATAACGTTCTGACGTTGAACCCCCAGACCTTCGATCCCCAGTTCCATCTTGTCTCCAGGTTTGAGGTAAACCTGCGGATTTTGCCCCAGACCCACACCGGGGGGTGTCCCGGTCGAGATCACGTCGCCGGGTTGCAGTGACATGAACTGCGACAGGTGCGAGATCACCGCTGTGACACTGAAATGCATCGTTCTGGTCGAGCCATCCTGATACCGATGCCCGTTCACCTCAAGATACATTGGCAGGTCTTGGGGATCAGGGATTTCGTCCCGTGTCACCAGCCAGGGACCGATTGGGCCGAACGTATCTGCGGATTTACCTTTGACCCACTGACCTGAACGGTGCAGCTGAAAATCCCGTTCTGACAGGTCATTGATCACACAATATCCTGCCACATGGGCCAGTGCTTCATCCTCCGAGATGTATTTTGCTTCTTTTCCGATGACGACGCCCAGTTCCACCTCCCAGTCGGTCTTGACTGACCCGCGGGGGATTTCAACCGTGTCATCGGGGCCTATGATGGCGGATGTCGCTTTGAAAAAGACCACCGGCTCAGCAGGTAGGTCCATGCCGCTTTCGGCCGCGTGATCGGCAAAGTTTAAACCGATGCAGATGAACTTGCCGACACGTCCAACACAGGCGCCTATACGGCTGTCGGCATCGACGGGTGGCAGCGTTTCAAGATCCAGCGCGCGCAGCCGTGCAAGGGTTTCATCGCTAAGCGCTTCCCCAGCAATATCGGCGACGATCCCCGACAGGTCCCGGATAGTGCCGTCTTTATCAACTATGCCCGGCTTTTCCGCGCCTGCTGGGCCGTATCGTAGCAATTTCATTTCACATTCCTCATTTGCTTCAGATCGTCCAGCCGCCATCAATGGCAAAGGGCTGTCCGGTTGTGTATTTGCTGGCATCGCTGGCCAGATAGAGCGCAAGTTCCGCGATCTCATCTGCGGTTCCGATGCGGCCCATGGGTTGCCGCGCAATAAAATCAGTCATTGCTTTCTCGTAATCCCCAGTTGCGCGCAACCGGTCGTGCAAGCTGGGGCTGTCGACAGTGCCGGGGCAGATCGCATTGCACCGGATGCCTTGTGTGACGAAATCGGCTGCGATCGATTTCGTCAGTCCGATTACGGCGGCTTTCGAGGCGCAGTATGCAAACCTGTTTGGAACGCCCTTCAACGAAGAGGCGACCGAAGACATGTTGATGATAGACCCGCCACCATGTTCCAGCATGGTTGGCAGGGCACATTGGATCAGCTGGTACATCGATTTGACGTTCAGCTCAAAACTGAAATCCCAGTCACGTTCATCACATTCCAGAATGGACCCGCCAGCCACATATCCTGCGCAGTTGAACAAAACATCCAACGGGGGCGTGTCCGCGACGAAGGCCTGCAATGCCGCCGCATCGGTTACGTCAAGTTTTACCGACGTAACGCCTTGGATATTCTGCAACTCTGCCAGAGAGGTATCATTGATGTCGCTGGCAAAAACCTGTGCACCTTCGGCGGCGAACAATTCGGCTGTTGCACGCCCTATGCCCTGTCCCGCAGCGGTGATCAGAGCAGTTTTTCCAGCCAGACGGCCAAGGTTTTCGGATGATGTCATCATCTATTTCACTCTCCTTCTAAAATCCAAGCTTAGGGGAACCACGACGGCAAAATCCCATCGGCATACAGCCTCGGAAAGATCAATCTAGTTCCTGAGGTCATAGGCCTGGGCAGCATTACCGCCCCGTATCGCCTGATGCTCGTGTGGTGACAGACCGGTTAACAGCGTATCGGTCGCCTCGAGCCATCGTTCATAACTGCTGTTTAATGTGCAAACCGGCCAGTCGCTGCCCCAGATCAGGCGATAGGGCCCGAATGTGTTCAGCAGGTGATCCACATAGGGCTTCAAATCTTCTACCGTCCAATTCGCCCCGGCCTCGGTCACCAACCCGGAAAGTTTGCACCAGGCATTTGTATTTCGGGCCAATGTCGACATGTCTTCTTGCCAGTCCTCCATGACTCCCTCCCGGATCAGGGGCTTGGCACCGTGATCAATTACCGTGCGCATATGTGGGTGCCGTTCCAGCAGCTGTTGAAGCGGCCCCAGATGTCGCGGCAGGGTCAGCGCATCAAAGGTAAGGTTTGCCTGTTGCAGAGAGTCAAAAGCCGGTGTCAGCCCATCCCTGAGCATCCATAATGGGTCGGGAATGTCCTGAACCATGGGGCGCAAACCGACAAAAACCGGGTGGGCAGCCAGTCGTGCGATTTGTTCCGGTGCGTCGGCGGCCTCAAAATCAACCCATCCGACAACGCCTTTTATGAACGGGGCCTGCTCGGCGAGTGACAGCAGATACTCGGTCTCAGCAGCTGTCGGCGCAGCCTGTACTAAGACCGTACCGTCAATTCCCGCTCCTTTCAGCAATGGGGCCAGATCCGCGGGCGCGAAATCCGCGTAAATCGGCCCCAGATCCGGTGTCAGCCAGCCATAGTCTTCGCGCGCCAATGTCCAAAAATGCTGATGGGCGTCGATCTTCATCCAAGAACACCCTTTTTCAGGATGATGTTGCCATACAGCCGACGTTCGCCGGTTTGCACGATCGAAAAAGCTGTGGCCGCCCGGTCGTAAAAGGCGAAACGTTCAAGGCCCTGTATCGTGGCCGGGTGGTCCGCTATTTCGCTGATAATGGTCTGAAAATCGGCGATGGCCTCAGGTATAGCATCCGGATCGCCAACAACCTGCATGGTCAGGGCCGGGTCAGGGACAAATGTGTCCAACGGCATGACAGACAAAATAGCTCTTAGGATTTCGCTGGCGCTTGACCCGTCGGCACGTATGCAGCCCGGCCCAGAGCTGGAGCCGGGGAAATTCGCATCCGCAATCACGATTTCATCACCATGCCCCATAGCGCGCAGGGTGTACAACAGGTCAGGCGACAGGATGGGATCAATATTACGCAGCATAGGCAGCCTCTCCGGGAAGGGGGGCGTCGGAACGGATCAATCCTTCCGAACACAGATCAGACCAAAGCGCAGCGGGGATTTGACGTTCGAGCAGGGCCGCATTGGCCTGCACCTCGGCAGCATTCACCGCGCCGGGGACAACGGTTTTGACGCAGGGATGGCCAAGGACAAATTGTAAGGCAGCAGCGATCAGTGGTGTATCATGGGCTGAGCAGACAGCCTCGATCTGGCGAACTCGGGCAAGGATGTCTTCGGGTGCATCAGCATAATTGTATTTCGCACCGGGAACAGCGCCGGTTGCCAGGATACCCGAGTTGTACGGCCCGCCAAGAATTATGCCCACGTCCCGCTTTTCGCAAAGGGGTAGAAAGCTGTCTAAAGCGTCTTGTTCCAAGAGGGTATAACGGCCTGCCAGAAGAAACCCGTCAAAGTCGCCCAAGCCCAATAATCTTTCGCAGACCTTCCATTCATTTACACCGGCTCCAATGGCGGCAATTTCACCGGCTTCACGAAGTTCGACCAGAGCTTTGTATCCGCCGCCATCGAACAGTTCCCGGATCTTGGCATCAGATGCCTCCTGACTGCCCTGACTGAACGCACAGACGTCATGCACAAGCAGGATATCGGCGCATGAGACACCCAACCGGTCGCGGCTGGCGTCGTAGGATCGCATGACCCCGTCATAGGTATAGTCGAAAACGATACGTTTCTGCGGCACATCAACAAAGGCTTCGGGTGTGACATGATGCGGTGCGCAATCCAGCAGCAGACGCCCGATCTTGGTCGAAAGTTGAATCTCTTCGCGTCCGAACCGGGCAATAGCCTGGCCAAATCGTTGCTCGGAGCGGCCCAACCCATATTGCGGTGCGGTGTCAAAAAATCGGATACCCAAATCAAAGGCTGCCTGCAGCGCAGCCTGCGCATCCTCGTCTGATACTTTGCGATAGAGATTCCCCAAAGGCGCGCCACCAAATCCCATCCGAGTCAGCGGAACGGGTCGCGCCGTGCGGCCATTTAGAAGCTCTGTTGCGGTAACTGTCATCCTGCCTCGCGTATTGGATGAGGGGAGTCCGTGAAAAGGTGGGACTGTTCCTGCTGCAAGCGTTGAATCCGAGGCATCAACTGCCCCAGATGACGTTGCATGGCGTCCTGTGCAGCTTTTTCATCTCTCTCAAGAACCGCGTTGAAAATGGCGCGGTGTTCGGCCAGCGTTTCCACCACCCGGCCCGGGGTAGGCAGCAGCAGCATTCGCGCTCTGGTCACTTGCAGTGAAACGGTTTGCGCGACGTCGCTTAACCTGTTGAATCCTGTGAATTTCATCAGCAGGCCGTGGAATTCTTCATCCGCCTCGTAAAAGCCGGGGACATCTTCATCTTCGATCAGCAGCTCTTGCAGACGCATGTTGCGGCCCAGTATCTTGCGCTGATCCTCGGTCAAATCGCGCGCGACTTTGGCGACCGTCGCAAGTTCAAGTGCTTCACGCAGGAACATACCCTCGCGAATTTCGGACATCGAGAAATAGGATACGCGCGTGCCGGATTGGGGCACTACATCCACCAGACCCTCGGAAGCAAGTCGGGCAATCGCCTCGGTCACGGGCGCACGCGAAACGCCAAGGCGTTCGCATATCGGCGCCTTCCTGAGGTTGTCGCCCGGCGCGAAGTCCAGCGACAGGATTGCATGCTTGATTGAGAGGTAAACGCGCTGAGACAAAGAGCCCTCAGACGTAGAAATATCGCGCAGGTGCAGAGCGTTTATGTCCTGTGGTTTATTCATATCTAGCGACCTAGCATACTAACATGTTAGTTGACAAGTGCGTGCCCGACGATTAGCAGTCGGGATCAGCAAACAGGAAAATGATGCAACCAGATCAGAAAATAAAGGCTTCTCAGCCCGCAGCGCGCGATACAGTCAGGTTGAACCCGGACGACAATATCGTCATTGCACTCCGAGATCTGAAGATCGGCACGCAGCCTTCCGGGCTGAATGTCCCGCTTCGGGATCAGGTTCTGCGTGGGCACAAGATTGCTATTACCCCAATTTCTGCCGGAAAAAACGTCATTCGCTATGGTCAGATCATTGGTCAGGCAAAGGCAGATATCGCAGCCGGAGATCACGTCCATGTCCACAATCTTGGTATGGGTGCCCATCAGCAGGACTATGCCCATGCGACCACAAATACCCCTTTGCCGCATATCGACGAAGAGCGGAGTTTTCTTGGGTATCACCGGTCCGATGGGAAGGTTGGCACGCGCAATTATATCGGAATTCTGACGACAGTGAATTGTTCGGGTTCAGTAGCCCGGTTCATCGCCGAAGCGGCCTCAAAAAGCGGGTTGCTTGATCCATATCCCAACGTGGACGGGGTGGTGCCCATCGTGCATGGCACGGGCTGCGGTATGTCGGCCAAGGATGACGGCTATGCTACGTTGATGCGCACCCTGGCCGGGTACGCCCAGCACCCGAACTTTGCCGGCATTCTGCTGATCGGGCTGGGATGTGAGGTCATGCAAGTGGCCAGTCTGGTTGATGGCCGCCCCATCCGCGAGGACGGTGCCTTGCGCTATATGACCATCCAAAACGAAGGCGGTACGCGCCGCACGATCGAGCGCGGGCTTGCCGAGCTGGAGGGGATCGCGCGGCTGGCCAATCAGGCCGTCCGCAAGCCGGCTCGGATCAGTGCGATTACGGTCGGGATGCAATGCGGTGGCTCGGATGGTTATTCCGGCATCACTGCCAATCCGGCGCTTGGATATGCCTCTGATTTGCTTGTGCGCCATGGCGGAACAACAATCCTATCGGAAACCTCTGAAATTTATGGCGCCGAGCATCTTTTGACCCGGCGCGCAGAAACGCCGGAAATCGGCGAAAAACTGATCGAACGTATTCATTGGTGGGAAGATTACACCAAGCGCAATGGCGGCGAGATGGACAACAATCCAAGCCCCGGAAACAAGCGCGGTGGACTGACGACCATTCTTGAAAAGTCTCTGGGTGCGGTGGCCAAGGGGGGCACGGCCCCGATGCGCGACGTCTACAGATTTGGCGAAATTATCGACAAAAAGGGCTTTGTCTTCATGGACAGCCCCGGGTTCGATCCTTGCTCAGTCACGGGTCAGGTAGCAGCGGGTGCCAATTTGATCGTGTTCACCACGGGCAGGGGGTCGGTCTCCGGATATCAACCCACGCCCTGCATCAAGCTGGCAACAAATTCGGAAATGTACGCCCGCATGTCCGAAGACATGGATCTGAATTGCGGCGACATCGTCACTGACGGGGTCAGTATCGAGGCCAAGGGCGAAGAGTTGTTCGAAATGTTGATCCGTGTCGCATCGGGCGAACAAACAAAAAGCGAAGAGCTTGGTTTTGGGGGCGTTGAATTTGTCCCCTGGCAAATCGGCGCTGTTATGTAGCCGCAGGTTCGTCTGGGGTAGGGGCAAAATGGGAGGAGAGATGGAAAAACTGGTCGAAATGAAGGGGATCGAAAAGTATTTCCCCGGTGTGCACGCGCTGAAATCCGTGCAGTTCGATCTGTTTTCGGGCGAAGTCCACGCGCTTATGGGGGAAAACGGGGCGGGTAAGAGTACGTTGATGAAAATCCTGTCCGGGATCTATCAGCGCGATGGCGGCGACTTGGCCATTCAAGGCAAATCAGCCAGTCCCACATCCCCGCGTGAGGCTCAGAACCTCGGGATCGGGATCATCCATCAGGAACTGAGTCTGATGAACGATCTGACCGTAGCGCAGAACATCTTTATCGGACGCGAGCCCCGGAAACGTTTTGGTCGCCTGGACGAGGCTGCGCTGAACGCTCAAACCGCCGAAATCTTCGGGGCGATGAACCTGAATCTCGATCCCAAAGCACTGGTCGGCGGGTTGACCATTGCCAAGCAGCAGATGGTCGAAATTGCCAAGGCGCTGTCCTATCGCTCCAAGGTTCTGGTCATGGACGAACCGACCGCGGCCCTGAACGACGCCGAGATTGCCGAGCTGTTCGTCATCATCCGCCGCCTGAGGGCCGAGGGGGTGGGGATTGTCTATATCAGCCACAAAATGGACGAGCTGAAACAAATCGCCGACCGTGTGACTGTCATGCGCGACGGTGAATATGTTGGCACTGTCGGTGCCAGTGACACGCCGATCAGCAAAATCATTGCGATGATGGTTGGGCGCGAAGTATCAGAGGATCCCTTGGATGTGCCCGACCTGAGTGATGCCGAGGTTGCGTTGGAAGTCGTAGGGCTGACACGAGTCAACGATCTGAAAGACGTCAGCTTCTCGGTCCGAAAGGGCGAAATCCTGGGGTTCGCCGGGCTGATGGGGGCAGGGCGGACCGAAGTTGCGCGGGCAATCTTTGGGGCTGACACTATCGATGGCGGTGAAATCCGGGTACATGGGCAGATCGTGCCCATCCGTTCCCCTGTGGATGCCGTGCGTGCCGGGATCGGGTACCTGTCCGAGGATCGCAAGCATTTCGGCCTCGCCACGGGAATGAACGTCCGCGACAATATCGCTCTGGCTTCGATGGATAGGTTTACCAGTGCCACCGGTGTTCTGAACGATAGCGAAATCAGCACTACGGCCAAAGGCTATATCGCCCAGCTTGGCATTCGCACACCCTCGGATGTGCAAGAGGTGCGCCTGTTGTCCGGCGGCAATCAGCAAAAGGTAGTCATCGCAAAATGGCTTTTGCGAGATTGCGACATCCTGATCTTTGACGAACCCACGCGCGGTATTGATGTCGGTGCAAAATCGGAAATCTACAAACTGCTCGAAGAACTGGCCGCGCAGGGAAAGACGATCATCGTGATCTCATCCGAATTGCCGGAAATCATGCGCCTCAGCCACCGCATCGCCGTCATGTGCGAAGGCCGGCTGACCGGAATTCTGCCCGGCGGAATCAACACCACTCAGGAAGACATCATGCATCTGGCCACCCAACGCACGGCGGCGATGCAGGTCACAGGGACAGCAATATGACCACAGCAACGGATATAGACAAGAAAAAGCCCCTGGCGGGCCTGTCGGAAAGCGGCGCGTATCAAAAGCTGCTGGCCTTTGCCAGTCTCATCGCCCTGTTGATCGGCTTTTCGATCGCATCGCCAAACTTCATGCAAACCTCGAACATGATTGCCATTCTGCAGGCAACTTCGGTCAACGGCGTACTGGCCGTTGCCGCAACTCTGGTGATCATCACGGGCGGAATCGACCTGTCGGTTGGCACTTTGATGACCTTCTGTGCCGTGATTGCGGGCGTGGCCCTGACTTATCTCGGCATGCCCCTGCTTTTGGGTGTTGCTGCAGCCATTGCAGCGGGTGCGTTTTGTGGTCTGTGTTCGGGAACATTTGTGGCCAAAATGAAAATCCCGCCCTTCATCGCGACGCTGGGCATGATGCTGATCCTCAAGGGTCTATCGCTGGTTATCTCGGGCACACGACCGATCTATTTCAATGACACGCCCGGTTTCGATCAGATTTCGCGCGGGTCTCTGATCGGAGAAATCGTTCCCTCGGTGCCTATCCCGAACGGCGTGCTGATCTTGTTTTTGGTCGCGATTGCAGCATCCTATATCCTCAGCCGCACTGTTTTGGGCCGCTATACGTTCGCTTTGGGATCAAACGAAGAGGCGGTCCGCTTGTCGGGTGTCAACACCGACGCCTGGAAGATGCGAATCTACGCGCTGGCCGGGGGAATTTGCGGCATCGGCGGCATCCTGATCGCCTCGCGCCTGAACTCGGCACAACCCGCTTTGGGGCTGGGATACGAACTTGAGGCCATCGCGGCTGTGGTCATTGGCGGAACCTCTCTGTCCGGCGGGCGCGGCACGATCCTGGGAACGCTCATCGGCGCGCTTATCATGGCTGTCCTGACCAATGGGCTGCGCGTTCTGTCTGTCGCGCAGGAATGGCAGACCGTTGTCACTGGCGCGATCATCATTCTGGCCGTCTATGCCGACATGGCGCGGCGCAAAAAGACCGGGTGAACAATCTTTAGGACCAAAGAAGATAACGACCAACTGGAGGAGAATATCATGTTAACACGTCGTTTCGTTCTGGGGGCGCTCAGCGCAGCCACCCTCGCAGCTCCGGCCTCGATGGCCATGGCGGAAGAAATCTATATTCCGCTGGTATCCAAAGGGTTCCAGCACCAATTCTGGCAGGCGGTAAAGCAGGGCGCCGAACAGGCGGCCGAAGAGTTTGACGTCACAATCACATTCGAAGGACCGGACAACGAAACGATGGTTGACCGTCAGATCGACATGCTGGCCGCAGCACTGGCAAACAATCCAAAAGCCATCGGCTTTGCCGCACTCGACAGTCAGGCCGCCATTCCGTTGCTGAAGCAGGCAAATGACAAGGGTATCCCGATCATCGCTTTTGACAGCGGTGTCGACAGTGATATTCCTGTTTCTACTGCCACAACTGATAACCTAGCTGCAGCGGGGCTTGCCGCTGACAAGATGGCCGAAAAGATTGGTGGAAAAGGCAAAGTTGCAGTGGTAGTCCACGACCAGACCAGCCGCACTGGCATTGACCGCCGCGATGGATTTGTGAACCGCATTGCGGAAAAATACCCTGATATCGAGGTTGTCACCGTTCAGTACGGGCAGGGCGACCATCTGAAATCAACCGAGGTGACAAAAGCGATCCTCACTGCAAACCCCGATCTGGATGGTATTTTTGGCACCAATGAAGGCTCTGCCATTGGTGTCGTGAACGGGGTTCAGGAATTGGGCACCGAAGGCCTTGTCATCATTGGCTATGACAGCGGCAAAGCCCAAAAAGACGCGATCAAAAGTGGTCTGATGACCGGGGCAATCACCCAGAACCCGGTTGGTATCGGCTATGAAACGGTCAAGGCGGCCGTCGCGGCGATGAAAGGCGAAGAAGTCCCGGCCTTAATCGACACAGGCTTTTACTATTACGATGCTTCCAATATTGACGATCCGAAGATCGCGGCAGTTCTTTACGACTAAGAGCCTGACAGCTTAATACGGACCGGTTCGCCCGATCGGCGGGCCGGTATTTTTGTTTTACTGGGTTGCAACAATCATCTTTTCTGTTTGTGGCGTTTTCATGCTATCCTCTACGGGTTATTTTTTTGATGTTTATTGAAGGTTGAAATTCCGGTGAAAAAAAAGCCCAGCAACAAGACCTATGTCCTGCGTCCTCTGGAAAAATCCGATCTTGAGACAATTCTGCCCTGGTTTCAAAATGTAGAGGATTTAGCCAAATTCGAACGCGTGTCCCGCATCCCTCTTAATCTTGCACAGACAGAGGAAAGCTGGAGCGACATGTTCACCGGCTCAGCCATCGGCCGCAGGTGTTGGTTCGTTGTTGAGAATTCGGCGGGAAAACTGGTCGGCATGAGCGGCCTCGAGGGGATATCGCCGATCAATCGCGATGCTGTCGTTGCGATGTTCGTCGATCATTCGGTGCGCCGCCATGGAGTTGGTATCAGGGCGACGGCTTTGGTCGCCGATTTCGCCTTCCGACAACTGGGGCTGAACCGGCTGACTTCGTATTATAGGGCGGATAATGTCAGCAGCAGAGACCTGGTTGCCAGACTGGGGTGCCAGATCGAGGGGTCGATGCGTCAGGCCTGGTTTGCAGATGGTCAATTTCACGATATGGTTGTGGTCGGGTTGCTGAGCAGCGATTGGTTCGAAAACCGAAATTCACTGGCGAAAGAATTGGGCGGTGAAACCATCGTTAAGCTTGGCAATAATGCCTCGGATTGCTGGTGTTGGCCCCCGCAAGAGACTGGGTCGGACTAAGAGACGTTATTACCAATCATTTCAAATCTTTTTTTGTTATACAAAAGTTAGGGTTCGTTCAGAACTCAGGAATCGAGTACCGCCAGTGAATACAGTTAACCCGAATTCATCAATCACTCAGAAGCTGGGTGCAGTCTTATTTGCAGATGTCGTCGGCTATTCTCGCCTGATGAGTGAGAACGAACTCGACACCTACAACGCTTTGAAGACACTTCTATCGCAGATCGAAGCCGCATGCGCCCGTTATCAGGGGCGTGTTGTCGAAGTGCGCGGTGACGGCATCCTGGCCCTGTTTGAAACAGCGACCAGCGCGGTCGAATTTGGTGTTGAGCTGCACCAAATTTCTGCCCAGCACAACGATTCAGGATCAGATCAACAGCAAATCAAGTTTCGCGTTGGCATCCATCTTGGAGAGATCCTGATAGATGAGCGTGGAATTCATGGCGACAACGTCAACATTGCAGCGCGATTGCAAGAAATTGCGGAACCCGAGCGGGTCTATGTCAGCTCTGCGGTGTATGATCAGGTTTGTAACCGGTTGCGGTATGGGTACGAATTTCTTGGTCCGCAGCATCTGAAGAACATTCTTTCGCCGGTTTCAACCTACTGTGTCCGCAGCGAGGTTGCCGGTGCTACTTTGGCGGGCACTATGCGTCCCGACGCTATTGTCGATCTGTTGGAACGCCCGGACACTCCGTCGGTCGCTGTGCTACCGTTCAGCATCAGCGGTGGGGATGAGTCTGACGGCTGGATTGCCGATGGTCTGACCGACGACATCATTCTGAACCTTTCCAA
Source organism: Ruegeria sp. CDSC051 (assembly GCF_059610665.1). NCBI lineage: Bacteria > Pseudomonadati > Pseudomonadota > Alphaproteobacteria > Rhodobacterales > Roseobacteraceae > Ruegeria > Ruegeria sp. CDSC051. The sequence goes on from NZ_JBXWOC010000002.1 coordinate 131,028, forward strand.
ATTCAGAAACCTTTTCGTCATCGCCCGAAACTCATCATTCTTCTTCAGGGCGCAGTCCATGCCACCGAAGGAAGCCGCAAGAAAGCTGAATGTCCGGTATATCGCCCGTGGCAGTGTGCGTCGCTCTTCCAGTCGAATCCGCATTACTGCGGAACTGGTCGATGCAAACACTGAACGCACGATTTGGGGTGAGCGGTTTGATCGAAACATTGACGATATATTTGATATTCTGGACGAGGTGACTGAATGTATCGTCGCGGCCACGGCCGTAATGATCGAATCCCATGAGCGCCAAGTTATGGTTCAGGCCGTTCCTTCAGATCTAGAGGCATATGGCTCTGTCCTGCAGGGGCAGCAGCACATCTTCAAATACACGCGCAACGACAACCGCAAGGCACAGAATTTCTATCAATCTGCGCTGGAACGGGACGGCAACTATGCCCGTGCCGCCGCCGCCTTGTCCCGAACGTTGAATCTGGATTGGCGATACTCGTGGACCGAAGATCCAGGCAGTGCTTTCGAGCAGGCGCTGTCTTTGGCACAGCGGTCGATCGAATTGGACCCAACAGACGCACGGGGATTTGGCGAGCTGGGATTTGTCCATCTGTATCGCAAGGAACATAGTGCGGCGCTACAGTCTTACCAACGTGCTTTGGCTCTCAACCCCAATGATGCGGATATGCATTCGGATTTCGCCGATGCGCTTGCACATTCAGGGGAAAATGAGACTGCCATCACGCATCTGCAACAGGCCATGCGTCTGAACCCGTACTTTCCGGATCAGTATCTCTGGCACCTCGGCGGCGCCTATTACAATCTCAGGCGCTATGAAGATGTTATCGAAACCGTCAACAAGATGAACAATCCGACCGAGGGTCAACGGATGCTGGCCGCCAGCCATGCGCAGCTGGGCAACATGGATATGGCACGTATGATTGCTGAAAAGCACCGCGCCGCACACCCGAACTTTTCTTTGTCACGCTGGGCCAAGGTGCTGCCCGACCGTCTGGAAGACGACACGCAGCACTTTGTCGAAGGGCTGAAAAAAGCGGGATTTTAGAACGGAAAAAGGCGCGAGAACCCGCGCCTTCTTTGCTGACTTTGTCCGAAGATCAGTCGCCGCCGCGTACTTTGGCTCCGCTAACCTTGGCGCCACTGACCTTGGCTCCGCTGACTTTCGCGCCACTGACCTTGGCGCCACTTACCTTGGCACCGCTGACCTTTGCACCGCTGATAGCAGGGCTGTCAAAGCCAAAATAGAGGTCTAGAAGAACCTGTTCGAACTGGCCTGTCGTGACATCCATTCGCATGGTCTGATCGGACTTATCATAACTCCAGAACTTGATACCGTCAGCGACCTGATAGTCCGCCGCCGCAACACCGCCGATCGAAGGATCCGTGGGCGCGCGCGAGGCCTGGTTTGGTGGCTCGCCCTTCTTGGCGACGTCTTGACCATTGCCGTGAACCAGGAAAATCACCGGCTCGGGCAGGTCGTAGTAGGTGCCTTCATAGGCAAACCCGTAAATCTTGGCAAATTTTGCTTCGTCATTTCCTGAACTCGCGAGTTGCTCATCAAGATGTTTGTTGTTGCCTTTGCCTCTGCTTTTCTTTTTCGCAGGGTCGTAATCCAAATCGTCGATAACTCTGCCGTAAATCAACACTTCCGAAAAACTGAGCAAGGATTCCGCCATAAACTCATCTCCCAAATATGGGTTCATCACCCGAACCCCCTTCGATTAAATCCCGAGGATGACCGCATCGGTGTCTCCTCAAAAATCACCCCGCCTCTAAATGCCATAAATCTGCCGAAAAAAAAAGAATTTTGCTGTCATCAGTCTGGAACCTGCGTGCGGACGGAGTGTGCGTGACTGTCTTCATCGGGGTCCGGCAGCCGCGGACCGGCAGTTGCCACCCCGATATCACGCATCCGAAAGTTACCTTCGATGATCCGACGGAAGGCACCCCCGGTAATTTCCTGATCCACCGCCAGCATGGCCTTTTCGACACCGAAATAGCTGAGCATATCGGCGTCCAACATGCTCCAGGCGTCGGCCAGATAGGTGCCCAGGAAATCGCGCGCCTCCAGAAGTGCTACGCGGAATCCATCAGGGTTTTCGGCATATCGCTTGTCAAAAATACCCTGCATGACCGCGCTGTAATCGGGTGAATCCTCTAGCTGATCGGACAGATCTTCCTCGGCCTGTGTGATAAGGTCATGAACCAACAGGCGCTCATGATAGATGTCCACCAAAATGTCGAACATTGCACCTGTCAGTGGCTCGGAAAGTGCATGTTCACTGGACCATCCGGCAGCGAATTCCGATAGTGACCGGTTGTTTGCGGCCGTTCTAATCTGTGCATTTTCCGAAAGCTCGGCAAAGCGATTCAGCCGGTTGAAGCTGTAGAGATTGCCTTTGGTGTTTTCCAACAGCGCCTCTACCACCGAGCCAAAATGCAAAGAGGCCAGAAGCGCCACCATATCGGCGGCTGATTCATGGAACCCGTAATATTCACCCGAGACATCTCCGTCGGTGGGCATGCCCACGACGCTGTAAATGATTGAGTGGCCGATTTCATGTGCGACCACGTCGAAATTCAGGCTGTAGGGGCGATATTCGTCCCCGTGTTCGTGGGTGCCCCCGGTTTCAAGGAAACCCCAACCGATATGCGCATTGTCCAGGCTTGGCAGCAGCGACAGTTCCAGTCGGTCAAAATCGCGGGAGAAATGCCATGGGATTGGTCGGTCAAAATAGCCCTGCCAGACATCCATCGTGAAATGCGCCGAGCCAAACAGATGCGCTGCCTCAAAAGCCGGGTCCGACGGGCCAATATGGATAAAGTTACCGAACTCATCAGGCATTGCCGGGGGATGGATATATCCGTTCCAGGGCGGCAGATACATTCCCGGACCATCCGGTCCGGGCACGATGGCCCCATAGGGTGTAGTCTTTCCGACAGGGTTAACCGTGTACATGCGCGGACCCGATGGACCAGGGCCGATACTGCCCTGCGGGGCCGATATTTCGACTAGCTCAAGCTGGGGGTCCTCTTCCAGAAAAGGGGATTGCGGATACAGCAGAAATCGCGTTCCAGGCTCTTCTTCATCAAGGTGATCTGGTAAGTTCACAATACCCCCCTTTCAGGCCACGCCTCGGATCCGCCTTGGGCGGCTAGTCAACGGTACTATTTAATCCGGCATCCGCGTGACAAAACAAATACTCTGCTTCTATCAAATCAAAAAATGCTTCCCGCCCGGCCAATCCAAGTGAAACTGCATATGATTCAAGATCATCCGGCACTGGTTGGTCAAGCTGTGTTTCAAAATACCACATAACCATAGGTAGGCGCCCGCTTGCGGGACCGCCTCGGGCAGTCAATGATTCAGCTCCCCTTTGTGCCTTGCGATGGGCACGATCCCGCAATTCGGCATAGCTCCCGTCACGGCGCAACTCGCGCAAAAGCGATGACTCAAGGACCGAAGCCCGAGAGGTAATGTGGCCGTGCACCCGAGCAGCATCGGCCAGCATCGCCTCGTATTCCTCGACACTCAGATCATTCTCGTCCAGCCATGCCATCAAAGCGGCGCGGCGCGACAGGCCGGCTTTTTGCCGGTGCGCATCCATTTGTGCCATCAGGGCAGGGCGGTCGGGCTCTTCATCCCGCCGATCAGCCTCTTCCCGCGCCAGCAGAGTCAGCGCGGCCCGTTCACGCAGCCGCGTATACATGTCCGGGTTCAGCCTGACTTCGTCGATAACCGCCTGATCGGCCTTCTGATCGGCATCCACTCGGGCACGCAGCCCTTTCCACATCAGCGTTTCTTCGGTCGGTTGCTGCGTCGCCGGGAAGGGAAGTTCGTTTGCCAGATCTTCGGCCATACGCCCAAGCATCTCAATGGCATCACGTGCTTTTGCATCAACCTTGCCGTTTGGCAGCCAGTCCACAAAGCCCTGGATATCAGAAAGCCCGTTCAACGCGTCAATTATGTTGGGCCAACTGCGCTGACGATAGTTCATACCCTTGGCAATCTGCAGAACTTCAGCGGCACGTTCAGCGACCAACATGCCTAGATTTTGCGCCTCCTCAACCGTTGCTCGAACCGAGACCATGGGTTCGCTCAATGGCAAATAGCCCAATTCTGCCGGGCTGTGCAGGACCGCAACTTCGTCGTCATCCTGCAGGGTTCGGCTGTAGAAATCCTCAAAGATTCGACCCACGCCGATCATACCGAAATCAGCCAACTCTGCCGCGCGCAAAGCACCCATGCTGGCACTGCCATAAACGGGGATTCCCTGATCCATCGCCCAAAGAATCTCTTTATGCCAGACCGACGGGACGCCCTCAAAAAAGCCGTCTATTATCCCGATCGCACGCGGACGATCACGTGCCACGCGATATACGTCCCCCTGCCGGACCGGGGGCAAGATCACAGGGTCCAAGCATTGGGCCACAGCATCGGCTGTCAACGTCGGGCCCACAAAAATAACGACACTCATCCGTATGTTTCCATTACACGCTGCGCGCGTTCCCCGGCGATGTAATCGGGGTCGTCATGAGGCGCTTCAAGCCCCGGTATGACAGCTCGGACAACGGCGATCTCATATTCCGGGCGCGATAGATCGACCGTGATCACCTGCGAAATACCTACAGTTTCGAGGCGGGTAGTCAGCAAGTTCAAATCCTCTTGGAATGATCCGGTGGCATATGTCGGAGCATTCGAAAAATCCTGCGTCGCGTCCGAGCTATCAATCTGATTGCGAATATAGGCACATCTTTCGGTCTGCGCCTGGTCAGTAAACTCTTCTGGGTCCAGATCATCACGCGCGCCAGAGATATAGGTGAGGCGGGTTTGTGCCGCTTCGGTCAGGGCCCGCAACAAAGCAATGGCGCGATCTGGATGGCAGCCATCACCGATACCGATGTGGCCGTTCTGCCCGTCCGGCTCGCAGATCGTACAGCGGAAACAGGCGATTCCGATGTCCGAGGTGGTGTCCCAGATGCCCAGGGTCAGGCCCGCCGCTTCAATCATGCTTATTGCGTCCTTGCACCTGTCATCATCTATAGTGTCTGGGTGGATCCGTGCTGGCGCGGACTGAAATTGCCACAGTGTGGTGGCATCGCGTTCGATGAGTTCAAAGATCGCATGGCAACTGGCTTCAAACAGGTTGTTGCCGGATGCCAAACCGTTTGTCGTTCTAGGAAAAGCAACCTGCCCACCCATCGGCAAAGACGTATAATCGGTATCGACCATCTCCATTGGAACCCAACGGGCGCAAGCGGAATTCAAATCCCGACCCTCTACCCACAATCTGTTCGCATCAGGATCAAATCGGCCACCAGTCACCCGAGGTAGCTTATCAACATCCACCACCGGCGCATCGCGCGCTATATCGGTAAATCGTGCCAGACGTTGAGGCGCCGTTACCCGTTCCGCGTGCCAGCTTTCGATCGCTTCCATAACCCCCGACGCTTGCGCGGCCGGGACTGACAATCCTTTGCCGAGCGACACCGAAACCGATCGTGAATTCGGGCGCGCAACCATGACCGTGGGCAATCCGATACGATCCAGGCCGGTTAAGTTCGCTATTCGAGTAATTCCCATTTCACGCAAATAGGGCGTTACGATTTCCAATGTTTGGCTGGGGCTTCGCAGGCGATGAGTATCAAGCACATATTGCTTTTCCGATACGTCAGACATGATGCAACCTTGCCAAAAACAAAAGAAATTGGCCACCAGGCGAAAATACATGCCGGTGACCGGATCAGCTCAGGATGGGGGATGATTTCATATGGGTCAACTCTGCCGCCCATAATTGTCTCAACACGACAATCTACTTGCTGGACAATGATAAGCGCGGGCTGAACCAACTGTGTCCAGCAGCCAGCACCTAGAATCGAATTGCAGCAACGATATTCAAAGGATGTCGCATTATTTTAACATAATCTTCATTCTGCGTCATTTATAGCGAGACCGGAAACCCAAAATGTTTCGAAAAGCTGTCAGAAGCGCGCCTTCTTTCGTGCGAAGGTCCCAGGGCAATCGGGAAAGTTGCTCTATGGGGTCTAACTTAAAAAATATAATCAATGCAATACACTGAACTATGGTGCGGGTGGAGGGACTTGAACCCCCACGCCTTGCGGCGCCAGAACCTAAATCTGGTGCGTCTACCAATTTCGCCACACCCGCACGACCAGCAGCTGCTGCCGGAATGCCGCTCAATAGCAAAGCTTTTGAACGAGTGCGAGAGGGAAATTGTAGTTTACACGAAGAAAATTGATGCCCGTTTCAGAGCAAATCCAACCTCTGCTCAGAGGCACCACACAACCCGAAAACATATGAAAGACCGCACGACCACACCGACCGGAAAGGCCAATGGACTTGCAGCTGACCAAGCTTTGCCTGACGCCGCCCAAAACAGAAATCTCGTAGACCAGGCAGACCCAAAAAAGACTATGTGAAACATAGCGTCCTGTTAAAATTCACCATTGATGAACCTGCCAAATTTAAACACCCTCACGTTGTGCCGTGTTGTTGTTGCCTTTCCCGAAAGCGCACTTTGTTTGGGCGATGGATTCTGTCTCATGACAAGATTTTGCCAAATATGGAGCTGACCACATGTATGTAAAACTATAATTTAATAAATAGTTACACTCCATTTGGAGGCCAGTTATCAAATTTGGCAGGCTGTGAACTTCAGCCGATATGCTCATATTTTTATACGCTTTTTAGTTTAGTAGTGGGCCCGGGCAACTCCGCAGCCATACTTGCGCCACAATTCAAACGCCAAAAAATCTTATTCGCGTCAAAATAAGACCGCCTTGCCAGTAGTTGATGGGTGGAAAGGAGTTAATGAGTCTTTTGCCTTCGGGCGTCTTACCAGTTCGTTCGCTCAACTCCAGTACAAGGGTCTTTACCGTGACCAACATGATGAACTCTGCATCTGCCGAGCAAGACGCGATTGGTCTTGCACGCGAAAGTTTTCTTGGTGAACTCAAAACCCTGAATCGCGAACACCCGAATACCGGGTTTGGCATCTCGCTGCGTACGCATTCTGGCGGGCATTATTTGCTTGCCAATTCCCGAATGCCCCTGCCCGAGGTCAAATCCCAGGGTTTCCCAACAGGGCGCAGTGTTGCGTGCCTGGAAAATAGCGACTGCTTCAGCTCGATCGAAGTGCTGGCCGATGCCCGCGCATATGAATCGATCACACCAAGCGCCGAAGCCGCAATTTTGGGCAACGCCCTGAACCTGATCGCCCGGATTGATACGCTGACTAGCGCACCTCACGGGCAGATCGAACCTCATATCGCCGCTACAGGAACCGGAGGCTAACCATGGCGCGTAACGATCATCTTTTGTCTGTTGGAAACGAAGCGCTGACCCCAATGACTTCGGCCATGTCGGCATTGACGACACAGATTGACCAACTGACAGAGGTGGCGGACGCGCGCTCTTCGGCACGTCTTGCGACGCTCAAGACACGCATGGAGAATTTCACTGCCAGCGTCACGCTGGTCGGTCAGGTCAAGGCGGGAAAATCTTCGCTTGTGAACATTCTGTCCGCACGCCCTGCCTTGCTGCCTTCGGATGTGAACCCCTGGACCTCTGTGGTTACCACGCTGAACATCAACACCAGAACCCAGGGTGATACAAAATCCCGGTTCACTTTCTTCGAACAAGAGGAATGGGACAATCTGATGGTTGGAGGCGGCCGGCTGGGAGAGCTGGCCAATCGGGCCGGCGCCGACGATGAAATGGACGATATCCGCCGTCAGATCGGCGAAATGAAAGCTAAGTCCGAGGAACGACTAGGTAAGCATTTCGACCTGATTCTGGGGCAAAGCCATCAATACGACTATTTCGATGAGGAACTGATCCAAAGGTATGTGTGCCTGGGTGATGAAGACGACCCGGACATCAACCCCAAGACCGGTCGTTTTGCGGATGTGACAAAGTCGGCTGAGCTGTACATGGACATCCCCCAGTACCCGATTTCCCTCAAGCTGTGCGACACACCGGGTGTAAACGATACGTTTATGGTGCGTGAACAGATCACCCTGCGCAGCCTGCGCGGGTCCGAAGTCTGCATTGTGGTTCTGGCAGCCAGTCAGGCTCTGACCACAATGGACATGGCGCTGATGCGGATCATCGCTCAGTTCGAAAATCGTCAGATTATCCTGTTCGTTAACCGAATTGACGAACTTGCAGATCCGGTCACCCAGGTTCCTGAGATTCGGGATCGGATTCTGGACACGCTGAAACAGAACAATATCGACACCAAGGCAAGTGTCGTGTTCGGCAGCGCCCTGTGGGCCGAGGCCGCGATAACTGGCAATCCCGATATTCTGTCTGAGGAATCCCGGAAAGCCCTGAACACGTTCTATCTGGCGGCCGGGTTTGGCGATCAGGCCCCGTCACTGGACAAGATTTGGGCGTTGTCCGGTTTGCCCGACCTATTGCTGGCGATGAATGAACGCATTGCCGAAGGCGCAGGAACTCGACTTCTGGACCGTGTACGCCACCGGGCGCGCAACATCGCCAGTCAGATCCGGGCGACCGCCGTGGCCAAAAAACTATCCGACAGCGAAGGGATCGTGCGAGAGCTGAACGGGGTAGCACCCGAAGACGCCGTGGCCGAGGTCAACGCAGAATATGAAAAGAAGGCCGCTGAGCTTACTGCTTCCTTGCGCGCGAAAGTGCTTGAGCGTCTGAACTCGGCCGAAGCCAACTTTGTTAAACGTGCCACCGATTCTCTGATCGCGCATCTTGAGCAAAATGGCGAGCAAGGAACGTGGCAGTACGATCCTGCCGGGCTGCGGACCTTGCAAAAAGCGGCCTATTTTAGCTTTGCCCGGTCAATGCGCAAAGAAGTTGGTGCGTTGTATTCAGCGGCAGCCGCTGACATCGAAGCGTTGTATCAAAGCTTGCTGGGCAACCATCTGGGAGAGTTCAGCATCGAGGCACCAATCGTCCCGCGGGTACCACCTCCACTGGGTATCGGACGCACGATTGCCCTGGACTTGCAAAGCACATGGTGGCGCCGCTGGTGGCAACGCCGCAATGGTTTCGAGGCCTATGCGGCGGATTATACGCGCCTGATCACATCAGAGGCGAATTCGATCACCAAGGATATCGAAGAAAACCAGATTGCAGCAGTTCTTGAAAATGTCCGCGCCGCCCTTTCCGACTTTATGCGCGAGCAAAAGGAGACTCTGTTGAACATTTCGGCCTCAGCCGAAAAGGACCCCGGTCGCAGTGCAGCGCTGATGGAGGGGCTGGCCCCTCAGAAATCCCGCGACGATATCCTCGGCGATATCCTGAAAGATCTTAGTAACGAGGCAGCATAAGTAGCGATATGGCAAAAGATTCACAAACCCGCTTCGTCTCTTCAAAAGCATGGGACCGCATTGAGAAATGGTCCCGCAGGAAACCTGTTTTTGCACTTATGGGGGAATTCAGCGCCGGCAAATCAACCTTGATGAACTTTCTGCTGCGCTCGGAGGCACTGCCTACACAGGTTACAGCCACACAGCTGCCACCAGTTTGGTTCAGTTGGGGTAGAAGGTCGGCCTATGTACAACGCCCTGACGGAACTCGCGAAAACATTGACCTGGACCAGCTGGAACAAGTCGGGGTGAATGATGCCCAGTTTATTCGCATATTTCTGGAATCCGACATCCTGGAAGCCGTCGACCTGATTGACACCCCGGGTATTTCCGACCCCAAGATTTCTACTGATGTCTGGCGACGGGCTGTCGGTCAGGCAAATGGTGTTATTTGGTGTACGCACGCCACGCAGGCATGGCGCGAAACGGAACGGGCAACCTGGGTTTCCCTGCCCGAACGGTTGCAACATAATTCATTGTTGCTGGTCACACGTGCAGACGTTTTGGATGTCAAGGATCGCCAAAAGGTCCTTCGTCGTGTGAACCGCGAAGCAGGTCACCTGTTCAACCGTTCGATCCTGTTTTCAGCACGTGATGCCATCATGGCCCGCGACAAAAGTGGGGACGCCGAATTGTGGACCCGCAGTGGCGGTGGCAAGATGGTCGACAGCTTCCTGGAAATCACAGAACTGATCATGGACAGCCGCGCTCATCAGCTGGCGCGTTATCAAATTGACACCAGCTTGTCCGATGCTCCTCAGGTACACCCGCTGCGCCCGCGGCGCAATTTCTCGAATGTACAGGGAACCGCTCCGCTGAAGCTGGTAAATCCGCTGCATGAGGGAACAGAGCCCGAGGTGGTGACACAATTCCCCGTGCGCCCTGCCCGGGTCGAACTGCGCCCCGATGAGGTTGAACGTGCCCCGCGCATTGACCCACAAGAGGCCGAACGTCTGCGCGCCGACATGACCTCGGGCGCCGAGATCGTAAAAGAAGAAAAAGAAGACGAATTGCGGGCGTTCTTCCGGGAGACCACTCCCGAGGACTTGGACGTTGCCGATCTGTCCGTTGCTCCTACCGAGGATGATGAAACAGACCCACAGGCCGTATCCGTCATTGATGAAACTGACATTGTTGAAGTTCAGCCACTTTCTGCGGAAGCCGAAGTTGCTGAAGAAGAAAACCTGTTCAGTGACGAAGACGAAGCTGACACATTCATGGCCTCTTTGGAGGACCAGCTTACAGATGTTCCGGAGCCCGAAGAGACCGCTCAGGCAGAGCCGGAAGAAACCCCGGTCGAACTTTCCGTATCCTCGATCACAGCGTTGATGGCTGAACAATCGGATGATGCCGAGGATGAGTTCGAACCAGAGCCGGAAACCAATGGCCTGGTGAACACTCAGGTTGTCGCCCTGCCAGAGAGCAGACCGGAAATCGCGGGCTCGTTTGAAGACATTGTGAACGTGTCCGTCGACACCCCGCTTAGCGCGGCGGCGATGTGGCGCGAGGTCACGGATGGCGAAGACATGCCCACTAACCCAGAAGCGTTGAAGAAGGTATTTCAAGCATTTCTTGAGGAGTTTGACCAAATCACGGCCGAACACAATGCGCGAAAATCAGATAACGCGGTAAGGCCCATGGCCAATACCTCTGAAGACACGGGTGTTGAACGACATGTACTTTAGCCGTGAGAAACCTAGGAGACAGGGCAACTGATGTCTATCGAAACAGCATTAAACGATGCGATGGCGACCATACCCGACTGCATAGCAGCCGGGTATGTCGACATGAAGACAGGTATGTTGCTAGGCACCCATGTCACAGACTCGGAAAGTGCCGAAGCCTTGGATACTCTGGCCATTGCGGTGGCCAACCTTTTTCAGGGGCACGGTGTGATCGCGTTTGAGAATCTGCTGCGTTCGACCGACGCCGACGATACGGAAAATCCTGGGTTTGGCGAAATCGCAGTGTTTTCAAAGGATCGGCTGAATATTTTCCTGCGGACCCCGGACTACCCGGACCATGTGGTCTGCTACATCTGTCGCGACAGTGCCAATGTGGGGCTGGCGCTTACTAAATCGCACATAAGCCTGGGGCCGGTTACGGCCGCTGTATAACGGGACCAGAGGGGGTCACGGCATGATGGATACTGACATACTGGACATGCTCGAAGACATCGGGCGGTTGTCGGTCGCCCGTTTGAATCCGACGGTTACATTAGCTGCTGAGACGACTGAGATTCGTCGTGAAAAGATCCTGCGTACAATTCGCGGAACCATTTTGCCGCGTCGGCTGGAATTTACCGCGGCCAATGGTGATTGTCTGGCAATGGAGGTCAACAGCTCGCGGGTAACTGATGTTTTCCGGGTCCGCTCGGGCATGATACCGGATTTTGAAACTACTCCGCGTGAAGAGCTTGCGACCCGCTTGGCCGAATTGGTGTCCGATATTGCAGCAGCCCCTGCCCCGTTGGAGCTGCTTTCTCTGCAACCGGACACGGCGCTTGAGGTCGATGATGTCGGTGTGACTTTCAGCGAGATTGCAAAGGCTTGCGGCACTATCGAACTGCCGCCCGAGACGGTCGTTTCTTTGGTTCCCGACACGCCTGCTCCGCAAGAAACAGATATTCCAGCGCCCGCCGCCGGGGCGACAGCCGGAACCATTGCCAGCGCGTTTTTTGACGGCGCTGAACGGTTCGCATTGGGACGCGCCGAAGTCACCTTAGACGGTGCAGCCATATTGCGGCTCGAAGGAGTATGCGACGTCGGGCAACCCATGCACGCCGATCAGGATCTGCTTCGTCAGTTTACACAGGATCTTGTTGGGTGGGACGGTGACGCCGCCACCGCGCTGGATCATCCTCAGCTGATTGTAATGCGGCCTTCAGGGGGCAAAGGGGATGCGCTTGCCGTTCTGCATGACGGGTCACATTTTGCGCTGGCCATTCATGAAGCGCGCAAACTGGGAGCCGTCGTAAACCTTTGGAAATCAGTTACGGGATCGGAAAAATGATCCGGTGCCAACAGTTCAATTTTTCAACGAATTCGATCCGTGAAATTAAGTAGTCAGGGTATGTGTTATGAGTGAGAATAATCGTCGCGAGTTACTTCGAATAGCCAACGAGATGAAAGGCGTCAGCAATGACGAAACCGGGCAGTTTATCTCTCGGATCATTGGTGATCTTTCGAACCTGAAGCCCTCGATTGCTTTTGTTGGTCAGATCAAGGCCGGCAAATCCCGACTGATCAATGGTTTTACCGGACAGGCCGAATATCTGCCGTCGGATGTGAACCCTTGGACAACCGTAATCACTGATATGCATTTCGGCCACCCGTCGGGCCGGACGCAAGGTGCCGAGTTCCATTTCTTCGACAACCGTCAGTGGCAGTCCCTGATTGCCGAAGGCGAAGAGCTGCGCAACATGTTCCCCGATGACGAGGACAGTTATAAGCGCGAGATGATCGAAGAACAGGTCGACGCAATGAAGACCCGCGCCAAGCTTCGGCTGGGCGATAGCTATGAACAGCTGCTGGGCCAACATCATGATCTGGAAGACCTGAATTCGGATGATTTGGCACGTTATGTTTGCGCAGGCGATGACCCGACCGAGGGTGGGACACATGATCCGGCATCGGACCGGGGCCTTTACAGCGACATCACCCGAAAGGCCGAGGTCTATTTTGACATCGGACATTTCCCATTTCCGCTTACGGTCACCGATACGCCCGGCGTAAATGACCCTCTGTTGATCCGCGAAGAGATCTCTCGCCAATACCTCAAAGAGTCCGACTTCTTTGTGGTTGTCCTGTCGGCGCATCAGGCGCTTTCTCGGGCGGACTTGAAACTGTTCCGCCTAATGCAAGCGCTGGAGCTGGGCCAGATCGTGGTTTTTATCAACCGCGTGGACGAATTGGGAAATGGTGCCGAAGATGCCTTCAAGGTGCGGGCCGATGTTCTGGACGGGCTTGAGAAGGCGCTTGGGAACTCGAACATTGACGTGCTGACCGGCAGTGCCCAATGGGCGCATTACGCCCTGACCGGTGACGAAGCCGGTATCAATCACGACGATGTCCTGGCCTGGCTGCGCGCGCATCCCGATCAGATGAAGCAATATCTGGACGGTGTCGAAGAGATCAAACAAGGCCCCGGCCCGATCAGCCGCGAAGGTGTTTTGCGCTTTGCCGCTATGATCGCCTCCGGGTTGCCCGATCTGCGCCGGCATGTGACCCGAGCGCTGACAGAAGGCCCGCGCGATGAACAACTGCGTATGGCCTGGCAGCATCTCAACAGCTTTGCCCAAGGTGAATTGGACCGGTCCAAAGCGCATCTGCGCGCGATCGAGAACGACACCACAACCTCGGCAGAAGACGCTGGTGAAAACAACAGGATATTGGCCGATCTGCGGAACTCGGTCAGCGACAAGACCACCAAGATCATTGACGAAATGGATGACGTCCTGGCCAACCTGAGAGGCGTAATGGATGACACCGTGGCCGAGGCCGTGTCGGGCGTTGTTCGCGGCCCGAACGGAGATTCTCCGCTGTTGTCGAAAACCGGAGAAACCGAGCTGAATTTTACGCCGCTGCGCGACCGCATGCGCGAACTTGTTCAGGGGGCCACCCAAGTTGTCCGCCAAAGAATGCTGAGCGAGCTCTACGCAATCGACATGCAAAGCAATGCCACGCTGCGGGCTCTGCCCGGCTGGCAGGACGCAACCGACAATCGGATGAACACCAGCGCAGTTCGCTGGTTCCGTCCGGACACGTCCGCTTTGACCCGTGGCATCACTGTCGAACTTCGGGTAAACTGGTTGTCCCGGCTGATTTCGCGTAAAAGTGTCGTGTCCCGTGCCGAACGCATGATCGTTCAGGAGTTTGAGATGATCGGAGATGATCTGGTGGATACCGCCCGCGGTGATTTGACCGAGCGGCTTAATACCGTGCTGGACCATTATCTGGCCCTGCTCGCCACACATCTTGAACATCGTGCCGGAACCGGCGAAACAAATGCCCGGGCCGAGGCGCAAGCCGCCTTCAACCACGCACAACATATTTCTGACGAGCTGGGCACCCTATTCAGCCAGCATCGAACAGATGAAAGACTAGCAGAGGCAGCGGAATGATCGAATTTCCCGGAACCGACAAGGAAGTGAGGCAGCTCGAGCGCTTTCTGACCGCGACCGAAAGCCTGCCGAGCGACGTGGCGCTCGAAGATATGCGCGCCCGCGCCTTGGCGCATGCCGAACGCTTGTCAAACGCGGTCAATATTGGATTCGCCGGAGAATTTGGGGCGGGAAAATCCAGCCTGGCCAACATGTTGGCCGGCGCAGATATTCTGCCTACCGGGCCGCAACATCTGAAACTGCCGCTCGTTATTGTGGCATATTCCGAAACCCCCGAAACAACTGTCGGGTGGTGGGACCGTGAACCTAAGGTCTATTCCGGAATTGCACTTGAAAAGGCCGCCAAAGACGAACCCGACTTTATCTCTGTTGGATTGAACACCCCTGCCCTGCAAGAGATATCGCTCTACGATCTGCCTGGGTCAGGCGCTTTGGATGATACCTATAAACCGACGCTCGATCTGCTCAAATTTGTGGATTGCGCAATCTGGTGCACCAACGGCACAAATGCATGGCGCGAAACGGAACGCCATCTTTGGGCCAAGGTTCCGGAAGAGTTGCGAGCAAACAGCATATTGGCTGTGACACATACAGATTTGCCTCCGGTACGCGACGCGCTTGACCGGGTATTGGCTCGCTTGAACAAAGAAAAGCGCAATATGTTCCGCTCGGTTGTGCCGATCGGCACCCCAGTGGCTGTCCGTGCCATGGCGCAAGAGCCAGAACCGGATTTCGCCCTTTGGGAAACCTGCGGTGGACAGGGGCTGGCCGAACAGGTGCTTGATATTGCTTCGAACCGGCGACAGGCAGACCTGAGTTCGGCGCGCGAAGATCTGGAACGGCACTTTCTGCCCTATCTGAAATCGATTGACGTTCAGGTGCCGGACATAGCCGCCCTCGACGCGCCCTCTATGCAGGCTACGCTGGAAAACGTGCTACCCCCTATCGACAATCCGATCCTGGAAGACTGGCTTGCCGCGATTGCCAGTATCTATGAAGACCTGCGGGAAACCTCAAATATGGAGCCTGCGGCTTTCCTGCAAAGCTGTCAGGAAATCGTTGAGGACTTTGCCGAGCGCCTGGAAAACGATGGCGAGATTGACCCGACGGCGGATTGGATTCCGGGTGAGTTCGAAAAGGCCACGGACTTGTTGCTTTTGCTTCAGTTCGAAAGCGGCGTTGCGCCACTGAAGGATGCGATTAGCATTCTGGCACAGCTGAGTGACAACCTTGCTTGGGCCGGCAGCCGGGTTGAATCGGCACAACCAAAGACCGGAACCTGAAATTTTCGCTCAAGGCTGAGCGGCAATTCCGCGAATCGTAGAAGCGATTCCTACGAATCTATTGTTTCGAATTTGTAGACCAATCCTTAAGAATTTGTTTTTAGCTTTCGATTTTTTCACAATATATTTCTATATGTAGTATAAACTGTCAAATAAACACTACATATAGATCAATCGCAAAAACGATCCTTAGTGAAGCCATCAGGCGGCCCCAATAAAGTCAAATTTGAATCGTCTAACCGACTTGAGTGTCCTGCGGTTGTTTTTGGTTGTGTGTTTGCGGGCTATTTGCCCAGGTTTTTTGCCGCAAAACGATTAGAACGGGCGGAATGAAATGAGCCATAACCAGGCTGTCGGTGCAACGCACGACGAACCTAAGATTGAGGGACTTGAACCTGGCGCAAAGCTGTTGCGCGGGCAGTATGAGATCCTTCGTTTCCTCAGCAATGGCGGGTTTGGGATTACCTACCTGGCCCGCGACAGCCTAGAACGCGATGTCGTGATCAAAGAGTGCTATCCAGGCGCTCTGTGCCGTCGGAATGGTGACGCGGTTGAACCCATCAATCCCGACCACAAAGAAGATCTGCGCGCGATCATCGATCTGTTCATTCAGGAAGCGCGCAATCACGCCCGACTGGTTCATCCCAATATCGTTGACGTACATCAGGTCTTTGAAGACAACGATACGGCGTATATCGCAATGGACCTGATCCGGGGTTGCGATCTTCTGGATTATTCCGAGAACCCCGAAAACGACGCGGGCCCGGATTTCATTGTCCAAGTCACCGAGAAAATGCTGTCGGCCGTTTCGTTCATCCACCAAAGCGGAATGCTGCATCGCGATATCTCACCGGACAATATTCTGATTGACCAAAACGGAGACCCGGTCCTCATCGACTTTGGTGCCGCGCGCGAACAGGCAGCCAATCAATCTGCTGCCCTGTTGACTTTGCGCGTTATCAAAGACGGCTATTCCCCGCACGAATTCTATGTACGCGGCGCAGATCAGGGACCCAGCAGCGACCTCTATGTTCTCGCGGCGACGCTTTATCACGCCATCAGTGGCGAACGTCCGATCGACGGGCAAACCCGACTGAATGCCTTCAACAATGGCCAGGATGATCCCTATACGCCCCTCGCAGGTCAGTACAGCGGCTATCCCGATGGGTTCCTTGAAGCGGTCGACAAAGCGATGGAAGTTCACGCAACAGATCGTCTGCAAACGGCCCTGGATTGGCTGCGGATGTTCCGTGGTCCCGGCGTCATGTTTGACTCCTTCGCCTATCGTCCGGTCTCGGTCATCGTGGCGATGGACCGTAAGGACGAAGTCGAAGAGCAAGCCCGGATCAAAGCCGAAAGTGAAAATGCCGAGGCGGTGGTGACTGCCTTGTTGGCTGGGAACCCTGACATTGCCCTGGGTAATGAGGATAAGTCAGAGGGCGATCTGGCCAAGTTTGCACAAAAAGAAGAGGCCGCGGTTGCGGTCGATACGATCGTCAAGAACGGATCAGGCGGCAGCGGTAAAGTCATCGCAGGCGCTGCTGCGGTGGTGGTTGCCTTGGCTGCAGGCGGATTCGTTTTGTTCAGTGGCAGCGAAGAAACCCCCGAACCGACAGCAGCGCCGGTCCAAGTGACCGAGACAGAGGCACCAGCCTCGGAACAGCCGGAAGAAGTCGTGGAAACGGCGGCACCGGCCGCTGCGGAAGAGGTCGTGGAAACGGCAGAACCGGCCGCTGCGGAAGCTGAAGCACCAGAACAAGAAGTCGCAAGCGCAGAACCTGTTGAGCAGACGGATACCCTCACGGCGAAAAACGCCGAAGCGCAACCTGTCGAGGCAGCCCCGGTTGCTGCCGACCCGGTAGAAATCAGCGCTGCTGCTGGCCAGCCGGCAGAAACGCAGATTGCGTATTCTCATTGGGATGTGGAAATACCGTTCCAGACCTCGAAACGCCGCGCCTCGACTGGCAGCGTCGTTGTCGTGACCGGCATTGACCCCACGCTGGATACTTCCGTGATCGGAGAATGGGTGCAACATGGGGCGTCAATTTATACTGTGAATGGAGTGCCGGTCCAGGCTGATGCAAGTTTTGCCGCCCAGATTTTGGATGACCTGAAGGTCGATCCGGATGGGTATATCCGCATCACTGCCCGTTATCGGGAACTCGGAAAAACCCGTGCGCAGAACGGATTGCTGGCCCTGCCCGCCATTCGCATGTTGGGTCTCGAGAATGGTTATGTGTTCACTATCAGGAACAGCAATGGAAACGGCTGGGCAACTGTTGTTGACACTGCACCAGACGCACCCGCAGCAGGCAGCCTGCGCAAAGGCGATGTACTGATCTCGGAAAATCATACCGGTCAGAACATTACCAACCCTGAAGGGCTGGACGCGCTTTTGCAGCTCCTTGTTTCTGAAAACCAGTCCGAAGCCCGCTTTACAGTTCTGCGCAACGGTACTGAAACGGGTGCGGTTATGCCCCTGGTACAGGAGTAATGATCCGGTCTGATTGTGATCTGCCTGTGTGTGTTTGCTGAGAGTGAAGCGAAAGCCATCACTCTGACGGGGACCGGCCCGTCGCAGAAGGTAAATGAGTTTTTTGTTCCCAATCATCAGTGCCTGTGTGCCGAACGTGCAGAGGTGAGTAGCAGCCCCATGGGACGTAGTTCCTGTGCCAAGAAACAAAGGTGTCGACACCATGTTTAAATATAAAAGCCCCCTTAGCCGGCTTCTCGAAGGTGCCGGCAAACCTCAAGAGACCGAAACCGAGGAGGTCGCGTCACCTGAGTCTGATAACGCTGAACCGATTGCGGATTTCAACGCACTTCGTAACGCACTGGCAGGCGGCAACATTGCTGCTGATAGCTACGATGAAAGCGAAGAACTATTACCCGAAGGCAAGATGCCGGTGTTCTCCGAAGCTGAACAAGCCACTGCCGATGAGATTATCGTCGAGGAAGTGGTCGCCGAAGTGCAAAGCGCCACCGAGGTTACAGTTGATGCCGACCCAAAGGACGACGAACCGGTTGTGACACTGCATGTGCCAACCGAAGAACTGACAGCCACGATTGAAGATCCCGCGCCTGAAATGGCGATGGAAGAACCGGTCGTAGACGTAGTCGTCGAGACAGTTGATCCGGAACCAGAAGCGCCTTCTGCCCCGGAGGTCGAGGCACAACCTCAGCCTGCTCCTGCGGCAAAAGAAGACAGACGCAGCCGTGTGAAAACCACCTTCCTGGGCTTCGAGCGCGCGGATACGCATGTTCAGGACCTGATGGAAACAGCCGAGCCGGTGGCTATGGCCAAGACCGAGACCGCGCAGGCGACATTCCCGGTAGGATGGCTTGTTGTAACTTCCGGCCCCGGCCGCGGTTCCAGCGTTACGCTGACAGAAGGCCTGATGCAGATTGGGCGTAATGATGACCAGGCGATCCAGCTGGACTTTGGCGACACTGGGATTTCCCGCAGCAACCATGCGGTAATTGCCTATGACCCGGAAGACCGCAAATGCTATCTGGGCCACGGCGGCAAGGCCAATCTGGTGCGCCTGAACGGCAAACCCGTTCTCAGCACGGTTCCACTCTCCACAGGCGATCTTATCCGGATCAGTGAAACCTCAATCCGTTTTGCAGCCTTCTGCGATGACGGCTTTGATTGGCGGGATGTTTAATTGATGCTGGCGACCCCGGCATATGATCTTGCGCTGATCCTGGATCAGGGTCAGCGCGACACGCAGGAAGACGCGGTCGCGTCGCGTATGTTCGACGCGGCGGATGCGGGCTATGTCATCGTCGCGGACGGAATGGGTGGGCATGCGGCAGGAGAAGTGGCATCTGAACTGGTAGTCAAAGCCTGGCGCGATGCACTGGATACCGAACTTGAAGCAGACGCTCCGGCTGAGACTGCGCTGATCGACGCCTTACCCTTGGCAGCCATGCAGGCAAATGCCGCGATTTCGACTTACTGCGAGGAGCAGGGTGAAGATTTCAACATGGGATCAACCATGTTGGGAGTTTTGCTGCTGGAAAAGCGCGTCTTCTGGATTTCGATTGGCGACAGCCCCCTTTATCTCTATCGCGACCGTACCCTCAGCCAAATCAACGAAGACCATTCGATGGCTCCGATGATTGATGCTCAGGTTGCTGCAGGTACCCTTACGCCAGACCAGGCGTCGTCTCACCCCGACCGAAACCAACTGACTTCGGTGATAATGGGCGCCGCAATTCCCAAGGTCGATTGCCCGGAAGAACCATTGGGTCTTAGCACTGCGGATGTGCTGATCGTGGGAAGTGATGGGCTGCAATATCTGAGCAACACAGAAATTCAGGCAATTCTTGAGGAAAACGAAGATGCGCTGGCTCAAGATATTGCGGATGCGCTGTTGCGGGCACTGAGAACCAGGAACGACCCGGATCAAGACAATACGTCGATTGGCGTCATCAAACTCAGAAGAAACGACTAGAGGCAAAGCAACCGGACCAATGAAACTCCATCTGATCATATCCAGCCTGGCACTAGCTGCCGCGACGGGCGCTGCTTCGGCACAAGAAGCATGCTCAACCTATGAAATCCAGCGAGGCGACAGCCTGCGGGAACTGACCATCGCAGTCTATTCGACCGAAGATTTTCGGATCATCTTCGAGGCAAACCGCGATGTAATCGGAAATAATCCCAATGTCATCCGCGTCGGCGACGTTTTGACCCTTCCGTGTTTGGAAGATATCGGGCGCGCAGCTGCCGTGCCGCAGACAGAGGCCGAAGCAATGGCCGCCGAAATGGCCGCCGAACTTGTCAAGGCTGCGGAAGATCGCGCTGCCAAAGCTATCGCCGAAGCCGAGTCCCGCGTGGCCGAAGCCAAAGCAGAGGCGGTCATCGCCGCCAAGGCTGCGGCCAAGGATGAGATCGAGGCCGCGCGTGCTGAAGGTGCTGCCCTAATCCGCAATGCAGGTACCGGTGAACGTCCTGAAATCCGGGACCGTCAGTTGATTTTGATCACTGGCGGCAACTATTCCCCGTTCACGGATGAAGCTCTGCCGCATCGTGGTCTATATACAAATCTTGTTGAAACCGCGATGTTGCGCGCAGCGCCGGAACAGTCCTACAAGATTCAGTTCGTCAATGACTGGTCTTCACATCTGGATCTGTTGATGCCGACGCTGGCATTTGACGCGACCTTCCCGTGGTCGCGTCCAGATTGTGACGACGCAGATGCACTGTCTGAAAATGACCGTTCACGTTGTGAAACCTACAATTTCTCGAACCCGTTCTATGAAGTTGTGGACACGTTCTTTGCTCGCGAAGGTTCGGGCTATGAAGAGACCCTGACATATGCGGACTTTGCCGGTGCAACCATCTGCCGACCCGAGGGCTGGTCCCTGTCGCATATGGACGCGGTGGGGCTGTACGAGCCCGCGATCACGATGCTGCGCCCGGTTTCGCCGGATGAATGTTTCCATGCATTGATGGATGGAACCGCCGACATTGCCGCAATTGAGGCCCATCTGGCCGTCGAGGCAATCGGTCGGCTGGGTTACGAGCATCGCATTGTAGAAAACCCCAACCTGGCAGCGATCAAGTCTCTTAACATCATGACTCATAAGGATAATCCTGATGGAGAAGCGATCCTTGAAACGCTTAATCAGGGTCTGGCGATCATGCAGCAATCAGGCGAGTGGCGCGACATCGTCTCAACCGCTCTGCGTTATCAAATGGAAAATGGCTAAGGCCCTTATTGGCCTAAACTCAAAAAAGTCTGGAGGAAGTGGACATGTATAAATTTAACCTGAAGAAAGTCGTGATTTCGGCCACCGCCGTCACCGCCCTGAGCGCCGGAGCTGCCGCAGCACAGGACGCCTGTAGCAACTATACCGTCGCGGATGGTGACACGATGGCGACCATCGCCATCGCGGCTTATGGCACCTCGAACTATCAGCCGATCTTCAACGCCAACCGCAACATCATCACCAACCCAAACGCGCTGGCGCCTGGATTGGTTCTGTCCTTGCCCTGTGAAGACGGCAGTCTGCCGAATGGCCAGTCAGCACAGGAACTGATCGCAGCAGAAGAAAAGCGTGCGGCCAGTGTGAAACGTTCGAACGTCTACGCCCCGCCAATCAAGCTGGTTGCGGGTAACGGATGGGAGCCATTCACGACCGAAAGTCTGAGTGGTGGTGGGATCATGACCCGCCTGGCGACCACAAGTCTTCAGCGTGCCGGCAACAGCCGTGATTTCTCGGTCAGCTTTGTCGACGACTGGACTTCGCATTTGGAAACTCTCTTGCCGCTCGGCGCATTCGACATCTCGATCGCCTGGACAGTTCCAGATTGTACAAATCACACCTATGAGTGGTCTGCAGCGACTGAATCCCGGTGCAACGAGTTTGTTGCTTCGGTTCCGGTCTATGACATCGTCGGCGGTTTCTTCACTCTGCCGGAAAGCGAATACTCACAAGCGACGGCCTTCGAAGACCTCAAAGGTGCAACCCTGTGTCGTATGGACGGCTGGAGCATGGTTGTACTTGAAGAAGTTGGCTTGAATTCCGATAACCTGACGTTGGTTCACCCCAGCTCGGCCCGCGAGTGTCTGGATGCCGTTTTGACCGGCTCAGCCGATGTGGCCGCGTTCGAGGTCGATCTTTTCGCCGCAACCATGAAGGACATGGGCCTGACCTCGGAAGATATCGTAGAAAACCCCTATGTTTCCACGCTGTCCTCGATGAGCTTCCTTGCTCACCGCACCAACCCGTTTGCACGTGAATACATCGCTATGGTCAACAAGGGCCTGAACGAAATGCGTGAATCCGGCGAATGGTACGCGATCATCTCGGACACGCTGCGTGAACAGAACGAAAAGCTGAACGCCGCGTCGAACTAATACCGATACATATGAACAGTCGCAGGGCCGGTCTTTGGACCGGCCCTGTCTTTTTTCAAGATCCAAAGATTTTTGCGACAAGAATGAGAGTCCGAATAATGGCTGCCGCGGTTTGATGCCTAAAAGGGCCGACCTTCCCTTCGAAGCCGAAACAACTTGGTCCCGGTGGCACTATCTGCCGGCGTTTGATCCAAAAGACTCGACTCTGTAAAAGCGGAAGCATAAAAAGAACAAATCAAGAACATATTGGTATCTGGCATGTTCGATGGAATGCAGCGTCGCGTCGTTTCATTGTGGTTTCCTCGGTTGGCAAGCGACCGGGTTCTGCGTCGACGCCTGGTGAATGGGCCCTTTGTCCTGACGCTCAAACAACAGAATGCCAATCGTATTTATTGCCTGAACGCTCAGGCTGCGGAACAGGGGCTGCATCAGGGCATGTCCTATGCGGATGCGCGCGCCTTTTGCCCCGCTTTGCAAAGCTGCACAGCCGATCCTCAGGCCGATATGCGTTTCCTGCACATCCTGCGTCGCTGGGCAACGCGCTATTGCCCCTGGGTGGGGATGGAAGGCGAGGATGGGCTGGTGCTTGACGTCACCGGGTCAGCCCATCTCTTTGGCGGCGAAGAGGCGATGTTGGCTGATATGCGCGGACGGTTTGCGCGCGCAGGGCTCTGGGTGCAGATCGGGTTGGGGGATACGCGCGGTGCGGCTTGGGCGCTTGCCCGTTATAACGAGGGGGTCGCAGCCTCTGGCAATATGCTGACGGCCCTAAAGTTGCTGCCGGTGGCGGCCTTGCGTCTGGATGAGAAGACCTCGGTCGCCTTACAGCGCATGGGCCTGCGCAAAATTGGTACATTGGCGGCAGCACCGCGCGCACCGCTGACACGGCGTTTTGGTCCCGGTCTGCTGCTCAGGCTGGATCAGGCTCTGGGCGCGCAACCCGAAGCAATCACGCCGCTGTCCGATCCCCCCCATTACGCGGTGCGCATGACCCTGCCGGACCCCATCGGATTACTGTCGGACGTGATGGCTGGTACCGAACGGCTGTTGGCCCAGCTCTGCGCCAAGCTGAAGGCGCAAGAGATGGGCGCCCGGAAACTTTGCATGACATTGCGTCGGGTGGACCAGGACTGCCAGCTGGTTGAACTGCGTCTGGCCCGACCTCTGCGCGATCCTCAGCGTATCCTGTCTTTGTTCGAACGCGGTTTGGGGGAAATAGATGCTGGCTTTGGCATTGATCAAATGCGGTTGGAGGCTACCGGGGTTGAAGCGCTGCCAGTACAACAAATCAGCCATGTGTCGGACCACAGCAAGAGCCGGCTGGATGATCTGATCACCCGGCTGGGCACCCGGGTCGGGCTGGAGAACATTCAACGTTTCCTACCTGCGGACAGCCATATTCCCGAGCACAGTTTCATCATCGCGGCCGCCGCCTATTCCAGCCCCTCCAGCGGGTGGAGCAGCCTGAACCCACGACCGCTCTGCCTGTTTCCACCCGAACCGATTGCGGCAACCGGCCCACATCCGCCCGCGCGGTTCCGCTGGAGACGCATGCCCCTGACAACCGGCCATGCCACGGGCCCCGAACGCATCGCGCCCGAGTGGTGGCATCAGGATGAAAGCTGGCGGTCCGGTCTGCGGGATTACTGGCGGGTGGAAACCACGCAGGGGCGCAGGCTCTGGCTGTTTTACACGCCGCAGAATCCGGGCTGGTTTGTACAGGGAGAGTTCGCATGATCACAGCAAACCGCCCGACAGACGCCCTGCACCGCCATATGCCAAAGCCCCATGCACAGGGGCTGGGTTATGCCGAACTCTGTGTCACCACGAATTTCACCTTTCTGACCGGGGCCTCCCACCCCGAAGAGCTTGTCCTGCGCGCCGCCGAGCTGGGATTGTCGGCAATAGCTATCACGGATCACAATTCGTTGGCAGGGGTTGTGCGCGCATGGTCGGCACTGCGAGAGCTTAAACGACAGACCAAACAGCCCCTTCAAATCAGATCTGAATATCGGGTTGATTCCTCCTCCCGGCAAGAGGTTGGCCACAGGCAGGCGCTTCCGAAACCGGACTGTACTGTTCTGCCTAAACTAATTACTGGCTGCCGGCTGCTGCTGCGCGACAGTGCGGTAGATTGGGTGGCGTTGCCCTGTGATCTGGCAGCCTACAAACGCTTGGCCCGCCTGCTGACTCTGGGCAAACGGCGTACAGATAAGGGCGATTGCGAGCTCTATACGCAAGACATGCTGACGGCTTGCAAGGGCATGATCCTGATCGCCCTGCCCCAGACCACCCTGTCAGAGGCCGCATCAGATATTCAGACCGTGCGACGGCGCTTTCCCAATCATGTTTTTCTGGGCGCTGTTCCGCGCTATGACGGCAGCGATCAGGCCTACCTGGCCGAATGCGCCCAACTGGCCCAGAAGAGCTGCGCCCCCATGGTGGCGGTCGGGGATGTTCTGATGCACCGCGCCCACCGCAAGCAACTGGCCGATACCCTGACCTGCATGCGCGAAAATATTACGATTGATCAGATCGGTACACGCGCATTGGCCAATGCCGAACGCCGCCTCAAATCCGGCCATGATCTGGTCCGGCTGTTCCGCCATCACCCCAGCGCCTTGCGGCGCACGATGGAGATTGCCGACAGGTGCAGCTTTGATCTGGCGGAGCTTTCGTATGAATACCCCGATGAGATTGCAAGCGGGGAACATCCGCAAACGCGTCTGGAACGTCTGGCACACGAAGGGTTGCAGCGCCGGTACCCCGAAGGGCCGCCCGACACGGTGGTCGGGCTGATGCGCAAGGAACTGGCGGTGGTCGCGGATCTGCAGTTTCCCGCTTATTTCCTGACTGTACATGACATCGTACAATATGCCCGGTCGCAGGGCATTCTGTGTCAGGGGCGCGGGTCCGCGGCCAATTCGGTGCTCTGTTACCTCTTGGGCATCACGGATGTCAGCCCCAACCAGATCGCCATGGTCTTTGAACGGTTCGTGTCCAGATACCGGGGCGAGCCGCCGGATATTGATGTCGATTTCGAGCATGAGCGGCGTGAGGAGGTGATCCAGTGGATTTACGAGAAATATGGCCGCGAACGTGCTGGTCTTTGCGCAACTGTCATCCATTTCCGCACCCGTGCAGCCATTCGCGAGGTGGGCAAGGTCATGGGGCTGTCGCAGGATGTGACCGCTGGGCTGTCGAGCCAGATCTGGGGCATGAGCAATGGCGGCGTTGATCTGGACCGTATTCGCGAGCTGGGGCTGGACCTCAGCGACCGGCGCCTCATGCAAACCATTCATCTGATTGGCGAAATCATCGGCTTTCCCCGCCATCTGTCCCAGCATGTTGGTGGTTTTGTGATCACCAAAGGACGCCTGGACGAGCTTTGCCCGATTGAAAATGCCGCAATGGAAAACCGCACCGTCATCTGCTGGGACAAAGATGATATTGATGCTCTGAACATCCTGAAAGTCGATGTGCTGGGGCTTGGTATGCTCAGTTGTCTGCGCAAATCCTTTGGCCTGCTGCAACAGCATGAAGGCCAGACCCTGAGCATCGCCAAGGTGCCTCAGGACGACACCGCCACATATGACATGCTCTGCCGGGCGGATGCGATCGGCGTCTTTCAGGTCGAAAGTCGGGCGCAGATGAATTTCCTGCCCCGGATGCGCCCCCGCGAGCTTTATGACCTGATAATCGAAGTTGCCATTGTGCGCCCTGGCCCCATTCAAGGGGATATGGTGAAGCCCTATATCCGGCGACGCAATGGGCTGGAAAACCCCGAACCCTTTGGCCCGAAACTGGAACAGGTGACAGCGCGCACATTGGGCGTCCCCCTGTTTCAGGAACAGGCCATGCAGATTGCCGTGGTCGGGGCCGGATTCACGGCGGAAGAGGCCGACCATCTGCGCCGCTCATTGGCCACGTTCCGGCGAATGGGCACAATCGGCACATTCCGGGATAAATTCATCAATGGGATGCTGGGTAACGGCTATGACATCAAAGTAGCTGAGCAGTGTTTTTCCCAGATCGAAGGCTTTGCCGATTACGGGTTCCCGGAAAGCCATGCGGCGGCCTTTGCCATGCTTGCCTATGTCTCGGCCTGGCTGAAACGCCATCACCCGGCGATCTTTGCCTGCGCGCTTTTGAACTCTCAACCCATGGGGTTTTACGCGCCCGCTCAGATCGTGCGCGACGCCCGCGAGCATGGGGTCGAAATCCGCCCTATCTGCGTCAATCATTCCGAGTGGGACAATATACTGGAACGCCGCCCCGATGGCGCGCTGGCGCTGCGGCTGGGATTCCGCCAGATCAAGGGGTTCAGGGAAGAAGACGCCGGCTGGATTGAGGCCGCCCGCGGCAATGGCTATCAGGATCCAGAGGCGCTGTGGCTGCGTGCGGGGCTGCGGCCTGATGTACTGACGCGCTTGGCCGAGGCAGACGCTTTTTCCGATATGGGGCTGACCCGGCGCGATGCACTCTGGCAGGTCAAAGCCATTCAAAGCCCCAAACCTCTGCCCTTGTTCAATGATCCGATTGACGGGGAAACGGTTCACGAACCCCCGGTCAACCTGCCCGCCATGCAGCTGGGCGAAGAGGTGGTCGAGGATTATGTTGCCACCCGCCTGACCCTGCGGGCCCACCCGATGGAACTGCTGCGCCCCTCTCTGCCAGGGCTGACCACACATGTCGCCTTGCTAGAGGTGCCCCTGGGGCGGCACAGCGTTTGTGGTCTGGTTATCACCCGTCAGCGGCCGGGCACGGCGTCGGGTATAATTTTCCTGACGCTAGAGGATGAAACCGGGGTCAGCAATGTGGTGGTCTGGCCCAAGGTTTATGAGCGTTTCCGCCGGGCCGTGATGGGCGGGCGCCTGCTGCGGATCACAGGGTATCTGCAGCGTGAAGGGATTATCGTGCACCTGATCGCCCAGGACGTTCAGGACATGTCACATAAGCTTTCCGAATTGGGGCACCCGCAACCAGAGGTCCTAAGCACCGAAGGGTCCCGCACTGATGATACACCGAAGAAATCCCGCTATCCTGCCAGGGCAATGCACCCACGGGATCAGGCAAAGCGGCTGTTTCCAAGCCGGGATTTTCATTGAACCGCACTGCTGCATATCTCTGGCAGGGTCCGCACTGTCGGATTGCCGCAACTCAAAACAATATTGAGGCAAACTCACCCCTACCCCGTTCACAGGGCAAGACACCCTGTGCTAGGTTAAGCACGTATAATTGTTTATGAATTGGTGAGTTTCCGATGGCGCGAAAATGTCTGACAATCCTGATTACGTCGGCGGGTCGCCGTGTTGGCCTACTGCAATGCTTCAGGGCGGCTGCGGACCGTCTGGATATAGATCTGACCATCATCGCCTGCGACCTGAACCCAGATGAAAGCGCGGCTTGCGCGCTTGCCGATCACGCCGCCGCCGTGCCGCGATGTGACAGCCCCGACTATGCAACCTCGATCCTCGAGATTGTGCGTCAACACAGGGTCAGCCTGGTGATCCCCACAATCGACCCGGAACTGATGCCCCTGGCACAGGCCGCGCCCGCCTTTGCCAATCTGGGCGCGCGAGTCCATGTCTCGCCAGTGAACGTGATTGAGGTTGTCCGGGACAAGCGCCTGACAATCCAGAAACTGTCCGAAGCCGGGGTTCCAGTTCCGCGCACATTGGATCATCAGGAATTGCTAGAGCGGCCACAAGACATCAGTTGGCCCATCTTTGCAAAGCCAAGTGGCGGCAGTGCAAGCCGGGGGCTGGATGTATTCGAAACCCTCGCTGATGTCCCCTCTGAATTCCCCGAACCGATGATCTTTCAGGACAAGCTGAACGGACCGGAATACACAATCAACATGTTTGTAGATGCCTCGGGTCAGCTCTGCACGGTGATCCCGCATCTGCGCATTCAAATTCGCGCCGGTGAGGTTGAAAAGGGTGAAACCAGGCGACGCAATGATCTGCAAACCATCGCCGAAGGCATTGCACAGGCCCTGCCCGATCTGCGCGGTGTCGCCTGTTTTCAGATCATCGATGACCCAGAACATGGCCCCGCAGTGCTTGAGATCAATGCGCGTTTCGGGGGTGGCTACCCTCTGGCCGATCATGCGGGCGCACAGTTCGCACAGTGGCTTTTGGAAGAGGTCGCCGAATTACCGTCAACCGCTCATAACAACTGGCGCGATGGTGTGAAAATGATACGATATGACAGTGCGGTGTATCAGGGCTGATGCTGGTATTTGATCTGGACGACACCCTGTATCTGGAGCGAGATTTTGCCTTTAGCGGCTATAACTGGCTGAACGGTTGGGTCCACGAAAAAACCGGCGCTGAAGGGTTCGGACAACGGTGTCAGGCCGCGTACAATGCGGGGGAAAGACGACGCATATTCAATGTGGCTTGCGCGCAGACCGGCCTTGATGCGACCGATTCTTTCATACAGGACCTGATCACCAAATACCGATCACACCCGCCCCTCATTTCGCTGTGCGAAGACGCCGAGCGGTTTTTGACAAACGCAGATCAGCCGATGGGGTTGATCACCGACGGGCCCGAAAAGATGCAGCGCAACAAGATCGCCGCGCTGGATCTGGACCGCTTTATTGCGCATATCCGCCCGACCGGCGCCTGGCCGGATGGCTACGGGAAACCGCATCCCCGCGCCTATGAAGAGATGGAATTGGCCGCGCAAAACCCGCGCAGAATGGTCTATGTAGCGGACAATCCGGCCAAGGACTTTATCACCCCGAATGCCCGAGGCTGGCGGACGGTTCAAATCCTCCGACCCGGGGCTGTGCATGATCCGATTCCACCCAGTTCTAAGCATGCCGCATATGCCACGGTCACCAGCTTAGGCCAGCTTACAGAAGTTCTGTCAGACCTTTAGCCGTGCCGGCTTTGGCAGCAACTCCGATTTGCACATTGGCAATCAAAGAATCCCAGTCCGACAGGACGTGCTGCGGTTCCAGCCATTCCCTGTTATGGCGCGCATTCTGACGCATTTTATTCAGTAAGGCATCATCCTTTGACAGGCTGAAAATCGCCTTGGTCAGACCGGCAACATCCTCGGCCGGAACAAGCAATCCGTTTTCCCTGTCGCGGATCAATTCCCGTGGCCCATAGGCGCAATCGAACGATATGACCGGCAGACCTGTGACCGTGGCCTCGGCAACTACATTCGGGAACCCTTCAAAGCGAGACGGGAATACAAGAATATCCGCGTCTTGCATCCAGTCTCCGGGTTTTGGGCTGGCGCCGGGCAATGATACGACATCCGATAAATTCGCAGCAGAGATCTGCTGTTCCAACGCGTCGCGCTCTGGGCCCTCGCCAAAGATCGTCAACCGGATGTCTGGGTTGTCGCGCAGCACTTCGGGCATTGCCCGCAGCAGCATATCGAACCCCTTTTGACGATCCAAACGCCCGACAGCCACAAGCCGGGTCTGTCCGGACCCGATGTGGATCCCCCCCAGCGGAGCACATGGATTGGGGATTACACTGGCCTTTGGGATCAGGTCCGCAGGCAAATCCAAACGCGCACGTTCGGTCTGCATGACAATTCCGGATGCCCCCCGCGCAAGCCTGTTCACCGCTTTCAGCCACATGGGATTTCCGCTTTGAACCAGCGGATTGTTCCGCTCAGAGATCACGACGGGCACCCCGGTTCCACGCGCGGCCAACATGGTCAGCACATTCACCTTGGTCAGAAACGAGATGATCAGATCGGGACGCACAGCCCGGATGACCTTGCGAATATGCAAGTAGCGCCGTGCCTGCGTCAGTCGCCGCGAGATCTTTAGCGGCTGAATCATGTGTAAATGCGCGCACTCAGGATAGGCGAAGTAGGAACCAGAATCCTCTGTCGCCATCCCGGCGACGTGAACCTCATCCCCGGCCGAGATTCGATGCGCGGCGATCATTGCGGCGATCTTTTCCGCACCGCCCGCTCCGAACCCAGCTTGCACCAATAACAGTTTCATTTTTCACTCAGCGGCGCTTTTTACACGATCAGCTTGCTGTACCAGATCCAGAGTTTCCGGACGGTTCAACTCTTGTTCGACAATGGGTCGATTCAAGTCTTTGGACTGCAGGAAAATCCGCCCAATATATTCGCCCATTATTCCCAGGAACATCGCATTCAAGGTCATCGACAGCAGCAACAGGATGGTGGTCGTGGCAAAACCGCCCGGCCAGTTCTGGCCAAAGAACAGCTTGCCGATCACATATCCGATCATCAGCAAAAAAGTCCCTGTGCCAACCGTCAGACTAATCATCGAGGCAAGGCGCAAGGGCAGAAGCGAGTGGTTGATCAACCCGTCGACAGCAAGCGACAGCATGGCCCGAAACGGAAATTTCGACTCGCCAGCGGTGCGCGCATTGCGATCATATTCAAAGCCGATCTGGCGGAAACCCATCCCACTGATTAACCCGCGAACATAAGGAGAGCGATCATCGACCCGGCGCAGCTCGTCCAGAATACGCCGGTCAGTCAGCCGAAACTCGCCCGCATTTCTCGGCAAATCATCATTGCTGATCATATCGATCAACGCATAAAAGCCGCGCCGCGCGGCAGCGACGATGGGTCCGTCCGGCAGGCTACGGCGAATGCCGTATACCACGTGATATCCCTGTCGCCAGGTATCCAGCATCTGCGGGATCAGCTCGGGCGGGTCCTGCATGTCGCAATCCAGTTGGATCGAACAGGCCCCGTTTGCGGATCGATAGGCCGTCAGAACTGATGACTGATATCCCATATTGCGGGCAAACCGGATAACCCGGACACGGGGATCAGCAGCAGCAATATCCGACAGGATTTCAAATGTACGATCCGTGGAATGGTTGTCAGTGAAAATGATCTCGGGCTCATAAGAGGGCAGATCATCAAACACTTTGGTCACACGTTCATAGGCCGTGCGAACGTTATCTTCTTCGTTCAAAGCGGGGATCAGGATTGAAACCAAAGTCACGCGTTCATCTCCGCTTGTTGTGACTGTTTTGTCCATTGAACCGTCCTTTCAAGGCCTTCACGCAAAGCGATTTTTGCCGACCAGCCATAACGTTCCGCCATCTGTGAAGGATCCGAAACCAACAATACCGGGTCATCCTTCGGCGGCGCAGAAGAAACCAAATCCAGAGCTGCTCCGGTCAACACCTGCAACTCTCCTGCGACTGCGGCCATATCCGGAGCATCGCCAGTAACAACATTGATGACCGACCCCGCCTTGTCCGGCGCGTCAGCAATCAAAAGCAGCGCTTCGACTATGTCGTCAATATGTATCAGATCACGCCGATCATGTGGACGATGAAGGAAAACCGGGGCTTTCCGCAACAGGCGGCCAATGGCATGGGGTATGAAGAAATCTTCTGACTGTCCGGGACCATAGGTCAGCGCCAACCGAGCCGTAACAGCCTTGAACGGCAGCCGGGGCTGAGCCATTTCAATATATTGCGTTCCGGCCACCAGAGACGCGCCATAGGAATTTCGCGGGTTCTCTCGCGAAGTTTCGACATAGGGCAGCTCGATATCACCATATTCCGCAATGGATCCGGTGCGCACAAACGCATTGGGCGGCTGATCACAGATGGCCAAAGCCGACAGGATCGCAACCAGCGTCGAGAGATTTTGCAAAATACTGGCATTCAGATCTGCCAGGTCATCAGTCTCGGCAAATTTTGTCTGCGCGGCGGTGTGCAAAACTACCTGGGGTCGGAACGCATTCGCGACGCGTTTGATCGCGGCAACATCCGAATACCCATCGGTGAAAAAGCGGATTCCCGAAGCACCTTGCAAACGGCCCCGAGAGGAACCCGGCCGCGTAAGCACAGCGACCTCATCGCCCCGGGCCAAGCAGGCCCGAACCAGATGAGAGCCAATGAATCCGCTGGCTCCGGTGATCAATACGCGCGTCATTGTTTCCCCTTCAGGGAATAACTACTGGCATTGGCAAAGGCACGATGAACTTGCCGCCAGCGGCTTCGAAATCAGCCATCTGCTCGCGGATTTCGTCAAAGAAGTTCCAGGCCAAAACCAACAGGTAATCAGGTTTGCGTTCCATGACCGCTTCGGGGGCCAATACAGGAATAAGCTTGCCCGGCGAATACAGGCCCTGTTTCAACGTGTTCCGGTCAACCAGAAAATCCAGAGTTTCCGTGCCGATATCAAAGTAGTTCAACAGCGTGTTACCCTTAGCGGGCGCGCCGTAGCCAGCGATCGTTTTACCCGATGCCTTGAGGTCGGCCAGCATGGAAACAAGGCTGTCCTGCATCGCGTGAACACGCTCGGCAAATGCTTCGTATGCCTCTTTGTTGGTCATACCTGCGGCATCTTCGTCAGCCAGCATATCAGCAACAATCGGCGCCGGGGTTTTGTTCAGCGCGGCGGGTTGCATGAACACGCGCATCGAACCGCCATGAACCGGCAGTTTTGTGACATCCACTACATCGAGTCCAACGGACTGGCCCAGTTTGACGACGGACAGAAGGCTCAGTTCAGAGACATGTTCGTGATAAACATTGTCGAACTCGTTGGTCTCGAGGATCATCTTGCCCCAAGGCACTTCGATGATGAAGACGCCGTCATCTGTCAACAGGTCCAGAACACCTTCGGTAAAGCCGTGCAGATCGTCTATATGGTTGAAGGTATTGGTCGTCGTGATGACGCTGGCCGGCCCTTCGGTTTCACGAATCTGCTGCGCGGTGGCGCGGTTGAAAAAGTCCACATGGACCCGAACGCCCCGTTCGCCGGCAATCTTGGCAAGGTTGGCCGCCGGGTCGATGCCCAATGTGCGCCCGCCCTGATCATTGGCATGGGACAGCATCAGCCCGTCATTACAACCGATATCAATGATCAGCCCACCTTGCGCACGCTCTACTGCGACCGAGGCGAGTTCGGCGAAATGCGTATGCATTGTTGCCGCACCGGACGGGACATAAAGATAGTCCGTAAAGAAATCAGCAGGCACCTGATCTGCAACCTGGATCAAGCCACAATCCAGACAGGCCTGAGTATTCAGCGGGAAAGCCGGTTGCGGAACATCCTTTTGCTCGGGCCGTGCGAACATATTGGCGGGCGGGTGATCGCCCATCGGCAGCACAAGCATAAGGTTGGTAGACCGGCAGGTCCGGCAGGTCGTGCGAACAGACGTATTGATGCTTTGATCGTTCATCAGACCAGTGCTCCTTGGAATTTCAATGCAAATTCTTCAAATTTTGCATGCATATAATCGATTTGCGCTTGTATCAGACCATGGTGACAAGCCAGCAGGATACCCCCGCGCATAACCGCATCGGAATTGGGATAGCCCGCGGGATCTGCACGGTATTCTACTTGCTTCATGGCAGGCTGACGCAGAATGTTTCCGGTAAAGACGGGCCGAGTTTGAATGTCTGAAGTCTCAAGGAATATCTGCATCTCGCGCCGCGTGAATGGGGCACCTTCGCGCAATGTCAGCGGGAAGGCCAGCCACCCGGTGCGCGAGTTCGGCAGTTGTTCAGGCAGGATGAACCAGTCTTCATAGCGGGCAAAAAAGGCGCGATGAGCAGCGAAGGCCTCTTCGCGCACGCGGATGTTGTTGTCCAGTTTGCTCAGCTGCACCAACCCGAATGCCGCGCTGATTTCCGAAGGTTCAACGTTATAGCCAAGATCCTCGAACAGAAATTTGGCATCATATTCGATCCCGTCCAGTTTGACGTTGAACCGGTTCTCGATGGCCTCGGATTCCACAAACAGCGAGGACGACCGCCCCCAGGACCTCAGCAAAAGCGCCTTGCGGCCAAGCTCTTCGTCATTCACGCACAACATGCCGCCATTCCCGGCGCCATTGATGACGTGGCTGCCGTAAAAGCTGGTGGTAGAGACGTCGGAATAGACGCCCGTGCTTGTACCGTCGATGGTTGCGCCCAGCGTGTCAGCGCTGTCTTCAATTACCTTCAGACCATGCGCATCGGCCAGCTCGCGGATACGGCGCCAATCTGGCAGGTTTCCGATCAGTGACGGGATCATGACGGCAGATGTATTTGGCGTAATCATGCGTTCGATCGCGTCTACGTCGATATTATAGGTCCCGACCGCGGCATCCACAAAGGTCGGGATCAGGCCCTGACGGACAAGCGGAGCAACCGTCGTGGCAAAAGTCAGGGCCGGAGTGATAACTTCGCTGCCCTTTGGCAAGTCCAGAATCTCGACCGCGAGATAGTTCGCCGATGACCCCGAGTTCACCATGATGCCGTGGCGTTTGGAAAACAAAGCAGCCACTTTTTCCTGCATCTCGCGCACTTTGGGGCCCATCTGGGTGGACGTTTTCAGAACTTCGACAACCGCGTCGATCTCTTCCTGGCCATGCACGGTTTGACCGTAATTCACTCGCATTATTCTTTTCTCCTCAATAACCCGCTATTGCGCGGCGACCGGAGCCCGGTCGAAATCCCGTGAAGACATCAGGTCACTGTAGAACCCGATCTGATTGTTTGTGATCCCACCCATCTCCGAACCGGTGGCATGGGCCTTGTACCAGTCTACTGTCAGGCGAACGGCTTCGGGCAATGTCAGTTGCGGACGCCAACCCAATCCCGTTTGCGCCTTAGTGCTGTCCAGTCGAAGAATACCTGCCTCATGCGGCGCGGCAGATGTCTGTTCAGCAGACGCCATCGAAAACTGTGGCGCTCCGTCGCCCCAGGCATCCTGCATCAGGGTTGCCAACTGCCGGACATCCACCGTCCCCGACACATCAGGGCCAAAATTCCAGGCGCCAGCAAAGCTTTGCCCATCCCGATACATTCGCGCGGCCAAGGCCAGATAGCCCGACAGCGGTTCAAGAACATGCTGCCAGGGGCGCACGCTGAGCGGGCTGCGGATAACCACCGGTTCGCCCGCCTCGGATGCGCGGATCACGTCGGGGATAAGCCGATCTTCGCCCCAGTCGCCCCCTCCGAACACATTCCCGGCCCGGACTGTTGCAAGTTGCGGCCCATCCGCTGATGAAAAGAAGGAATGACCATAAGATTGCGCCACAAGCTCGGTACAGCCTTTCGAGGCGCTATACGGGTCCCTGCCGCCCATCGGATCGTTTTCGCGATAACCCCAGGTCCATTCCTTGTTGTCATAACATTTGTCACTGGTGACAACGACCACCGCCTTCAGTGAGCGCATCCCCAAAGCGGCATCCAGAACATGGGCCGTTCCAGATACATTGGTCGCAAAGGTTTCGGCAGGATCCCTGTAAGACCGGCGCACCAAGGGTTGGGCGGCCATGTGGAACACGATTTCAGCGTCCACGCCTGACAGTGTATCCAGCACCGCCTGACGATTGCGGATATCCGCAATCCGACTGTCGGTCAGCCCGTCAACAGAACAGGCATCAAAGAATGAATGCCCCTGTTCGGGAGGCAGTGACAAGCCTGTCACCTCTGCCCCCAGACGCCTCAGCCATGCACAAATCCACCCGCCCTTGAATCCGGTATGCCCGGTCACAAGAACACGGCGGCCGGCAAAAACGCCATCAAACTGAGAATTGACCTGCCCGCTCACGGTTCACCTCATATCGCCAGAGCTGGGTAGCTCTTGCCCGAACCTTCGTTGAAATTAAGCCAGGGCGGCGTTTCACCTTCGCACAGACCGTCCAGGGTATTCCTGTCGCGCAGGGTATCCATCGGGTGCCAAAACCCATCATGGCGATAGGCCATCAACTCTCCGTCGCGGGCCATCTGGGTCAGCGGGGTCTGTTCCAGCGGCTCATTGTCATCAACCATATAGTCCAAGACGCCCGGCTCGAAGACGAAGAAGCCGCCATTGATCCAGGTTTCGCGATTGCGGACTTTTTCTGTGAAGGCGTCAACCCTGTCGCCCTTGAGCTCGATGTTACCAAACCGCGCCGGGGGCTGAACCGCAGTTACGGTCGCCAGCTTGCCGTGTGATTTGTGGAAATCAATCAGTGCATTGATGTCGATATTTCCCACGCCGTCCGAATAGGTGCACATGAACGGTTCATCAGGAGTCAGCCAATCCTTGAGCCGACGGATACGACCACTGGTCATGGTATGCGCACCGGTGTCGACCACTGACACATTCCACCCGCCCGGAGCAGAAGGGACCAGTTGCAATTCCCCAGTGTCCAACGATACCGATATATTGTTGGCGATCAGGTGATAATTGGCAAAGAACTGCTTCAGCAGCAATGCTTTGTACCCGGCAGCCACAACAAAATCACGATGTCCGAAATGGCTGTAGATATCCATCACGCGTGCGATGATCGGACGCCCGCCCACTTCAACCATGGGCTTGGGAATGGAAACCGTTTCTTCGGCCAGACGCGAGCCTAGTCCACCAGCCAGAAGTACCGTTTTCATTGTCTATCCTTCCTTTATTCGATCAATAGAATTGATGGTCATGTGAATGGGCCCGCCCAGGAAAAATATAGGCAGGTTGAGTCGCGCAGGCACTGGTCATTGTTCAGCCCCTGCAGCTTTCAAGTATACCACACCTTGGCCGTAGCGGTTGTTCAGACCTGATAATTCGACTGGGCGGTAGTTGTTTGCCCGCGCATAGCTCAACAATGGGGCTTCCAGAACGGAATCGTATCCAAGCAGGAAAGCCGAAGGCGGGTTATCTGCAAACAGAGCCGGTAAGTCTTCGGCGCCTGCCATCACGTATTTGCCGGCAAGTTCCGGATCCGTGAAGGGTGCAATTCGGTAAGCGAATGGCCCGGTTGCAAATTCTGGATAAACGCTCAGGCCCGCCTCAAGCGGATAGATCGGCAGCAAAGTCGCGACCGGACCATCAGGCAGTGCACTGCCTGCCACCGCATCCCGCAGGACAGCGCCGGAACCGGCAAAACGGGCCGAGGTGAACTTCGAAGGCTCTGTCAGCGAGACCAGGCCCATCCCGATACGCGGGAGTCCCAGGATGACCATCAAGACAATACCTGCCGCAAGCACAGGCACTGCCTCGTGCCGCCGTGGCGGGTCAAGCCGACGGAACAGAACCGCGAGCAGCAGAGGCAGACAGACCAGAGGCTGGATATAATATTGCGGGAAACCGGGCGTTGGAACAAAAGCCATTGAGGCAGTCAGGATAATGATCGCCAGAACAACACCACCATGCCGCAGTTGCGAGGGCTGCATTTCGTCGACACGCGCACCACCACGCAGGATAATCCAAAGCACGGACAGAATGGCCATAACCATCACCAGGCCCACTCCGGCCACCCATGCCGAATGGGCCAGCATCAACTTGCCCGACAATCCCAGGGCCAGCCCCGGTTCTGTTGCGGCGTTGGCCTCCCAATAGGCGACATGTGGTCCGGTGTGAAACCCCAAGACATGCGCCAGAAAGACGCCCGGATCAGCGAGCAGGAAGGCAAACAGGGGCAAGGCCCCGATCAACCCTCCGATCAGCAGCGGCAGAACCACGGCTTTCAGTCGTCGTGCCATCGAAACATCTGCTGGCAACAAGAATGCGGCAAGAGCAATCGGCGGAATAAACAGTACCGCACTGACCTTCATCCCCGCCGCAATAGACAATGCGACGCCCGATAGGACCAGCGTCAAAAATCGCGGCGCGGGCTTTGACGTCTCGATCAAAAACAGGCCAAGCCCGATGACCGCAAATGGCAGTGGCAACAGATTGTTGGTTGCGGCCATACCGGCGCCGGTCAGAAACAGCTCGCATGTCACGATGCCGATAACTGAAAAGACGGCGAGAACCGGCGATCCC
Source organism: Ruegeria sp. CDSC051 (assembly GCF_059610665.1). NCBI lineage: Bacteria > Pseudomonadati > Pseudomonadota > Alphaproteobacteria > Rhodobacterales > Roseobacteraceae > Ruegeria > Ruegeria sp. CDSC051. The sequence goes on from NZ_JBXWOC010000002.1 coordinate 169,403, forward strand.
GACAAGCGCAGCGTTACCCAACCAGTTGCAGCGATCAATCCAAGCCAGGCCAGAAACAGGCCGATCCGAGCGGACCCCAACAGGCCGAACTCATCGAACAGAATGCCGGACCCAAGGTAATACCACGCCGAATAAGGGACGTGATTGTAGAAGAAGTCCGAATAAAGCTCCCACTCTCCGAGTAAACGCGCCGGAGGGACGAACATCAGCTCATCCCGGCGCAGATCATAGGTCATCAGGCGGCCGAACAAACCGGCAATCAGCAACACAAGCCCCAGACCAGCGGTCACGATCCCAAGCATAGCACCCATGCGCGTACTTGACGGGGTGGTGCCCTTAAAGCTTGATATTCTCGCATCGCTCATCTCAGCCCCTCCGATCCAACGCCTGACCCCGGCCAAGCGCACGCGAAATCATGAGGTAAGACAATATGACAACCGGCCCCAATGCGACCGCCTGTGCCAGATAGGGATCAAGCCCAACCTGCATCAAACCGCGCAAAAGCAGCGCATTCACAAAATACAGCACGACATAAGACATCGCATATAGCGGGAAACGGCGGTATCCCTGCACGCCAAAGACAAACCGGGCGTGGATACAAAAATTCCAGATCACACCCAAAATAAATTGAAGCAGAAGCGCAAGCTGTGGATGCATGCCCGCAAAAATCAAAAGGGCAAACACGCTATAGCCAAACGCCGTGTTGATCAGGCCGGCCCAGATAAACCGTACCACCTGCGCACGTTCCTCTGACGGCGCAAAAGCCGAGCGTATATTAAGCCTCGCCATCAAATGTTGGCCCTTTCGGCGGAAATATTAAACACAGAAACCAAATTCGGCAAAATAACCGACACCAGAAAAAACAATGCTAAATCAGCTGCCAGCGGGCAGCAGTTCCGGGTTTTCTCCTTCAGACTGACTGACCGCATTTGCTGCGTTTGTGCCAGCGCTTTTGAAAATGGGCTTAGACGAGAATTCCGAAATCGGAACCGGACGCAGGCCATTTGCACCATACCCTGGCACGAGCTCTTTCAGCAGGCGCTTGGCTGCCAGTTCGTCACCTTCTGCCGCAGCCTGTTCCAGTTTCCGGATCATGGCGCGCAGGCGGGCGACGGGAATGCCCTCGGGCCGCGCGGATCCGACGCCCGGAATGCCACATTCGTGGCGCTTCTCAGACGCATCAAACAATTCCTCGAACAGCTTTTCGCCTGGACGAATTCCAATGAATTCGATGTCGATATCCTCATAAGGCTTTAGCCCGGCAAGGCGGATCATCCGTTCGGCCAAATCCACGATCTTGACCGGCCGACCCATATCCAGAACGAAAATCTCTCCGTGGCTGCTTTCCATTTTCAACCCGCTTGCGGCCGCAACCAGAGTCAGTTGCACGGCCTCACGGATGGTCATGAAGTACCGTTCCATCCGGGGATCAGTCACGGTCAGCGGACCACCGTTCGAGATTTGACGTTGAAACAGCGGGATCAGCGAGCCCGACGACCCCAGAACATTGCCAAACCGCACCGAGAAGAACCGGGTTTCTTCCTCGGTTCCGTTGGTTACACGGTCCTGCGCCTGAACGTAGAACTCAGCAACGCGCTTGGTTGCACCCATCACATTGGTGGTGTTTACAGCCTTGTCCGTGGAAACCTGTACCATCGCGATGGCACCATAGTTCCGGGCCGCATCCGCGACGTTACGGGTTCCGATCACATTGGTCAAAACGCCCTCGCAGGGGTTCATCTCAACCATCGGAACATGCTTCAGGGCGGCGGCATTGAACACCAGCTCGGGGCGATGACGTTCAAAGATGTCATTCACACGCGACGCATTGCGAATGCTTGCGATATACATCCGCCGGGGAACATCTGGAAAGTTCTGCGACAAATCCATGTCGATGGAATAGGCGTTGAACTCGCAATGGTCGATCATCACCAGTTCCGCCGGATCGAAAGAGGCTATCTGACGTGCCAGTTCGCTACCGATCGAACCACCGGCACCGGTCACCAATACGCGGCGCCCACGGAACATCTCGCGCAACATCGAGCGTTCGACAGCTTTTTGTGGCCGCTCGAGAATTTCTTCCGGGTTGATAATACAACCGTTGGCCGCATCCTGGCCTTCTTCCCCAAGACCCGGCACGCGTGAGACAGCGATACCGTTGGATTCACACCAGCTGGTCAGCTTGCGGATGCCGTCACTTTCAAAATGCGTGATCGGTTCGGTCAGGAACAAGCGTCTGGGCAAATGATCCCAGGCTTTAAGCCGCTCGACCACGCGATCGGCATCCAGAAGAGATCCGATAATCTGAACATCGTGGAAATACAGCCCCATGGTATTGCGCGCATCGTCAATAATGCCCACCGGCTGATACTTGGAATGCGTATTCCGCAAAGACCTGACAAACAGATCACAACTTGCACCCGTGCCAACCAAAAGCACCGGAACCTTGTCCTGATGTTCGGCCATCAACCGCGCATTCTGGCGATTCAGCTCACGGCTACGGGCAACTACACGCAGGGCACTGAGCAGAAGGATCATCAAGCCAAGCTGAATAATGAAGGCAGCGAAGGGTACAGCCTTGGTCACTTCGAAAACTGCACTGGCAGCCATGAGGCACAGGACCAACATTGTCGATCCCCGCAGGATCAGACGAATGTCTCGCAGTGATGTCGAGCGTGTGTGGCGCCGGTACATGCCCGCAAGCGGGAAAACCGCCAGTCCAATCAGGCTGGACAAGAGCATCAGCGGGAACATGGCGGGCGCCATCTGTTGCGCTACCGTTCCACCATTCGCAAGATTGATTGCCACTACGGCTGAGAAAGACGAAGCAACAATGTCTCCAAAGACTAATCGATGATTGGCACGCAACTCACTAACAATCTGCGTTTGCCAGCAATGAAAACCCGAAACCATTTACCTCACCCCTTTATCTCATCACCGGCTCAATTCCGGTCGAGAATTACTCGTACATCGTTACCCAACAGGGTCCTGCAGCATCAAAACATTGCCACAGCTCCCAACTGATCACTCACAGACCGCTTGCAGCTGTCCTATATAAACCAAAGGCTCGCGATCAGATGATCAACCGAAAGCCTTATACCCGTATCTTTGTTTTGCCCCCTTCACTTGAGCTTGTCTCAATCGCCCAAGTTGAACACACTCACTTCACTCGTTAATAATAATAATTCGCGCAAGTAACAAAATTGTTCCTCTGGTTCGCCGGTTAGCGCAATTTCTTCAATCTCCTTCAACGCTAACATACGTTTCCGCGCCCTCAAAAGTAATTTCTTCACACTTCATTAACGAATTGCAGCGTTTCCTGAAGTACTCTTTGACTGATATTTTGCTGAGGGTTGCCGAATTTCCTCCCTGTTTCGGCTGACTTGAGCGCCGATTGACCTAGCGTAAACAAGAGAAATGCTAATCTCACGGGGAAAATTACAGTCATTTTCTCAATCCGATGAAATCTTCGGGGGCCGCTGTCCGGGTCTCAATATTGGCCAATCGATCCACAATAAGCCCCTATCGGGGCATTGTGAACCAAGACGCAACAAAGATGACAACTCCTTTCGGCCAATCCTCTAATGAGTCGCAGGCCGGTTTTCCTGACAAAGGCTTTGTGAACTTGGCGCATGCTTGGAAAAATTTCCGCATAGTCAGGGTGCCGGTCAGCTCTGCCGCTTGAATCGAGAATCGATTTGGGATCAACTCAGCCCAGACTTCGTATCAGTGCGCCGGAACTTGGATCCGGCCAACAGGATGATCCGGAGAGATGTTGGTTCTTGGTTTGATATTCGTAGTTTTCAGCTACAGTTCTTGGGTTTGAATATGAACAGATTTCTCGAAATACTGTGTTGCCTGATCGCGGGCACGATCGCGCTGCCCTTTTTTCTGGCGGGTTGTGTGATTGTGCTGTTTTCGGTCGGGCGACCTTTGTTTTTTGGCCAACGGCGGGCAGGCTGCAACGGGCGCGTCTTTCGCATCTGGAAGCTGAGAACAATGTCCGACACACGCGATCAAAGCGGGGCTTTGCTGCCAGATTCGGAACGTCAGACAAAAACCACCAAGCTTCTGCGCCGCGTAAGGCTGGATGAGATGCCCCAGCTTGTGATCATCTTGCGCGGAGATATGGCCCTTGTTGGCCCCCGTCCCCTGCTTCCCGAAACCATCGAAGAGTTTGGAGACAATGGGCGGTTGCGCTGCACGGTTCGGCCCGGTCTGACAGGGTGGGCTCAGGTCAGCGGCAATACCGCGCTTTCAAATGACGAGAAGCTAAAGCTGGATCTATGGTATGTCGCGCACCGGTCACTGTCGCTTGATCTGAAGATATTGTTCGAAACCATTATGGTAGCCTTGGCCGGAGAGCATAAACGCCCTGACCGAATTCAGGCCGCAGACAACTGGCTGGACAGCCGAAAGGAGACACCTGCATGAAGACGGTATTTGTGGGGGCGGTCGAAGGATCGCATGTCGCCTTATCCGCCATATGTGCCCGAGGGTTTGTACCGGATTTGGTGGTGACACTACCGCCGGACTTGTCCCACCGGCACTCTGATTTTGCAGATCTCAAACCCACTGCAGATCGGTATGATATTCCTGTCCACTATACGGCCAAAAGTGACTCGGCCGGAACAATCAAAACCATTCAAGCCGTAAAACCTGATCTGATACTGGTCATCGGGTGGTCTCAGATATGCGGGCCGGAATTTCGAGCCCAGGCAAAGATCGGATGCGTCGGGTTTCACCCATCCGCCCTGCCCCGTCTGCGCGGACGCGGTGTGATCCCCTGGACTGTCATATTGGGCGAAACCGATGTAGGCGCGTCATTGTTCTGGCTGGGTGAAGGGGCCGATGACGGCCCGATTGCGGCGCAAGCTCGATATGCGGTCGATCCCAACACGGTAACAGCGCGCGAACTGTATGACCGGGCGCTTCAGGCCCTGACGCAGCTGCTGCCTCAGCTTCTGACGCAAATCTCTGAAGGCGATATCCCGGCGGCTCCGCAGCCAGAAACCGGGATCAGCCTTTGCGCGCGGCGGCGGCCCGAGGACGGGCTGATCGACTGGACCAGACCCGCGGCAGAGATTAACCGGTTGATACGCGCAGCCGGACCGCCCTATCCCGGCGCTTTCACCTACACTGCCTCCGGTGAGAAGCTGGTCCTGCTGGGTGTACAGAACACCGCCCTGCAGGGCTACTATATCGGCCTGCCTGGTCAGATACAGGCCATCGAAGGAAACCGGTTTACGGTCGCCTGTGGGGATGGGAAATGTCTGGACATCATAAACTGGACCGGCGCCGATGCGCCGCCCGAACTGCACTCAAAGCTCAGGAATTCCGAATGACAGCGCTGACACCTTTTGACGGACAGGACGGACCGGTACTTGTGGTTGCTCCGCACCCGGATGATGAAGTCCTTGGGGCTGGCGGCACCATCGCACGACTGGCAGATGCAGGTCGCGCAGTCCATATCGCGATTGTCACAACGGGTCGGTCGCCCCGGTTCAGCACGGAACAGATCGCCAATGTACAGGCCGAAGCCAGGGCCGCACATGAGCATCTTGGTGTGACGCATACGCATTGGTTGGATTTCCCTGCCGCTGAACTGGCTGAGCACCCCCATGGTGACCTGAACGCAGGTCTGGGAACACTGATCCGCGAACTCGACCCAAGTGTCATCTTGGCGCCGCACCCCGGCGACATCCATCTGGACCACCAGTTGAGTTTCCTTTCGACTTTGGTGGCAAGCCGACCTTATCAGGACAAATACCCGACGACAATCGCGGCCTATGAGACGCTGTCCGAGACAAATTGGAACGCGCCATATCTGACGCCGCCATTCGTGCCGAACATGTTTGTGGACATTTCGGATACATTGGAGCGTAAACTGGAAGCCTTCCAGTTATTTGCAAGCCAGGTCAAACAGCCCCCGCACGAGCGTTCGGTTCAGAGCTTGAAAGCGTTGGCAACTTTGCGTGGCGCGACGGTTCACCGGGCCGCGGCTGAGGGCTTTGTCTTGGTCAGGTCGGTTATCTGACTGACCTGATCGCAAAATCGCCAAGCTGTGATCAGCGCATCCACGCTTCGGACCATAGTTGGAACATAAAGACCGTCCACAGCTGAGCACCCCAGTTGCGTTTGCCTGATTGGTGCTCGGCCCAGCATTTTTCCAACGCTGCCTTGTCCACAAAACCCTCAAGCCCGTTCCCATCCAGAAGAATGCTGGAAACACGGGACTTTAGGGGCCCGCGCAGCCAAGCGTTGAGTGGGATACCGAACCCGCGCTTTGGCCGGTCGTACAGCGATTGCGGAACCCGCTTTTTCAAAAGCTCCCGCAACGCCACCTTGCCAACCTTCCCGTCGCACCGAAGCGAAGCCGAGGAACGCCAGGCGGCCGTTACAACGCGATAGTCCAACAATGGGGCGCGCATCTCAAGGCCCACCGACATCGAAGTGCGGTCGGCCTTCACCAGAATATCATCCGGCAAATAATAGAGCGAATCCAACAACATCATGCTGTCCAACTGGCTCAACCCTGCGGGCAAATCATGCGTTCCGATCTCATTGCCCAGCGGGATGCCGGACTTTCCAAGCATACCGGAGGACCAGATCGAAAACTGGGCCTGATAGCGGCACTGGAACTCTCGCCCCTGCAGAACCGGCGCCAGCTTGGCCAGACGATCCGCGCTCAGATCGTCACGCATGCTGCTTGGGGCGAATGGCTTGAGGACAGGCACCAGAGCGCTCAGCACCGATTGCGGCGTCTGCGACAGCGCCTGAATCGCCAGGTCAGGCATCTTGCCCTTCAGGCGTTCAAAAGCCTGCATCCGAACATAGCGAGCATAGCCACCAAACGACTCGTCACCGCCGTCGCCGGACATGACGACCTTAAGCTGCTGGCGCGCCAGTTGCGAAACCAGCAGGGTTGGTAGTTGCGACGGGTCGGCGAAAGGTTCGTCAAACACCTGCGGCAAGCCTTCGATGGCTTGAAACGCCATTTCCGGCGTCGCCGTCACCTCGTGATAATCCGTCCCAAGATATTCGGCGATAGCCTTTGCATGGTCGGCTTCGTTGGTGTCTTCGTCATCGAAACGCACAGTAAAGCTGGGCACTTTTCTGTTCGACTGCTCTTGCATCATCGCGGTGATCAGCGACGAGTCGATGCCACCCGACAGGAAGGTCCCAACCGGCACATCCGCAACCATCCGCTCGCCCACCGCGCGCAGCAGTTCGGATTCGATTTCAGCTATTGCTGTTTCATCGTCGGGATATGGGTTTGCGCGCGCCTCGGTGACTACCGCCTCGATATCCCAAAACCGCTCGATCCCTTGCAGAAGCGCATCCAGCGAGGCCGGTGGGGTGTCAAGTTTGATCTCGACCATAGAGCCCGCAGGTAGTTTCAGGACATTTGGGTAAATCGTGCGCGGGGCAGGAATATATCCCAACCGAAGAAACGATCCTAAGGCTGCGCGGTCCACCTCTGCCGGTCCAAATTCCGGATGCGCGCGCAGTGACTTCAATTCGGACCCAAACAGAACGGTTTTCCCGGCCAGGCCCAGATAGAGAGGTTTTTTGCCAATCCGGTCGCGTGCCAGTGTCACGCTTTGGGTTTTCCGGTCAAACACGGCAATGGCAAACATCCCGTGGACGCGGTCCAGTGTCTTGCGGATACCCCAAAGCTGCATCGCCGCCAGCAAAACTTCGGTATCGGACGTACCCCTGAAGCTTATGCCCAGATCCTGCAATTCCTGACGCAATTCCAGATAGCCATAGATCTCACCATTGAACACAATGGTGAACCGGCCATCGGCGGAATCCATCGGCTGTACCCCGGTTTCCGAAAGATCAATAATGGCCAGACGCAGATGCCCCAGGGCCACGCCCTGATCTGGGTCCACAAACAACCCGGTTCCATCCGGGCCACGGTGTTCAATCGATTGACACATCTTGCCAAGGACGGATGAGGCCTGAGACCGATCAACGGTGCCAAAGTTGATAAATCCGGTGATGCCACACATCGCTCAGATCCCCTTCTGTTCTGGCTGAGAGGCAATCTTATCGGGATCAAGACTGCCGCTCTCCAAAATGTCCCGATACTGTGCGGCAACGCGGTCAAGCTGGTAAGTGCTGGCCACAATCGCCCGGGCTTTTTCTCTTTTTTCCAGATACTCTGGGGCCGACCAATTTGCGGCATGGACCAAAGCGTCTGCCAGCAATTCCGCGTTGCGGGGCGGTACGATCAATCCGCAGTCGCGAATGATCACCACCGCATCACCCACATCCGTCGACACAACGGGGTGGCCATAGCTCATCGCTTCGACAATGACATTCGGAAACCCTTCGGTTCGGGATGAAAGCACCAGCGCATCAATCCGTTTGTAGAATGCAGCCATATCATGCAGGTCGCCGCACAGCTCTACATTGTCCGCAGTCAGGTTATAGCGCGCCAGCAATGATTGTACTTCGGAGTTTTCAGGCGACATATTCTCTCCGGCCGCGATGATGCGCAGATCGGGGACTGACCGCAGCGCCAGGGACAGAGCCTGGAAAAGGGTTTCGTGATCCTTCTGTGGATGAAACCGCGCCGCGATCCCAAAAACCCTGGGCGGGTCGCTCCGCACCACAGAGGCTTGAGGCATGATCAGACCGTTCGGAATGACGCAAGACCGCGCAGCAGCAAACCCGTTCTTCGTGTGCTGATCCAATGCGCGTTGCGAGTTATAAATGATCCCTGCACACCTGCCCGACAAACGCCGACACAGATCAACGGCAATCCGCGTGCTGCGCGTGAATGAGCTGGTATCGTCCAAAGCCTGCCGCACCGTCCAGTAAATTGGCACCTTTCGACCTGATATCCAGCTGGCAATCAGCCCGATGACCATCGCATGGTACATCCAGCACAGAACCGCCTGCGGTTTATACTGACGGATAAGACGCGATATCTGCAATATCGCGCGTGGCATGGACGACAGTGATCTGGCATTCAATCCGATCAGAACGGCGTTTGGATTTGCACATTGGCTTTTGATCCTGTCCGAAACCTCCGTCAGCGACACCACCAATACCCGATCCCCGGATATGGCAACCAGCCGCGCCAGCATCGCCTGGGCCCCGCCCTGACCGGAAAAATCGGTGATGACATGCATGATCATCCGTTCAACACCCGAAACTCACTAACCTGATCCGGCGGCACATGCCGGGTCGGAACCTTCAGACACGCGCCCTGGATGCGGCGGTGTGAACTGCCTATGCACGCGCCCGATCTCCGATTTCGCGTACAAATTCTGCCAGACCGGTGATGTCTTGATGCGACCAGGTCGGATCAACCAGAAAAGCAAGGCTGGTTTCACCAAGCTCTTTCGCCACCGGCAAGGGATCAACCGGGCCGACACCAAGGCGTGCGAACATCTCTTCTCTATATATTTCAGAACAACTGCCCGAGAACACGGGGAAACCCGCCTCAGAAATCTCAGCTATGATGCGATCCCTGTTCCAACCCGAGGCCAGATTCTCAGGTCTTATGAACGCATAAAACCGGTAATAGGCGTGTGTCAGCCCGGCAGGTGGAACAGGTACCCGAAACGCAGCGCATCCGGATAGAGCTTCCGCCAAAATCTCGGCATTTCTGGTTCTATGGGCGCGCCACCCGTCCAGTTTCGCCAGCTGAATGCGCCCGATGGCGGCGGACAGCCCGGTCATCCGCAGATTGGTGCCCGGCTGACCACTATGCAGCCATCGAAACCCCGGAGGGTGGCTTTTGTTGAACACCTGATCATAGCTTTTGCCGTGATCCTTATAGCTCCAGACCCTGGACCACAGTTCATCATCATCGGTGATCAGCATGCCGCCTTCACCGCCGGTTGTGATGATTTTATCCTGACAGAAAGAATACGAGCCGCAGGTGCCAAAGGTTCCCACGTGCTGGTCACCGATCATGGCACCATGCGCCTGCGCACAGTCCTCGATCACCCAGAGGTCCCGACTGCGCGCCAGATCCATGAGACCCGCCATATCCGATGGCCACCCGGCCAGATGGACTGCGATAATCCCCACGGTTCTGTCGGTCAGAACCGGTGCAATCGTTTCTGCGGTGATATTCTGGCTCTCGCGATCCACATCTGCAAATACCGGCTTGCCACCGGCCAGAAGGATCGAACTGGCAGACGCGATAAAGCTACGCGGTGTGACGATAACCTCGTCTCCGGGTCGGATGTTCAACGCCAGCAGCGCGGCGTCCAGAGTGACCGTGCCATTTGCCATGGCGATCGCATGCTGCGCGCCGGTATAGGCGCTGTATTCACGTTCGAACTCTTTGACATCGGGGCCGGTCCAGGCATTCACGCAACCGGATCTTAGCACTGCGCTGACAGCATCAATTTCATCTTCTTCGAAGAATGGCCATTTGGGCATCAGCTGTTTCCCTTCAGATAAGCGGCCAGAGGATAGCCGAGGGAAGATGGGCCAAGCCTATTATTGCTCAAATTTAGACAGCAGGATTTCCGGATCATTTCTTTACCTCACGCCAAACCATCCGAGGAGGTCAGGCAAACTCAACAATTAACAAATTTTTGGCGGCCAGCGCCTGAATTGGAAACAAACTCCGCAGTTTCGGAAATATCTTTTTGTGCCGCGGCAGGCGAAACCTGACCTGAATCGATTGCTTATGCAAGGTTCCAGGTCACTTAACAGCGTGATTTTTCAACAATCAGGCCGCAGACAGTCAGAGGTGAAAAATAGGCAACAATCGGCTTTGGTGACAGCCCCGTTGACAGCTTCGGCGACATGGATCAGCATCGTCTCAACCTTGGTTTTTAAAGTTTGAAATGTTTCTTTGATGAGTGATTTTCCCAACACCGCTTCCGGTGCCCAGGCCGTACCTGCCGAACGTGGTTCGACAACTGGCGGACGCCCAAAAGTTCTGTTTGTCGGCAATCTTACGACCTCTTTGACCAATTTTCGTTATGACCTGCTGAAAGAGCTTGCGGAACGCGCAGACGTACTTGCTTGCGCACCGGAAAACGATGCGGCCACCGAAGCAGCCCTAGCCGAGATCGGCGTGACATTTCGGCAAATCCCTATGGCGCGCGCGGGGTTAAATCCATTTCAGGATCTGTCCACCCTGTTCACACTGATCGGGATCTGCCGGGAAATACGGCCCGATATCGTCTTTGCCTATACGATGAAGCCGATCATCTTCAGCGGCCTTGCGGCGCGGTTGACCGGCGTTCGGCGGCGGTTCGCGATGTGTACCGGGTTAGGTTATGTATTTGCGGATGCCGAACTGACCCTGCGCCGAAAAGTGCTGAGAGCGGTGGCGACAGGCCTTTACCGGTTCGGATTGAAAGGTGCCGACGAAGTTCTGGTTTACAACTCGGTCGACGCCGAGGAGTTTCGCAGCAGACGTTTGCTGGCACCTCAGGCCGCGCTGTCGATTGTGCCCGGTTCCGGTGTCAATCTCGCCAGATACGCAAAATCCCATCAGCCTACGGATCCACCCGTGTTTCTGATGATCGCACGTTTGCTGCGTGACAAGGGCGTGTTCGAATATGCCGAAGCCGCCCGGCAGCTTAGGGAACAATTCCCTGATGTGCGCTGTCAGCTTTTGGGTCCGCTGGATGACAACCCGGACTCGGTCAACGCACAGCAGCTCGAAGAATGGGGCCAGCAGGGGCATATCGAGTATCTAGGCGAAACCAAGGATGTTCGGCCATTTCTCAAGGAATGTTCGGTCTTCGTATTGCCCACCGTCTATCGTGAGGGCATCCCCCGCGCCATTCTTGAGGCGATGTCGACAGGGCGCGCCGTCATTACGACCGATGCCCCGGGATGCGCCGATGCGGTCAGCGACGGGGAAAACGGGTTTATCGTCCCCAAACGCAATCCAGAGGCGCTGGCGGAGGCGATGAGAAAATTCGTTGAAGACCGGAGCCTAATCGAATCCATGGGTCAGGCCGCGCGGGCGCGTGCCGAGCAAGAGTTCGACGTCGCGCGGATCAACACGATCCTGCTGCGGAAGATGGGCCTAATCGACAGCGATACCAAGCTGCCCTCCACTGCCACCGACTGATCCACACCCATTCTAAGCTCACGTCTAATCCGAGAAACTGCGCCACCCGCGGCTGAGACCCGGATCAATAGCATCAAGCTCGGCGACGTCAGGCCTATAGAAATCGGCCATTTTCTGCGCCAATACATCCGGCAATTCAGGATACTCCACCTGCCGCGCCACCGCTTTGCGAATCGCCTTTAACGGCCCCGTATGCCGGATCGGGTCAAGCAACGGTCGAAGCGGCGCCAGAACCCGCCTCAGAGGCAAGGGCACGATTGGCGTATTTTTGTTTTTGACCCGCTCTTCTAGTGGCGGCTCCACGACACCGGAAAAACCGATGTGTTCGGCGACACGGCGTAAGGTTTCTACCGGTTGTGAGATCGTGTTTTCGTAGGCCAGCAACAGAATTTGATCTGTCGGGAACAGATCGTAGAAACGGCGCAGGTGATAGGCATATCTACCATTGTGCAGGAACCTTTCATCACCGGCCTTGTCAGGGTCCAGATACCGATGAATGTCGTCCCCGACAGTGCCCCGGCGATACAACATGCAGTAGTCGGAATAGGCCCTTCGAACCGGATCGCGCATCTGCAGGATCAACCTGACATCGGGATAGTCACGGGCAATCCTTTTGGCCGCCTCTGGATGTGTCAGATAGGTATTGCATTTTTCGCCTACGATACTCTGGTCTGAATATCCCTCGTATTGATCGCGATACCAGACCGCCCCCCGGTCATAATGATCCGAGAAATAGTGCAGCTCGGGATCCGGCATGAAAATCTGCGGCGTCGCCGTCAAAGAATTCTGCAACCAGGTGGTCGCACATTTCGCAGCACCGAATATCAGGAAATCTATCTTTCGCTCGTTCGCCAGGCCCATATTATCCTCTAATCCCTACGATCCGCATCGGGATCACGATACCAATTCGCGGTACACGTCGGACACTTCGGCCACGTGTTTATCCAACCCAAAATTATCCTGCACATATTGGTAGGCCGCTTGTGTAACCTGCTGCCTCAGCTCCTGGTCCTCGATCAGAGAAACGATTGGCTCAACAAAGGCTTCGGGGTCTTCTGGATCCACCAGAAAACCGGTTTTGCCATGATCGATTGCCTCGACATTGCCGCCGTGCCGTGTGGCCACAACAGGCAGTCCAAGGTGCATTGCCTCGATCAAAGTACGTCCAAATGGCTCGTTCAAGGCCGGCACAAGGGTGGCATCCATGGCGACCATGCACTTTTCAACATCCTGCCGAAACCCCATCATATGAATCTGCGCGCCCATCCCCTGTTCTCGTGCCACGTCCATGGAGCCTGTGTCCAACCCGTCATCGGGATTGAGTACTTTGCCAAATAGCAGGCCATGTACCGGCCTGTCCCCAATCTGTTTCTGAATGGCCACAAGGCTTTGGACAAAATGAACCGGCCGTTTTCGCGGTTCCAGATGGCCAAAATATCCTAGAAGAACTGCATTTTCCGGCGCACCGATTTCGTTCAGGATCATCCGACGCGCCGCGTCTGGATCCGGGCGCTGAATGCTCAGGTCGAAGGGGCTGCGGATGACCTGAAACTTTTTATCAACCGAGCGTATCGGGCGCGAGGGTTTCGAAAAATACGACACGCTTAGGATGCGGTTCGAAAACACCGGCGCGACATAGTTAACGCCTACCGCGCGCGGATCCTGCCTGTGGTGCCAGATATGCTTGATCCCCAACCGTCTGGCCGGAAACACCCAATTCACATGCAATCGGCCCTCATTTGTGTGGACGATATCTGGCTTTTTGTCCCGCAAAAACCGGACGAGCTGGCCGTAGGTCCGGGTCCAGTATTCCGGAAAGCCAACATCTGCATCCGTTTTGTTGTTTGGAGGGCCCATAAGCCTGGGGCCCTGCAAAACTTCGACATTCAGACCCAGCGATTGAGCATACTGCCCAACCGACCCAGCTTCGTTGTGGCAAAGGACCAATGGTTCAAACTGATCCCGGTCCAGACAGGACGCAAGTTTGAGCGCGGAAACATGACTGCCGCCCAGATCTGCCCAACCTGCAAAGGGAAATAAAACGCGTATCTTTTTCATTCTGGCCTGCCGCCTTTTTGGCTCAGCGCCGGACATCAGAACCGAGCGCTAAACCATAAATCATTGAACTGAAATCTATTGTGTTTGCGTGACGAAGGTTCGAGAAACCGAAAGCGTATCCCCGGGGGACAAGACAGTGTCACCCGAAATCGCCGTTGCGGCTCCTCCGGCCGCGCGGGTGACCGAGTATTCGATCACGATCTCTTCGACCGCATCAACCTCTTCAACAACGCCAAGCGCTGCCAGCTCGGCCTGCAGGATTTTCGCGGTGCCCAGCCGGGTCTGCAAATCCTCGAGTTCGATCTGCACCAGATTCAGCCGCACCAGCGCATTCGAGCGCGCGGTATCAAGCAACTCCAGCTCATCGCGTTGCGCGCGGTTCAGCTGTTGCCGGGCCAAGCCCAAAGCGATCTCGATATCCACACTTTTGCTTTCCAGATCGTTCAGCGAGTTGGACAGAGATGACACGCGCGAACTGACCGTAAGACCCTTTTTCTGTAGTGCCAGAGCATCATCCAGATCTTTGCGCGTGATCCCGATCTGATTTGCGCGCAATTCCAGCTGCCGTTCGAGGCTATCGATCTGATCTTTGAGGGTTTCCTGTAATTGGATGATGCGTTCACCCTGCCCTTCCCGGGCCTGTTGATCCGCTTGCAGAATCTCCCCCTGCAGACCTTGCGGGGGTTCAATTTTGGCATCACCACCGTCCGGGGTTAGTGTTGACAGATCAGCCAGCAGTCGGCGTTGTTCGGCTTGCAGAGCTTCGATCTGTTCATTGTACAACTGAACTTCACCCTGAACCCGCAATCCGGTAAAGTTCGTTCCTACGTCATTTTGCAACGGCAACCGGTATTCCCCGCCCGCAAGCGCCATCGCCTGCTGCGCGGTCAGTTGTGGCCGATAGGGGTACGAGCCTGGAATCTGGACATCCCCCAATATGTATACAGGCAGATGGCCGATGACTTCGATCGCCAGATGAGGCGGTTCTGCCATCCCCACGCGAGTGCGCATCTGAGTTTCCAGCAGCAGTACCAGTTCTTCGGTCGTTCGCCCTTCAGCATGAACCTGGCCAGCCAGAGGCACCATCAGCATCCCTCCCGAAGAAAGCGCATATTCACCGGAAACGCCTTGCCAGTTCACAAAAGACGCAACCACCGGATCCCAACGCATCGCACGCAAATTTATCTTGTCCTGCGGTGCCAGAACATATTCCTCGGCCTGAAGCGCACCGATAAAACAAGCCGAAGCCGCGATCACAGAAAGCATCAGTTTTTGCAATAATTTCACGACATTCTCCTAAGTGTATTCGTTGGTCCTAACACCGGCAGGCGCGACACGCTAAGCGCAATGGCAAGGACAAAGGGTACGTTCCAGAACCGGGCATAAAAGGTCGTCGCTCCGGCAAGCAGCACGACATACATCAGCATGGCAACGATGGTCAGTGCCCCGACCGATGGCGAGCGGCCGACAGAAATGGCCATCCAGGCCAAGTATATGCTGGCCAAAATAAAGCCGACCATACCGAGCAGAGAAATCAAGCCACCTTCGGACAGAGTCAGCAAATAGGCCGAATGAACCACGATTCCCTGTTCGCTGGCCAGGCTGTACTGGTTTGCACCCAGCCCGATCAACAAAGTGCCACGGGATACCTCGAAAGCCTCTTGCAGCAGGAATAACCGGTCAGAGAACGTGCCCGCCTGGCTAATGTCACCTGCAAGAACGGCATTCAGAACTCGTTCGCGAAAGACCTCGGGCAAGAAAAGCTCACCAAAGTTCAGGACCACCAAAACCGCAATCAACGTGCCGACGATCAGGGTCACAACATGACGCGGGGACCCGCTGCTGAGGATAATGGCGACAGTCCCCACTATGGTCACGATCAGACCAGAATTCGAACCGGTCAGGATGACGCCGTAAAACAGGATTGGCAGCCCGATCAGCCCCCAGATGCGGCTGCTTTGCTTCTGCAGGATCAGGCTAAGCAGGAAAACGATGGCCATCGCCAGCATAAGCGCGCATTCATTTGCCCGCTCGACCAGCGAAAGCATCCGACCATTGGCGGATACAAACCGGTGTGTCGGGTCTTCCATGAAATTGATTGCATAGATGCCAAACAGCACAACAATGCCCATACCAATAATAAATGCCTTCATCAGCAGGACGATCTGATCAAAGCTTCGATTGCCGATCAGGATTGGCAGCACGATCAACGAAAAGAAGTACTGAACAAACACGGTCAGCAGCTCGGTCGGATCTCCGTTGATTAACGAACCTATGGTCAGGCCCCCTGTGAAAAACAGGAACGAACTGTACCAGAACCCGCTTGCGGGCCCGAATATCTTAACCGGCAGCTGGCCAGTTGCCAGCATGACAAACCCAGCCAGCACAAAGAAGAAATCCGAGAGGGTGAAATAGACGAAATCCACTCTGAGATAGTTCATCGGCGCCAGGGCTACAGCCGCCATCAGGAAATAGAGAGCTGCCATGTCCACGCTTGGCAAATAGCCGATTCCATTGGTCGGCTTGCCAAAGGAAACTGATTGGGCCGATGCAGGTCTCATGGGCGCACCTGCTCCTTTCCGTGTAATGCAGGGTTCAGCAATGTACGCCGCAAGTGTAACACACACAGCCCTAGCCAGACGGAATTACACAGCACATGCGCCACAGCGGCACCGACCACGCCCAAAACAGAAACCAACGGTGCAATGAGGATCAGAAACAAAATAGTGTTCAACAAACCGATCCGAACCAAAGCCCGGTCTTGCCCCAGGCTCAGCAGTGCAGGGTTCAGCAGTATCCCACCAAGATAAATACCTACCGCGATTGCCTGCACGCGCACGACCGGTACTGCGGGGGCATAATCCACGCCAAAAATCGCAGTAACGATCGGTTCCAGCATCAAGATCACTGGAATCAAGACAAGGGCAATTACCCCCCAGAACCCGGCGCTGAGACCCGTTAGCATTTTTTGCAAACGGTCAAATTCATTTCGGGCGGCAAACCGGGTGAACTCGGGATAGATCGCCTGGCTTAGCGGCCGTCCAAGACGCAGTGCAGCTTCGCCGCACCGTTTCGCGATATGGTAATATCCCACCATCGTCGGTGAAATCAGAACACCCAATATGATCACGTCCAGGCGCTGCGTGGTCTGACGCAAGATGACCGAGAGATTGCTGTTCCAAACAAAGCGCAGAAACCCGGAATTTTCACCCAGAGTTTGCTTTATTCCAAGCATCGGACGGCCATAGCCATTCCGCGACATTTCTCGCAGCCCCGCGGCAAAGGCCAGAACGCCGTCTAAAAGGCTGACAGCAACAAATATCGCGACAAAGCCAGGCAGCCCAAACCCCAGTTGCCAGGCAATTACCCCCAGCACCATCCGCACAGACGCTGCGAAAATATCCAGTTTGGCCAACAGATCGAACCGGTCGAAGGACCGCAACAAAGCCAGCCCGGTTGGCCTCAGCGAAACCAGAATTCCCAGCGATGCGACCGGCAGCACCCATGCAAGATCCTGATCCAGCCCCAGCCATCCGGCGATGATCGGTGCGAATGCGATCGCAGCGCCGGCGGCCAATACGCCCCCAACCACATCAATCAGGACCGACAGCCCGACAAGTCGGCGAAATCGTTCGCGGTCTTCTTCCTCCAGCGCAGTGCTTCCATATCTAATCACCGCCTGCCAGGGCTCAAGATGAAGGAACCGGGAAACGATCCGTGCATAGGCCTCGCCTATTGCCATTACCCCCAAGCCTGCAGCCCCAAGTGCGCGAGCGGCCACCGGCAGAAACACAAGGCCCAGCAAAGCGACTGCTATCTGAGAGGAAAAGATCCATTTCAGATTGCGCAGTAAACGCCGAAGCACAGCAGTCGGGATTGAGGTTGCGCCGGGCTGAGAGGTCATGTCTGATCCACCCGCCCGCCGCACAAACGACCGGCCAATTCCACCCCTTGGCGGCTGCCGGTCATTGGACCACGCCGCAAAAGCGTCGCGGGCGCTGTGCCCTCATATTCGCAAATAAAAACCAATACCCAATCACCAATCTAACAAATCCTACAAGGGTCTGCGAACCGTAATCAGCTGCTTTTCCCAGGCTCATCCGAGTAATGATATGTATAGGCACCATACCCATATTGCTTTTGCTTCCGCATGTTCACACCATTCATGATCGTACCGGAAATCTTGATATTGCTCATCCGCAGCTTTTCGATTGCATCCTTGAGAATTTTTTCGGTGGTCTGCCCCCAGCGCACCACCAGGAACGTACCATCGACAAGCGGCCCAAGTCGGATCGTGTCATCAATGACCAATGTCGGCGGTGTATCGACCAACACAAGATCGTACTGATTGCGCAACATGCGCCCGTATTCGCCAAGCTGCTGCATCAACTGTTTGCGGGATATTTTCGGACGCAGGTTCAGACTGATCGACGAAACCCCCGGTACCCTTTCACCATCGACATAAATCTGGCTGGGTTGCACGGCACCGCTCAGCGCGTCCTCGATCTCGACCGGGGCCGCCCCGGTAAGACCCAGTGTTTTTGAGGCACGGCAACGGTGGTTATCCATATCCAACAATAGAACGCGCATCCCATCTGTACCCGCCACTAGGGCCAGCGAAACCGCAACCACGGTCTTGCCTTCTCCAGGAACACCAGAGGTAACCATGACGATGCTGCCGTCATCATTTGTGTTAAACCACATCGTCAAAACACTGCGCAGCGCCTCGACATAGGGCGAGCGGCCCTGATCACGGATAAAGCGCAACAACTCCTGCTGACCATCCGTGTCCGAATCCATCACTGTATCCGGCAGGAAACCCAAATTGGTCAGATCGGTTTGCTGTTCGATCTGGTTTTCGTTGACGATCCTCGTGTTGCTGCCCTCCATCAACAGGGCGATCACAAATGCCAGAGAGAACCCGACAATCGCGCTGACTGCGACGGCGACTTTGGTATTCGGCCAGAATGCCGAAGTCGGCGCATGAGCAACCGAAACCTGCTGAACTGCCTGGCCAAGAAACTGTTGCTGGGTTTCAAAATCATTCAGTTTTTCAATCGTCGTCTGATACCGGATCCGAAGAAGCTCTAGCGCGCGTTCCATCCGCAGCAATGCTATTTCCGAACCGGTCCGGCTGCGTAATGCCTGTTCAACAACGGCAATCTGGTCAGCAATTTTGTTGACCTCTTCGCTGCTGGCTCCGTTGATCTCATGCACATCTTTTTGCGAGTTCAGCCGCGCAAGTTCCGACCGAAGCCTACCCGGCACGGATTCATCCGCCAGATTTTCTTCAAGAATAAAGGCCGCCATCTGAAGTTCGTCACGGGTCAGTTCGTCACCCAGTTCATTTACGCGGTCCTTAAGAAAAGAAATGGAAGATGAAAGACCTTGCTGCCGCCGCTGCTGCAGGCGAAGGATAAAGGTTTCTGCAACTGTATTGGCAATATCGGCTGCCAGCTGCGGGTCTTCTGCTGTTGAGATGATCTCAATCGCAAGGCTCTCTCCTTGCCGAAGTACGTTATATGTCGACAGTGTATTGTCGATTACACGATTGCGGATAACGGATGTGGATTGCGGATTTGCGGGGTTTTGCGCCCCGGCAAAAGCCTCATTCTCGAACAGGTCCAGCGCCAGGGCGACCTCTGCCGCAAACTCTCGTGACCGCAGGATGTCGATTTCGGTTTCAATCAAAGTGCGGGTCAGCTCGTAGGATTCAAGTTCGACACTGTCGGCGCGGACGCGCATATCCAGAGATGTGAGAACGATTTCGGCGCGGGATTTGTATCTTGGGTCCAGTTGATTGACGACCATAAACGTGCCGACGATCACAGCTGCGGTCACTCCGAGGATCAACTTCAGATGACGGTAAATCATCCGCCATATGCCATCCAGACGCTGCTGGCCAAATTGGTTTGCGATATGGTTTTGATCCATTCTCTATCGTCCCTTGTAGCGACCAAGATCACCGTCGCCTGAAATACAAATCTTTGATGCTGCGCCCATGTTCGAACGAATTCTTATCCTAATGATTGGACAGCTTGGCCATTTTTCCGAGTTTTCTTGTCGTTATTTGCTCAATGTTTCCACACAAGAGACAATAGGCCGGAATCCTTGCTGTTGCAGAAGCTAAGAGGCGGCGTCTTTCAAAGTTTTGCAGACCTGATTCATACGACAAAGTACTTAACCTCCAAAAGTGCGGCGACACCGCAAGCGCGCCAATATTACTAGTTAAACCTGTAAAACGTGTTTCCTGCGACAAAGCCGTCCAGCTTTGCCGATCTTGCATAGTGATGCAGATCACTGGTTTTGTTTATGAACCCCGCTCCGCGAAAGTTCAGTGACGTATTGCACAATACACCCGTGCCCGAAGCCGACTTGAATGCGTTCAGCAGGTCGTAAAAGAAAGCATTCTGATCCCGGCGGACTGTTTGGACCCTTGCTGTCCCGTCTACATGCGTGATCGCGGCCAGGTTCTGATTGGTCACCTTCTGCAGATGCAACATATAAGGCGCGGAGTTTTCCCACTCAAAATGCTGGCTGACATCTTCCTCAAGGCAGGATGGGGCCACGGGGCTTGTATCCGGCCGGTTTTTAGCCCTGTTCAGGCGCACGCGGGTTTCGGCCCAGAACGGGGCCGCCAGAATCGAGCGGTTGCCCAATGCGCGCGGACCGATTTCACAGTTCCCTCTGGCCCAACCGATGAGCTCACCGGACATCAACGCATCCGCGACATCGTTCAGACGCAGCTCGCTGACCCGCATGCCGCTACTGTCGATTTTATCATCCACAAAGGACTGTCCGGAATAAACCGTCCAATCCAGCTTTGCCTGGCCCGTATAGTGGCGCATGGCATCAACCGCAGTTCCTATGGCGCAGCCGGAATCACTGCTGCAAGGCGGTACAAATACATCTCGGAACAAGCCGCAATTCTGCCACTTGGTGTTCCAATCGCAGTTCAATCCACATCCGCCAGCAATCACCAGCGGATAGCCCTCTGTCAGGTTCTGTTCGGCAAAGGCAAGGAACCGTGAAAAAATCGCATCCGAGAGTTTCTGTGCAAGATTACTGAACTGCTGGCTGTGCATTCCGACGTTGAAAAACGGGGAATCGGTCAGACGGTCCTTGCGTAGAATCTCGGCCAATGGCTGATCTGACAAAAGATAGTCTATCAGCGCATGTTCATCCGCGTCATGTGAACCGGGCTCTGCATAGGCACATGCCGCCATCATCCTCCCGGGGTCTTCACGCCGTTGTTCACGCGAAAGCACGGGATAATCGGGATCAACCAGTGCGCTCAGGAACGAATATCGGGCACCGGGCCCGGTCATCACCCGACCGACATGAGACAGCTTTAGATCTTCATCAATCTTGTAGAAATCGCCAAGCGTGTCTTCCCAAACCAACACATAACAAGGTTCACCTTGACGAAACGGAGACATCCCATAAGCGCCCCAGATATGTGCCCTTTCATGGGTCGATGAGAAATAGTCGATCTCTTTGCCAAAAAACGTCCGTTTCCCCACGGTCTGAGCATCTTCGCCAGTGCCGAAATACCCTGCCCCCGAGGTCGTCACATGTTGTGTTCCGGTCGTTGACCAGCCGCTAAGGGCCAGGATATCAGGCAAGTCCCGGAACCACAGGCCAGAGTCGATAAATGTATCCGGTGTGACTGACGTGTTGCGGGGAAAACTGTCTTTCTCGGATTCATAGGAAAACAGCAGGTTACCGTTTTGGGCATCAATACCCGCAACCGTACCGTCGTGACCCGACTTGAATGACAAAATCTTCATTTCACACCTCTTTACCGCGCTTGTTGCGCGGTCCTGGCAAAACACACCAATTCGTTACTGTTCTATCAAATTGCGTTGGCGCAGCCCCTCTGTAATTGCCCGAGCGGCCAGTTCTGCGCCTGCTTCGTTGAAATGAGAATCCGGCGCATAATACGATGCCGGATCCTCTTGCATTTCGATAACATCCGTTAAGTCTATCACGTCCAGCCCAGCCTGCGCAGCCGCATCTTTCACCAATACTCGCAGCGGGTCGTGGATAAAGGGCTGGGCGACCAGACCCATATAGCGGCTGACCGTCGGAACATACACAATGGCAATCTCACCATCCCATTCTGATGTAATCTGTTTTGCCCGCATCAGAACATCGGTAAATACCGGATTTTCATCAGTTGCCTTGGGATAGTGAATCCCAAGGATCTCGGCCGTTTTCTGCAATGCCAGAAAGTTTCTGAACACCCGTTGCGCCCGCAGGTAATCGCCCCAGGATAAAGTAGTCTCTGCCCACCATCCGGATATCACCGGTGCGGTTAATTCCGACTGGTCCGGATGCTCGATTGGGCCAAAATCTACAGCCGGGTCTAGTGCTGCGCTCAACCATGGCTTCTCAAGCTCTCGTTCCAGATTGCGCCAGTCATTGCCCGCAAAGAAAGAGAAAAGCGTGAGGTCGGGCTGGAACTCTGGCCCGTACCGGCCCAAAACCGCCAGTTGATACAGCGGGCCAATGCCCCTGTGGCCGGTGTTAAGCAGGTTCGGCATGCCCTGACGCAGCTTATCCGCCAGATGCTCACCCTCTCTCAGGCAGAACCCCTCGGAAAACGAGTCACCCAGCAGCATCACACTCACATCGTTTTCATAGACCGATGGTGGATTGCGAAACCCCAGACGATCCGGCGTGTAGGTCACCGGCTCGCCCAACACCGAGCACAATAGCATCTTGTCACCCGGCATGGGGGCCAGATACGCAGTTTCGAGCAGTTGTGTATCCAGCGCATCGTTTACATGTTTCATTGTCCTGCCCGGAGGCAAGTTTTCCTTGTATTCTTCGACGCTTACCTCATCGCCGACAAATCCGACTAGCCCTAGGCGTCCGGGGATTATTTTGATGGTCAGATAGGCCTCAAATGCAAACAGAGCCGCCAAAAGCGATACCGCGCTCAAACCAACAGTCAGCCTGGCTTCGTTCGACAAGAAGGCCGCGCACAAGGCCAGGGCCAGCCCAATCGCGCCCGGAGCCAGTATGTATCGGATCAACCGCGCTGTTCCATTGGCAAATTCCGCTGAATTTACCAGTGCATATGCGACGACCCCAAAGAAATAGAGAGCGGCGACCAGACATAGGATTGACCCGAAACGCGAACTGCGGGTTTTTTCAGTCATTCCATCTGGTCCCTTTCGACCGATATCGACATTTGCCGTCATTAACGGCGAAACCGGGCGAATTCAGTTGAACCGATTTGCGTATCATCGGCAAGCTTTTCTGCGGCGGCCTGAAACGCGCAGGAAGCAGACGCATCGCCTGACCCTCTAGAATATGAAAAACGCTCAAAAACAACAGGATAAATACACACAGCACACAACACTCGAATACAAAACAAAACCAGATTTTTTTACCACCGTTATGCCGAAAAGCAAATCACCCGCTCTTTCAACGCCTAGTGGGCGCACGGCGCTATCACATTGCACGCATAATCCGTCCTTGTACGGCCTATTGTTCCCGAATTCAGTACGGCGACATAGTCCTTTCCGTCGCCGGAGGACAATGATTTTGGCGGGTGTATCGTCAGCGGCACAGCAGACGGATGAATATACGGGAAACCCCTAATATCCAGCCAGCAGGGTTTTGTTACAGTTAACGCAACTACACCGGAGAGGCTTCGGCCTCCCCACTCGCTCAAAAAGGGACTGACTTTGGGGGTCGGTCCCTTTTTTTAGTTTTTACGTCAGGTTCAGAACCCTGCCCAAATCAGGACAGGGCACCTGGATTACCCGTCAATGATACCATTGAGTGTCGCGCTCGGGCGCATGACTGCTGCAGTCTTGGTCGGGTTGGTGTGATAGTAACCACCCAGATCTGCCGCTGCCCCTTGTGCGTTGGCCAGTTCGGATAGGATCTGCTGTTCTTTCGCGGCCAACTCTGCAGCAATCGGCGCGAACTCGGCGGCCAGATCAGCATCATCGGATTGCGCGGCCAGCGCCTCGGCCCAATAGCGCGCGAACCAGTAGTGGCTGTCACGGTTATCCGGCTGCCCGACTTTGCGGCTGGGCGACTTGTTGTTGTCCAGAATGCCCTGTGTTGCGGCCTCGGCAGCGGCTCCAAGAACTCCGGCTTTGGCGTTGCCTTTGCTGTCGGCTAGGAAATTCAAAGACTCGCCAAGCGCGCAGAACTCACCCATCGAGTCCCAGCGCAGGTGGTTTTCCTCAACCAACTGCTGCACGTGTTTCGGGGCAGAGCCACCCGCGCCGGTTTCGAACAATCCGCCGCCCTGCATCAGCTTGACGATCGACAGCATCTTGGCCGAGGTGCCCAACTCAAGGATCGGGAACAGGTCGGTCAGATAGTCACGCAGCACGTTGCCGGTGATGGCGATGCTGTCGTTACCGGCGGTGATGGTCTCCAACGACTGGCGGGTCGCCTCACGCGGTGCCAGGATTTGGAACTTGTCCGCCACGCCAGCAGCTTCCAGTGCGGGTTGGACGGATTTGATCAGTTCGGCATCATGGGCTCGGTTTGCGTCCAGCCAGAAGATCGCCTCGGACCCGGTCAGACGCTGACGGTCCATCGCCAGTTGAATCCAGTTCTCAATCGGAGCCTTCTTCACGGTGCAGGCACGCCAGATGTCGCCCTTTTCAACCGCATGCTCGTGCAACGTCTCACCATTGGCCAGCACGATGCGAATGGTCCCATTCGCAGGCGACTGGAATGTTGTCGGGTGGCTGCCGTATTCTTCGGCTTTCTGTGCCATGAGACCCACATTGGCCACAGCTCCGACGGTGGCTGGGTTCAGCGCGCCATTGGCTTTGAAGAATTTGACGGATTCATCATAAATAGACGCATAGCAGCGGTCGGGGATCACACAGTTGGTGTCACCCTTGGACCCGGTTTCGTCCCAACCCTTGCCACCAGCACGGATCACGGCAGGCATCGAGGCGTCGATGATCACATCAGACGGCACGTGCAGGTTGGTGATACCCTTGTCGCTGTCAACCATATACATGGACGGGCGGTCGCCCTTGATCGCGTCAATGGCGGCCATGATATCGGCGTTGCCTGCAACCCGCTCCAGCAGATCGCCCAGACCCGAGTTCGGGTTCACACCCAGCGCATCCAGTTCAGCGCCATAGGCCTCGAATACCGGGGCAAGCCACGCCTTAACCGCATAGCCGAAGATGATCGGGTCGCTGACCTTCATCATTGTGGCCTTCAGGTGAAGCGAGAACATGGTGCCATCTTTTTTGGTGTCTTCGATGGCCTCGGCCAGGAAAGACGACAGCGCATTGACGGACATGAAGGTCGCATCGGCAACGGTGCCCTCGGCCAGCGGCCAGCCGTCTTTCAGAACCGTAGTACTGCCGTCTTGTCCGACAAATTCGATTTTGGCGTCACCGGCTTGCGCCGCAGTGATGGTGGCCGATTTCTCGTTCGCGTAGAAATCATTGCCGGACATGGACGAGACTTTAGTCTTGCTGTCCGCGGCCCATGTACCCATCGAATGCGGGTTCTTCTGGGCATAATTCTTGACGGCGCGCGCGGCGCGACGGTCGCTGTTACCTTCGCGCAGAACCGGGTTCACAGCCGAACCCTTGATAGCATCATACCGCGTGCGGATCGCTTTTTCTTCGTCAGTCGCAGGTTCTTCGGGATAGCTCGGGATGTCATAACCCTGTGCTTGCAACTCTTCGACGGCGGCCACCAGCTGCGGCACCGAGGCCGAGATGTTGGGCAGCTTGATCACATTGGCATCGGGTGTCTTCACCAACTCACCCAATGCGGCCAGATCATCGGTGATGCGCTGCGCATCTGTCAGCTTTTCGGGGAAGGTCGAAATAATCCGCCCAGCAAGTGAAATATCCTTGGTTCCGACGCTGACACCGGCGGCGGATGCAAACTTTCGAATGATGGGTAGGAATGAGGCGCTGGCCAGCTCGGGCGCTTCGTCTACAATGGTATACAATATGTCGAAGTTCGATTTATCTGCCATATTCTTTTACCTTTTTAAGCCTTTCGGGGCGTGCGATCCAAGAGTTGGGGCCACGTCGATGTGGCACTTAAGGGACGTTACAAGACTGCCGTCCCGGGATGACTCTGTATTGACAGGGCCTCCCTTAAATGACGTTTGCCTTGGGATCAATCGCCAGAGACCGCGCATTTTGACACGGTTTGCGGAAAATCATCCAAACTGCTTACCAATGGGCAAAATTCAGA
This sequence comes from Ruegeria sp. CDSC051, assembly GCF_059610665.1. Taxonomy (NCBI): domain Bacteria; kingdom Pseudomonadati; phylum Pseudomonadota; class Alphaproteobacteria; order Rhodobacterales; family Roseobacteraceae; genus Ruegeria; species Ruegeria sp. CDSC051. The sequence goes on from NZ_JBXWOC010000002.1 coordinate 195,741, forward strand.
CGCCCCAAGTATCGCTGAGCTTATATCCGCCCGGCCAGGGATCGTCCGGGTCAAGCATGTGTTGATGTGTACCGGTAATCCATCCGCGGCCACTGATCTCGGGAATGATCGCGGCACGCCCCCCGATCGTTGTGGCCTCGACGATCTGTCCGGTGAAAGACGAGCCTATGATCGAAACCGCCTGGAAAGTTCGCCCGACCGCCATTTCTCCCTTGGCGGCCATCAAAGCCATACGGGCAGAAACTGCGGTACCGGTAGGGGACCGATCAACTTTGCCCGGCTGGATCGCCACAGCGGATTTTCCGCGCAGGCCATTTGCGACCCGCTCGGTCGGGCCACAAAAAGCGCAGAATGAAATGTGATTCCAGTCCGGGTTTTCGGGATGCGTAAACCCAATTTGTTCGTTGGCCGCATTGGTGATCGCTACACCCAGCCGCGCAATGTCACGCGCTTCGTCTTGTACAATGTCGAACCCAAGCGCCGCTGCATCGACGACCACGAAACTGTCGCCCCCATAGGCCGTGTCCACGGTCAGGGTACCAAGGCCCGGCACCTCTAGCGGAACGGAGATCCGGTCTGCAAAGCTGGGCAGGTTCTGCACAAATATGCGCTCAGCCTTTCCATTCCGGCATTCGGCGCGCACCGAGACCAGCCCGCCCGGTGCCTCAAGCGTCAGATGTGTAACCGGTTCCTGCATCGGAATGATCCCGCTATCCAGCAGCACGGTGGCCACACAGATCGAGTTTGAACCAGACATGGGCGGTGTGTCTTCGGGCTCCATGATAATGAAGCCTGCATCTGCTTGCGGATGTTTTGGTGGTACCAACAGGTTTACATGATGAAATACACCCCCGCGCGGTTCATTCAGGACAAAGTTGCGCAAGGACTGGTCACGCGCGATGAACGACCGCTGCTCCCATAAGGTATCACCGGGTGGCGGAAGAACACCGCCAACGATGACATCTCCGACCTCGCCTTCGGCATGGGCGGAGATCACGTGGAGAGTTTTGATACTGCGCACGACCCCCTCCCTCAGAACCGGCCAGCAGCAAAAGGGGCTGGCGGAATCGGGGGGGCCTGACGGTCAACCATGGCCCCAACAAGTTCGGCCGTGCCTGCGGATTGGGTCAGCCCAAGATGCCCATGGCCGAACGCATAGAACACGCCAGACGCATTTGGAGAAACACCGATGACCGGGATGCTGTCAGGCATCGACGGTCGGAACCCCATCCATTGCGTGCCTCCTTCGGTCTTGAGGCCGGGTAGAAACTCTTCGGCTTTGTGCAATAACGTGTCGGCTCGTTTGAAATTGGGGGCGAGGTTCAGACCGCCCAACTCGACCGCGCCGCCGATCCTGACGCCATTGTTGATCCGGCTGGCAACGAACCCATGCCGCGAAAAGGACAGGTGCATCCGCAGATCAAATGCACCTTCGGGCAGGGTCGTGTTGTATCCTCGCTCGGTTTCAAGCGGGAACCGGTCACCAAGAGTTCTAGCGATGTGATGAGACCATGCGCCAGCAGCCACGACCACTTTCGCCGCGTCCACGGGCCCTTCCGCCGTTTCAAGGCGCATGCCACTTTGCTGTGGCACCAACGCCTGAATATCGCGCCGCTCGATCCGACCTTGCCGGCTTTGAAAGGTCTGGGCAAGGCGCTCGACCCATTTCTTGGGATCAACGGTATTCAACCAGTTGGGCGTAAATCCCGCATGAGTGAACCGAGGGCTGAGGCCCGGCTGTTTTTCGGCGATCGCCTGAGGGCTTTCCAGCAATTCAAAGTCGATACCATGCTGGCGGCGCACCTCCCAGGCGGGCAGGCTTGCGCGGTATTCGGCCTCGGATTCATAGAGCTGCATCTGACCGTCGCGCTGCATCATCGCCTCGCCGTCAACCGCTGGGATCAACCGTTCAAGCGCGGCGCTGGACACTTTCATGAGGCTGGCCTGAGCGGCCAACAGCTCGGCATAGCGACCGGGCTGGCTCGCGCGCCAGAAACGGTACATCCAGGGCGCAATCTGCAATGCATATGCAGGCGGGATCGACAACGGCCCCAACGGGTCCAGCAGCCACTTCGGTGCCTTTTTCATGATGCCGGGCGTTGCCAGAGGCTCAACCTCGGAAAAAGCAAAGGCCCCGGCATTTCCGGCCGAGGTCTGCGCGGCGACGCCTTCCTTGTCCAGGACCAACACGGCATGACCCCGGCGCTGTAGTTCCAGCGCAATGGTCATGCCAATCACACCAGCTCCGATGACGACGATCTGCTGGGTCATACCTCAATCCCCGAACGGAATGGATCAGCCGCTTCAAAAATCAACCGCGACTCCGCCATGACATAGGCCTGCCCGGTGATCGAGGGGATAACACCGCCATTGGACCCAGCCTGATAGGACAAGCGATAGGTGCTGCCGATCACACTTTGCTGGACGATTTCCTGCCCCGGGGCCAATAGACCCTCAGCGGCCAGACAGGCCAGCCGAGCAGAGCTGCCGGTGCCACAGGGCGACCGGTCGTAATTGTCATCCGGGCACAGAACAAAGTTGCGGCTGTGAATCGCTTGCTCGGGCGATGCGTCCTGAAAGATTACATGATCAATCGGTTCACCCTGCTCGCCCCCAACCCCCTGCGCGATCGAGGCTTTGCGGATAGCAACGGCCCTATCGGTCAGTTCCCGAATATTGGCCGGAATAACGGAAAGCGGGCTTGGATCGACGATAAAGAACCAGTTTCCACCATAGGCCACATCCCCTGCAACCTCACCGAAACCGGGCACATGAAGTGAAATGTCGCTGTGAACGCGGCGGCTTTCGATATTCGTGACCGTGACAGTATTGGCATCGTGCAGTTCGACCGTGACAACTCCGGCTGGCGTTTCGATCCGATGTATTCCAACATCGATCCGACCAAGATGCGCCAGCGTCACGGTCAGGCCAATGGTTCCGTGGCCGCACATTCCCAAAACAGCATCGACATCAAAATAGATCACGCCGGTGACACAGGTTGGATCAACCGGTTCCACCAACAAGGCCGCGACCATGGCCGGTTGTCCGCGCGGTTCAAGCATGACCGAACGATAGAAATCCCTGTATTCGGTGTCCAGCCGCCGGGCGCGTTCAGCCAGAGGGCCAGAGCCCAGATCTGGTGCACCATCGAGGATGACCCGGGTCGGTTCTCCTCCGGTGTGGCTGTCGATCACATGCATTCTGCGATCACCCCACCTTGTTTCAACCAATCGGCGAACCAAGCCCCAAACAACGCGTATTGCTGTTCGCAATAATTCCGCTGTGCATCTGTCAGGGCGTCAGTTTCATTGAAATGCAGGCGGTATTCCTCTTCCCCGTTCAACACCAGAAGATGCTTGTAATACAGCACAAGATCCGGGCCCTCATCAAAACTGGACAGCACCTGAATGGCCTCGGTCAGTTCTTGCGCCCGTGATCGGGCTTCGGCATCGCCCCGCGCGGCCTTTTGAGAAAGCGCAGCCAACAGCAACGCCTCACGTGGGAGGGCCGTTCCGATCCCGGTGATCGACCCGGTTGCCCCACAGTTGACGAAACCGTGGTAAACCTCGGTGTCCACACCCACCATCAACGTCACATCATCATCCTGACTGGTGATGTTTTCCGCTGCATAGCGCAGATCGTCCTTGCCTCCGAATTCCTTGAACCCAATGAGGTTAGGGTGTTCGGCACGCAGGGCAAAGAACAGATCAGCCTTTGTTGCGAAACCATAGTATGGGCTGTTGTAGATAATTGCCGGCACGTCCGGCGCAGCAGACAGGATTGCCTTGAAATGGTTCTTTTGCGCAGTTGATGAGCTCCCTCGGGACAGAACCCGGGGAATGACCATCAACCCGACAGCGCCGACCTTTTGCGCATGTGCTGCGTGGGCCTCGGCGGATTTGGTGTTGATTGCCCCGGTTCCGACCACAACCGGCAACCCGGCATCCACCAGACGTTCCACCCCTTCCATGCGCTGTGCATCCGTCAAAAGCGGCCAGTCGCCCATGGATCCGCAATAGACGACCGCAGACATGCCTGCGTCGATCATTTGCTTGCCCTTGCGAACAAGTGCGTCGAAATCCGGCTGCCGATCCGCCGAGCAAGGGGTCATGAGCGCGGGCATCGTACCGCTAAATACATTGGTCGACATACGGTGCTATCCTCTAGTTACAGGAGTCCAGATAGGCGTCATGCGCCCGTTTGCACGCGATAACGGATATTGGATACAAAATCCATATATAATTCGACGCAAAAAACCCGCGTTGGACCTTTCGTCTGACGCGGGTGTTTTTGACTGTCTAAACGGCGATTATCTCAACCGCAGACCGGTTTCAGGATCAAACAGCATGGTGCGTTCCGGGCGGATCGAAATACCGATGCGTGTACCCTGCTTACAGCGCTCGTCTTCGCGCTCTTCAACGATAAGCTTGTCGCCATTCGATGTCAGCAAATAGGAATAGCTGACGCCGCCAAGCGCCTCGGTCAGATCAACGGTGCAGGTATCGCCCGACCGATCAACCTGAATATGTTCCGGGCGGATACCCAGCGTGACCCGAGACAGACCCAAAGGAACCGATGCTGGGACAGGCAGAGGCTGAGTGATCGCCGGATGAGTCACCTGACCATCAACGATGTCGCAATCCAGAAAATTCATGGCAGGCGAGCCAATGAACCCTGCTACAAACTTGTTATCTGGATCCCGATACAGATCCATCGGCGCACCAACCTGTTCGATCCGACCATCGCGCAGCACCACGATCTTATCGGCCATGGTCATCGCCTCGACCTGATCGTGAGTCACATAGATCATGGTCGCGCCAATTTCATTGTGAAGCCGGGCAATTTCCACACGCATCTCAACGCGCAATTCGGCGTCCAGGTTGGACAGAGGTTCATCGAACAGAAACACCTCGGGGCCGCGCACAATCGCACGCCCGATGGCAACGCGTTGGCGCTGACCACCCGACAGGGCCTTGGGTTTGCGCTTCAGGTACTGGTCCAGCTTCAGGATACCCGAGGCTTCCTGAACCTTCCTGTCGATCTCGGCTTTGGCCACGCCGTTCATCCGCAGGCCAAACCCCATATTCTCGGCCACAGTCATATGCGGGTACAGGGCATAGGTCTGGAACACCATCGCCACGCCCCGTTTCGCAGGGTCCTGATGTGTCACCTCGCGCGCGCCGATATGAATTTGGCCTTCGGTCGTTTCCTCAAGCCCTGCGATCATCCGCAACAAAGTGGATTTTCCACATCCCGATGGGCCGACAAAGACACAGAATTCACCATCCTCAATTTCGAGGTCGATACCGTGTATCACCTGCGTCTGGCCGTAACGTTTGATCGTTTGGTTCAGAGTTACTCCGGTCATGTCGCTTGTATCCTGTCCTTCTGGCCATCGGGGCGTGTTTCAGGGAACCGCCAGGCCTGAGCTTCGGCCGCGATTTGTTCGGCCACCCGGCGCACGCGGGGAATCCAAGCCTCGAGCTGGTCGAAATTCATCCGCTCGGTCGAGCCGGTCACCGATATTGCACCCAGCATCCGCCCGCCCGGCGTTCGGATCGGGCAGGCAACACAAATGATCCCCGTCTCGTGTTCTTCATCGTCCAGGGCGTAGCCCCGGCTGTGGATCAGCTCTAGATCGGACCGCAGCGCAGCTTCCGAGGCCAAGGTCTTATCCGTAAACCGGTGAAAGCTTTGCTGTGAGATCACCTTGTTCAGCTCAGCCTCGTCCAGAAAGGCCATCATCGCCTTGCCCACACCTGTACAATAGGCCGGTCCGACCTTGCCCGCCTGTGAATACATCTCAACCGGCTGGGCAGCATTGCGCTTATCGACATACAGAACCTGACCAGAATCAAGCTGCGCCAGATGCACAGTCTCGCCCGTTTCACCGCTGAGCGTATCAAGAAACGGCCTTGCGATCGGCGCCAGTGAGCTTTGCGTCCACGCCGCATGGGCCAGCCGAACCAGCCTCAAACCCGGCGCATAGGTCTGCCTATCCGGGTCATAGGACAACATCCCCTGATTGGTAAGGGATTGCAGAAACCGATACAGCGTTGCTTTGGGAAAGCGGCTGCTTTCCAGCAGTTCCGCAAAGCGAATTGGCCGCTGAAACGCGGCCACCTGATCCAGCACGTCACATGCTTTCCCTATCGTTCCATCACCTGCCACGGGCGCTCTGTCTCCTCCGATTAACCTGCGGCCGCAGCCACGAGGGTCTTGACAAGACTAACCGAGTCGATGTGTAGTTTTCAACATATAAAACTAAGTTCCAATATATGGAACTAAAATGGAAGCTAAGGGAGGAAACCATGCATTCCATCTACAAGCGCACCACGGCCGCGCTGGCCATGAGCGTTGCACTTGCTGTTCCCGCCTCTGCCGAGCTTACCGGCGAATTGCGGATATTCCTGGACACATCGAACCCGGCACCCCGGGCCACGATGGAAGCAATGATCGACAGATTTCAGCAACAGCATCCGGATTTGGCCATCGAGACAACGGTGATCGACCGCGAGGCCTACAAAACCCAGATCCGCAACTTCTTGACTGCGGATACGCCGGATGTCGCCACGTGGTACGCGGCGAATCGGATGAAACCCTATGTCGAGGCTGGCCTGTTCGAAGACGTCTCGGACCTGTGGGCGGAACCTGCGATTGCGGACAATCTGGCCTCAACCAAAGGTGCGATGACGATCGACGGCAAACAATGGGGCGTGCCCTACACCTACTATCAGTGGGGCGTTTATTATCGCAAAGACATCTTTGACGAGCTGGGCCTGACCGAGCCCGCAACCTGGGAAGAAGAGCTGGCGAATTGCCAGAAGATCGTCGATTCAGGTCGCGCCTGCTATACGATCGGCACCAAGTTCCTGTGGACTGCCGGTGGCTGGTTCGACTACCTGAACATGCGCACCAACGGCTATGACTTCCACAACCAGCTGGCCAATGGTGAAATCAGCTGGGAGGATGACCGGGTCAAGCAGACCTTCGCCAACTGGAAACAGCTGATCGATATGGGTGCCTTCATCGACAATCACCAGACCTATAGCTGGCAAGAAGCTCTGCCCTTCATGGTCAACGGTGATGCGGCGGCTTATCTGATGGGCAACTTCGCCGTGGCGCCACTGCGTGAGGCGGGCCTGAGTGATGACCAGCTGGACTTCTACCAGTTTGTTGCCATCAACCCCGATGTCGAACTGGCCGAAGATGCACCGACCGACACGTTCCACATCCCGTCAAACGCGGCAAACAAAGAAGCCGCCCGTGAATTCCTGCGCTTCGTTGTGTCTGCGGATGAACAGACCGAGATCAACAATGGCTCGAATCTCGGCCAGTTGCCGGTCAATGCTCAGTCCTCGGTAGATGCCGACAAGTTCCTGCAGCAGGGCTTTACCATGCTGTCGTCAAACAGCCCGGGCGGAGTCGCCCAGTTCTGGGACCGCGACGCACCGGCAGAAATGGCCAAGGCGTCGATGGAAGGCTTCCAGGAATTCATGGTCAAGCCAGACAATGCGGACAAAATCCTGGCCAAACTCGAACGGGCGCGTCAGCGCATCTACGACAACTGAACCGGTCAGGATTGGCAAAGCCCATCCTGAGCCATGACCTGCGTAAGGCGGGTATCAACCCGCCTTACTCCGCCTACCAGAACCGGGGACGCCCATGACCGCCGTCGATACCCACCAACAGGAAAGCTGGTTCCACCGAAACCAACAGCGCATCGCGCCCTGGTTATTTTTGGCCCCGGGCCTGTTGTTCTTTATGGTCTATGTGATCATTCCGGTCTTTCAGTCCTTCAACCTGTCGCTTTACGAATGGGACGGCCTGGGGGCTGCCGAATATGTCGGATTTCGCAATTATGAAGACCTGTACTGGGAATGGTCGGATCGGGACGCCTTTTACATCTCGCTCAAAAACAACCTGATCTGGTTGCTGCTCTATCTGGCGGCGATTCCGGCGGGTCTGTTCATTGCGCTGTTCCTGAACCAGACGGTCTGGGGCATCCGCCTGTATAAATCCCTGTTTTTCTTCCCCTTCGTGATTTCTCAGGTAGTTGTTGGCCTAGTGTTCACATGGTTCTATGACCCCACATTCGGCCTGTTGAACGAATTCCTCGGATTCTTTGGCATGGGCCCGGTGAACGTGCTGGGCGACGAGCGTTTCGTCACCTATGGCATCATCTTTGCTGGCCTCTGGCCACAAACCGCCTATTGCATGATCCTGTACCTGACCGGCCTCAACGCTGTGGACCCCGAACAGATCGAAGCCGGGCGGCTGGACGGTGCCAAGAGCTGGCGGATGTTGTGGCATATCATCCTGCCGCAACTCCGCCCTGCCACCTTCATTGCCTTTGTCGTCACCATCATTGGTGCGCTTCGCAGCTTTGACCTGATCTCAATCATGACACAGGGCGGTCCGTTCGGATCATCGCGCGTGCTGGCCTATTACATGTTCGAGGTCGCCTTGTCCGAATACGGATTCCGCATGGGATATGGCGCGGCTATCGCGGTGATCCTGTTCCTGATCATGCTGTGTTTCATCGGTTATTTCCTGTGGTCAATGTACCGCGAAGAAAGGGGGCACTGAGATGTTTCCCAAGCCAATCGAAAAACAACCTCGTGCAGCGCAGATCACCTATCAGGCGTTGCTGCCGCTGGCCTTGCTTTTGTGGCTCGGGCCTTTGCTGGCCGTCGCCCTGTTCTCGGTCAAACCCGCCGCGGATTTCACCAATGCCAACTACTGGGGGATGCCGTCCAGCTTTGAGGGCGCATTCAACTATGGGCAGGTGTTTTTCAATTCGGATATGCCGCGCTATCTGATGAATTCCTTCCTGATCACCGTTCCCACGGTCATCGGGTGCGTCGCGCTCAGCAGCATGACGGGGTTTGCACTCGGCATCTACAAATTCAAATCGAACCTTTGGATCTTCTTCCTGTTCGTAGCGGGCAATTTCGTGCCTTTCCAAATCCTCATGGTGCCCGTGCGCGACCTAACGCTGGACCTGGGCCTGTACAACACCAAGACCGGGCTGGTCTTGTTTCACATCGCGTTCCAGACCGGGTTTTGCACCCTGTTCATGCGGAATTTCATCCGCGCCCTGCCCTTTGAACTGATCGAGGCGGCGCGGGTCGAAGGGATCAGTGAATGGCGTATCTTCTGGTACGTGGTGCTGCCGCTGATGAAGCCCGCCATTGCGGCGCTCAGTGTGCTGATCTTTACCTTCATCTGGAACGACTATTTCTGGGCTGTAGTGCTGACGCAAGGTGCTGAGAGCCAGCCTGTAACCGCAGGGATCACCAGCTTTAACGCGCAGTTCCGCGCCGCCTATCAGCTGATGAGTGCCGGTTCCATTGTCGCGGCGCTGCCGCCGGTTGCTATGTTCTTCCTGATGCAGAAACATTTTATCGCGGGCCTGACACTCGGTGCCGTAAAATAACATCAAGCTAAAGGTTTGCCTGATGACCAAAATCACTTTTATCGGGGCCGGTTCCACGATCTTCATGCGCAATATCGTGGGCGATGCCCTTTTGACCCCCGCCCTGGCCGACAGCCATTTTGCCTTGATGGATATCGACACACAGCGCCTGGCTGAGAGCGAATCCGTGGCCCGCGCCATGGTGCGCTCGGTCGGCACGGGGGCCACCATAACCACCCATACCGATCGACGCGCCGCATTGGAGGGGGCGGATTTCGTGATTACCGCCTTTCAGATCGGCGGGTATGACCCCTGTACAGTGACTGATTTCGAGATCCCCAAGCAATATGGCCTGCGTCAAACCATCGCCGATACGCTGGGCGTGGGCGGAATCATGCGCGGGTTACGCACCGTTCCGGTTCTGTGGGACGTGGCGCAGGACATGATGCAGCTCTGCCCCAACGCGACGCTGTTGCAATATGTGAACCCGATGGCGATCAACACCTGGGCTTTGGCCGAACGGTTTCCGACATTGAAACATGTCGGACTGTGCCATTCGGTGCAAAACACGGTCGAGGAACTGGCCCATGATCTGGAGCTGCCCAAGCAGGAGTTTCGCTATAAGGTCGCAGGCGTCAACCATGTGGCTTTCTTCCTCAAGCTCGAGCATCAGGGCCGCGATCTCTATCCTGCGCTCCGACAGGGATATGCCGGTGGACAACTGCCGAAACCGCCCCTATTGATGCCACGCTGCCCCAACAAGGTCCGATACGAAGTGATGGATCATCTGGGCTATTTCTGCACCGAAAGCTCGGAACATCTGGCCGAATATGTGCCCTGGTTCATCAAAGACGGGCGCGAAGATCTGATCGAACAGTTCTCGATCCCGCTGGATGAGTATCCCACCCGTTGCGTGGAACAGGTCGAGGACTGGAAGGAACAGGCAAAAACCCTGACCGACGGGCGGGCGGTAGAGGTATGTCGCAGCCACGAATTCGCGGCGGATCTGATGAACGCCATCGTGACCAATACGCCCTACACCGCCTATGGCAACCTGCCCAATACCGGCCAGATCCCACAGTTGCCCTTGGGGGCCGCCGTAGAAACACCGTGTCTGGTGGACAGCAACGGGGTGCAACCCTCGGTCGTGACCGACATCCCACCGCAGCTGATTGCGCTGATGCGCACCCAGATCAACGTGCAGGAACTGACCGTGCGGGCGCTGACCGACCAGAACCCCGAATACATATACCACGCCGCCATGATGGACCCACATACCGCCGCCGAGCTTGACCTGCGACAGATCCGCAATCTGGTCAGCGATCTTTTGATCGCGCATGCGGATTGGTTGCCAGGCTGGTGCAAACCGGCCAAAGCGGCATGACCAAATATTAAAGGGCTGACAATAATGACAAAAAAACGCCGCTCGCAGCATTGGTACGGCAAGCTGGACAAGGATGGTTTCATCCACCGGTCCTGGATGAAGAACCAGGGCTTTCCCGACCATGCCTTTGACGGGCGTCCCATTATCGGCATCTGCAATACATGGTCCGAACTGACGCCGTGCAATTCCGGCCTGCGCGATCTGGCCGAAGGCGTCAAACGCGGCGTGTGGGAGGCCGGCGGCTTCCCGGTCGAATTCCCGGTCATGTCGCTGGGTGAAACGCAGATGAAGCCCACCGCCATGCTGTTTCGCAACCTGCTGGCCATGGATGTCGAGGAATCCATCCGCGCCTATGGGATTGACGGCGTGGTTCTACTGGGTGGCTGTGACAAAACTACGCCGGGGCAACTTATGGGTGCCGCCTCGGTCGATCTGCCCTCAATCGTTGTCAGTTCCGGCCCGATGCTGAACGGCAAGTATCGCGGACAGGATATCGGCTCGGGCACGGATGTATGGAAGTTTTCCGAAGCCGTGCGCGCCGGGGAAATGACCCTGCAGGATTTCATGAGTGCTGAATCCGGCATGTCGCGCAGCGCCGGTGTCTGCATGACCATGGGCACCGCGTCGACCATGGCTTCCCTGGTCGAAGCGATGGGCATGAGCCTGCCCACCAACGCCGCGCTACCCGCCGTAGATGCTCGCCGAATGGCGCTGGCGCATCTGACGGGTAAGCGGATTGTCGAGATGGTGGATGAAGACCTCAAACCCTCGGACATTCTGACCAAAGAAGCCTTTGAAAACGCCATTCTGGCCAATGCTGCCGTGGGCGGATCGACGAACGCCGTGGTGCATCTGCTGGCTTTGGCCGGTCGTGTAGGCATCGACTTGACACTGAAGGATTTTGAGATCGGGTCGGATATCCCGCTGCTTGTGAACTGTATGCCCTCGGGCCAATACCTGATGGAGGATTTCTGCTATGCAGGTGGCGTGCCTGTGGTTTTAAACGAACTCAAACCCTTCCTACGACCCGCCAAAACGGTTCTGAACAAGGATATTTCGGCCCATTACGAAGGTGCAGAATGTTTCAACCGCGATGTGATCCGTCCCTTCAACGACCCAGTGAAACCTGCCGCAGGCCTGCGTGTGCTGCGCGGAAATCTGGCGCCGAACGGGGCCATTGTGAAACCTTCGGCGGCCACGGACGCACTGTTGGAGACCGAGGCTGTGGCCCATGTCTTCGAAAGCATCGAAGATATGAAGGCCAATATCGACAGGGATGACCTGCCGGTGACGCCCGAGACCATATTGGTGCTGAAAGGCTGTGGACCCAAGGGTTATCCCGGCATGCCCGAGGTTGGCAATATGCCGATCCCGGCCAAGCTGGTGAAGGACGGTGTGCGCGACATGATCCGTATCTCGGACGCACGGATGTCCGGCACCGCCTTTGGCACGGTCATCCTGCATGTCAGCCCCGAGGCGCAGGCCGGTGGCACGCTGGCGCTGGTCAAAACCGGAGACCGTATCCGTGTATCCGCTAGCAAGGGCGCGCTCGAGTTGCTGGTTGACCAAGTTGAACTGGACGCCCGACGCGCCGCATGGCAACCGGATGCTCCGCATTACACCCGCGGCTATGCCAAGCTTTACATAGACCACGTCCTGCAGGCCGATCAGGGTGCGGACCTGGATTTTCTTGTCGGCAAAGACACCCGCCTTGTGACCAGAGAGAGCCACTGATGGACCAACCCGCCACTTTCCACGACCTGAACGGTGCATCCGTCTTTATCACCGGAGGTGGTTCTGGTGTCGGGGCCGCTTTAACGGACGGATTTCTGGCGCAGGGTGCGCAGGTCGCCTTTATCGGGCGCTCCGACGCTAGTGCCTTTGTTGATGAGATGCGCGCCAAGCACGGGCGCGGGCCGCTGTTTCTGCAAGGCGACATGACAGATACCGACCTGCTGCGCGCCACAATGGCCAAAGCCGCCGAGGCCCATGGCCCCCTTGATGTGCTGATCAACAATGCCGCCAACGACAAACGCCATTCGCTTGACGAAACCACGCCCAAATTCTGGGACTGGATGATCGAGGTGAATCTGAAGGCGTATTTCTTTGCCTGCCAAGAAGCCGCACGTCAAATGCAGGACAAGGGCGGATCAATCATCAATTTCAGCTCGATCAGCTATATGATGGGTAATTCCGGTTATCCGATCTATACGACATCAAATGCCGGGATCACCGGGATGACCCGGTCGTTGGCGCGCGAGCTTGGCCCGCAGAAAATCCGCGTTAATGCGCTGGCCCCCGGATGGGTTCTGACACAGAAACAGCTGGACATGTGGGCCACGCCAGAAGATCTGGCCGCACATCTGGAACGCCAATGCCTAAAGGACCACCTGACGCCCGAGGATATGATCGCACCGACCCTGTTTCTTGCGTCGGAAGCCAGTCGCGCCATGACCGGGCAATGCATGGCCGTTGATGGCGGTGTTGTAGTAACAGGATGAGAACATGACAATCGAATGGATCGCTGTTGATTGGGGAACAACTCATCTGCGGGCATGGGCAATGCAGGGTGACACCATTCTGGACCAGGCTCAGTCCGCAAGCGGCATGGACCAAATTCCCCGGGATGGGTTTCAAAAAGCACTGCTGGACCTGATCGAGGGCTGGCTTGGCGATACGGTCATGGATGTGGTCGCCTGCGGTATGGTGGGTGCGCGTCAAGGCTGGGTCGAGGCTCCATATTCCGCTGTACCTTCGGTTCCTGTTCCCGATGCACCTGTCCGCGTTCCGGCAACAGACCCCCGTATCCGCGCCTTTGTCGTACCCGGGCTAAAGCAAACAAACCCCCCCGATGTCATGCGCGGAGAAGAGACACAGATCGCCGGTTTTCTGGCCCACCGGCCAAACTGGGACGGCATCATTTGCCTGCCCGGAACGCATACCAAATGGGTACAGGTCAGCGCGGATGAAGTCGTCAGCTTCCGCACATTCATGACAGGCGAAATCTTCGGATTGCTCAGCAATCAATCCGTCCTGAAACATACGGTCAGCGAAGGCTGGGACGACGCGGCTTTTGCCGAGGCTGTTGCGGATGCCCTGTCCCGACCGGAACAACTTGCCGCGCGCCTTTTCGGCCTGCGGGCCACTGATCTGCTGCAGGGTCAGGACTCCGGTGTCGCACGTGCGCGTCTGTCGGGATACCTGATCGGAGCGGAACTGGCCGCGTCCCGTCCCTATTGGTTGGGCCAGCAGATTGCCATTATCGGGGACCATAGCCTCTCGGAAATCTATGCCATCGCGCTGAAGCAGCAGGGTGCATTTGTTGAAATAGCCGACAGCACGCAATCTACATTGGCAGGTCTTTTGCAGGCCCGAAATCTGACGAGGCAAACCGCATGAGCCGTCCTATCATTGCAATTCTGCGCGGTCTGCAACCCACCGAGGCCGCCGAAGTCGGGCATGCCCTGATCGACGCGGGCATAGACCGGATCGAGGTGCCCCTGAACTCACCTGATCCGTTGACCAGCATCGGCATTCTGGCGGAACGTTTCGGCGATCGCGCATTGATCGGCGCCGGAACCGTCCTGACCATCGAACAGGTCGATGCGGTGGCCGGGGTCGGCGGCAAGCTGATCGTCTCGCCAAATTTCGACGCTGAGGTGATACAGCAGACTATCAAACTGGGCATACAAAGCTGGCCAGGCGTCTATACCCCGACCGAGGCCTTTGGCGCGCTCAGCGCAGGGGCAACCGGGCTCAAACTGTTTCCGGGCGTGATGGCGGGGCCCTCGGGCCTGGCCGCAATACGCCCGATCCTGCCCAAGGACGCGCTTGTCTTTGCTGTGGGTGGGGCGGGCCCTGAAAACTTTGCCGATTGGCTCAAGGCCGGGGCGGACGGGTTCGGGATCGGCTCAGCCCTGTATAAACCGGGAATGGCCGTTGCCGACATTGCAGAGCGCGCGCGAAAGATCGTCTTGGCCTATGACAAGGCCACCCAATGAGTGTCGTGTTTGACGACCGTCCCTGCGATCTGGGCGAAGGGCCATTGTGGCACCCGGAGCGCGCACAGCTGTTCTGGTTCGACATCACAGGCAACCGCCTGATGACCCAGAAGGACGGGCAACAGCAAAGCTGGCAGTTCCCCGAAAATGTCTCGGCCGCGGGCTGGGTGGACCAAGACACGCTGTTGATGGCATCTGAAACCGGGCTATGGCGGTTTGACCTGAAAACCGGCGAACGTGCCTTGGTTACCCATCTTGAAGCGGACAATACCGTCACCCGTTCCAACGATGGCCGCGCTGACCCCTGGGGCGGTTTCTGGATTGGTACCATGGGCAAGAACGCCGAACCCGGCGCAGGGTCCATCTATCGGTTCTGGCGCGGAGAGCTGCGGCGGCTGGTGCCGGATGTCACGATCTCGAACGCCATCTGTTTTGCGCCGGATCGCTCTTGCGCCTATTTCACCGACACGGTCACCAGACAGGTCATGCGCTGGAGTTTGGACCCGGAAACCGGGTGGCCAGAAGGCCAAAGCACCGTGTTCCTCGACCTTACCAAAGACCAGCTGAACCCTGATGGCGCGGTGGTCGATACGAGCGGAAATATCTGGATCGCCCAATGGGGCGCCAACCGCGTGGCTGCTTACTCGCCTGAGGGTCGGTTCCTGAAGGCAGTCGGTTTTGACGCGGCCCATGCCTCGTGCCCGGCTTTTGGCGGGCCAGACCTGACAACGCTGTTCTGCACCACCGCTCGCCAAGGGCTGGATGCGGCACAGATTGAAACCCAACCTACCAACGGAATGACCTTTGCCGCGCCCGACGCAGGCAAAGGTCAGGCAGAACACAGAGTCATCCTATGAACCCCAAACTTGGCGTTTGCTATTACCCCGAACATTGGCCAGAGGTGATGTGGGCGGACGATGCAGCACGTATGGTCGAAACCGGCCTGACATGGGTACGGATAGGCGAGTTCGGCTGGAGCCAGATGGAGCCCACGTCTGACGATCTGCACTTCGACTGGCTGGATCGCGCGATCGAAACCTTAGGTGCTGCCGGGTTGAAAGTGGTGCTGGGCACGCCAACAGCGACGCCGCCACGCTGGATGCTGGACAAATACCCGGACATGCTTGCCGTGGATGCGCAGGGTCAGCCGCGCAAGTTCGGCTCTCGCAGACATTATTGCTTTAGCCATACCGGGTATATCGAAGAATGCGTTCGGATCGCACGTGTCATGGGCGAACGCTATGGGCGCAACCCGCATGTCGCTGCATGGCAGATCGACAATGAATATGGCTGCCACGACACCACTGTCAGCTATAGCCAACCCGCCCTACACGCCTTTCAAAACTGGCTGGAAGGTCAATACAGCACGATTGGAACCCTGAATGCAGCGTGGGGAAATGTGTTCTGGTCAATGGAATATGACAGGTTTGATCAGATCGACCTGCCGAACCTGACAGTAACAGAACCCAACCCGGCCCATGTTCTGGCCTTCCGGCGGTTCAGTTCAGATCAGGTGGTGGCCTTCAACAGAGCACAGGTCGAAGTGCTGCGGCCCCTGACCGATGCGCCTTTGCTGCACAATTACATGGGGCGTGTGCTGGATTTCGACCACTTCGCAGTGGGTGCCGATTTGGATATCGCCACATGGGACAGCTATCCGATCGGGTTTCTATCTGACCGGCTTGAGGCGGATAAGGCACATAAGTCGGCCTTTCTGCAGCAAGGCGATCCCGACATGCAGGCCTTTCATCACGATCTGTATCGCGCTGTGGGGCGCGGGCGTTGGTGGGTGATGGAACAGCAACCCGGCCCGGTGAACTGGGCCCCTTACAACCCTGCGCCTCTGCCCGGTATGGTGCGCCTGTGGTCGCTTGAGGCCGTGGCGCATGGGGCCGAGGTGGTCAGCTATTTCCGCTGGCGGCAGGCGCCCTTTGCGCAAGAACAGATGCATGCAGGGCTGCTGACGCCGGACAACCGCTCTGCCCCGGCTTTGGCCGAGGCACGCCAAACCGCCGATGATCTGGCCGGGCTGGGAGCAATCACACAGGCCAGAGCGGATGTCGCGATCCTGTTCGACTATGCCTCGGATTGGGCCTGGGCGACGCAACCTCAAGGGGCTGGGTTCGACTATTTCAAACTGGTCTTTTCAACCTACCAAGCCCTGCGCCGGGCTGGATTGTCAGTGGATTTCCTGCCTGCGGATAACATCCCAAAGGCGGGATATAAGGTGATCCTTGCACCGGGTCTGGCGACCATCGGACCCGATCTGGAACAACGCCTGACCAATGGTTGTGATCTGGCTGTTCTGGGCCCGCGCTCTGGCGCCATCACGCAGGACTTTCAGATACCCGCAACTGGTCGCCCCGGGCTGACTGCACTGGATTGCACTGTCGATCTTGTGGAAACCCTGCCCCCTCAGGTGACCCGGGAAGTTGATGGTGGCGGCGCAGCCCGTCACTGGGTCGACCGCCTGTCAGGAAAGGCCCCGGGCCTTTTGACATTTCAAGACGGAACACCTGCCCTGAAAGGGACCGACCACATGTGGTATCTGGCCGGGTTCCCGGATGACACGTTATGGGATCGCGTGATCAGCATGGCCGCTGCTCTGACAGGCATTGCCTTGCATCCGATGCCTCAGGGTTTGCGGCGGCGCCAGACCGCCGGGCATACATTCCTGATCAACTACAATTCGGCGCCGGTTGAATGGAACGGCCGGATGATCGAAGCCTGTGATGTGTTCATTCAGGAAAATGACACGCCCGCCGAGGGGTAACCCCGGCGGGCGCAAACTGCGAGGCGCTTAGTTCGCCTGCAAACTGTTGGGATCAAAGGCACCGCCATTGCCCGAAGGCGTTTCAGTACCAGAATCCTCTTCTTCGTCACCCAGAGTATTCGGCGCAAACACATTGCCGAAACCGCTGTTATTCGAGGGTTTCGGGGCCGATTCCTGCGCACCCTCTCCCTCTTGCTCAGCCGCTTCCGCCTCGCGCTTTTTGCGCTGTTCTTCGCGCTGCTTGCGCAGCTCTTGAATACGCAGATCAGCTTCAAGGCGCTTTTGCTCTTTGACATCTGCGACACACTGAGCCGGATTGTAGGCGGTTGCGGTTCCGACCACAGTGATCGTGGCAACCGCAAAGACAACCAGCAGAACCGCAGCAAGGTTCCCGGCAAAGAAGCTGGGAAGCTTGATCTTGCCCGCCAGTTCCTCGACCGTGGCGTTCTTGCGTGCAGCAGCCACCAGTTCCTGTCGCTTCAGCTTGGCCTCGTTCAGCAGGGCAAAGAACACCGTCAGCGCCACGATGATGAAGGCCAGCGCCGAGATCGAGGGCGTGATGCCATAGCGCACCTTCTGCGCCAGTTCGATGGTCAGCGTCGGGTATTCACCAAAGGTGAAGGTGGTGGTGTTGTAGTTCTCAAACGAGGCCAAGAACGCCAGCACTGCCGCGCTGGCAATCGCCGGACGCATGAACGGAAGCATGATCTTGCGGAACGCCTGAGCATGGGTTGCACCCAGATCCAGCGCGGCCTCGGTCAGCGCCATATCATAGCGCTGCAACCGTGCCACCAGCACCAGCATGCAATAGCTGGCGATAAAGGTGGATTGGCCGATCACCGTCAGGAATATCCCGTTTGACAGGAAACTGTCGGCACCCAAGCCCAACATCCGGTTGATCCGGTCCCAGAACACCAGTGTCGAGATACCCAGAACAACGCCCGGGATCAGGATCGGCGCGATGATGACCGTATAGTAGGTCGCGCGCAGTTTTGGCCAGATCTGCGTCAGCATCAGCGCGCCCGCAAGACCCATCGCCACCGATAGAACCACCGTTCCGGCGCCGATGATCAGTGAGTTCTTGATGCCGTTCAGGATACGTTGGTCCTGAAACAATTCGCCAAACCACTGGAAGGTCAGACACTCCCACGGTGTCATCCTTGGGAATTCGGACGAGTTGAAGGCCGTGACCGACATGATCACCAGCGGACCCAGAAGGTACAGGAAGAACAGCACCAGGTAGACCCAAATGCTTACACGGAGGAAGGACAAATTCATTTCCCTATATCCCCCATATTCACCTTGAACAGGCGCATAACGGCCAGCACGAACAAGATACAGGTCACCAGCAGAACGATGGCGTAGGCGGCACCCTGCGGCCAGTCATTGTTGTCGTTGAACTGCTGATAGATCAGCTGCGTGAACCACAGGGAGGACGGCCCGCCCAGAATTTGCGGCGCGGCCAGCGCACCCGCGGACAGCATGAACACCATAGTACAGCCCGAACTGATCCCTGGCTTGGCATAGGGAATGACCACGCGCCAATGGATACGCCACCAGGGGGCTCCCAAATCTCGCGCCGCCTCGATCTGGTTTTTATCCAGACTTTCTATGACGTTATACATCGGGAAGATCATCAGCAAGATATAGGCATAGCCCAGCCCGGCATAGAGCGCGATGTCATTGCGGATGAAATCAAACGGCATATCCCAGACCCCCAGCCCAGTGAACAGCGTGTTCAGTACACCGGTTTCGCCAAAGATGATCCGCAGGGCAAAGGCGCGCAGGATCTCATTGATCCAGTAGGGGATGATCAGCATGATCGCAAAGATGCGGATGTGACTGCCCTTGGACTGACCCAGATAATAGGCGATCGGATAGCACAGGATCAGGTTGAAAATCGTAACGCATACCGCGGCCAGAAGGGTGCGGAAAAACACCCTCAGATCGACGGCGTTATAGTCCTGGCTGCCGCCTTCCGGGCCATAGATCAGGTATTTGTAGTTCTCCAGCGTATAGACATCTTTTGGCCCCCCGATCTCGGGCGGGGGCAGGTTTGGCCGGAATGAGAAATCCAGCATAGACAGCTGCGGCAGGATGATCAGGCCGATGGTCCAGAACAGGACCAAACCCAGTATCATCAGACCCATGCCAAGGCCGTTGCGGTTGAAGAATTCCTTCAAGAAATGGGGCATATCTTGGTCCCCTTATTCCGCAGCCAGCTCACCCGCTGGAACCAGAACCGCGTTATGGGTCTGATATTCCAGCGTGATGGTCTGACCCGTGTGGTCATCGAAAGATTGCCCCAGATTGGGCAGCGATACCTTGATTTCCTTACCGCCATCGCCTTCTGTGAAAATGTTGAAAGCGTTGCCTTCGAATTCTTCATGGTTCACGCGGGCTGTCACAAAATGGTCGCCCACTGCACCGTCCGGTGCAATCGCCAGCGCCTCGGGGCGAATGAACATCATCGCGTCATCGCCTTCTTTCAGCTTACCCTGATTTACAGTGGAAATCCGTGCAACCAGATCGCCGGATCGGTTGGTTGCAATCAGCGCCTCATCTCCCATGACTTGCTTGATCTTGCCGCGGAAAACGTTGTTTTCGCCAACGAACGACGCCGCAAAAGCCGTGTTGGGGTCATTGTAAATTGTCTTGCCATCGGCAATCTGGTCGATCACTCCTGCACGCATTACGGCGATATTGTCCGACATGGTCAGCGCTTCGCCCTGGTCGTGGGTGATGTAGATGAAGGTGATACCGACACGCTTCTGAATCTCGCGCAGCTCGGTGCGCATATGCTGGCGCAACTTCAGGTCCAGCGCCGAAAGCGGTTCGTCCAGCAGCAGTACATCGGGTTCGGCACATAGGGCGCGGGCAATCGCCACGCGCTGACGCTGACCACCCGAAAGTTCGCTGGGCAGCTTGTCACCCTGTCCCGGCAGCGCGATCATGTCCAACAGCTCATCGGCCCGCTTGCGGCGCTCGGCCGCGCTGGCGCCTTTGATCTCCATCGCGAAAGTGATGTTTTCCCAGACTTTCATCAGGGGGAACAGCGCGAGGTTCTGAAAGATCAGGGCAGTCGGGCGCTTGTTGGGCCCGATGCCGCGCATGTCATTACCACCGATCAGAACCTTACCCTCGCTGGGGTCCAGAAACCCCGAAACAGCGCGCAAAATCGTTGTCTTGCCGCAACCGGATGGTCCCAGGAACGAAAAGAAATCGCCCCCGTTTATGTTCACATTTGCGTCCCGCACCGCGACAAAATCGCCGAAACGGATCCACAGGTTTTCAAGATCTACACCGACCCCTGCACTCATTTTTGGTATCTCCGATTGATGCGCTTGGTGGTGCGCACCCAAATGGGTTCCGTCACGCAGTGGCGTGCGGGTTGGGAGCCCCCCGCGTTTGGCGGAGGGCACTTTTTTGAAAAGCTATCAGGCGCTTTTGAACTTGTTGACGAACTCGGTCCGGGTTTCCGCATACCAGGGCGCTTCGGCCGGCCACGGATTGAGGTTGGCCAGCGAGTCGCCCGGATAGGCTTCGGCGAAGTTCTTCTTGTAGGTGTCGCCCGAATATTGGTCGGCACCCAGAACGGGCGAGTTGTACCCGTGGCTGTCGATCGCAACACCGGCCGGTTTGGCCTGGTAGGCAAAGTCGATGAAGGCATAGATCTGGTCGATATTGGCAGCACCTGTTGGAATTGCCATACCATCAACCCAGGCCATCGCCCCCTCAACCGGAGCCTGATAATGCACAGGCTCACCTGCAGATTTAAGTGCCAGCGGCGGGCCATCCCATGTCTGGCCAACAATCACACCTTCGTTCAACAGACCGTTCTTCTGTGTGTCCGCGTCGTTCCAGATCAGCTTGATGCGGTTTTTACGTTCGATGCACCAATCTGCGATCTGACCCCAAACCTTGCGCATGGTATCTTCGTCGCCATAAGCGGCCCAGACGGAACCGGGCTCCATCTCGCCTGCGCGCTCCATGTACAGGCCTGCGCCCAGCATCATCGAGTGCGCGCGGCCCATGGTTTTACCTGCGTTTGCCTCGGACCAGACATCGCCATAGGACGGTGCATCACCTTCAGGCAGCCACAGGTCAGTCCGATATGCGATGCCTTCGGTGCCCCAGATATGTGGCAACCAATGCACACCGGAATCGCCAAAGTTCCAGGCATCTGTACCAATCGCTGCCATCGCCGGGTTCACCAGATCAATCGGAACCTTGTTCATGTCGAATGGCTGCAACAGCTCAAGCGGTTCCCACTGCAAAGACCGGTTATTGGTCGGCGACACGATGTCGAAACCCTGCCCCTTGGTGGCCTTCATCTTGTTGATGATTTCTTCGTTCGACCCGATACCGGTATAGTTCACCTTGATTCCGGTCAGTGTCTCGAATTCCTGCAAGAATGCTGGCGGCAGGTAATCGGACCACATCAGAATGTTGATCTCACCCGAGGACGCCAGCGCGCTTTTGCTGTACAGCGGTGCAGCAAGTGCTGCCGCCCCTGCGCTCTTCAAGATAGTACGTCTGGAAAGGTTTTTCCGTTCGGCCATATTCGATTCTCCCATAGTTGGACTTTCAGTCCTATTGTTATGCAATCACAGGCTAGAGGGTTGCTGCAAAGCTGTCAGTCCAAAAGGGACAGTTTGCAGAATTCATAGGTCCAGTTTGCAATCATGTCCGCAAGCTCTGGTTTACTTCCACTTCCAGACTGAGACACCATAGGATGGGATTTCTGAAGTACCAACAATATATTGCCGATTTTCGTCATCCGGCAGAACCTGTGCGGCAGCCCCGAAGTTGAACGCAAAGCCGAGGTCACCCCGCTGTGTAACACGAAGGTCCGGGTCACATTCCCGTATCGGAAGGCCCGCCCATGTCAGCGCTTTAATAAGGATCGACCGTAGCAACGGTCCGTTTGGGATCATCGCCAGATACATAGCCCGGTCCGATTGCACAATCGCCGGACTGCCAGCCTTGTAAGCACTTACGAAATGCGCGATTACCTGATTTTCGGTCTCGATGACTTCCCGCCAGCCCTTAAAATCAAAGGTTCCGGTGCTCTCGAGGCTTACGGATTCACCCGCCAGATCCGGCAGGGATTCGACGCGTACGACTTTTATCCCTGCAAGATCGGCCAACTCACCGGGCGCGAGATTTTCAGGGGTCCACATGTCCACAGTCTTGCTGCCCGCACGGGCACCGATCAGCAATTTGGCCTGGCTGTGGTGCAATCTCTTTGCCAGATCGGGCGAGATGATCATGTTTTGCGGCAATACGATCAATGAATACCCTGTCAGATCATCATCGGGACCAACGAAATCCAGATCGACCCCCAATGCACGCAGGCCAGCATACCAAACCCGGAAAATCCCGGCATTCGGGAATGCGTCATCTTGCGGCAGGATATCTGCAGCCCAAATGGATTCGTAATCCAACAGAATTGCCACAGCTGCCTTCTGCCGGGTGACTTCCGGCAGGGCAGCACGCTCTTGTGCAACCTGCGCCAGTTCCAGCGCGGCCTGATCCGGGCTGCCATCCGACCGCAGAAGCGCCGTGTGGAATTGTTCCTGCGCGAACTTCGCCTGACGCCATCGGAAGAACATCACTGCCTGTGCACCGTGGGCAAAAGCGGCCCACGTCCAAAGCCTGACCATCCCATCCGCTGGTGAGGGGTTCTTTTCGGCCCAGTCCACCGGGCCGGGCTGTTGTTCCAGAACCCACATTCGGCCCCTGCCCTGGCTGCGATACAAATCGCAGTGAAACCCCTGATAATCCGGCGCGCCTGTTCGCAGGTATCGACGTTTGTCTTCATCAGACAGTGACGATCCCAACAGGTTGCCCAGCGGATAGCTGTCAAAACCGACCACATCCAGATCCGCCGCAACAGCGTGATGGTCGAACTCAAAGCTGCCTGCCATGAAATTATGGGTAATATCGCGGCCCGGCGCAAACCTGCGCAGAATATCCGCCTGAGCGCGATTGAAATCCCGCACCCGGTCCGAAGAATAGCGGGCAAAATCCAGAGCATGGGTCGGGTTCGGGCTGGCCACCAAACTTATGGGCAGTTCGATCTGATCAAAATCGGAATAGAGCGACCCCCAAAACACTGTCCCCCATGTTCGGTTAAGCGCCTCAATCGTGCCATAGCGGTCTTGCAACCATCTGCGAAAACCGGTGCGAGCGGCATTGGAATAGCTCAGAACCGTATCGTGATCGTTATATTCATTGTCGATCTGCCAGGCACAAACAAATGGATTTTCGCCATATCGACGGGCATATTCCGTGGTGATCCGACGGGCCTCGGTCAGGTAGATATCGCTGGAAAAACAATAGTGTCGGCGCGACCCGAACCCACGCACCCGGCCATCCGGCCCCACTGGCAGGATCTCAGGGCAGTCATCCACTAGCCATTTCGGAGGTGCAGCCGTAGGCGTCGACATCATCACGCGCAAACCGGCATCGCCCAGAATTCCAATCACCTCGTCCAGCCAGCCCCATTCGAACCGGCCTCTTTCCGGCTCGATCAGGCCCCAGGTAAACTCAGCAATCCGAACCCAATCCAATCCCATATCGACCATGCGCTTAGCATCGTCGCGCCACAGCGATTTGTCCCATTGCTCGGGGTAATAGCAAACGCCCAGCTCAAGCCTGCTCATCGGTTTACCCGTGCGCTGCGGCGTTCGATCCATTTGAGGAAACTAGCGCAACCAAGCGTCACCACGACATAGAGGATCGCCGCTGTGTTGAATGGCGCGAAGGGCAGAAAACTTGAGGCCTGAAACTCGCGCATGCGTTGGGTCATGTCGCGAACCGACAGGATAGACAGCAATGAGGTATCTTTGATCATCGCGATAAACTCATTGCCCAAAGGCGGCGTCACGATGCGCAACGCCTGCGGCAGGATGATCAGCCGGGCAGTTTGCCAGCGGGACAGCCCAAGCGAGCCGCCTGCTTCGATCTGACCTCGTGGGATGGCCTCAATCCCTGATCGGAAAATCTCGGCCATATAGGCCGAATACCCTATGGAAATGGCGATGATGCCGCGAGTCATGTTGGTCATGTCGATGCCGCCACCTGTCGCATCCTTGACCGCACCGGCAAGCGGCAAGCCGATATAAAGGATGATGACCAGCATTGGAATGCCGCGAATGGTATCGACAAAAAACTCGGCCCCTACAGCCAGCGGATGCAGCTTGTGCTGTGCGCCTCCGACCGTCAGTGTCAGAAGCAAAAACCCAAAAACCGCAAAAGTCAGCGCCGGGTTACGAAACTTGTCTGGCAGAAAACTGGATTGCCAGATCACCGGATAGCCCTGCGTATGAATGCCAGCCGGAACAAAAGCACCAGATACGCTGTCGACGGTTGTGATCTGATCCAGTGCAGAGACGGCATCGGGGGCGCTGCGAATGCGATACTGTTGGCCTTCACCTCCGTCGAACTCTCCGAAGCGGATCAAATCCGCCTGGGCCTGCGGCGTACCCCGAACAATGGCAATTCTTGCTTCAGTACTGCCAACCAGAACAAAGCTCACCTTTGGTTGCATAAAAAAGAACGCCGACACGGCCAATAGTGTCAGGCTGATGGACCCATAGACAACGGTTGTCCGAGCTTTGGGCTTGAAGGACTGCAAACCGACCCAGACCAGACCCATAATGGCCGCAAAGATATAGGCAAAGATCGCTGCACGGAACGTTATCGCGACCCCGGTCGCAAATTGCCAATGCGCCAGAAACATCAGGTAAAACAAAACCAGCCCGGTCAGCAGTTCGAGTCCAATCTGAACATAGACTTTCATGGATTGTGGGAAACGGGCCGTAAGAGGGATCACCGCAACCACCATCGCAAACCCTACCAGCAGGGCCTGTAATCTCATTTGCACCTTTGCGACGATCTCGGGGAACAAGACCCAAGGTTGCGAAGATCGGTCAATGAACTCAGACGTGTTTTCGCTGAGCGCATTAAAGAAGACGGATTCCGCAAAGGGCATCAGCACCTGAGGCTGGACAAGTCCAAGGATCGCCAACCCGACCGAGGCCGGGATTGCCAAAACCGCCGCAACCCTCAACCAGTTCGGCGCTATCGTTTGAAACCGGATGTGGCGCGCCGAGAGATAGGCCAATATGGCCACAGCCAGTATCAGAAGAAACCCAACAAAAATGGGCCCCGCATTTTCACCAATCCCCAAAATGGCAACCAATGACCTCAGATATTTCGAGGATGAGGCAAACAGGTAGATGATGAACGGGGCAGCGGCGAGCAAAACAAGATTACTCGGCCGGATCGAGCTTAGGCGGATCATGGCGTCCCTCGGGTTATGCGTGACCCGGCAGGTTTTCCCGCCGGGTCAGAAAGGGTTTCAACGGCTCAATCAGTGCCCCAGTATTTGGCAACCAATGCGTCCATCGTACCGTCAGCCTGAATGGCGGCCAGCCCTTCGTTTATGGCGTCAACGGTTGCGTCGCCTTCCTGAAACACAATACCCAGTGGATCAGACTGAAGGCCTGTGATGCCTACAGCCAATTCCCCGGCAAATTCCTGTTCATATGCCGATGCCGAGGTTCCATCAATGATTACCCCCTGTACGTCAGCATTCTGAAGCGCCAGGATCGCAGCAGAGAAATTGTCATACAGGCTGACATTCTCGCGTCCCACCAGTTCTTCGGCCAGCTGGGCATTGGTGGTGCCAGTCTGCGCGGCTAGCTTCTGACCACCTGCTTTGAAGTCATCCAACGTCATGTCAGCATTGTCGACCTGCAGCAGGATCGCCTGACTTACAATGATATAAGGCTCGGAAAAATCCATGTTCTCTTCGCGTTCCGGAGTGATTGAGACACCCGAGATCACGAGGTCGAACTCCCCTTGCTGAAGCGCGGCAAAGATCCCATCCCAGGCTGTATTTACGAAATTCGGGACGCAGTTCACCTTTTCACAGATCGCATTCATGACATCGACATCAAATCCCACAATCTGACCCGTGGACTCATCGACCGTCTCCATGGGCGGATAGGTGGCATCTGTTCCGATCTTAAGTACGCGCCCTTCAAGATCCGCTGCAAACACAGCAGGCGCGGCAAGCGCGGTCAGGGCGGCGGCGGCAAATAGGTTTCTTAACATCTCCGGTTACTCCTTTGTTGGTTCAGGTGTTTAGCGCCGCTTCTGGCGCGACTGTGTCAGGTTGCCGCTCGATCAAAATGGCCCTGATCTTTTTTTGTGTTTCGGACGGGTCAACCCCGTCCAAAGCCTTGAGCATATACTCACCCAGCAATCGACTGGTTTCCTCAATAGGGACGTAATAGGTGCTGGGCGGAGGGACAAAATAACGGCTAAGTTGCAGATCATCGGTCGAGATCACGGTCAGTTCGCGACCGACCTCAACACCCGCCGCATGGGCAGCAGAAAGCACACCCAGGGTCATGGCTTCGTTCGCGCAGATGATCGCGGTTGGCCTATCGGATAGCCGCATCAAAGCTTCAAAGGCATTATACCCCGTTCGCGCGGTCGTAGGCCCGCTGAAGATCAGGGCCGGGTCAACGGCCAGACCGGACGCTCTGAACGCCTGGGCATAGCCCGTTCGACGTTGCGTCGCATAAACCAGGTCATCCGGCGGGTTCACCAGGGCAATCCGGCGATGCCCCAAGGCTAGCAGTCGTTGCGTTGCATCGTGACCTGCTGCCTGACTGTCGATATCGACATAGGCATGTGATCTGCCGCTGTCGCTCATACCCATGGTGACAAAGGGGAAACCATTCTGTTGCAGATAGGCAATGCGCGGATCGGCGTGGCGCGTACCCGAGAATATCACCCCGTCTGCCAATCCGTTCTGAACGATTTCCTTCAGCGTCGCCATCGTTCCCTGCAGGCCCGCCACGCTGTGAACGCCAAGCTCATAACGCGACCCTTTCAAAGCCCGCGAAATACCCGCGACAATGCGAGTGAATTCGACACCTTCCCATTCTTCATCTGAATCAGGCGACACGCTGACCAGAACGCCGATGCGATAGGACTTTTTTGTCCGCAGCTTCAGCCCGTCCAGATTGACCCGGTATCCAAGCTGTTCGGCGGCAGACTGAATCTGCTGCCGCGTTTCTTTCTTGACGGTTTCGGCACCACGCAGCGCGTTCGAGACGGTTCCGACAGAAAACCCCGTCTGCTTTGCAATCGACTTGATCGTCGCGCGCGCCACTATGTCACCTCAACGCTGCGCATTCGCATCAACAGGTCATGTCCCGTCTGCAATGTTTGCGCGTGATCGGCAGTTTCATCATGTTCCACAAAAAGGTCAGCGCAGGGACTGTCAGCCAGAACACGCAGGACCAGAGGCCAGTCCACAACCCCCTGCCCCAGATTTCGCCAGCACTCGTCGCCTTGTCCGGCCAATGGATCGACGTCTTTAGCATGGACGGAAACGATCCGGTCGGAATAATGGCTCAGCAGTGCAGCGGGGTCAGAAAGCGCCGAATATAGCCAACCGATATCCGGCTGCCATCCAATGGCCTCATGCGACAGGACCATATCCAATGGCGAACCCTGCCCAAGATCGACAAGGTCAAAATCGTGGTTATGATAGGCAAGGCGCACACCGTCGGCAGACAGGGCATCAGCCCATTTCGCCAACCGGCCCGACACTGCCTTCCACCCCTCGGCGGTGCCGGGCCGAGCCTTGGGCGACAGCCAAGGCATGACCGCCACAGGGCATTCCAAAGCTTCAAGCATTCTAAGAATGTCATCAAACCGTGTTTCAAATTCTTCCCAGTCAAAATGGGCCGATCGAACAGTGAAACCAGCCTGTCTAACCACATTGGTAACCTGCTTGGGGGTAAGATCGTGGAACCCGACCGTTTCAATATCGGTGAACCCGCAGGCACGCACCAAGTCAAGCTGGGCCGCCAAATCCCCAACCTGCCGGACTGTGTATAACTGCGCTGAAACTCGCATTTCCACGGTTCTACCACAAAATGAAACGTTTCAATCAAGTTGAAACAGCATCAGGGGTCTTGTCAAGAACCGTGTTGGAAAGGGTTATTTCCGCATGGAAACACCCTGATGGAACAAATGAACCTTGTCAGGATTCGCAGAGACCATCACGGTCTTGCCCCGCATATTCTTCTGAACGCCCGGAAGCTTGGCAATAAGGGCATCCGTCCCATCCTCGACCGCGAAATATAACAACGTCACCTCACCCAGGGCTTCGGTAAAGTCCACGACTCCTTCGAGAATTGGATCGCCGTCAACAGACACAAAATCTTCGGGGCGCACGCCAACCTTCACCTGCTTGCCTTCGTCATCGGCCTCGGTTGCAATCGCCGAAACGGCCTTTCCGCCACCGTCCAGTTTTACGACAGTCTGCGCACCAGTTTGAGTGATCACTCCGGGCAGCAGGTTCATTGCTGGTGAACCGATGAATTGCGCGACAAACTCATTGTCGGGCGTCTCATACAGCTCCAGCGGCGTGCCAACCTGAGCGATCCCTTTGTTGGCCAGCACGACGATCCGACTGGCCAATGTCATCGCTTCGACCTGATCATGGGTGACATAGATCATCGTGCTGTCCGGCATCGCCTCTTTCAGGCGGGCGATTTCGATCCGGGTGGCGACACGCAGCGCCGCGTCCAGGTTCGAAAGCGGTTCGTCGAACAGGTAAACCTTGGGGTCACGCACAATGGCGCGCCCGATTGCGACACGCTGACGCTGACCGCCGGATAGCGCTTTGGGCAACCGGTCCAGATAAGGTTCAAGCTGTAGGATGCGGGCCGCCCGATCGACCGCGGCGCCGACTTCAGCCACCGGCATTTTGGCTATCTTCAGCGCAAAGGCCATGTTTTCGCGAACGGTCATATGTGGGTACAGCGCATAGCTTTGGAACACCATCGCGATGCCTCGCTGTGCTGGCGGCACATCGTTCATCACCTGCCCTTCAATCTCGAGCGTTCCGCCCGAGATCTTTTCCAACCCGGCGACCATGCGCAGCAAGGTGGATTTGCCACAGCCCGAAGGCCCGACAAAAACGATCAACTCGCCCCGCTCAATCTCAAGATTGATGTTCTTCAGAACATCCACATTGCCATAGGTTTTGGCGACATCTGTGAGGTTTAGCTCTGACATGGTTTATTCCTTCTCCCTCAACAGCAGGCAGAATTGTGCAGCACCCAGAGACACTGTCCCCGTTCCTGCGACGCCGCCCAACTCTTCCCCGATCACGCGCCAGTTCCCGTCTGGCAAAATTACTTCGGAACGTTCGGTACCGAGGTTAAATGCGCAGAACACCTCTTCTGCATGATCTTCACGCGTGAAGGTCAAAACGGTCCCGATCTGCGTCATGTTCTTTTGCGCCCCCAACATCAAAGCCGGATGGGCATGGCGGAATGCAATCGCACGACGATAGTGGTGAAGCATGGACTTGGGCTCAGCCTCTGATCGGTCCACGGCACGCTCGGCCTGAGGGTCACTGACAGGCAACCAAGGCTTACCGGTGCTAAAGCCCGATTGTTCATCCTGCGCAGCCCAAACCATCGGCGTCCGGCATCCGTCGCGGCCCTTGAACTCGGGCCAGAATTCGACGCCATACGGGTCTTGCAGATCGTCAAAGGCCACGTCCGCCTCGGGCAGGCCCAACTCTTCGCCTTGATACAAGCAGGCCGAGCCGCGCATGCACATCATCAAAACTGCATGCTGTCTGGCGGCTGCATCGTCCAGACGCCAGCGCGACGCGTGACGTTCCACGTCATGGTTCGAAAATGCCCAGCAAGGCCAGGCATCACCTGCTTTGTCCTCGAGCTGATCAAATACCTGCTGTGCATAGCTGGCAGTCAAAGCGCGCTTTTCAAGGAACTCGAACGCATAGCACATGTGCATGCGCTTATTACCGCTGGTGTATTCGCCCATAATCTCAAGCCCACGCTGTGCGTCGCCCACCTCGCCCAGACAGGCGCGACCTTCATATTGATCGGTCAGGGCCCGCAGGCGTTCCAGAAAGGCAATGTTCTCGGGCTGGCTTTTGGAGAACAGGTGGTCCTGATGGTTATACGGGTTTACCATCGGCGCGATTGAGGCATTGCGCTGCTCCACGGGCAGGGCAGGATTATCTCGCAACTTTTTGTCGTGGAAATAGAAGTTGATTGTATCCAGACGAAACCCATCGACACCCAGATCAAGCCAGAACCTGGCGACATCCAGCAAGGCGTCCTGCACATCCGCGCAGTGAAAATTCAGATCCGGCTGTGAGGTCAGGAAATTATGCAGGTAATACTGCAACCGCCGAGCGTCCCACTGCCAAGCCGAGCCCCCGAAAATCGACAACCAGTTGTTCGGCGGCGTACCGTCCGGTTTTGGATCGGCCCAGACATACCAATCGGATTTGGCGTTTTCACGGCTGGCGCGGCTTTCGCTGAACCAGGGGTGCTGATCTGACGTGTGCGACAGAACCAGATCGATCATCACCTTCAACCCCTGGGCATGGGCGTGATCCAGCAGGTCCCGAAAATCCTCCATCGTGCCGAACATCGGATCAACATTGCGATAGTCGCTGACGTCATATCCGAAATCCTTCATCGGAGATTTGAAGAAGGGCGAAATCCAGATCGCATCAACGCCCAGAGAGGCAATGTACCCCAATCGCTGGGTGATGCCTTTCAGGTCTCCGATCCCGTCACCATTGCTGTCCTGAAAGCTGCGCGGATAGATCTGATAGATGACGCCACCACGCCACCAGTCAGCGGCCACCTTGGTTGCATTGGAAAGTTCTGTTGTGTTCTGCACGTTCATCAGACGCCTCTATTTGACGGACCCGGCCAGCAGGCCTCGGACCAGGTATTTTTGCATTGCGAAAAAGACAGCCAGCGGCACAGCGATCGAGACGAAGGCCGCCGTGGCAAGGATTTCCCAGTTCCCACCGCGCGTGCCCAACAGCTCGACAATCCGGTTTGTCATCACCGTGGTCTGGCCGGAGGCGTCGATCAGGAACACCTTGGCGACCAGCAGATCGTTCCATGTCCAGAGAAACTGGAAGATCGCAAATGACGCCAGCGCCGGAAAGCTGAGCGGCAGGATCAGTTTGGTAAAGATCTGGAACTCGGTCGCGCCATCAACGCGTGCGTTTTCGATCAGATCGCGCGGCAGCCCAGCCATGTAGTTGCGCAACAGGTAGATGGCCAATGGCATCCCGAACCCGGTATGGGCCATCCAGACTCCCAGATAACCTTTGCCTATCCCGATACTCAGGTGAAATTTCAGCAAGGGGATCAGTGCCAGTTGCAGCGGCACCACCAACAGGCCAACAACCGCAGCGATCAACAGCGCCCGACCGGGGAAATCCATCCAAGCCAAGGCATAGGCGGCAAAGGCGGCCACTAGGATCGGAATGATCGTCGCCGGTATCGTGACCGTCAGCGTGTTGAAAAACGCCCGCCCCATACTGTCAGTGCTGTCTTCAGCAAGCAGGACCTTGTGGTAATTGGCCAGGGTGAACTCGGGAGGCAGTTCCGCCGTCACAAAGACGCGCACGCCGCGACTGCCGGTGAACTCTTCGGTGTTTTCCATCCGGTACTTGCCGTCGGCATCCACCGTAATAGTACCGCCCTTACGCAGTTCCGCGGTATCGCCCGGTACAAAATCATCGATCGCACGAGAACTGATGCCCCATTTCGAGATCGCCGCCTGCGCGCCGGTTTCAAACAGGTTGCCTTCGATCATGTAAACGCCATTCTCCAGCACCTGAGTTTCAGGTGCTGCAGCGCGCAGGGTCAGGTTCTGCTCGGATGGGAACAACGACCGCCACCAGCCGCTTGTGGCAATCTGGTCAGCCGTGCGGAAGGATGAGATCAACAGCCCCAGCGTCGGCACCACCCAGAGCACGACCAGAAAAAGAACCGAGGCATGGACAGCCCAGCGAAGGGCGGGTTTGGTTCCTGCTATATCGCTCATGGCCTACTCCATCTCTTTGCGCGCATTGCGCACATTCCAGACAAGGATCGGTGCCACCAGCAGCATGATCACCATGGCCGAGGCCGAGCCCACGCCCCAGTCATTGGCGCGAAACAGCTTGTCATACATGTAATTGGCCAGAACCTGCGTTTCCCACTGGCCGTTGGTCATGGCAAACACGATGTCAAAGACCTTGAGCACGGTGATGGTGATCGTGGTCCAGACCACTAGGATGGTGGTTTTGATTTGCGGCACTTTGATACGGAAGAAAATCTGGAACGGATTGGCCCCATCCAGAATGGCAGCTTCGATGGTTTCCTCGGGAATACCGCGCAGGGCGGCCGACAGGATAACCATGGCAAAACCGGTCTGAATCCAGACCAGCACCACCATTAGAAAAAAGCTGTTCCAGAAAGGGATGGTCAACCATGTCTGCGGCTCTACTCCTCCGAAAAAGATGTAGAGCGCGTTCAGCATCCCGATCTGGTCCTGCTCAACCGGACGGGTGTCATAGACCAGCTTCCAGATCACCGAGGCCCCCACGAATGAGATCGCCATCGGCATGAAAATCAGAGACTTGGCGATGTTGCCCCAGCGGATGCGGTCGGTCAGCTGAGCCACCAAAAGGCCAAACGCGGTCGACATTGCAGGCACCACGATCAGCCATAACATGTTGTTGCGCATGGCTTCCCAGAATTTGGGCTCTTGCGCCATCTGGATATAGTTATCCAGACCCGCCCATTCGTAGCCGCCGCCCGGAATGCGGTGCGTCAGCGAAAGGCGCAGCGTTTCGACCACCGGGTAAGCCAGGTACAGGCCCAAAGCAGCCAGAGCCGGAAACAGGAACAGCCACGGGCGGATCATGCTCGCGCGGTTGATATTGCGGCCAGCATTGGGGCCGCGCGCCGGGAACAGAATTTTGTCCAGAAACTGATTAGACAGGTAGAAATAGCCCACACAGGCTGACACGCCGATTGCGATGGTCAGCAGGCCCTGAAATGCCGGATGCATGACGCTTCTCCCTTGTGACGGTTAGCTTGGGCAACCCGATGGTGCGGGTTGCCCAACCCCGGACGCTTAGTCCAGCGCATCCCAGGATGACTGAATTTCATCCGCCACTTCTTGGGCAGAGGCACCGCCTGCATAATCAACCATTCCGGTCCAGAATGTTCCGGCGCCTACGCCGCCCGGCATCAGGTCAGAACCGTCAAACCGGAACGTCGTTGCACCAAGAAGAATGTCGTTCATCTTTTTCAGCGTGGGATCCGAGAAGACCGAAGTATCTACCCCCTTATGCGGGGTCAGAAATCCGGTCAGCGCCATCCAGGTCTCATGCGCTTCAGGTGTTTGCAGATACTCGATCAGCGCATGTGCACCGGGACTGTCATTGGTGATTGCCCATAAAGTGCCCGCACCCAGAACCGGGCTGCCAAGGTCTTTGCTTTCATAGGCAGGGAAGTAGAAGAAATCCGCATCTTCCCCGACGATGGTGCCCTCTGGAAAGAATGCCGGAATGAATGAGGCCTGACGGTGCATGTAACACTGCGGAGGTGAGCTGAACATGCCTTTCGGGCTGTCGCGGAAATCCGTCGTTGCAACAGCACCGGCGCCCCCTGCGACATAGTCTTCATTGCGGGCAAAGGCCCCGAATTCCTCAATGGCCGCGACGACTTTTGGATCGTTGAACTTCAATTCATTGGCAACCCAAGCGTCGTAATCCGCGGGGGATTGTGTACGCAGCATCATATCCTCGACCCAGTCGGTCGCAGGCCAGCCGGTGGCCCCACCCGAACCCAGGCCAATACACCATGGCGTGCCGCCATCTGCCACAATCTGATCGGACAGAGCCTTCAGCTCTTCCATCGTGGTCGGCACCTCATATCCCGCATCCTCAAAATTCTCGGGCACAAACCACACAAGGGATTTCACATCGACCTTGTAGAAGAACCCATAAAGATGATCCTGACCGTCCGGCCCCGGATAGGTGCCGAGATCGACCCAGGATTGCCCGGCGGCATAGTTGTCGCGAATCCAGTCCCCTGACCCTTCTCCCAGTGGCGTCAGAAATCCGGATTTGGCCATATCCGCCGCCAACCCAGGTTGCGGGAAAACGGCAATATTCGGGGCCGATCCGGCCTCAGCATCAATACGGATTTGCGATTCAAAACTGTCCGAACCGACATAAGCGTATTCATGCCCGGTCGCCGCCGCGAACCCATCCAGTACCTTTTCGACATTCTCTTGGTCCGGCCCCAGCCACGGGCCGAATACGGTAACCTTGTCGGCCTGTGCGACGCCCCCGATCAGGGTAAATGCGGCGACGCCAGCATAAAGCGAGTGTTTCATGAATTTCTCCTCCCAACGATATCTCGCGCCTTAGGTTTCAAATTTCCAAAGCGCTTTGGTTGGAGCGAGTTTATGCGCTAACAGCCTCCACCTGTCAACGATTGCTTTGCGAAGGCCCATAAATATAAATATAAAACGAGATGTTCGTAAAATCTGTTGACCACCAGTGAAAATGCCCGCAAAAACAGGAATACGCAGTAATTTGTAGGCGCTTTGAACAAATATGAACCTAAAGCAGCTCTCTGAAATCCTTGGTTTGTCTCAAACAACCGTCAGCCGCGCGCTGAACGGATACCCCGAGGTCAGCGAAGCCACGCGCACAAGGGTTCAGGCCGCCGCAACAAAACACGGGTACCGCCCGAACAGCCGAGCCAAGGGTCTTGCGACAGGTCGATCACACGTGATCGGGCACGTGATTCCCAGCTCATCCCAGCATGAAATGGTTAACCCAATCTTTGGCGATTTTGTCGCCGGGGCTGCTCGTAGATATGCCGAACACGGCTATGACATGATGTTCACCAGCGCCGATGACACATCTATTGAACGCGCCTATCGCGACCTGTTTCAGCGTGGTGCCGTGGACGGTGTCGTTCTGCAGGGCCCCAAGGTGAACGAGCAGCGGATTGAAGTCCTCAATCGCATGGGCGCGCCATTCATTGTGCACGGACGATCTACTGGAATAGACGCGCCCTATGACTGGGTTGATGTGAACAACAAAAGCTCGTTCATGCGCGCCACCCGGTTTCTGATCGACCTGGGGCATCGACGGATCGCCCTTATCAATGGACTTGAAGATATGGATTTCGCCCAACGCCGCCGGGCCGGTTACCTGCAGGCCCTGAATCAAGCCGGTCTGTCACCGGACCCTGAATTGATGCGCAGCGCCGAGATGACAGAGGTATATGGCCACCACGAAGCGCGCGATATGGTGCAACTCAAGGACCCGCCGACCGCCATTCTGGTCTCGTCAATGATTTCGGCCATCGGAGTTCGGCGGGCATTGAACGAAGCAGGGCTGCAGATGGGCCGCGATGTTTCGGTGATCGCCCATGATGACGACCTGTCCTATCTGAAAAACGGGCAGGATGTACCGATCTTCACCGCCACGCGATCCTCGGTTCGGTCGGCCGGTGAAATAGCTGCCGAAATGCTGATCGAACGAATAAATGCGCCCGAAGACCCGGCCAAAACTAGATTGCTGGAGGCCGAGCTGGTAGTTGGCGGCTCGACCGGCCCCGCCCCCAACAGGTTCTGAATATGAAATACAACCGCACTGATTTCCCCAAAGATTTCCTCTTTGGCGTCGCAACCTCGGCCTATCAGATCGAAGGCCACGCACAGGGAGGGGCCGGGCAAACCCATTGGGATACCTTTGCCAGGACCCCCGGCAATGTTGTGCGAAATGAAAACGGGGATCTGGCCTGTGACCACCTGAACCGGTTCCCGCAGGATCTGGATCTGGTGCGCGATGGCGGCTTTGATTGCTACCGGTTTTCGACCAGCTGGGCGCGGGTGCTGCCCGAAGGCCGCGGTCAGGTGAATGAGGCCGGGCTGGATTACTATGATCGGCTGGCCGATGCGCTGCTGGAACGCGGTATCCGCCCCTGCGCAACGCTTTACCATTGGGAACTACCTTCGTCTCTGGCCGATCTGGGCGGCTGGCGCAATCGCGATATCGCCGGGTGGTTCGCCGATTTCACCGAGGTCATCATGGGCCGCATCGGCGATCGGATGTACAGCGTCGCCCCCATAAATGAGCCGTGGTGCGTCAGCTGGCTCAGCCATTTCGAAGGGCATCACGCCCCGGGTCTGCGCGACATCCGTGCAACCGCCCGCGCGATGCACCACGTCCTTCTGGCCCATGGCAGCGCCATCGACGCGATGCGGGGCCTGGGCATGTCTAACCTGGGCGCGGTTTTCAACCTGGAATGGGCCGAACCCGCAGATGACAGCCCCGAAGCGCGCCGCGCGGCTGATCTATATGACGGCATCTACAACCGGTTCTTTCTGGGCGGCGTTTTCAACAAGGCCTATCCAGACAACGTTCTGGAGGGGTTAGAGCCCTACCTGCCCGCTGGCTGGCAGGATGATTTCGACATCATCGGTACGCCGGTCGATTGGTGTGGTCTGAACTACTATACCCGCAAGTTGATTGCGCCTTCGGAGACCACCTGGCCCAGCCTGCAGGAAATCGCCGGCCCGCTGCCCAAAACTCAGATGGGGTGGGAGATCGAACCCGCCGCCCTGACCCGGTTTCTGACCCGCACCAAGCAGGATTACACCGGGGACCTGCCGATTCTGGTGACGGAAAATGGCATGGCCAGCCCCGAACGGCAGCAGGATAGCGACCGGATCGACTATCTGAACCAACATCTATCGGCGGTACAGGACGCCTTGGCACAGGGCGTGCCGATCAAGGGCTACTTCATCTGGTCCCTGCTGGACAACTACGAATGGGCGCTGGGATATGAGAAGAGGTTTGGCCTTGTGGACGTGGACTTTCAGACGATGGAGCGCACACCCAAGGCGTCCTATACCGCAGTACAAAACGCCCTGACGGGAAGCACAGTGTCCTTACCGCTGGCGCAACCGGCTGGGGCCATGCACGACCATTGGAACCTCGTGGCCGATATCGGCGGCACCAATACGCGGCTTGGCGTTATCACCAATGGTGAGCTGACAGATCTGCGCAAATACCCCACCGGCAAGCTGCCCGAATTGCTTGAGGCCTTTCATAGCCTGCGCGACGAGATCGGAACCGACCCAAGGGCCGTGGTCGCCGCCGGGGCAGGACCTGTCCGCAACGGTACAATCAGGCTGACCAACGCCCAACTTGATCTGTCAGAGGATGATATCGCCCGGGCAACGGGCGCCCGACATACCTTTGTGATCAACGACTTCACTGCCGCTGCGTGGTCTGTTGCCGAAATTTCCCATGAGAATGTTGAAGTCTTGCAAGGGGCCAAGCATCCGCCGACCGGCACACGTCTGGTCGTCGGGCCTGGAACCGGGCTAGGTGTCGGATCGCTGCTATATTCGAATGGCCGCTATCACACGGTGTCCGGCGAAGGCGGCCATATCGGCCTCTCGCCTCGAAATCAGGACGAGGTCGAAATATTCAACGCCGCTCGGCAGGTGGCCCCCGAGTGTTTCTTTGACGACACTCTGACACTTGAGGCGGAAATGTTCCTCAGCGGCACGGGTTTGCCAATCCTCTATCAGGCCATCGAACTGGCAGGGGGTCGGGCAAAGGCCGAGCCCCGAACCGCGCGCGATATCCTTCAGGATGCACGCGACGGAACCGATGCCCATGCCGTCAAGGCCGCGCATATGTTCACCACACATCTAGGCGCGGTCATGGGCGATCTGGCGGTCGTCATGATGCCTTCCGGTGGCGTGTTCCTTGTGGGCGGCGTGGCCGAAAAAAACCGCTGGCTGTTCAAGGACGCCTTCCGAGACGCCTTTAATGCCGGAGGCCGGTTCAGCGAGTTGCGCCGATCCATGAACCTGTATGTCTCGGAACAGGACGAATTTGGCATTGTTGGCGCTAACAATTTCTGTAAAAATGCGCTAAGGCGGTAGTCTGACCGCACGTTTCAGAAACAGAAAGGTCCCGGCATGATCCTATGCTGTGGTGAAGCCCTGATCGATATGATCGAGACGCCCACGATCTCGGGCGAACTGGGGTTTGTGCCCCATTCTGGCGGTGCGATTTTCAACACGGCTATTGCCCTGGGTCGATTGGATACGCCGGTGGGTCTGCTGACCGGGCTTTCGTCTGACATGTTCGGGCAACAGCTTATGATCGCCCTCAAGGCCAGCCATGTTGACTCCGACCGGGTAATCCACTCGGACCGCCCGACAACATTGGCATTTGTACAGCTCAAGGATGGGCAGGCAGCCTACAGTTTCGTCGATGAAAACTCGGCCGGACGGATGTTGACGCCAGAGGATATGCCAACCCATCTGCCCTCGGTCTCGGCGCTGTATCTGGGCGGGATCAGTCTGGCATGCGAGCCTTGCGCAGATGCCTATGCGGCGGTGCTTGACCGCTTTGGATCAGAGCGCGCCGTCATGCTGGACCCAAACATTCGCCCGGATTTCATACGGGATCAGACCCGGTATCGCACCCGGCTGAACCGCATGATTGCGCAAGCGGATATCGTCAAGGTCTCGGACGAAGATCTGGACTGGATCATTCCGGGCCCAGAAAACCTTGCTGAGAAAGTTCCTCTGTTGCTGCAGGCAGGACCTTCGGTGGTGATCGTCACCCGGGGCAGCGAAGGCGCGATCGGGTATCTTGCGGACGGGTCCGACGTTTCTGTTCCCGTAAAAAAGGTCGAGGTCGTCGACACCGTTGGCGCCGGTGACACTTTCAACGCAGGCGTCTTGTCCGCCCTAGATCAATCAGGCCACTTAACAAAACCTGAATTGCGCACATTGCCAGTAAACGCCTTGCGCGCAGCCCTTTCGAAAGGGGCGGAAGTCGCCGCTGTAACCGTCGCGCGCGCCGGGGCAAACCCGCCCTGGGCACATGAACTCTGACCCAACGAAGAAGCCGATGAAACGATCAGACATCAACGAAATCAAATCCGAGGCCGAAGCTTTTATCCGATCCTTTGGGGCAGTGCTGCCGCCGTTTGCGGGCTGGTCGCCCGAGAAAATGCGCAGCGAACAGGCCGCCGGTATCCGTGAACGCGGGCTTGGGTGGGACATAACCGACTATGGCCAGGGTCGGTTTGACGAACTTGGCCTGTTCCTGTTCACCCTACGCAATGGCGATGTCAGCGATCTGAACAAGGGGCAAGGCATGCTCTATGCCGAGAAACTGCTGGTGTCGCGGGACAAGCAGCTTTCGCCGATGCACCGGCACATCGTCAAAGCCGAGGATATCATCAACCGGGGCGGTGGCGATCTGGTGATGGAAATCTACGCCTCAGACCCTCAGGGCGGCATTGACCGCGATACCCCTGTGACCGTGCCTAGCGACAACTGCCCTGTGACGCTTCAACCTGGCGAACTGCTGCGGCTAAAGCCCGGTCAAAGCGTGACCTTGATGCCGGGTATCTGGCACGCGTTCTGGGCGGAAAAAGGCGATTGTTTGATTGGCGAAGTGTCTACCGTCAATGACGACCGAACCGACAACGTCTTCGAACAGCCGATCCCTCGCTTTGCGACAATCGAGGAAGACGCCATCCCGGATTTCCTGCTGGTTGCGGATTATTGACATTGGCGCATAGGTGCGCTGGCACCGGCTTTGAACCCGATAAGCCCCTTTTACTAAATCGGAAAATCAGTCTACCATGGGCGATACTGGCACGCTGATAGTGGTCCGCCGGGAAGGAGCCTGAGCAATGGTGACAAAAGCCGAGCTTGAAGCAGAGATCGCAGAGTTGCGACGGCAACTTGCCGAGCAGCCACCGGCAAAAAACGCTTCGCCAGATAAAGGGGCTGACGCCCCGCCGCACGAAACCATCGCCGACCGGCTTACAGATAACCTCGAATCCTGGTCCACACAGCTTGACGATATACTTGAGGAATTCGAAGATCTGCCGCACAGAAAATCAATTCTGTTTGCCGCTGGTATTTTTGCCCTAGGCTACATGCTTGGCCGGTCACGCTAGGAGACGCCCATGAGCCGCATATCCCGCAATGTCTCAGTCGTTTTGCGCGCTGAACGCTTGATCGCACGCGCACAGCTTGCGATCACCGTGAAACGGGCCGGGTTTTACATAGCCGCCGGAGTGGCGGTGGGCCTGGCGATCATCATGCTGAATCTCGCCGGATTTTTCTGGCTTTCCGCGATCCTGTCGAAACCCGTTGCTGCGATACTTGTGGCGGGGACCAATCTGGTACTTGCTTTGATTCTGGTTCTGCTCGCCAATT
The DNA here is from genome assembly GCF_059610665.1 of Ruegeria sp. CDSC051. NCBI lineage: Bacteria > Pseudomonadati > Pseudomonadota > Alphaproteobacteria > Rhodobacterales > Roseobacteraceae > Ruegeria > Ruegeria sp. CDSC051. Next base: position 236,480 of record NZ_JBXWOC010000002.1, read on the forward strand.
CGATAAACCAACACGGCGATGCCTCGGCCGCAGTCGAACTTCGGGATATGGCGCTGCAAGACATTGAATCCGAAATCAGGGAATCCCTGGCCGAGGTCCAAAACACCGTAGCCGGAATTCGCCGCGACCCGGTTGGCGTACTGGCGCCCGAAGCCATCACGGCCTTGCTGAGCATGCTGCTGAAATACGCCCGGCGCCGGAAAGAAACGCCGAACGAATAAGACCTACTCCAGAAAATTTACCGCAGCCCGCGCGATCACCATCTCCTCATTTGTGGGGATCGTCAGAATCCGGACACGGCTGAAATCCGTGGACAGAACTGTTCCACCATCGGCATTCCTGGCGTGATCCATTTCGATCCCGATCCATCGCATTCCATCACACACCATCTGCCGGATCTGGGCCGCGTTCTCACCAACGCCACCGGTGAAGACAAGCGCATCAATCCCCTCAAGTGCGGCGGACAGGGCGCCAAGCTCTCGCCGGATACGGAAGACGTAATAGTCGATTGCCTTTCGGGCTTCGGGCGTATCAGCGGCCAACAACGTGCGCATATCCGATGATATCCCCGACAGGCCCAGCAGGCCGGATTTTCTGTACAACATTTCGGCAATCTCTTCTGCGGTCATTCCGTCTTGCTGCAGCATATACAGCACGACACCTGGATCCAGTTGACCGCAGCGCGTGCCCATCGGCAACCCGTCAAGCGCCGAGAACCCCATGGTCGAAGCCACAGCTCGCCCACCTGAAACCGCACACATGGATGCCCCGTTTCCAAGATGGGCGATAACCACACGGCCATCATACAGACCCGGTGCCGTTTCTTTCAGCTTGTTCGAAATGTAGTCATAGCTCAGCCCGTGGAACCCATAGCGGCGAACGCCTTTGTCATAGTAGCTTTTCGGCAAGGCAAAGGTGTCGTTTACCCACGGATGGGTGCGATGAAACGCCGTGTCAAAACAGGCAACCTGAGTTGTTCCGGGGAAGGCAGCGCTGGCTGCACGAATACCCGAAAGACTGTAGGGCTGATGCAAAGGAGCAAAAGGAATAAACCCTTCTAAAGTGTTGATGACGGTGTCATCCACGCGCACAGGCTCGGAATAGACCGTTCCCCCATGCACTACGCGATGACCTATTGCGCACACATGAATGTCAGGAAGATATTCCCGCGCCATTTCAAGAAATGCGTGGATCGCTTCATCATGGCTTTTGGTGCTCGACAGGGGACGATCTACTGATCTGCCGCCTGCCGACTGGGCCAATAGGCGTGGTGCATCACCTAAACGTTCTATTTGTCCGCGCCACCGCATGCTGGGACGGTTGTCATCAACCAGTTCGTACAGCGCGAATTTCAGTGATGAGGACCCGGCGTTCAGTGCCAGAACATGGTCAGCCATGGAGTTTGCCTTTACTTGCATATGCATGAAGCGCCGCCACCGCGCAGGACGCCAGACGCGAGTCGTCATCATCCGAACGCGAGGTTAGGATAATCGGAGCAGCAGCCCCGACCACGATCCCTGCCGCCTCGGCATGAGAGATGAAGGTCAGCTGTTTCGCCACCATATTGCCTGCTTCTATGTTTGGGGCGACAAGAATGTCCGCAGCACCAGCCACCTCGGACGTAATCCCTTTGGTGCGTGCCGCATTCAGATCGACCGCGTTGTCCATAGCCAGGGGGCCGTCAACCAACCCTCCTGTGATCTGACCCCGTTCGGCCATCTTCGACAGCAAGGCGGCATCAACTGACGACGCCATGCGCGGGTTGATCGTCTCAATGGCTGAAAGCACGCCTACCTTTGGGGTCTCAATCCCGATGGAATGTGCCAGATGGATTGCATTCTGAACAATATCAGCCTTGGTTTCGAGGTCAGGGGCAATATTCACGGCCGCGTCAGTGACCATGATCGGACGCGACATCCCCGGAACATCCATAACGAATATATGTGACAGCCTTCGCCCGGTTCTCAACCCGTTTTCGCGGCGCAGAACCGCGCGCAACAGGTCATCGGTGTGCAAATGCCCCTTCATCAGTGTTTGCGCCCTGCCCTCAACCACCAGGTCAACCGCGCGATGGGCGGCGGCTTGGTGGCCATAGGCCTCGATAATTTCAAATCCGGACAGATCGGCACCCAGTGCCTCGGCTGCGGCAGCGATCTTGCCGGGATCACCCACAAGGATCGGCGTGATAATGCTGTTGCTATACCCCAGCAAAGCACCCCCCAATGAGTTTGGCTCTTCAGGTGCAACAACAGCAGTTGGCATCGGGTCAAGGGGTCTGGCTTTCGCCAGCAGCGCTTCGAAATGTCGGTGGCGTTGTACGATAAGTCCCGGCACCTCGATCGAATCGAATTCCATATGCTTTGCGGGCGGCGTGACTCGGACATCTCCGCTCAGGACCAGGGTGCTGTCGCCAACACGCCGAACCTCGGCGGTGCAGATAACATCACCATCGTCGGATTTTTCTGTAACCCGAACAACTGCGGTCAACTCATCTCCGGCCAGAACGATCGCGTGAAACCGTAGATTGGCCGCGCGGGTCTGGGTTCCCGCGCCCGGCAAAATATTCCCCAAGACAGCCGCCACCAGACCGGCGGGCCAAAGCGCAGGGGCCACCGCCTCGGGGTGTCCGTCGCCGTCACCGTCATAGGCCGCCAGATGCAGAGGATTGTGATCCCCCGATGCCGAGGCGAAGGCGTAAAGATCGTCAACCGTGCACAATCGTGTCAGCTGGGCTTCGTCTCCGACCTCGAGCTGTGAAAAGGTTCGGTTTTCCTGGATCTTCATTTTGGTCAGGCCTTTTTTCAGACGGTGCATCGGCATGCCTCGGAATTGGCGGCGGGTCGGAGCGGGGCATTCTCGGTCACTATTCGACCTGCGCCAAATCCTCCAGATCGGATGACGGATCCATACCTTCGCCAATAACACGTTAACCTACCTCTAGCCGATCCTCTGCTGACGGCAATAGGCCGGACAATGTTTCAACAGCCCAATTTAAAATGATGGTTTGTTCGACAACAGCACTGCCCGGACCCTCCGAAGGAGTACTGCGCCTGAGGTGGCTTGCCATCCACACCGTCAACCAAGAATAGTTTTCACAAATTGCGAGTTAAATTTTTGATTTAAGAACCACTTTTGACATATATACGATCCGGCCAAACACTTTACCGCCCTTAGACCTGTTTCCACTAGCCAGTAATGCGGGGGCAAAAATGGGACGGGCATTCACGTCTGCACAGGCAAAAACCTGCGGAAGCTGGTATTCAATGCGGCAGACCGGGCATATTGGTCTGATGACCCTGTTTGGGCTACAGCGCCGCTGTCCAAACTCTGTAACGTCCCTGCCCTGTCACCTCGCGGATCAAGCCCCTCCGGCTGAAACGGTCAATGTTGCGCTGAACCGCAGCGCGTGAGGCTTTAGTCAGCTCTTCCGCCAATGGGGCCGAGACCATTGGCCAGGCCGTAAACACGTCGATCAGTCTTGGTGGTGTGCGCCCGCTCAACTCTGCAGTGGTCTCTCTGGCGCGTTGCTCCCAGGCGCTGACCCGGTCCAGGTGCAGCAAGGCGGACAATACCGCCTGCCCTGTTCCCCTGATCCAGGCAGCAAGCTTTTCTAATGGTTCACCAACACCTCTCAACGCACCCGGACCCGACAGAACCAAGGGCATGAACACAGCCCCGCCCCGCCCCATCTTGGCCGCATGACGGGCGGCAATGATTGCAGCCTCGGTATCCTGTCCGATGCCTTGAGACAGGGCCCGCCAGGCATGAAAACCGATGGCGGCCTGCGTCACCGGGTGCAGCCCCTCGGAATTGCGCATGACTTCGGCAAGATCGGCGATGGCTTCGGGGACTTCGTCAATCCCCTGCGCAATACGATCTAAAAAGGCTGTCAGGCCGGTCTCCCACCCGCCATCCGATGGCGCGGCGCCGGATGTTAGCCGCCGTACGGCCCAACCCGCGCGGTACAGGGCCTGCACATCATCCCCGGTTGCACCAATGCGAAGCCCGGTCCAAAGCGCCAGCCGATCAACGCTGATCCGGTCGCCGGTCCACCATCCCAAATCGGATACATCCATCAGCGCCAGCCGGTGTGTCCACCCATCCGGACCGGCGCGCAAACGTTCGTCCAAGGCGCCAAAACTAACTGCCAGATCGGCCAGTTCCAACGACAGATCTGCCTGCGCCGCACGCCAGTCCCTGGGATCAAACAAAAGACTGCGGTCGACCCTTGGACCGGGCGGCAGGAAATCCTCGACAGCCTCTTCGTCAGGTGGCAGGAACCACAGATCATCCTCATCAGCGTCGTCATCATCATCATAGATGCTGCGCGGGCCGAGGGGGTCCTCGTCCTCATCCGGATCGGGAATGACGGGTGTGGTGGTCATGTCCGCTATATTTCTGGTATTTCCGCAGGTTCACAAGGCGTTTTTGACGCCACCTCAGCTTGCAAAGGTCGCGGTCAGAATATCCAGCTTACTTTCCAGGTCAGTCTGGTCGCTGTCACCAATCAGCATATAGCCATAACCGTCTTTGGACCAGGTGGCCGTCGCCAACCCGCTGAGCACTGCCTCTTTCAAATCCTTGCTTGGCGCGCCTTCACCCTGACGAATGACACAGAAGGCAAAAGGCTGGCCCTGTTCATTCGCAAAGACCACTTGAACCAACGGTTTGCCCCTGAAGGACAACACCTGCGCACGCTTCAATTCCATCCCCGGCAACGCCTCAAGAGTGTCACGTCTCAAGGATAGACCCAGCTGTGCCTCGGCCTGATCAAACTGAGTTGTCAACGCCTGTTCCGAGCTGTCCATCCCCGCGATCGTGTCCGCCGCATATAGTGATTGATAGATCGCCGCCTGCTCAGCCCACCCCATGGGCTGAGGCCTGGTTACCAAATATGTGGCCGACACAGAAATCACCGCGACAGATGCAGCTACGGCCAACAGGCGCAGAGGACCGCTACTGGTTTGTATCTCGGCATTTGGGTCAGGCAAAACCATCCGGGGCATCTCGGCCGGGACATGTTCAAACACCGCTTGTACCACCGGTGCGAATGGATCAAGCCCCATCAGGCGCGCCTCAAGCTCGGGTTCGGCCGCAACCGCAGCTTCTATCGCCTGGGCCTCGGCTTCATTCACTTTGCCTTCCAGATACGCTTTGAGAACTTCATCGGAAAACTTCATTTGCGACTCCGTCGAACGGCATCTGCCGCCTCATGCTGCATCACGACTTTCAGTTTTTGTCGCGCATTGGACAGCCTGCTCATGATCGTTCCTATTGGCACCTCCAGCAATGCTGCGGCCTCGCGGTAGCTATAGCCTTCGACATAGACCAGCATCACCGTTTCTCGCTGTGCTTCTGGCAACTGCATCACTTGGGTAAACACTTCGGCGGCGAATATATTCGTTTCCGAGTCCGGTCCGGATGCAATCAGCTCTGACTCTGGGGTCAACGACAGTGCCTGCGCTTTTCGGACCGAGCGGGCACGCAGCTCATTCAACCAGATTGAACGGCAGATCGTCATCAACCAACTGTCCAACCGCTCAAATGACGTGACCTGGTGGTGGCGTTCAAGCGCACGCAGGCAAGTGGCCTGCAACAGATCATCGGCCACATCGGAAGCACCCGACAGGGCAAGCCCAAACCGCCAGACGCGCCTCGAATGCGTCTGGATCGCGCCGCGCACGGCCTGCTCGGAACTCAATTCACCGACCATAGTTTGCTTCACGACCTCTATCATTTTCACGAACCAGGTTCGCTGGGTCAGGCCTGACATACCCTGCGCGGGAAAGAAATGGAACTTATGTTGAAAAGGAAAGTACCATGCGGTCTTTGAAATTGCCCGTGATCTGATCGGAAATCCGCAGGCTCTGATTGATACATCCTCACTAGGAACGGAGTCTACATCCAGACAGCCGGATCAAGGAGAGGAGTTTAGGTCGCGAAGATACACGTACATATCCTGCGCACTCTATTTTCTGGATCGTTGTTGTGAAGTCAGATTTCAGGCATGAAGCCGCTTCACGACTGCGCTTCATCTAGGCGTTTGATCTCTGTGCAGATATACTCGGCCAACTTTTGTTGAAATGCTGTGAGGTTCCGGTCTTTTCGTTGAACAAGATAGATCGGAAAGGCCAGCGACATCCCCGGTGTTTTTATCTCTCGTAAAGACCCGTTTTCCAATTCGTCTTTAACAGAAGACCAAAACAGGAATGAGATGCCCGCCCCTGCCCGGACGGCCTGTTTGATGGCTTCGCCATGTCCAAATTCCAGTGTGACATTGCTTCTGATTATTCCATGAGTCATCAGCGCATAGTCTTCGAGATCGCGCCGGGCAGTATTTGCCCTTGCGGTGACAAATGGAAGGTCCTTCAACTTCTCTGGTGTCACCTGATTGCCAACAAAGGTCGTCTTATCTGACCCCGCCAAGATCAATCTTTCATTGTACAACGGCGTTACATCAAGCCCGCGGATTCCGTGAATCTGGTCGACAATCGTCAGTCCAAAGTCACATTCGCCTCTCAATACCTGCTCGCTGGCCAGTTTTGGGCTCGCAACCTGCACTGAAATATCACTCTGTTCGTGGTCCGTTTTGAACTGAGAAACAATGGACGGCAGGATGTATGACCCCAAAGTCATTGACGCGGCGATTGAGGCGTGCCCAACCGCGCCGGATTTGCGGTCCTGAAGTTCCTGCTCAAGCTCTCGTGTCTGCGACACGATTTCCTTGGCCCAGACGTATATGCGTTTCCCATCTTCTGTCAGCGCTATCCGCCGCCCATTGCGCTGCGTAAGCTGCACCCCCAGTTTTTCAGAAAGCGCCTTGATATGCGTAGTTACAACGGGTTGTGCGATGCTGCATTCCTCAGCAGCCCGCGAAACGCTTTCTAACTCGGCGACGTGACAAAACACTTCAAGCTTGTGAAGTGTTAGCTGACTGATGAGTGACCGCATCTGTTGACCCTCGCCCTTGGACTTTTTTGTTCTGATGAACTTCCACTGTCATATCTATTATATGATATGAATTACCTCTGTACTATATATTTTTCATCAGGCGTCAGCGTTTCTATTTTGCACCCCAACTTGGCTTGGAGATGTAGATGGCTCTTGATCACGACTCACAAAACGACGCTCGGCTAATTGATGCGGCTATTAACGAGTTGGTTTTGGCCAATAGAATTCTTGCGCGTGAAGACGTTATAGACAGTTTTGGGCACGTCAGCGTGCGCCACCCGCTGCGGAAAGATCGCTATTTTCTGTCCCGTTCGCGCAGCCCTATCAATGTGACTCGCGAAGACATCATGGAGTTCACTTTGGAAGGTGAACTTATCGGCGAAGATCATCGTCGGCCATATAACGAACGACACATTCATGGGGCGATCTACAAAGACCGACCCGATGTGAACTCGGTGGCGCATCATCATGCGCGCTCGATCATTCCGTTCACAATGAATGATGTGTCCTTGCGTCCGATCTTTCACATGTCGTCAGTCATTGGCAAAGAAGTTCCGACCTGGGACAGCCAGGACGAGTTTGGTGACACCAACATGTTGGTTGACCGGATGGATATGGGCCACTCTCTTTCGCGCGCGCTTGGGCAAAACAGTGTTGCCCTGCTGCGTGGCCACGGCTGTATCTGTGTGGCTGCAAACATCCGGGCAGTTTGCATGGTTGCGACCGGCCTTAAAGACAATGCCGCGCTGGTTCAGCAGTCGCTGGCGCTGGGTTCCCTCAAACATCTGACAGATGGTGAAATCGACAAAACCAGCGCGATGCTTTTGGGCGACATGCCCCTAGCCCGGGCCTGGGATTACTGGGTGTCGCGTGCGGGCTTCGCCGGCTTGTAACAAAGCCGAGCCGCGCATTTCCGGCAAATGGATATAGCTAAGAGCGTTGCCTGTGTGACCTCTTGCCAAAGTGACTAAGGAGGCAACAGTGCCAATAGAGCCTATTTTGATTGCAGGTGCCGGAATCGGCGGCTTGGCCGCCGCAGCTGGTCTTGCCCGCAAGGGTTTTCGTTCGATCGTTGTCGAACAGGCCCCCATTTTGGGAGAGATCGGTGCTGGTATCCAGATCGGACCAAATGCCTTTCACGCTTTTGACTATCTGGGCGTTGGGGACGAAGCGCGATCCAAGGCCGTGTATGTCGATTCACTGCGTCTAATGGATGCTAAGAACGGGAATGATATTACGACAATCCCACTGGGTGAGGACTTCAGAAAACGTATGGGCAACCCATACGCTGTTGTTCACCGCGCCGATCTGCACTCGGTCCTGCTGGATTATTGCGAAGCAAGTGACCTGATCGACATTCGAACGAACACACTTGTTAGCGGTTACGAACAGGATGGAAAATCCGTCAGCCTCAAGACATCTCTGGGTGTATTCAAAGGCGCTGCGCTGATCGGTGCGGAAGGGCTTCGTTCACCAATCCGAGCCCAAATGATCGGAGATGGCGAGCCCAGAATTTCAGGTCACACCACATATCGAAGCGTCATTCCCACAGAGCAGATGCCTGAAGATCTGCGCTGGAATGCTGCAACATTGTGGGCTGGCCCCAAATGCCACATCGTGCACTATCCGCTGAAGGGCGGGAAGGTTTACAATCTGGTTGTCACCTATCACCGCGACCTGCAGGAGCCTATTGCAGGTCGACCCGTTAGCCGCAAAGAAGTGATGCAGGGCTTTGAACACATTGCCCCCCGAGCGCGTCAGATCATCGAACACGGTCAGGACTGGAAGCTTTGGGTGCTTTGTGACCGCGATCCGATTTCCAACTGGCGCGATGGTCGCGTGGCTCTCTTGGGCGATGCGGCTCATCCAATGCTGCAGTATTTTGCTCAGGGCGCATGTATGGCGCTCGAGGATGCTGTCTGCTTGTCGCATTGCATGGAAAACTATGGCGACAACATCGAGAACGCGTTGGAAACCTACCAGAACCAACGCCGGGTTCGGACGGCACGTGTTCAGATGAACTCGCGCCTGATCGGCGACTATATCTATCACCCGGACGATGCGCAGGCCGCCGTACGCGACCACGTAATGTCGAACATGACACCCGACGAATGGTGCGACCAACTTCATTGGTTGTACGGATCGAATGGACTTGAAAATTAAAGGATAACAGATGGGCTACGTTTTCCCCCCTCAAAACACCGTAACCCTTCCGGTAGCTGGCAGCGATGATCGTCTGCCAGTGCGCCGTATTTTGTGCGTCGGCCGGAACTATGCGGCACACGCACGCGAAATGGGTAAAGACCCTGACCGCGATCCGCCGTTCTTCTTTTCGAAACCCGCTGATGCAGTGGTTATGGACGGCGAAACCGTCGCATACCCGGCTGAGACCGCCAATTTCCACTACGAAGCGGAATTGGTCGTTGCGATCGGCAAAGAAGGTCGCAACATTCCAATGAACAACAGCCTCGATCACGTCTGGGGCTACGCTGTCGGCAATGACCTGACCCGCCGGGACCTGCAGCTTGCAGCCCGGGAACAGGGACGCCCCTGGGACATGGGTAAGTCGTTTGACCGCTCGGCCCCGATTGGCCCGATCCACCCGGTTTCGGCCGTTGGCCACCTGTCAACCGGGGAAATCAAGCTGACCGTCAACGGAGAAGTTAAGCAGCAGGCTGATCTTTCGGAATTAATTTGGTCCGTTCCCGAAATCGTTTCGATCCTGTCCAGCTTCATCGAGCTAAAACCAGGCGACCTGATCATGACCGGCACGCCGGCAGGTGTTGGATCGATGGATCCTGGTGATGTCTGTGTCGTCAGCATCGAAGGGCTGGGGCACATCACCACAACAATCGGGGCCGCTGAATGAACTTTCAGCTGCATAACTTCTTCAGGTCTTCAACATCGACGCGTTTGCGTGCGGTGTTGAACCTGAAAGGGTTGGACTACGACTATATCGCCTATGTTCTTCGCACGGGCGAAACCAGAAGTCCCCAATATCTGGCTATGAACCCCCAAGGGTTGGTTCCTTGCCTTGTACGGGAAGATGGCACGGTCATGACCCAATCCCTTGCCATCATCGAATGGCTGGATGAGGTTTATCCCGAACCTGCACTTTTGCCTTCCGATCCAGACGGAAAGGTGCAGGACCGTGCGCTTGCCTATATGATTGCATGTGACATCCATCCGCTGAACAACCTGCGCGTATTGCAATATTTGGGCAGTGAATTCGATGCGGATGAGGAAAAGCAGAAAAGCTGGTTCACACATTGGGTGAAAACCACACTTGATGCGTTTGAACAGACGCTGGCGTCTCGGGAAGAACAATCAATCTATTGCTTGTCCGAGACACCCGGATTGGCCGATGTCTGTTTGTATGCGCAAATCTGGAACAATAAGAGATTTGGCATCCCGATGAATGATTGGCCAAACATATCGCGTATTTACAAAGCATTGGATGCACTTCCTGCGTTCCGAAATGCGGCGCCACCGAACCAGCCCGATGCAGTATAATGAAAGACTTTAGGAGACTGTTTTGAGTTCCGATACCAGCCACGAGAACGTTGAGCATTCAATGCAGCCCGAAGACAGCCCCGAGCTGCGCAATTTGTACAAGAATTTTGCAGACGAGCATATCATTCCGCTCTGGACTCAGCTTGGGGATTTGATGCCGATGCATCCCAAGCCGAAGGCAGTTCCTTATGTTTGGAAGTGGCAAACGATCCTGCCTCTGGCAGAGGCGTCTGGTGATCTTGTCCCCGTCGGTCGGGGTGGCGAGCGTCGCGCGTTGGGATTGGCCAATCCCGGCCTTGGCGGCAACGCATACATAACCCCCACGCTTTGGGCAGCGATCCAATACTTGGGCCCCAAGGAAACCGCGCCTGAACACCGCCACTCACAAAATGCGTTTCGTTTCGTCGTCGAAGGCGAAGGGGTTTGGACCGTTGTCAATGGCGATCCGGTTCGAATGAGCCGCGGAGACCTGTTGCTGACACCAGGTTGGAACTTCCATGGTCATCACAACGATACCGACAATCCCATGGCCTGGATTGATGGTCTGGACATTCCGTTCAGCCAACAAAACGATGTCGGATTCTTCGAGTTCGGATCGGATCGGGTAACCGATTATGCGACGCCGCGGTTCTCACAAGGAGAGCGTCTGTGGTGCCACCCAGGTCTGCGGCCATTGTCGCAACTGCAGAACACCGTTTCGTCGCCAATCGGCGCATATCGCTGGGAGTTCACGGACCGGGCGCTGACAGAACAGCTTATGCTGGAAGACGAAGGAAACCCGGCAACCATAGCGCCGGGCCACGCCGCGATCCGATATGTGAATCCAACGACCGGAGGCGATGTGATGTCGACAATCCGGTGCGAATTCCATCGTCTGCGTGAAGGAACAAATACCCAGACACGACGCGATGTCGGATCAACCGTGTTCCAGGTATTCGAAGGCAGTGGTGCGGTCATCATAAACGGTGAACGTCGCGCGTTGGACATCGGCGACCTGTTTGTGATCCCGTCCTGGGTTCCATGGGCCTTGGAGGCGGAAACACAATTTGATCTTTTCCGTTTTTCGGATGCCCCGATTATGGAACGGCTCAACTTCGCGCGCAGCTACGTTGAAGGCCAAGAGTGACCGATAAGGCACGGCAAGACCACCGAGCAAGAATGGGTTCTGGCGCCAGATTTGATTCAGATCTGGCACCAAAGCAAGACTTGCTTCTAGCCCGCCGCGGCACCGCATTTTTTGCACGCTTATTAAATGATCTACCCGATACCGCTTTATCAGCGGACAGCACTGTGCCTGGTTGGCAGCGGCGACATGTCATTGCTTCAGTCGGTTTGCACGCCCGGGACATGTGCGAAACGATTGAACGTGTTCGATCTGATAGCCCCAGCTTTGAAACAACGGTCCCTGGGCGAAATGACATACATGAATACGCAACAATTCCAGCCCGCGCGCTTCATCATCTCTTCAGCCACGCGGCCGTTCACTTAAATGTAGTTTGGCGTGACTTAACTGATTTCGAATGGGGAATGTCCGATCCTCAGACCTCAATATCGGACACGCCTTCCGAACGTGCAAAGGTCATATGGGGCGCGGCGCTTGACTTGAATGTCGGGGCTGACTCCGCTGTATTTCCAGATCAGGCCCGGGCCCTTTTGGAAGAGCGCCATCACCAATAGACGGCGAGTGGATCCGTCTGAATATCGCTTCTGATCGCTGGGCGTGAATGCACATCAAAACAGCGACGAAAGTCCATTCGACTTCAATCTATGCGCGATCTACGAATGCTAGATAGCAATTCGAATCTCTCGCTTTGCATCCCCCAAAAGGCGTCAAAGTTTCTCTTTTGGTTGTCAATCCTGACGAACTTCAACCCCAGTTTGAAAATCTATGACAGAATTGTCATTTTAAAGGAAAAGCACTGTGTTTTAGTACGTGTTTTCTTTGTATTTGGGAATTCTGTACTCTATAAGCTCCCTAATACTCATATTTAGGGATTTCTAGGGAGGACCTCATGAATACCAAGACACCACTAAAGGGCATGGCCTTGGCGGCGTGCGCTACCATGGCAATGGCAGAAGAACAGGACACTCAGGATGGCGGCCAGCAGGGCCAGCTACCGGTTGGGATTGCTGCGATCTACAACCTTGGCGGGTCTGGCTTGCTGGAAAGTTATCTGTCGAATGAACCGTTTGGCATAGCTCAGACAAGGATTGGGGTCGCGCGCGCTGTTACCGGTGTCGCGCATGCAGGAGGGCCAACAACCGGATATGAGACGTCACCTGTCTCGGGGATCATTGATATTCATGCGTTGAAGATGATCGGGCCGGATTCCTTCATTCGGTTTTCGACTGAATACGTCGCCACAGATGGTGATGGCAGCATCGTCGTGGTAGACGCCGACACCATTCGTCTCGATGCTCAGTACGTCAAATTTTTTGATGTGAATACAATGCTTGCATTCGGCGCCTTTTACGAAAACACCGACATCGAAAACATTGGCGTTGCCGATTTGACCTATGGCGGATGGGGTCTGCGCGCGGATGCCTTGAAGCAATTCAATCCAAATTGGGGCATGTCAGCTCGGATGGAATACATGTTCGGCGAGACTGATATCTCGCTGCCGGTAAGCCCAACAGCCACATTGACCCAAAACCAGGACGATGATCGCCTGTACATCCAATCTGAGCTTGTCGGCCGGTTTGATAAGTCAGACTTGAAATGGTTGCCCCAAGGATGGGTGTTGAACCCAATCTTTGGCGTTTTGTACCAACGGGCATGGATCGAAGAGACTGCTGACAGCTTTGGCAATCTGGCGTCAGGTGTCGATGGTCCCGACGAGACCTATAGCACAATCTGGGCCAAGGCCAGGATCTCAAAAGAGCTGAGACCAGGAACTTGGTCACCCAAGGCGACGTTGGGCCTTGAACATGAGTTGGTCAACGACTTGGATGAGTACCTTGACGAACCGACCTACGGTGTTGTCGGGCTGGGGATTACGCATCTGACGAATTCCGGCGGCTATTTCGACCTGACATATTCCGGTCGCCTCGGCCTAAACGGTGTGCGCCGGCAAAACGGGCTCACTTTTGCCTTCACCAAGGCGTTCTGATCTATCGAGAAAAAGGGCGGTACATCTGTGCCGCCCATTACCCAAGTACAACAACATTCAATAGCTGCAGAAGAAAGCCAGCCCTCATAGACGATCCGGCGGCTACTTTTGATAGGCTGTATGTTCTCGTCACCCAGTTCTAGTGCTCTGATTCTTGTAACGTATGAAGCACGCGTTGCATCAGGCGCACAAATTGCTCCCGTTCGTCCGGAGCAAGGTCTTTCAATGCCAAATCGTTGACTTTCGTCGCAGCTTCGTAGGCATCGTCGCGGATCGATTTGGCTTTTTCTGTCAGAAAAATGAACTTTGCGCGGCCGTCTGTAGGGTGATGTTTACGCGAAATCAAACCATCACGTTCCATTCTGTTCAACGTGTTCGCCATAGTCGCCTGCTCGATGTCCAGCTTGTCGACAAGTTCCTTCTGCGTCTGCCCATCCTTCTGCCACAGCGCAAGTAATGCGGGGAATTGTCCCGGCACTATGCCCAAAGGTTCAATACGTCTGCGCAATTCCTCAAAAAACAAACGAGCCAAATGGTTTATGAGGTACCCGGGCGAAGACGTGTGATCAAATTCCATAGAACCTTTTAGATTTGCATAGCGGTGGATGCAATGATATATAGCAGGCTATGCACAGCCAAATGTACGACACGCGCAACTGCATAGAAGGACTATCCAGATGAAAACCCGCATCCATGCCACCGCTGGTGGCATCGCGTTTCTAACAATTTTGACATTTTGGACGTCGAGTGTTTTTTCAGAACTGTTCCTTGATCATGAAGCCATTGCATTGGTGAAGACCATGATTTTGCGGGGTATGTTTATCCTGATACCCGCGATGATCATTGCGGGCGGCTCTGGTATGGCGCTTGGGAAAAACCGGACGGACCAGCTGGTATTGGGCAAGAAAAGGCGCATGCCGTTCATTGCCGGAAATGGAATTCTCGTCCTTATCCCATGTGCATTTTTCCTTTCCAGCAAGGCCTCGGCAGGAGAATTTGACACTGTGTTCTATGTCGTACAGGCCGTCGAACTTCTTGCCGGTGCAACCAACCTCAGCCTGCTGGGGATGAATATACGGGATGGGCTGCGTATGACCGGCAAGATCGGCGGCGGTTCTAGCGTTGCGGACAAAACCGCGACAATCCGCGGTCTCCCGGATGGCCCCCTTCTGGCCAGAGAGATCCCCAGATTGACCGATGCTGACGGTTCCAATGTAGCCGTGAAAAAATCTTTGGCCTTGTGTCGTTGCGGAGCGTCAAAGTCCAAGCCTTACTGTGACAGTTCACATACTGGTATTGGCTTTAGTTCAGCGGTGTCCAAGGATCGAACCCCGGACAAGCTGACCGCCTATCAAGGCAAGGATATCACAGTTCACTACAATCGCCTGTTGTGTTCCCATGCGGGGGAATGCGGCCGCAGATTGAAGTCTGTTTTCGACTCGAGCAGAAAGCCATGGATTGAGCCTGACAATGGCGACGCCAACGCAATTCGCGAAATTGTTGCAGCCTGCCCTTCCGGCGCGTTGTCCTGGAGCGAACCAGGTGGCGAGCCACAGCACCCCAGCGTCGACAACCCCGGCATTACAATCGAGCGTAACGGACCCTTTCGGGTAACCGGAGTTGACTTGCAGGATGTTCAGTGGGCTGAGGGCGCGTCATCCAATAAATACGTCCTTTGCCGGTGCGGTGCCTCCAAGAACAAACCATTCTGCGATGGGTCGCATGTCGACATTGGCTGGGAAGACAGCGCTGAGTGATCTCGATATTCAACTGAGGCAATCGAAATGAAAAGTACAACAACGTCTTATGGGACTGTTGCAATCACTCTGCATTGGCTCAGCGCAGCATTGATCATTGCGCTGTTTGCAAGCGGGTTTCGGGCGGCGTCCATTGATGTCAGCGCCGCGAAGGCAGGGGTTCTTTCAGTCCATGTCCCAATCGGTATTTCGGTACTGTTGCTCACACTTATCCGTATCGGGTGGTGGATGTTTGCTGATCAAAAGCCCGCCCATTTGGAAACTGATCCGGCTTGGCAGGTGTTTATCGGCAAAGCGGTTCATCTCCTGCTCTATATCGTTACCTTGGGTATGGTCGCCAGCGGCATAGGCATGCTCGTGATGTCTGGCGCCGGGACTATTCTATTCGGCGGATCAACTGCACCGTTACCTAACTTCTTCGACTATCCGCCACGACTTGCACATGGGGCCGGTGCGCGGTTTCTGCTTGTTTTGCTAGCGCTTCATGTCGTTGGCGCGCTTTACCATCACTATGTCAAAAAAGACGGCACTTTCGGGCGCATGTGGTTTGGTCAAAGTTAACTAACTGATTGGGGCGCGGTGCGATTTAGGCCGCGTCTCAATATCTAGCTCGCGTGCCATTTGCCTTGATAGCTTTGGTAATAAGAGCAACAATTTGCTGCTGCTCAGTATCGCTTAGCCCCTCCAGTATTAACTCGTTTTGCTTGCTTGCCCGCTTCAGCGTTGGCTCTTTCAAAGACTTACCATGCTCTGTCAGCCATGTTTGTCGGATGCGCCCATCTTCTGTATCTCGCAGACGGATGATCAGGCCGTCTCGCTCCATCCGAGCCAAAGTATAGGCCATTGTTGCCTGTTCGATCCCGACACGCTCAACCAGTTGTTTTTGCGTCAGGCCGTCGTCTTCCCATAGGTGCACCATGATCGGGAAAACACCTGTTGAAAGGCCAAGAGGCTTTATTTGCTCTTGCAGCGCGTTCGCAAACAGGCGCGCGAGGTGATTAATCAGATATCCCGGAGAATTCTCTCGTGAAAAGGTCATATTCCTTCGATTCTTTTACATAGTAGACTATACATTTATTGTATAGCTTGCTATATGTGTTCTGGCAATGAGTCGTTTCACATAAGACTCACACCATTAAACATAGCTTACTATGTTATTATGCGAGAAAGGAGACTTCAGATGACTAAGAAAATTCACCCGATTGCAGGCGCCCTTGCCTTTCTTATGATCGCCAGTTTTTGGCTTTCCACTGTGATCGTCGAACTCTTTGGCACCGAAGCACAGATCATCGCGGTCAAAACGACAATACCTTGGGGCTTCTTAATTCTCGTCCCGGCAATGGCCGCTGTTGGCGGCTCGGGCTTCACCCTTGCAGGCAAGCGTCGCGGCGGGGTGCTTGGGGACAAGGCCCGCCGGATGCCAATCATCGCCTTCAACGGCATAGCGATCCTGATTCCTGCAGCCCTTTTTCTGGCCGCTAAAGCGAAAGCCGGAGAACTCGATAGTACCTTTTATCTGGTGCAAACTCTCGAGCTGGTCGCCGGTGCGACGAACCTCACGCTAATGAGCCTTAGCATGCGCGACGGTCTTCGCATGAAAGGTCGACTTCGTCATCGGAAGGTAAAAGCATGATGTCCGTGACCCGCACGGCGGAAGCGATCACAATCATAGCCTCGGGCATGTTTGCCGGGTCGATGCTGTTTATCGAAATGACGCTTGGCGGCTATTGGCAAAGCCTTGACCCGCAGCAGTTCCTGGACTGGTTTGCTGTGAACAACGTTTTCATCCAGCGAACCATACCCTTGGTATCGATGCCGGCTCTTCTCGGCTCGATTCTCTGCGTGGCTTTGTTTTGGCGAAGCCCCGCTCGTGGAATGTGGATTGCGGCGCTACTCAGTTGGATGATCGTGGCGATCCTGACATTCGCATTCTTTGTTCCGACGAACACGGCTTTTGCCTCTGGGGGTATGCCAACAGCTGAAGTTGCTGACACGCTGGAGCTTTGGCTGCAGGTGCATTGGCTTCGGATCATCTGCGGGATTGCCGCAACTGTCTTCGCTTATCTGGCAATACGACGAGCTTAAAATCTCGGCACTGACCAAAGGAACCTAAGACGATGAAATCACCTCTCATTCTAGCCACAGCCATAGTGATCACCACGGCTGCATGCGGCGCGACCTATTTGCAAACCGTTCAGGATGCCAAAGCTGCATTACAAGGTGCTCCTGCCGAACGTCTGAAAACCTGCATTGGCGAACCCGCGACTGTGGAAATTCAGGGCCGTCAATTCATTGCCACCTATAGTTCTGCTCAGGCGCGCGGACCGGACGGATTAACACTGCCATCAGCTGCAGCCGCCGAAGACCCTAAGGCTTGCGTCTTCAACTTCACCATCTCGGACCGCGTTATTCAGAACATCAATAGCGAAAACCGCGCCGGTTGGGGCGGTGGCAGCATCACGAAATGTGCTGAACTTGTAAAAGCCTGCACAAATCAAGCTCAGTGAAAGGGTTCAAAAATGGCTTTTGAGATTGGACTTCGCGGGGGGCTTTCCGTTCTGGTGACCGTGTTCGCTTTCAGCGCTGGCAGCCCGGTTGTTGCAGATAATACTACCTTTCAATCCGTATGTGCAGAATGCCACACGGGCGGCTTTAAAGGCTTCATGTCAGGTGCGCCCAACGTCAAGAAACCGGACACCTGGCAAAAGTTCCTGCAACGGGATTCAGAACAGCGCATGCGCGATATCGTGTTACGTGGCACCAAGGACCATAAAGCGAAAGGCGGCTGCACCACCTGTAGCGACGAACAGATCGACGCTGCGATCGACTACATGTTGGAGTTGGTGAAGTAACAATGGAACGTTACCACCCTCTTCTTGTTACGCTGCATTGGCTTATGGCAATTCTCATAATCCTGACACTTTTGTCGGGAGGCATTGCCCCTCTGAGTTTCCATTTGACCAGCGGAATCTTGATCCTGGGGCTGATAATGCTTCGGCTTCTCGTCCGTTTCAAAACAGAGAAACCAAGCGCGCCGGAAAGTGGGTTGAATATACAAGTGCGACTGGCAAGCTGGATGCATACCGCCTTGTATATTCTTCTTGGCGCCGTCGTCGTATCGGGCACCGGGATCGCAGTCGAGTCAGATTTGATACACGTGGTTCAAGGCAACAAGATGCTACCCGCCGGGTTCACTGAGACAGTCCTGTACAGGGTTCATAGCCTTGCAACGGATCTGTTGATGGTCGCAGTCGTCGCTCATGCCTTCGCTGCCGCTTGGCATCAGTTCGTTCAAAAAGACAAGCTCTTTGCGCGGATGTGGTTCAAAAGGCCCAAGCGTGGCCGTGCACAGACATCCTGATACTTGATGAACGACATCGCGAAATTTGCGCACCAGTGCACCAAACTATTAAGTCAGACGCCAAAATCTGAGCTTTTAGTTCTTTAGTTAAATCCCGAGGCACACCGATGCTGTTTACGCTTATGAAGTTCACTCACTTGTTCGGAATCCTACTGGTCGCGGCCGGTTTGTTTTCGGTTTTTGTCCAAGACATTCTGTCCCGCAGAATTGCAACACAGGCTGGCTACAAGAACGCACTTGGGGCCATGGGCATTGCCTATAGCTTCCTCGCCCTGCCGGGGGCCCTGTTTGTCATCTCATCAGGCGGATGGCTGATTGCGAACTACTATGGCCCGGTTGAATTATTGGAAACACCATGGTTGGCGGGCATGGTTGGCCTGTTTTCGGTTTGGCTGTTTGTGGTTCACGTCAAAGTAAGATTTGACCTGCGTCGCTGTCGTAGAATGCTTGGCGAGGGACAAACGGTCAAAAAGCTCGAGGCACTTCGAAACAACAGTTTGTCCTTATTTTGTCTGGCTCTGGATTTACCAATACTTATTTTGATCTTGGTCCTGGGAACCTTTCGGCCCGAAAGCTGGGCCCTGCTTTTGATCGGGATCGGCTTCGCGATCGAATTCGCGCTTATTCTGACAACCGTAGGTCCTTGGCTCTGTCGCCAAGCTAATCGTCAGGAAGCCACGGGTTTTTGACAGAGTGATGGACTTTAACGCGTTGGGACCGCTCAGCACTAAGCTATTGCCGGTTCCTCGCGCATCGCTTGGCTAGTAATGCCCCACGAATTTCAGAGGTAATGGTGGTCCTTTGGCCCGAAGAACCAGAAGTCATCGGGCCAAAAGATTGATGACAATACTGAGTATTAACCCACGCAGAAACCTGGGACGGTCATCTTGGTGAACAAGTGAGGACGCACGACTGCGCTCTCAGGGTATTGACCGATCCGGGCCTGGAATTCCGGGTTGGTAAACGCGTTGCGGAAAGACGCGACGTCCTCCCAGATTGCATAGTTCATATAAGTTCCGCTACCGGCCAGACCTTTGTGCATCTGAGTCGAAATGTAGCCAGGCTGCGCCTTCATAAAGCCGGCATCATGCGCCCACGCGGCAACCAGCGCTTCTTCGTCTTTCGGATCGATCGAGAATACGTTCACCAGAACAACTGGGCCTTCACTGCTGCCCAGTTGCTCGGCCAATGTGACGACCTCATCAAGTTCTACAAGTTTAGCCATGATTTTCTCCTAGTTGGTGGGTTTGCTAACTGTTGCGGGTCAAATCTGCGTCCTACCCGCCTGGATTCTGGTGCGCCTTTTTGCGCCCAAACGCCTATGACTAGGCATGCTTTGTGTTGACCAAATAACATAGTCAGCTATGATTTTATATATGATCTTTTTTGACATCATCAAATAGACCCTACGAACATCGTGCAAGCTTTGGCGCTATCTTGTCATTGTGCAAAGGTTCGGCTTCAGATCAGTTTCACCTTGTTTTGAATGAGTTAGCTGCGCACTTCACTTTCTTTATCATTTTTCCCACTTTACGGGAATTTCTTCATTGTTAAATATTCATTAATCCTATAAAGAGACAAAAGCAACAGGAGATGCCCTTAAGATGACAACTGCGCCAAATATGGACAAACAGCCAAAACTTGATCGCAGTGTTCACCTGAACTTTACTGGTGACTGGGGCCAAGCAAATTTTCACCGCATCTGCTCATGGCTGTGCCAGGAGGTCTGCGACCGCACCGAAAAAGGATCGCGCGTTGCAATTTGGAATCTGATTGCCGGTGCTGACTCTCCGATTGCTGTGTCTAACGGTGAGGTTGATCTCTGCATCGCCACGCCCGTCCAAATGTTGCCCGGCGCGCTGGCTGGGGAAGGGATCTTCGAAGGAAGCCCGCTTCCACGGCTGCGCACGCTTGCAATTCTTCCACAAACAGACCGCATGGTTTTCGCCATCGATCCAAAATATGGCGTCTCAACATTTGAAGAGCTGCGTGAGAAAAAACCACCAATCACACTCGCCACTTCGGAAGATGACGGTGTAAATCTGATCGGTTATACGGCCGCCCGTTATCTAGAGGCCCATGGCATCGACCGCGACACTCTGGAGTCCTGGGGTGGTAAATTGATTACGGATACCAGACCCGAACAATCGGTGTTCCGTATGCGTGATGGCGAAGTCGACGCCCTACTGCAGGAGGCATATATGACGCCTTGGTGGCGGGATGCTGTCGCAAACCGCTCTCTGGTGTTCTTACCAGCAGAAGATGCTGCCCTGACAAAGCTGGAGACCCAGTACGGCTGGCCCCGTGCCGTTGTGCCTGCTCATTTCTGGGAAGGTCAAACCGAAGATCTGCCCGCGTTGAATTTCTCTGATTTCGCCGTGCTTGTGCGTGATGATATGCCCGAAGATCTTGCGCATCTGTTGACCTGGTGTCTGGTCGAAACTCGCGAGGTTATCGAACAACAATTCCGTCACATCCCATCACATCACAGCCCCCTCAGCTATCCGCTTGTGCCGGAACGCATGGCGGATTCCCCGATACCCTTACATCCCGGTGCTGCGCGCTATTACAAAGAAGCGGGCATCATCGAGTAGAACAACCCCATAACACCTACTCACTCACAAACCCCCCTCGCTCTACCACTCACACCCCCCCTCACTCACAGACCCCCTCGTTCTACCACTCACAACCCCCCTCGAACTTGTTCCCTTCAACATTCAACACGGAGCACGACATTATGGCTATTGATAGTAAGACAATCACTATTGCTGCAGCTGATGGCCAATCGTTTTCAGCCTATCGCAGCAGACCGTCATCGACCGACGCTATCGGTGGAATCGTTCTGATCCAGGAAATTTTCGGTGTAAACGACAATATCCGAGCAGCATCCGACTGGTTTGCCGAGCAAGGTTATGATGTCATCGCACCGGATATGTTCTGGCGGCAGGAGCGCGATATCGAACTGAACGCCGCACTGGAAGAAGATCGCGAAAAGGCGATGGGGTTTATGCAGGGGTTTGACCTCGAGGCAAGCCTTGGCGACATGGATGCCGCCGTTGCACTTCTTCGCGAGGATGCCAAGCTGCAAGGCAAGATCGGTGTTGTTGGCTATTGTCTGGGAGGGCGCGTTGCCTTCCGCATGGCGACGTCCAATGCTGCCGATGCCGTCGTTTGCTTTTATCCAGTGGCTATCAGTCAGGATCTTGGGAGCAGCACTGGTCCTCAGGCTCCGCTTTTGATCCATTTGGGTGCCGACGATCATCTTTGCCCGCCTGAAGCTCAGACCGCGATTACCGAACATGTCGAGCAGTCAAAAGACGGCTCTGTAACTGTACATGACGGTGTCGGCCACGCATTTGCACGTTTGGGCCGTTCTGGTCGTGCAGAAGAAGCTGCTATTGCCGCAGAATCGGCCACTCTGGAGTTCTTCAAAAAGCATCTGGGTGCATAAACCCAAGGCGAACCAAGCGGGTCACCTGCTCTTCAAACGTTATGAGAACCGGATTTCGTAAGCCCGGTTCTTATTGCATGCGCAAGCACCTACTCAGCTCGCTGAGCTTGCTGCGCAACGTCCGTAAACTCTAACTCGATGGGGAATGTAAATGAGCACGATGCCAAGGAAGATAATATCCTGGATTCCAAGACTAACTTTGCTGTTGTGTGGGCTCATCATGTGTCTCGCCGGTATTGCTGGCGTAATGGACCCTACCGTCATCAGTGGAACTGCAACTCTTGCTCCTGACGGGATCACCAGCATCCGCGTCGACTTCGGCGGCTTCCACTTGGGTTTGGGACTGTTCGCTCTTTACGGCGTATTCTTTCGGTCGTTTTTGAAGCCTGGATTGGTGGCAGTTGCCACCACACTGACTCTTGTTGTCATTACCAGACTTACCGGGATCAATCTGGACGGGTCGAACGATGCCCAGCTCACAATCCTATCCAGAGAATTGGTTCCCTTCACCCTCTCGGTCGTGGGATTGCTATGCCTCGTAGTTTCATCCAGAGCGCATTCTGAAACCTGAAGCTCTTTTAGGGCAATCATCCGATTACAAAGACTGGCCCGCGGCCCCTACCTATCCAGTGAGAACAGGTAGGGGTCAAACGCGTCGCCTAAATTTATTCAGCTTTCATAGCTTCGATCGAAATCGAAATGTCGACTTTGTCGCTGACACCCGGCGCGTATTTGCCCAAACCAAATTCAGACCGTAGCACGGATGCTGTCGCATCGAACCCCACCCAATCCTTTTGCTCTTTGTCATGGAAACCCATTTTATTCATTCTTGCATCAAGAGTGACTGGATGTGTTGAGCCATTCATCGTCAGGTCGCCAGTTATCTTGGCCGTTGTCTCACCAGTGACTTCAATATGCGTTGACTTGAACTCGATCTGATCATTCTCAGTCGCAACAAAAAAATCTCCACCGACGGTAAAGTTCGCATCTCTCTGCTCGAGGCCGGTGAACATCGTTGACACCGGGAACCAGACCGCAACACTGGATCCTTCCGGGTTCTCTTTGTCAAAGTCGATCTCACCTTCAATACCTGAGAACATGCCGGTTGTTCTGGAGTAACCAAGATGATCGTAGCTAAATATAATTTGTGACCATTTCGGCGCCAGAAGGTATTTTTCCGAGTCAGCCACACTGGTGGATGCCAGAGCCGAGGCGGTTAAGGCCATTGCGGCAAACAACACCGAAAGCTTCATGAAATATCTCCTGATAGAAGCGTGAAATTCTAAGGACAAAAAGCCACTCGTAAGAAAGAGCTCACTTTGTCTCCGCTAGCGTCGTGCTGATTTCATTATCTTCCTGAGCGGCACGGAATCGTCACTAAAGATGGCTTCGTCACCGTGAAAATTCGGGTCGGCGATCATTCTCCGTAACAAAGGCATATCGCGGGCCTGATTGATCGTAACCGCACCTTGGATTTTGTTGTCGACAAGCTGAATCAGGGTCAGCCCATCATCCTCGCCCGCACGCTCAATACAATGCATCTCTGCGTCCAACTGCCCCAGAATTTGAATATTCAGATCGCCCTGATCAGACCAGAACCACGGAATCGTGGAAACTTCGGTCAGCTCGCCCACCACCGATTTACCGACCGCATCACCCTGTACATTGGCATTTTCCCAAGATTCCAGGCGCATGTGACGATCATATTCAGGGTTCATCTGGTTAACTGCATCACCTACGGCGAAAATATCAGGATCAGAAGTTCTGCCAAAACTATCCGTCTTGATGCCGTTTTCGATAGTCAATCCAGCATCTTCGGCAAGCGATGTTTCGGGGTCTACCCCAATACCGACTAGGATCATATCGGTGGGAACAGACGTGCCGTTCGACAATACCAAGTTTTCGCCATCCATTGCCTGGGCCTGAACACCAAACAGAAAGCGCACGCCTTTGTCAGAGTGATAGGTCTGCACAAAGGTACTGACAGTGGGTGATCCAACTCGGGGCAACAGCGTTTCACCAGCTTCAACGATTGTGACAGTGCACCCAAGCTTTTGGGCCGTTGCCGCAACCTCAAGTCCGATGAACCCGCCACCAATGACGGTCAATCGTTTGCCTTTTGTCAGTTGATCCCGCAATTTGCTGCAGTCATCCATGCTGCGAAGATAGTGAACACAATCCTTTTCGGCACCGTCCAACGAGATACGCCTTAGCCGGCTACCGGTCGCGAGAATCAGTTTGTCATATGCTATGTTTTCGCCATCTTCGAGAAGAACGGTTTTTGTCGCCCGATCAATTTTTGTCACCGACACTCCCAAGTGCAAACGAATATCCCGTTCCTTGGCCGTCGCATCATCGAAGACAAAAGGAAGCTTGGTTTCGTCATCCAGCAACATGGCTTTCGACAGAATCGGCCTTTCGTATGGTGCGCAAGGCTCCATTGAGATCAGAGAGATGTCGGCAGCTGGGTCTGATGCGCGCGCCGCCAGAGCCGCACGGCCACCCGCTTGTCCGCCACCCACAATCACGATTTTTTGTCGCTGTGACAATGCTCCACCCTTTCTTTCGTGAGTCGGGCTTCGATGAACCCTTTCTGCGATATGGACTCCTGCCTGGCGAGTGCGAATATGTCAGGAAATGCACGCTCAGACAGCATTCAATTTCAATCGCATATGGCACATTTTCTCGCACTTAACAATAAAATTAGATGTTCTATTTGACATTTTTCCCAGCATATGCGATTTCTGGCTGAAATTGGTGATCAAGTTGAACACCTATTAGCGAACCATTGCTCAATGGGAGGAAATCCAAATGGCTAAACCAACACTAGAAGAAATGACTCAGGAAATGCGCAAGCGCGTCGGTGAAGACAGCGGCTTTGGGCACACTGTAAAATTCAACTTTGGCGACGAAGGCGTCATCTATATTGATGCCAAAAATGTCCCTCATATCGTTTCGAATGAAGACAATGACGCCGAAACAATCGTAAACATCAAATTTGGGGATTTCTGCAAGATTTCTGACGGCAGCAAAGACCCAACCGAAGCCTTTATGGCTGGCCGGATGACGATCGACGGAAACGTTGACGCAGGCTGGAAGCTCGGCTCGATCATCGGACCCGACCGGGCTTGAGTGGAAATTAGTTGAAACCCAACATGGGACGTTAGCGAATGAGCACAGACAGCACCCAACTAACTATTGCGCCACCTGATCCGGATCGCCCGCCTATGGCGTCGAACGCATTCCATGCAGCTCGGACAGCAAATACGACACTTACAACCCCGTTCCCTTATGTGACGGACGAATGCCTTGTTCCTGGTATCGCCTTGTTCCAAGGCGACCTGGGGGATGATGGCATGGGCCATTTCCATCACACGAACTCGGTTGATGAAACCTTCCTTTGCCTGGCGTCCAAGGGCTCGGCGGTCAGAACTGGTACGCTGATGGTTGGTCCACGTAGCCACCACGTTGGGTCGTTCTTTGAGAACGAGAGAGACCCGGAAAACGTGATGCTGATGATCGTTGTTCAACGTCAATCAGCAGAAGGTGTACGTCAGCATGAAGGCCTGACCTTCCATTGCCACAAGTGCCAGAATGTTATGCTGGATCACGAATTCGACGTTGAGAATTACAACGAAATCCGCGGCCCTGTGCCTGGGTACTTTGCTCCGCTGGAAACGCTGCTCAAGAGCTATGAATTCGGCAAAGAGTACAATGACGACCCAGAAGTTCGGAAATGTTCCAAATGTGGGCACGAGCACAACCTGTTCCCGATGCACGTCTGGGGTTGGACGAGCTACCATACAAATTACGAAGCCAGTGAGCATTGCCGCGATTTGCTCATCGAAGCGACGTCCGCTTGAATTTAGCGAGGAGACAGAAAGATGCCACGTAGGCGATTTCATCAAACCTATCAACTCGCTCAGCAGATCGGCTGCTATGACGAGTATCCAGCAATATCTGAAGGTGTAGACCCGCAGGTCAACATCAGCCGAAGCGACCGCATTCAGCCGTTCCATCTGATTTGTGAAAAAGACACAATGATCGTACTGATGTCGGGCGCAGCCAAGGTTGAATTCCGCGACAGCAGCGTGAATTACGTCAAAGGCACGCCTGGTGAAATGATCTATGTTCCGGCCCGTACCCCGCATCGCGTCGTACCTTCGGAAGAGACCATCCATTATCGTTACAAAGCAGAGCATGCCGGTTTGGAGGCTGTTGCTTGGTATTGCGAGAAATGCTCATCAGAAGTTGCGCGCGTAACTTGGGATACGGCCGAGGAACTCCCTCAGGAGGCGTATCTGCGTGCGACCAACGCCTTTAACAGTGACAAAGACATGCGCACATGCGGCGACTGCGGCACCGAACATCCGCCGGTGGATACTACCGGCAACAGATGGCAGGCAATAGTCGACGAGTTAACGGCTGAAACAGACGACGATGACGACTGGTAGGTTGTGCTGCGATTAATTACCATCGGCGATCAGCAAATAGGAGAAAAGCTATATGACAACTGCAGATAAACTTTTATCAGTCATGAAGCTTTTCACCATTGAAGAACCGGAATGGACAGTGGAAGAGGCGACCAAACGTCTTTCCCTGTCCAGCAGCTCGACTTACCGCTACTTCAACAGTCTGAGTGCTTTCGGTCTGGTCGAGGCCTTGAACCCCGGCGTTTACACTCTTGGTCCGGCGATTATCGAATTCGACAGAATGATAAGGCGTCAGGATCAATTAGTGAAAACGGCAACGCCGATCATGCGTAAGCTGGTCGATCTGACGGGCGACAATGGTTCCGCATTGCTGTGCCGAAAGTATCGCCATCAGGTCATGTGTGTTCACTCGGAAGGGTTTGTCGATCCGGAAAAATCCCTTTCCTATGAGAGGGGCCGGCCTTTGGGGTTGTTTCTTGGCGCAGCTTCCCGAGTTGTCCTTGCCTATATCCCTAGCAGAAACCTGAAAACGATCTTTGCCGAACACGAGAAGGAAATCGAAGCTGCCGGTCTTGGGGCAACCTGGGAAGAGTTTCGTCGCAATTTGAAGCGTATCCGGTCCAACTCCATCGTAGTTGCGTATGGGCAGCTGGATCCAGGGAAGGTTGGAATCGCCGCACCTATATTCGCAGCAAACAAGTCTGTGATCGGCAGCATGACGCTTGTCTTGAACGAGCATGAAGTGAATTCGCAGATGGTCGAACGGCTATCAATTTATGTTCAGGCTGCGGCTCAGGAAGTAACCTTGGGTCTCTCAGCAGCCTTTATCGAAAAACAGTCCGGTTCGACCGGTTAAAAGAATGCAAAACCCAAATGAGGGGTGCTGCGAAAGGATAGAAATGAACGATCATCCAGTTGTTGTTCTGGTCGCGTCTATGAGCGGCGTTGCAGAAATGGTCGCGGATGAAGTGGCCGATAAGCTTGTTGAAACCGGGTACAAAGCCCGCGTTGTCCGCATGGAAAAAGCATCACAAAAAATGCTGGATGCACGCGATACCTATGTGATCTGCAGTTCGACATATGGCACTGGTGAAGTGCCGGACAACGGCAAAGAGTTTCACGAGTTCCTGACAAAAGATCGCCCCGATCTGTCGTCTGTGCGCTATGGCGTCATTGCTTTGGGAAGCATGGATTATCCACAGACATTCTGCGGTGGCGGCAAAGCCTTTGATGCAACCTTCGCTGAATTGGGTGCCAAGCGGCTGGTAGATCGCATGGAACATGATGCGAAATCCGGCGTCTATCCTGAAGAAGCCGCGCTGGACTGGATCGACGGTTGGGTCGCGGCACTATCCAAAGAAATGGCCTAAAAAACCGGGAACCTTGCACCTTGCGAGGTTCCCATACAACTTGTGAGGACGGCCTTCAGAAATCAGGTTTTGTCACGGCAGTTCCCGAAGCATTTCGCCAGGAAATGCAATGAATCTACGCCTCAAACATTTTGATACCGATACCTGCGTCAACAAGATTTCTGCGAATTTTGGTTCCCATAGCAACGGCACCAACAGTATCGCCATGCAAACACACCGTATCAACGCGACATGGAAGGCGTTTCCCGGTTTTGGTGATAACCGCCTGCTCTTTCAACATCATCATGATGCGCTCGGCGGCATAGTCGGCATCCTCCAAAACAGCGCCCGGTTGCCTGCGGTCTACCAAGGTTCCGTCATTTTCGTAAGCGCGGTCAGCGTAGACCTCGCCTACCCATGAGCAATCCAGTTCCTTCACTGCCTGCTCCATCGCAGTTGATGCAATCGCCATGAGTATGATTTCGGGCTGAACTTTCAACGCGGCCTCAAAGCAGGTTCTGGCAATATTGATGTCTTCCGACGCCATGTTTCCCAAGGCACCATGCAGCTTAAGGTGTCGAACTTTTCCACCCGACAGTAGCGCCATCGACTGCGCCGCACCCAGCTGATATCCAATCATATTGGTCAGCTCATCCGAGGAAAAACTCATCCGACGGCGACCGAATCCAGTCAGATCGGGAAAACCGGGATGTGCACCAATTCCGGTCCCTTTTTGGACCGCAATTTTCATGGTCTGGGCCATAATGTTCTGATCTCCGGCGTGGAATCCGCAGGCGATGTTCGCAGATGAAACGATGTCCATCAGTGCAAGATCATCCCCCATTTTCCATGCACCAAATCCTTCGCCAAGATCCGAATTTAGATCAACCACATTAGTCATTATTGCCAGGCCCTAATTCTTAGATGTCGGATTATTGAGTGTCTGAGGCAGCCACGCGATTTCTCGAACCCACAATGAAGAAAGCAAGCACAGACAAGCCCACAATATCTGTCCAGATCGCGGAGGGAAACAAATCTGAAGGCAACAGACACAGCACACCACAAAGCGTCAAAGTTAAGCGACCGATGAACCCCCTGACATGTTGGAAAAACCCAACGAAGCCAGCAGTTACCATGTAAATACCAACCAATGCTGTTGCTATTGACCAAAGTGCCTTCAGCAGATTGCCTTCCAAAATCAATCCGGGTGCAAACAGAAAAAGAAACGGGACCAAATAAGCCGGCCAAGCCAGCTTCATTGCCTCTTTGCTTGTCTCCCATGCTGATGACCCCGCGATATTCGCTGCGGCAAATGACGCCAGTGCAACAGGCGGAGTGATCATCGACATCAGCCCGAAATAGAACACGAAAAGATGTGCTGCCATCACTGGGACACCGAATTCGATCAAAGCCGGGGCGACCAGTGTCGCCAACAGAATGTAGACCCCAACAGTTGGCATCCCCATCCCCAAAACAATGGAAATCAACGCCGTGATCAAGGCGAGCACCAGCAGACTGCCACCGCTTGCGGTGATTATGTGCAGTGTCAAATTAAAGGCAAGGCCGGTGATATTCAGAATACCAATGATCAGTCCAGCAGCTGCACAGACAACAACCAGCCCGATAGCCGATTGGCCCGCAGACGCTATGGCCTGCCAAATCTGAATTGGCCTGATACGACGGCCTTTGTAGCCAAAAATCAAGCTGCCGACCAATAACACCACAATCGAAATGACCGCAGAACGCTCCGGTCTCATGTTCAGGGCGAACAGCGTATAAATCAGCACAACGAACGGTAAAATGAAGTGCCAACCCTGCTTGAGTGCCTCGCGGCCGCTCGGGATATCAGCTTCTTCAACCTGTGCCACCCCTCGCCTGGCCGCTGTCAGATCAACATTGATGAAAATAGCGCTGTAGTAGAGCAGAGCAGATGGCAAAGCCGCCAACATCACGGTCGAATAATCCACGCCAATAAAGTCGGCCATGATAAAGGCCGCGGCTCCCATCACAGGCGGCACCAGTTGCCCACCCGTAGACGCGACCGCCTCAACCGCGCCAGCATATCTTCCATTAAAACCAGCTTTTTTCATCATCGGGATCGTAACCACGCCCGTGCCGACGACATTTCCAACCGCTGATCCTGAAATAGATCCGAACAAAGCCGACGCCGAGACTGCTACTTTTGCTGGTCCACCCCTGAAACGACCCATCCCTGATAAAGCCAGGTCATTGAAAAAATCCGCGGCTCCACAGGCCGTCAGAAACTGACCGAACAACAGGTAGGGAACGACAATTACGACGGCGACTTTCAATGCTGCGCCAAGAATGCCGTTTGCATCCAGGCTCAGATAGATGACAAGTTCGTCCCAATAAGTAGGGCGGCTCTGGAGATCACCGGGGAGAAGATGCCCCCAGAGCCCGTAGGCTATGAAGACTAGCACTACGATTAGAATTCCGGTGCCCGCAGAACGCCGCAACAACAAAAGCAACCCACCCAGCAGAACGCAGCTGATCGCAACCAGCAAAGAGGGCACAAACGGAGCGTCCATCGAAAGCCGGACATAGTTCACCGCAACGTAGCCACCGGTAACAAGTGTGACCGCGGCCCACAGGACAGCAATTCTGCGGGTGATCGGCCTGTCCGCGGTTTTCGCAAAACTTAAAATTCCAGAGGCGAGTGCGAGCGCGAAAGACGCGACCAATAATTGCGCATCATAGACGGACACCCCGACATAGCGATGCAGATTGGCAGCATAGATGACCGAGAGGGCCACGATCAGCCCTCTCAGCACCTGATTGGCTTGCTCCAAACGAGCGGTTTCGGATGTTCCAACCATGATTTATGTCAGCAGACGTTACTGCGACAAACCTGCTTTCTGATAATAGGTGGCCGCTGCCGGATGGTAGACGAGATCCCCCATATCAGGCGCCATTTTTTCCGGGTCGAACCGCGCGAAAGTTTTAAAGATACTCCGCACTTTTTCCGGATTCTGATGAATGTATTCGACAATCGGGGCGATCGTTTCATCCGAAACATGCGCGCCTGCCAAAAGCACATAATCATAGAACATCATGTTCGTATCGACATCCACGCCAGGGGCCGATCCTGCGGCTACAGTGTCAATATATGCGGTCGGAACGAATTCGCGCACACCGGCGAGTGCCTCGGGTGTGTTCTCCAGCCCCAACCAACGGACTCCTATCGCGGCGTCCGCTTCGCGTGTCTTGCCCCCAGCAAGGGCAAAGAACGCAACTTCAGCGGTGCCGGAAATCAAGTCGTCGACGCCGTTTGGCACCGACGGTACATTGTCGAGCTGCATCTCATCGATGCTTAAACCGCCGCCTGCAAGAATGGCGTCGACCTGTGGCCGAAGCGTCGGTTGTGCGGTGTATCCATAGGTGATCGTTTTGCCTTTGGCGTCTGAGACCATGGCCATGTCGGTGTCTTTGTTGACCATGAAACCATAGGCGGACCCACCCATGGCTGCAACGATGCGCAAATTACCTAGCTGTCGCCCTTCGAAGGCACCTGTACCACCCGCGGCGGCAGAAAAGTCAGGGCTAGGAGCAAGCAGCAAATCCAAGCGGGCATTATCGACCAGAGGCATTGTTTGGCCTGATCCCCCAAACGATTGCACTCGAATATCGTACCCAAGCTCATCGGCCAGAAGTTTTGCGAATCCAGCATTGGCCGCATAATTCTGTGATCCCTGTTTACTGGCTCCGATCCCCAAGCTTTGTGCGCTGGCAACTGTGCCAAGCGTCGCAATACCCAAGGCAAGAATTGCCATCCGGTTGATCTTACTGAACATAAAAATCCCTCCCTGTCAGGGTTGGCTCTTGGCTCATGCGGCAAAAGACGAGTGTTTTTAGGCTCTTAAAGTTTGCCAATGGTTTTGGGCGAGCAAAGCCAACCTCTATGGTGGGGATGATTTTTAGCAGAATTTCTATATAACAATAATACAATACACGGCATATTACATATCGTATGAAGTATACTTATCTACTCAATTCGCTCAGCCAAGGCTGGAGCAGGCCTGCCACGCGCCCCTTTTCAACTTGAGGGACAGGAGGTTGCGCACCGACCCAGGCAAGTCGATGGCTGGTCAAACAGCCAGCCATCTCATTAGGTTACACTGCGGGCTGCGAAAGCCCCAGAAGTGACCGCGCTTCTGTCCAGGTTGCCACCGGGCGGCCGTGATTATGACAAATCTCTGCAGTTCGGGCCACCAAAGCGGCATTTGATGGGGCAAGTGTGTTTCGATCAAGTCGGACATTGTCCTCAAGCCCGGTTCTTGCATGACCGCCGGCCGCAATCGACCATTCGTTCAGTTCAAGCTGATGCCTTCCAATCCCGGCGGCACACCATTCCGCGTCCGGGGCAAGCCTTTGCATTGTTTTCACATAGTAATTGAAGACATTCTTGTCGGCCGGCATTGAGTTTTTCACACCCATCACGAACTGCACGTAAAGCTTGCCCGGAAGCTTACCTGCGTTACTCATGGCGACAGCCTGGTGAATATGGCTCAGATCGAACGCCTCGATCTCTGCGGTAATTTCGTATTTCGTCATTTCCGCAGCCAGCCAATCGACCAGATCGGGTGGATTGTCGTAGGTCCGAGTTGGAAAGTTTGTCGATCCAACGGACAAAGAGGCCATATCAGGACGCAACGGCAAACTGCCCCCGCGTTCATGTCCTGCGCCCGATCGTCCTCCGGTCGAGAACTGAACAATCATACCCGGGCAATGTTTGTTCAAACCTTCAAACAACCGGCCGAATTTATCGGGATCCGAGGTAGGCGAGCCATCGTCATTGCGAACATGACAATGTGCGATCGTCGCCCCGGCTTCGAATGCAGCTTGTGTGCTTTCTATTTGCTCGGAGACCGTGATAGGCACCGCCGGGTTGTCTGATTTTTGGGGCAAAGATCCTGTAATTGCCACACAAATAATACAAGGCTTTTGCGTCATTGGCTTAGGACTCCACCTTTTCTGGCACCATCACAAAGTCAAAAGGAGAACGCCAAACTGTATCACCGTCCTTATTTTCAACAAATGGTGCAACCAGCGTCGCCTTTACGCCAAAAACCGCATCAGACTTGAGGTATTCATCTTCGCCAACAAAGGTATGCGTCACGATTTTCTCATGGCCAGGCGCCGTCACCATGTAATGCATATGCGCAGGGCGGAAGGGGTGGCGATCGAGCTTGATCAGAAGTTTTCCAACCGGCCCATCATGGGGGATCGGATATGACACCGGCTTAATCCCCTTGAAGTGATAGCACCCATCCGGGCCAGTCGTGAAGACACCCCGATTGTTCCACTTGGGCTGAATACCGGGTTGCTGAACGTCGTAGAAACCATCTTCGTTGTCGCACCAGACATCGATACGCGCACCTTCGATCGGGTTTCCTTCAAGGTCCAAGACCCGCCCCTCAAACAGGCAAGACTGTCCCTTGCCGTCCAATGAGATGTCGGCACCCATTTCGTATTCAGGGGCGTTTTCGACATGGAATGGGCCAAACACCGTGTTCTCGGTTGCGCCTTTCGGGCGTCGGTTATTGATTGCGTCTGTCAGCATCGAGAAACCCATGACATCGCTCAACAAGATAAATTCCTGCCGGCTTTCGTCACAGATTTGACCGGTTGCCGTAAGGAAATCGATTGCGATATCCCACTCGTCCTGACGCAATTCGACGTCCTTGGCAAAAGCATGCAAATGCTTGATCAATGCACCCCAAATCTGTGCCAGACGGGCATCGGCATTTGAACCATTGCGCCCAAGCACGGCCTCAACAGATGACTCTTCAGTGAAATAGTCGATTTTGGAAAGATCAACCAAATTTGACATGGGTATACCTCTATATTTGTGTGTGTCAGCGCGCTTGGTTTTCTTCCGGGGGCAGCTGTCGCAGAGACAAAAGCTCAATCCCGGTTTTTTCAGTGAACAGCCCCCACAATCCGCGCCGAGCGAACAGCATCACGGCAATCCCGAGACAGCCCAGAACGATCAGATAGACCGTGCCATAATCAGCAAGGGCCCGTTGCAAGAAATAGAACACGATCACACCGATGATCGGTCCCGGCAGTGTTCCGATTCCACCAATCACGGTTATAAAGATCACGAAAGCGGTCCAATCCACCACCGAGAATGCCGCCTCGGGTGTAACCCGTGTAATCTGAATGAACAGAAGTGCACCGCAAAGACCGGTACCAAAAGCCGTCAGCATGAACACCCAAGCTTTCAGACGCGTAGGATTTACACCGACTGACCGGGCAGCCTCTTCGTTGTCGCGCAGCGATTGCAGGCCCAGGCCCATTCGTGACTTTAGGAAAAGATACGCCGCAATAAGGGTTGCAAGGGCCAGGGTCAGTGCTAGCCAATAGGTCAAAGCGTCAGATGCGGCGGATGAACTACCACCCAACCAACTTTTGATCTCAGGCACGCCAAACATGGTTTTTGTGGTGCCTTTCGGCAATGAGGTGCCGGTACCGCCGCCAAGTGCTTTCCATTGGGCAAAGCAAAGGCGCGTTATCTCTGCGATGACCCATGTTCCGATGGCAAAATAGGCCCCGGCCAACCGGAATGAAAAGAAGGCCATTGGAATTGCCAGGATCATGGCAGTGATACCTCCAACGGCGATGCCAATCAGAGGATCCAGACCCAGCAGGATAACGCAGGCGAACATGGCATATGCACCAACGCCGACAAAAGCCTGCTGGCCCACGGATACCAACCCGGCAAATCCTGCAAGCAGATTCCAATTCTGCGCCAGGATCAAAAGCGTCAGCACGCCAAACAGATCTTGCACCAAGGCCCGGGAGCCAATGACAGGCACGAGAAACAAAAGTACGATGCCAGCAAGGCCAAAAAGCTGAAGCAAGCGGGTCATATTCTTTTGATCAGACACTGCGGGTACCTCAGTCTTTGGAACGTGGGAAAAGTCCGCGGGGGCGAACGAGAAGGACAGCGACAAATGCGATATGTCCCGACAGAATTTGCCATTCGGGGTTGATGGAAGCGCCCAAAGCCTGAGCGACACCGATAATCACCCCACCAGCCAAAGTGCCCCAAAGCGAGCCAAGCCCACCAATGATCACCGCCTCAAATGCGTAAAGAAGGCGTGCGGGGCCAATGCTGGGATCGAAATTGGCGCGAATGCCAAGATACAAGGCTGCAATCGTGGCAACTACCATCGCAATACCTGTAGCGACTGCAAAGACGTTATTGGGGCGGATCCCCATCAGACCCACGGTCTCGCGGTCGTCCGAAGTGGCTCGGAATGCACGCCCAAGCTTGGTTCTGTAGAAGATCTGGTTCAGCGCAAAGATAACCACAACAGCGGATACAAAGGTCAGCAAAGGCATCACCCCAACGGTAACCGGCCCCAGCGCCAAAGACTGTGCCTCGATGGGCCCGGCTGTCAGTTTCTGACTATCCGCTGTGAATATCTCCAGCAAACCATTCTGAATCACCACAGACAGGCCGAAAGTCACCAGCAAGGGCGGCAGGATATCGTCCCCCAGCACACGGTTCAGCAAATAGGTTTGCAGCCCCCACCCCACAGCAAACATGATGGGAAACGCGAGGATCACCGCAACAAACGGGCCGAGATTCAGAGCCGTGCCGATGGACAAAATGACAAATGCTGCCAGTACAATCAGATCACCATGTGCCAAGTTGACAAGGCGCATAACGCCAAACACCAGGCTAAGCCCGGCAGCGAACAGAGCATATAGGCCACCAAGCAAAATGCCCTGAATGAGTGTGTCGACTAAGATCATGCGCTTACCCCGAAATACGCGTTGTGAATCTCTTCTCGCGACAACTCGTCGGGCGTGCCCTGTAACGTCACGCGACCTTCCATCATGCAAAACACCCGGTCTGCAACTCTCATCGCTTGCCCAATATCTTGCTCAACGACGACAACAGAGGCTCCGCGCTCTTTGATCGTCGGGAACGAAGCATAGATTTCTTTGATGACAACAGGTGCAAGCCCAAGGCTGAGTTCGTCACAGAGCAAAAGATCCGGGTTTGACATCAACGCCCGACCAATCGCTACCATTTGCTGCTGACCACCGGATAATGCGGTACCCGGATGATCCCGGCGGTCCTTCAGTGCAGGAACGACTTCGTAAACACTCTCAAGGTTCCAGACCCCATTTCCGGTTCTGGTATGTGCCCCGATCAGAAGGTTTTCTTCCACCGTGAGAGAGGGAAACAACCGTCGCCCTTCCGGGACCATGGAAATCCCCCGCTCCAGCACCTCTGGTGCAGAGAGGTCACCAATGCTCTCACCCCGAAGTTTGATTGCGTCCGGTTTGTTCTTCAATAGACCCGTGATGGCACGCATCAGTGTGGATTTTCCTGCACCGTTCGCACCGATGATGGCAATCGTTTCGCCCTGCTTGATGTCGATATCGACACCAAACAGGGCCTGGAAATCACTGTAGTGAGCCGTAAGTCCGTGAGTGGATAATAGTGGCTCAGTCATACTTCAATCCCCAGATAGATTTCTCGGACCGCAGGGGCGTTCATGACCTCGTCAACCCCTCCGACCATGAGATTCTTACCGAAATTCAACACCATAAGACGATCGACAACCGAGTTGAGAGCATGCAGCACATGTTCAATCCAGATGATTGACGTACCCTGACTGTGGATGTTCTTGATCGTCTTGATCAGATCGACACACTCACCGTCGGTTAGACCTCCGGCAATTTCATCCAACAAGATCAGCTTGGGAGAGGTCGCCATAGCCCGCGCCAATTCCAGGCGCTTGCGCTGCAACAGTGATAGACCACCCGCCAGATCGCGTGCGCATGATTCAAGACCGGTTTCAGACAATATGGACATGCAAAATGTCCCTGCCTCGTATCCCCGATGTTCTCCTCCGAACTGGGCAGCAACCATCAAGTTTTCGTAGACACTTAAATGCGCAAAAGGTTGTGGAATTTGGAACGACCGCCCGACCCCGGCATGAACTCTTTCCATGGGTGTCCGCTGAGTAACGTCCACACCCTCAAGAACGACCTGCCCTTCATCCGGTTTGATATTCCCGGCAATCAGATTGAACAGGGTCGACTTCCCTGCCCCGTTGGGCCCGATAATTCCCAGAGCTTCCCCTGCCTGAACGTCCAGAGACACATCGTCCGTAACCTTCAAAGCCCCAAACGATTTGGATACTGATTTGAGTGTCAGGATAGACATTCGAATCTCCGAACAAAAGGAATTGGCACCGGGCCCGATTGGCCCGATGCTCAAAGGCGCTAGTTGAGGGTTTCGAGCGTACCGTCGAGCGGGATCTCGGGCGCGTTGCTGTTCTCAACGATCAGAAGTTCGAAATCACCACTGTCCTGGCGGCGCCACTGGCCACCGACCAGGGGTGTCTTGGCCACGTTTTTCTGCGCAAATGGTGGCAGGTTGTCTTTGCCCCAACCGATATGGCCAACCACTGTTTCCAGATCGGTGCTGGCAATCGCTTCAGCCAATGCATCTCCGTCTGTTGGGTCTTCGGTGCGCTGAATTGCGCTGGCCGCAACTTCGAAAAGGGCGTGTGTAAAGCCGACGGGTTGCGTCCATTTGCGCTTAGCCGCTGTTTCGAAACCGGCGGCCAGCTCAGCACTGGTTTCACCAGTCAGTGACGATTTGAAGGGGAACGAAGGTGTCCAGTAGACTTCGCAGGTCAAGTTGTTCCCGAGATCGCCAAGTTGCTGAACGCTTTCGGGGAACAACAATGCCTTGGCGATCGAAGCCATCTTTGGATTATAGCCCTGCTGTTTCGCCTGAGTCCAAAACGTGGTGAAATCCGGAGGGATCGGAATGCCCGTAAAAATTTCCGCGTTCGCATTTTTATAAGCGTTGATCTGCGCGCTGAAATCATCGGTCAGGTTTTGGTACCGACCCGGATCGATCAGCTGATATCCTGCAGCCGCTGCAGCCGGTGGCATGCCAACATCACTTGCCCAGGCGTTCCCGTCCCCATCATTGGGCCACAGCGCCCCTAGTACCTTGTTGCTTTCAATGCTGTTCCACATGTTCAGGAACACGGACACGTTGTCTTCCAGCCCCCAGAAGAAGTGGTAGACATAGTCGAATTCCTGCCAGCTGGACGGATCACCCGGATTGCCTTGCTGACCGATGAACCACGGCTGCCACGGAGCCACAGAAGAAATCACCGGGATTTCTTCGGCTTCTGCAATGGTGCAGACAGGGTTTGTAGTTTCAGGTGTCGATGCGACACAGATCAGATTGACCTCATCGCGGACAATCAATTCGCGCGCAACTTCGGCCGCACGGTTGGGATTGGATTGGCTGTCCTTGACGATCACTTCAACATTCAGACCGCTTGCGGCACTGTTCTTGATGAATTGTTCGATGACATAGTTGTCAGCCTCGGAAAATGCGCTGAGCGGGCCGGACTGCGGGCTGACATATCCAATCTTAACCGTTCCGTTCTGGGCCAGGGCTGGCATCGCCAAGGCGGTGGCCCCGGCGGCCGCGCCTGTTTTCAGAAGTGTGCGTCGTGTCAGCATGTTGGTTTCCTCCCTGATGCATTTGACGGTATTTCAGGCTGTTACTCTGGTCGGCGACCTTCAAAGGCCTGCTGCAGCAATTCCCTGATAGCCTGACGTTCTATTGGGCGTGGATTCCAATAAGGATTCTGGGTCGCAATCTCGGTCGCGAGGTCCAGATCGACTGCTTTGACATTCAAATCGCGCAGTGCCAGCGGGGCATTCAGAGATTTCGCAAAATCCCACAATCCTCCGCCAATAGAACCACCGAACAGATCGGCGATCGGTTGCATCTCATCAACCGCAGCAGGCGCGTTATATGCGGCTGAGTGTGGCAACATGATCGCGTGCGTTTCCGCATGCGGCAGATCAAATGTCCCGCCCAGTGTGTGGCAAATCTTGTGGTGCAAAGCCATGCCCACAGTCCCCAGGACCGCGCCACAAAGCCAGGCACCATACAGTGCTTCGCTGCGTGCTTCGATGTTTTTTGGGTTCTCCACAATGCCGGGCAGAGCGTCTCGTAGCGCGCGAACACCTTCCGCTGCCATAAGCGAGGTCACCGGGTTGCGGTTTTCAGAGTAAACAGCCTCGACCGCATGCGCCATCGCATTCAGCCCCGACGTTACGCTCATGCCTACGGGCAGACCCACGGTCAATTCGGGATCATAAATCACAACTTCGGGCAGGATCTTGGCGTGACGGACAGTTGTCTTCAGTCCATTTTCAGTCTGCCCGAGGATCGGCGTGACCTCTGATCCCGCGTAAGTGGTTGCAATCACGACCTGAGGGGTATCATTTCGATAGGCGATTGCCTTGCCGAGGCCGATAGTGGACCCTCCGCCCAAGGCAATAACACAGTCAGAATTCGCTGCTTCATAGGCAGCCATGGCTTTCTCAGTAACATCCACAGGCGTATGCATGGCCGCCTGTGAGAACACCCCAACGGCAAGTGAGCCCAGATCCGCAGCCAGTTTTTCAGCGTCATTCGCCTGAAATGGCGTCGACAAAACCAGTGCGCGGCTACAGCCCAAGCTGCTAACTTCTGCCGCGACATTGGTCGATGCTCCCAGCCCGAATACGATCCGCGCTGGATTTGCGTTGTAGGTAAACCCTGAAAACATGGCGCCCAACCTCACTCAGCGGCTACGGCAACGGCCGTATCCAGGTGCAATGCTGACATGACCTTGTCAAAACGAGATTGGAGATTTTCCGGTGTGTTGGCAGTAATAGCCACGTAAAAATCAGGACGTACCAAGACATATTTCGCGTCGATGTCTTCCAACCAGGCCTTATAAGTCCCTTCGGTGTCGACAACATCATGCTGACCGCCTGGTGCACCAATCTGAACGCCGAAGCCTTCCAATTTTCCTAGTTGCTCACGCTGGGTTTCAGTCAATGCTGCAATCGGGTCCGCCTGATAACCGATCAGAACCCAACCCCGACCAACGGCCTGGTCAAAGCGACCGTTGTTTCCATTGTATTCGACAACGCCTTGCACAGAAAGTTCACCGGCATGAGCGCTTTCATCACACCAGACACCCTCGCCCAGATGGCAGATATCTGTCGGTACCGGCTGATTGTTCCGATGTTTCAGATCGGCGATCATACGCGCGTCGCGGTCAATCGCTTCCTTCTCATCACTGATACAGATGATGCTGCCCAGCTCCTGGCTGAAGTTGATGTAGTGTTTGGCGTGCTCAATGCGTTCTGAGGAGTAGCTTTCCAGCACTTCAAGCCCGGTCTTGCCCTCAAGAATGGCATTCAGACGCCAGCCCATCGCCACTGCATCGCGCAAACCAGCGCACATCCCTTCGCCAGCAAAGGGCGGCATCAGGTGTGCAGCGTCGCCGCCGATGAGGCACCGGCCGCTATGCCATTTCTTGGCCCAGCGGGCCTGAAAGCGATAAACTGCAGCGCGTTCCAATTCAGAGTTTTCCGGGGTCAGCCCCCAGGGCTTCAACAACCTCCAGGCATTTTCCTCTTTCTGAACTTCTTCCACAGACTCACCAGGGAGAACCATGAATTCCCAACGCCGGCGATCCGGGCCACCTTCGACAGGGCCGGGCCCGCCTGGCACAATCGTTGTTGGGCGTTTTGGATCGCACAGCTGCCACTGCGCCGGATCTTCCGGGCGTGAAGCGCAATAGTCGAACTGCGGGACCATATCCAGGATGAGCCAATCGAAGAAGTAACCCTTGTCTTCGTTCTCGATACCTAAGCTTTCGCGCACGAAACTGTTCGCGCCATCGGTTCCAACGGCGAATTTCGCGCGAATGACTTTGCGTTCTCCGTCGGGCCCAAATTCTTCGGGGTTTTGCTTAAGCGACAGCGACACGCCAGTGCTATCCTGATCCAGAGCAACGCCGTCCCAACCGCGCAAGATTGTTACGTCGGGGATTTCACCGGCAAT
Organism: Ruegeria sp. CDSC051; assembly: GCF_059610665.1. NCBI lineage: Bacteria > Pseudomonadati > Pseudomonadota > Alphaproteobacteria > Rhodobacterales > Roseobacteraceae > Ruegeria > Ruegeria sp. CDSC051. Next base: position 277,330 of record NZ_JBXWOC010000002.1, read on the forward strand.
CTTCAGCAAGCGCTTTTCAAGCAGCGGCTGGTTGAACCAGTAACGCACGCGCCAGCCGCTGGCTGATTGGCTCTGCCAGTCAACAATCTGCAGGTTCTGACCATCCCGGTTGCGCCAGTAATACAACTCATCATGACAGTTGATCGCTGAATCGGTTTCAGAATCGATTCCAAGGGACGCCAGAATGCGGGCAATCTCGTGGTCGTATGTAACCGCACGCGGCAGGCCGTAATGCGTGGACCACCGCTCAACCAGAGTGACCTTCTTCCCCTTCTGGCCCAGCAGAATGGCCAGCATGGTGCCAACCGGACCAGCACCTACAATTGCAACATCAGTATCGAAATCACTGTTGGTCGCGGGATGGGTCATCTTTGTCTCCTCCTAAGCCCTTAGCCGTTCAACCAGAGCCCTTAAACGGGCTGGGACGGCCAAAAAGTTACCTCTTCTTGACGCTAGATCGTTTTCGAATGCTCGTCAAGTTTGGATACTATTCGCTATTGGAGGCCACTCTTTCCAGTGAAGGTGAGAAATATTATTGTTTGTTTATCGTAAGTTATGATCGCATTCCGGCGTTTTAGGGTGAGATCCAAAAATACGACAGAAGCAATCCATAGGCTTCAACTTTCCCAATGGTTGTGAAAGAAGTTGTGGCAAAATTCAAAATTGAATATGATTCGATTATTGTCAGGCGGAACTCAAAATGAGCGAAATGATCCCCGTTAAGGAGGGCCGAGTTGCAAAGCGTCAGCGTCGAAATAAACAGGCGCTGATTGGGGCTGCTCGTGAAATCATGTCCGAGCGCGGCGTCGATGCCGCGACCATGTTGGAGATTGCCGAAAAGGCAGATGTCGGCGCTGGCACAGTCTATAGCTATTTCAAATCGAAAGACGAATTGGCAATCGCCGTTTTGGAAACCCTGATGCATGATCTGGCGTTGAGGATCGAAGAGGTCACGGACACGTTCGACGACCCCGCCCAGGTCTACGCCTTTGGTATTAGAACCGTGCTCGATACAGCAACAGGCGACACGCACTGGAAACAGCTTTTGCACAGATCTGAGGTCATATCAGACACGATGTTCCGGATGATGGGTCCCTTCGCCATTCGCGACTTGAGGCGGGCCTCACAGGCCGGTCGATTTCAGGTCTCTGATGCCGAGCTGGTCTGGAGGTTGACCACACATGCCCTGATTGGTGCCGCCCTTGCGATAACCAATGACAATGTCCCTCACAGCAGCAAAAGCCAAATCATCACCCAACTTTTGTGCATGACGGGAATTGGCAAGAATGCAGCGGTTGAGCTGGCTGCGCGTCCACGTCCGGAAATCAGTGGTCAATAGCACCTACGCTTCAACGCCTACTGCCCAAGCATGAGGTTCGGCAGCCACAAGGTCAACGCAGGGAAGAAAACGACCAGGGCCAGCAAGACAGCCAATGCGATTAGGAACACTCCGGCTTCACGCACGACCTGACCAACTCTGGCACCAGACTGGGCAGCGGTCACGAACAGCAAAATGCCAACCGGTGGAGTAACCAGACCAATCGCACCGGCCAGGACCACCACAAGTCCAAACTGAACTATATCCACCCCCGCCATGATCGCTGTAGGTGCCACAATCGGGGCCACAACGATTGTGATGATCACCGGGTCCAGTACCGTCCCCAGAATCAGCATAAAAACCGCCACAAGCGCCAAAAACATTGTCGGAGTGGGCTGAATCCCATTCACCATTGAAACGAATTGCGCCCCAACCCCAATGCGTGCGGTGATCCAGATGAATGCACCGGACACACTGACGATGATCAGGACCTTGGCGCTGTCAATCGCCGCATCCCCAAGCGCCGCACAAAAGCTGCGCAGCGTCGTCTCGCGATAAATGAGAAGTGAGACAATTATCGAATACAGTACGGCAATCGAACCAATTTCTGAAACAGTTGCGAAGCCAGATACCATCCCTCCAATGACGACAACTGGCAGGATCAGCGCAAGGATACTGCGCCGCAATGCGACCCAAACCGCACGCCAGCCCTGCCAACGCTGAGCGGGATATCCGCGCTTGATCGAAACGACGATCGATACGCCCAAAAGGAAAACCCCCATGAGAATCCCGGGCAAAATCGCAGCCACGAAAAGTCGCGTGATATCTGCACCCGTAAACAGCCCAAAAACGACCATCGGAATTGAGGGGGGAATGACAATTCCGATGGTCGCAGAGGCTGCAGTCACCGCCGCCGCGTAGGCAGGGCTATACCCATCGCGTTTCATTGCGGGGATCATTACTGATCCAACTGCGGCGACATCAGCTATGGCAGAGCCTGAGATACCGGCGAAAATCATGCTCGACCCGATATTGGCATGGCTCAATCCACCCCGGATATGCGCCAACAGAGTCCGGGCGAGATCCAGCAATCGCGCACTCATGCCTCCGGCGTTCATGATTGTGCCAACAGCCATGAAGTAGACCAGCGCCGTAAAGGCGGAATTGTCGAGGCCCTGAACCAATCCCTGCACCACGACCGAGGGGCGCATGATCGGTGCATAGACAAACGCAAAAGCTACGACCGAAAGTGCCATCGCATAAAACACCGGAAACCGTAGCAGCATCAGGACAATCATTACGGCTACGGTAAACGCAGTCTCTAACACGGCTTCAGTCCTTTTGAACGAGTGCCGTGATACTGACCAAGATCAGTAAAAACGACCCCACCATCACTGGAAAGAACTTCTGGTTTGCATGCGCGCCAGGTATTGATGTCAGATCAATCTGCGCATAGCGGGCCGCAGCCTCAGACGCGTGATACAACAGGAACCCACCGCTCACCGCCATGGAAAGCTGTAAAACAATTTGCCCTACCCTGCGCAGGGACCGGATGTTTGGCACAGGTATGAAATCGACGGATATATGCGAACGTTTCATCCACAACAGCGGGGCGCCCAGCCAAGCCAACCACATCAACCCGATTGTTGAAACATCTCTTGCCCAAGGCAACCCCAGCGCAAAAAAGTAGCGCAGAATGACCTGCGTAGACTCCAGCAACACCAACCCGACCAAAAGCCCCCCCAGCACAGCCCGCAAAAACCATGTAAGGGAGGTGTCGATCTGTTTAGACCAATCAACGACGTGCAACATGAACCTCAGAGACCTCTGATCTGGTCGTACAACCCAGCGGGCCACATCTCTCCGTCAAGTTTTTCGATGACTGGGGCTATGGCCTCCTGAAAGGCCTCAATATCCGGCGTCGAAATCGTGACACCACGCTCCGCCGCAAGCGCCTGAGCGGCCTCCATCCGGGCTTCTCCGGCCGCGTTTATAGTCGCAGAAGTGACAGTTGCGGCTTCGGTCACCCAACCCTTTTGCTCCTCTGTAAGTGTGTCCCACTTTCCACCTGACATCCAAAGCCCCATGCCGGCATGGACGGTATTGATTGGCGCGTAGTAGGGACTGGCCTCATCATAGCCCGCGTCAAGGTAGTCTACGAGACCTTGATCTTGACCATCTACCGTTCCGGTTTTTAAAGCGATCATAAGTTCGGGCGACGGGATCGGTGTCGGCACCGCACCAAACGCTTCATAGGTGGCTACGATAGCCGGGTGCATGGCCACACGCACCCTTTGGCCCGAAAGGTCTTCGGGTTTGACAACTTCAATATCACGAGTGGAAACCGCACGTGGATAGCGATCGCCAACATACCCGACATAATGAATTCCGGTCGCAGTGTCAGCGCGGTCCATCATGGCCTTGAACAGCTCGCTTTCTGTAAACCGGTGTAGATGCGCTTGATCTTCAAACAGATAAGGCGCGAAGAGCACTGAAAAGTCCGACGCTTCCTTCATGAAGCTGACGCCGACAAGTTCAAACAGATGCAGATCCAGATCACCGGCCCGCAGTTGAGCCCAGTGATCCGGAATACCCCCCATTGCGCCGCCGCCGACAATATCCACGGCAACCGTTCCGCCGGATAGGGTGTCCAGTGACTCGGCAAAAATCTCGGCGCTTTCCTGAAACACCGAATTCGTTGGTGCGGTATGACCTAACAAAAGTGTGACATCTGCTGCATATGCAGCGCCTGCGCTTAATGTCAGTGATGCAATAGTACCGTTCATCAATCTCGTAAGCATTCCCATGAGTTTTCCCCTCCGTATTCGGTTTCAAACAACCCTGAATTAATCCAATCGGCATCTCTCTAAACTGGACAGCCATTGGCGCGGTTGTTTCCGGGGCCGATCTCAGAATTCACATTGAGCGCATCAGAGATGTCGCAAGCCTTGCAAGCTGACGGCACATCGATAGCGTTGGTCTACATTTCGAACCTATTAGCCAAAACCGCCCCCAATTCGGCTAACGATTGTAGCCTAATGTCGTAGAAACCATTGTGTGTAATACATAATTTTTGCCCCATTAATATCCTATTGGATATGTATTAGAAAACTACTAAGAGGTTGCCGCAATGGAAATCCCGAGACAGCTCCCAAACCTAGTGAGCGAGGAAAAGGCACTCAATCTAACCTGAGAAATCCGCCTTAGGTCGGTCATCCTGGCCAGGATGACGCATCGCGCTTGTCAAAAAAGATGCAAAACTTCGGTTTTTGTGCAGACTAGAAAAGAAACCGAAGGGAGAATGCGCATGTGCCAGGTATTTGCCGGTCAAGACCCGGAACGTTATGCGAGCGCAACGCGGCGCATTCGTATTAATGGCCAAAGCACGAGCATCAGACTCGAAAATGCATTTTGGCAAGTCATTGATACGATTGCGGATAATGACGGGATGACGACACCGGTTTTCATCTCGAAGCTGCATAGCGAAGTTCTGGAGCTTCGCGGAGAACCCGTTAATTTTACGTCGCTTTTACGCTGTGCCTGTTTGAAATTCATGGAGATTTCTACCCATGATGAACAGCCAGCGGTAGCCGCGGAATAGCCGCGGAGTTCTTAGAATATAAATTCTGCAGGGTAGTAAGCCTATACTACCTGCCTAGCCAATGATGGTCTGTAGACTGCTTCTGTCACAACAGAAGGGGGAAGCGGGCTTTGGCAAAAGCAATACACTCGATGATACGTGTTCTGAACGAGGCACGATCCGTCAGCTTCTACGGCACAGCATTCGGCCTCAAAGTTGCCGATCGTCTTGATTTCGAGAATTTTACGCTCGTTTATCTCAGCAACTCTGAAAGTAGTTTCGAGCTGGAACTGACCATCAACAAAGGCCAGACCGAAGCCTATGAGCTGGGAAATGGTTACGGCCATTTTGCGGTGTCTGTCGATAACCTTGATGAAGAACATGCGCGGTTCGAACGCGAAGGGTTATCTCCACGTAAGCTCGTCGAGTTTGCCCCGGACGGCAGACTTGTCGGCCGCTTCTTCTTTGTCACCGACCCGGATGGCTATGAGATTGAAGTTCTCGAACGGTCTGGTCGCTTTCAGTAAAATCAAAGGGAGGAAAAGATGGAGAGTTTAAAACGCCGGAAGGGACTGACACGTCGACAGCTTTTGTCCAATGCGACAGCAATAGGCGCGTCCTTCGTCGTCGGTGCAACATTCATCGCCGCACCAAACGCAGCCTGGGCCGTCGAAACGTCAGTTCTAAAGCCCGAGACATTTGCAACGCTGGTTCAGATGGCACGCGATATCTACCCGCACGACAAAGTGGGTGACGAATTCTACGTGATCGCGGTCAAAGGATATGACACCGACGAAGCCGCAGCATCTGTCGAGGCCGGTATTGACGCCCTGAACGCGGCTGCACAGGGCAAGGGATATGACAGCTACCTGGGCACCGGCTGGGAACGAGATCGCGTCGATATTCTGCGCAGCATGGAAGATAGCCCGTTTTTCCAGACAGTTCGCGGTGGTCTTGTGACCGGTCTTTACAACCAAAAAGCCGTTTGGCCAATTTTTGGGTATGAGGGCTCCTCTTTCGAGTTCGGGGGGTACATCGACCGAGGCTTCAACGACATCAACTGGCTTTAAAGGGAGAGATGGCACCATGACGGCACCTTTTGATCTCACCGACGACAGCGTTGTTGTCGTAATTGGAACCGGCGCTGGCGGCGGCGTTCTGTCAAACGAATTGGCGCAGAAAGGCATTAGTGTTGTCGCGCTCGAAGCTGGCGGGCGATACCTGCCAGAAGATTATGTAAATGACGAATGGGAAAGTTTCGGCCAGCTTGCCTGGGTCGACCCTCGAACGACATCGGGTGACTGGCGTGTTGCAAAGGATTTTTCTGGCCTGCCTGCCTGGATCGTCAAGGCCGTTGGCGGCACCACAACGCATTGGGCCGGAGCGTCGCTGCGCTTTCAGGACCACGAATGGAAGGCCGCGACGACCTATGGTGACGTTCAGGGCGCAAACCTATTGGACTGGCCCATCGACCCGCGCGAGATGGATGATTACTATACCAAAGCCGAAAACAAACTGGGTGTGACCCGAACCGGAGATCGTGCCGGCTTGCCGGGAAACAACAACTATCTCGTCTTCGAAAAAGGCGCAAAGGCGCTTGGGTATGAGCAGGTTAATACCGGTCGTATGGCAATCAACTCTGCCGAAACCGAAGATCGCTTGGCCTGCCAACAAACCGGGTTTTGTTTTCAAGGATGTAAGTGGGGTGCGAAATGGTCCGCAGCGTACACTGATATCCCTGCAGGCGAGGCCACCGGCAACCTAGAGGTGCGCGAAAACTCCCATGTCGCACGCATCCTGCACAATGATGAAGGCAAAGTCACCGGCGTCGAATACTTCGACAAAGATGGCAATCTTCAGATGCAACAGGCCCGTGTAGTTTGTGTTGCGGGCAACTCGTTCGAAAGCCCGAGAATGCTTTTGAACTCTGCTTCTTCGATGTTCCCTGACGGTTTGGCAAACAGCTCTGGCCAGGTTGGGCGGAACTATATGCGTCACATGACCGGTTCGGTCTATGCTGTCTTCGATCAACCCGTGAAAATGTGGCGCGGCACCACGATGGCAGGGATCATCCAAGATGAATCACGTCATGATCCAAGTCGCGGTTTTGTCGGCGGTTATGAACTTGAAACTCTGGCTCTTGGGTTGCCATTCATGGCGGCCTTCTTGGATCCGGGCGCTTGGGGGCGTGAATTCACATCAGCTTTGGATTCATACGAGAATATGGCCGGTATGTGGATCGTTGGCGAAGACATGCCACAAGAAACAAACCGCGTTACGCTCAACCACGAAGTGAAAGACCAGCATGGACTGCCAGTCGTGAATGTACATTTCGATGATCACCCAAATGACATTGCAATGCGCAATCACGCCTATGCGCAAGGCGCTGCTGTCTATGAAGCGGTTGGTGCGACACGGGTCTTCCCGACGCCACCTTACCCCTCCACCCATAACCTCGGGACAAATCGAATGTCCGAGAATCCGCGGGACGGCGTAGTGAATAAATGGGGCCAGACCCATGACATTTCCAACCTCTTCATCTCGGATGGTTCGCAGTTCACAACCGGCGCTGCCGAGAACCCGACACTGACCATTGTGGCTCTTGCCATCCGTCAAGCCGACCACCTTGCCGAACAAATGTCAGCGGGTAATCTCTGAAACTTTATTTGCGTGCCCGGGCAATCCGGGCACCAAAACATCATATTTGGATCGCATTATTTCAGCGTGAATCCGCTGGATTTTGAAGATACAAGAAAAACTATGCCAGAGCCCATGTTTTTAAGGGCATTTCATCGTTGTATTCGGTGCTCAGCCTAGACTCAGAAGGCTGAAATTGCTAGTTTAAGATACATAATAAAAAGCCAAAATAGCACGCGGACAAACATATCGCTTTTGTCACGGTTGTTGCCCCGTTGTTTTTTTGGCGAACCGAACAAACAGGGAACTGCGAGATTAGGCATGGTTGATATTTTCTCGAAAAAAGACGGCCCGCGCCGTGAAGACCAAGACGCAAGGCGCCTTCTGCAAGGGAACGGCGCAACCATTCGTCGACTAGCAGATCAAATCAGCGGCGGCGGATACTCGCGCTCCCGCGCTGCCATGGCAAACGCCAAAAAAGAACCAGAGCCGGAGGGCCTGAACATCCATGTCTATGGCGGTCCATCTGCGCCCTCGGAACTAAATCCCGTCGTTCGCATCAGTACAAATGAACGTGTTTTTGTTATGGATGCGAACTCTGGTAAACAAATGGAGTTCCTAGGACAAATACGCGTAAACGATGGCGTAAAGTTCTTCGCTCTGGCGACCAAAGAGAATGGGTTCGTATCTCCACTCCCCGATGAAGTCACAGAGGTTTTGAGCGACCTGAACAACATCGTAATCGAGTCTGATGAAATAAAGGAAAAGCTCGCAGATGTCATAACACGTCGTCTCGAACTTTGAGGCCATCCCAGAAGTAGCCGTTTTTTGAACCGCCTATCTATTAGAGGTGGTGTCAGTGAAAGAAAAACATGCGAAACAGATCCTCCACCTTCCCCAACCCCCCCCTCACGCAAGTCAGCAACGACAGCGACCAAAGAGCGACAATGAACGCTTGGGAAGCTTTCGTCGACACTGGGCGAAAGTCCGAAGAAGTCGAGAAAACCGTAAGGCGGGAAATCCTGGACTCGTGGACGAGGTGCACAGATTTAGGCATCAACGCACTGACGCCGGCGGGCACACCGCAAAAAATTGGCGACGAACGCGTAGACGAATTGAAGCGGAAAAACGCTTCTTTATGCCGTGCTGCGCGCTCGGCTTTTCTGCGGCTTGGCCCCCATTTGTCAGAGTCCGGTGCTGTCCTTCTTTTGACCGACCGAAACGGAACAATAATCGATGCCATTGGCGATGATAAAACCCTGGACGAAGGGCGTGATATCCAACTGGAAGTAGGCGGTGTCTGGGACGAAAATGTCATTGGCACAAACGGTATCGGCACAGCTTTGCGCACAGGAAAACCAACCTATGTGCACGCGTCAGAACACTTCTGTCAGGGCATCAAATCCTGGACCTGTGCCGGTGTTCCGATCTTTGATCCGCTTGACCGGCAAGTCTTAGGGGTCGTCGATCTGTCGGGACCGCTGGATATTTTTCGCCCCCATAATTTAGCGCTGGTTGTGGCCGCCGCAAAAGAAATTGAAATCGCTCTGGCAGAACAACAAAGGGAAGAACGAACCAATTTGCTTGAGGCGTTTATCGATTTGCAAAAGCCGCGCAGCACAGACGACACTGTCGTCTTGCTGGATTCAACCGGCCGGATCGTTTTCAGTCGAAATACCGAGGTTGAACCTATTCTGAAAACTGGCGGCCTACCGATCGGAAAACAGCTTTTGTCCTGGACGCCAGATATGACGGACGGGGATTTGGTCGCAGCATTACCATCTTCACTGAGCGGTATTGAGATAGATATTCTTAAGTCCGGAACGCAGATTCAAGGCGCGGCACTAATACTTCCAGAGAAAAGAACATCCCCGACACCTACACGATCCACTGGGATCACCATTCGGCCACGGCATGGCGTTGAAGAAGACGAGATCCAAATTCTCGGCGAATGTCCTAAGATGTTGGAAGCTATCGAATTCGCCCACCGGGCCGCAAAGGCAAACGTCACGGTTCTTGTTCAGGGCGAAACCGGCGTTGGAAAAGAACTGTTCGCCCGTCTCATCCACAGCCATCACGCCGATAAAAAAGCCCCCTTCATTGCCGTCAACTGTGCAGCGATTTCGGGTGAACTTATCGGGGGTGAACTGTTCGGCCATGTTGCCGGGGCCTTTACAGGTGCCTTACGTGAAGGTCGGCCCGGAAAGTTTGAGCTGGCAAATGGCGGTGTCCTTTGCCTGGACGAAGTTGGCGACATGCCACCCGAGCTGCAAACATATCTGCTGCGCACGCTAGAGCAGAGGGCGCTTTATCGAATTGGCTGTGACAAACGCCGTCCGATTGACGTTCAACTGGTGGCGGTGACAAACAGAAACCTTCGGCAAGATATCGAAGCCGGCCGGTTCCGCAGGGATCTTTTCTATCGAATTGGCACCATAGTCATCGATGTACCTCCACTGCGTGAACGTGGGCGGGACATCGTCTTGCTGACTGAACATTTCAATCAAAAACTGTCGGCGAATTTTGATCGTGAACCGCTGCAATTTGATCAAGATGCCATGGCCGCTCTTCAAAGCTATCATTGGCCTGGAAATGTCCGTGAATTGCGCAACATAGTCGAACGGCTTTGCCTGTTGCACGGTACCGCAAGGGTATCTTTCGCCGATCTACCCGAAGAGATTTCCAGCCCCGAACCAAGCGACAGCATGTTTGGGAATACACCCCGGAATGTATCCACCAATTTCAATCTGCATGGAATCGAATCCGAAGCCATCCAACGTGCCATTGAGCAGGAAAATGGGAACCTGACGAAGGTGGCTCAATCACTCGGAATTTCGCGCCCAACTTTGTACCGGAAGATAAACCTGTACGGTCTTGGCCGCGGGAAATAATAGATGCGGCGACAGATCAGATCTGCCGCCGCATTTAGGGACCGATTTTCCATGGGGAGACGGACAGAACAGGTTCCCTAATTAGGCTGTTATTTGCGACTCTAAGGAACGATGACAGCGCGTCCCGTGAACTTGCGGTTTTTGAAATCGTCAATCGCTTGATTGATGTTATCAAGCGAATACTCAGTCTGGTGCATCTTCACCAACCCATCGGCATTCAGCTCCATCAACTCTACAAGTTCGGTATAGTCTCCAACCAGGCTACCGCCGATTTTGATTTCATTGACTACCAGGTCGACAGTCGGGATCTCGATCTTACCACCATAACCCACAACGATCAGTTCGCCGCCTTGCCGCAAAAGCTTCCAGCAAATGTTCTCGACGCCAAGCTCGCCGACAAAGTCGATGACAACATGGCTACCACCGCCAGTGACATCCATGACTTGTTCAATCAGATCCGGACCACCATCAAGAACAATGTCGGCGCCGAGTTCCTTGGCCAGAACCTGCGCGCCTGGCTCACGGTCTACTGCGATAACTCGGGCGCCGCACAGGTTCTTCAAACACTGAATCGCAATATGCCCTAGGCCACCAACGCCCAGAACAGTGACATATGCGCCTGGGTAAACCAGTTCGGCCGCACGCTTTGCAGCGCGATATGCAGTAATGCCCGCATCAGCCATAGGGGCAACTTCCAACGGAGTCACATTGGTGTTCAACTTGATCAATGAGCTCTCGTTTGTAACGAAATACTCTGCAAATCCGCCGTCCAGACCGAGGCCGGGAAACAAGCCATGATCACAATACATATCGTGGCCATACCGACAGTTTAAACAGATCCCGCAACTGCGATGTGGATGGCAAATCACCGCATCACCGGGTTTGACAGAGGTCACGTTGCTGCCAACATCTTCCACCCAACCGGCATTCTCATGGCCCATAATGTAAGGCAAAAGGCTACCTTCGACATCCATGATATCTTTCCAGACGCCTTCAATGATGTGCAAATCAGTACGGCACAAACCTGCGGCACCGACTTTCACAATCACCTCATCCGGAGAATTTACCGTTGGGGCAGCGACCTCTTCGATCTTTAGCTGAACATTCATGGCCGGATCGTAATCATACAAGCGTGCGGCTTTCATGTTTCATTCCTTTTCTTAACTTATTTTCGGGTCTTCAAAAGCGATAGGTTACGGGCGGCCCAACAATTCGGCACCGCCACCCAGGGCCGGGCCTTCGGTCGGATCGGCTTCACCTTCTGACAGGTCACCGACCAGTGTTTCAGTGGTCAGAATCAGCGTTGCCACTGATGTCGCATTGACCAAGGCACTGGCAGTGACACGAACGGGATCGATTATTCCTGCTTCAAACATGTCTCGGAACTCGCCCTTTGACGCATCAAAACCGTGCCCTCTTGGACCGGCCGTAATGGATGCAATCACTGCATTCGGATCCGCGCCGGCGTTGCTGGCGATCCGTTCGACTGGACGGGTCAGAACCGAGCGAACCAATTCAACACCTTTGCTGACATCGCCGTCATTCGCCGAAACGATGCCTTCCAGGACCGAGCCAATCTGAGCAAGCGCCGTTCCACCACCTGCGACGACCCCATCTTCAGAGGCCGCGCGAACCGCACAGAGGGAGTCCTCGATCAACTGAATTTTGCGCTTTTGTTCAACAGGTGTGAAACCACCGGCATAGATAACAGCAGTTCCGCCGGATAGTTTGGACACACGCTCACGCAACTTGTCCTGCTCAATATTCGGCGGAGCGGCGTCATGCTGGCGCTGCACCTGCGCGCGTCGAGCGCGCACTGCAGCCGGGTCACCGTCACCCTTCAGAATGCTGGTCAGAGAGGATGTAACCCGCGCCTTTTGAGCACCACCTAATTGTGCCAACGTGACGTTTTCGATCTTTTTGCCAAGGTCACGCGCAAGCACTTCACCGCCGGTCATGATCGCAAGATCATCCATCATCGCGGCGCGCCAGTGACCATACTCGGGAGGGTGCACAATCAGGTATTTGCCCGCACCGTCATTGTCCATCAACGAGATCACGACTTCTGGCGCAATTTCTTCAGCGATCACCAACAAAGGTCGCTTCTGTTCGTCGGCAATGCGTCTTGCATTATCCAGAATCTCAGGACGCAGGATTTTTTGATCCGTCATCAAAATCAGCGGATTCTCCAGGACCGCTTCCATGTTTTCACGGTCCGTCACCATATGATGTGAGATATAGCCCCGCTCGAAGGACATACCCTCGACCACCTCAAGCGTTGTGTCGATCGTCACCCCGAAATCGGCAGTGATTACACCCTCTTTCCCTACACGTTTGAAAGCTTCGGCAACCAACGATCCCAGTTCAGGTTCTGTTGCGGACACCCGCGCGACGGATTCCAGATAACTGGGGTTATCGTCGCAGGACCGCGATGCCTCATCCAGCGCGTTGATGATTTTATGTACAGCCAGCTCTATGCCTTTGCACAAATCCACGGGTTTGACACCCTCGGCGGTCAATTCGACGCCTTTCTGAATCAAAGCATTGGCCAGAACTATTGCAGTGGTCGTTCCGTCGCCCGCGACTTCATTGGTCTGCATCGACACTTCACGGACCACTTGGGCGCCCATGTTTTCAAATCGGTCGGACAACTCAATTTCGGATGCGATGGATACACCGTCCCGGGTCACCAAAGGGGTGCCGACGGGCCGGTCAATCATCGCGTTCAGCCCCTTGGGACCAAGGGTCGGCTCCACTGCCGCGGCCAGTTTGGAAACACCCTTGGCGAGCGCCCGCCGTGCTGTTCCGTTGTGTATCAGTAGTTTTGCCATGACTTCTCCCTTCCATCGGCTTAGAACCGATGGCTTCTTATGTTGACGGTTACGCGTGAAACGTTTTTAGCTGCGGGCTTCAGAAACTCTTGGTGGCACCCGGTTCTGAATGAAATCGATCAATGTCGGTCCATCTTCACCAATTTCAACCTCCTTGTACCGTGTGGATTGGAGCCCCCGACATAGCGCGCCGTTGAACTCCATGTTGATACGAACACCCCTGAGCTTACCCAGGTAGTCGCGCAATCCAGTCGCTGTTAGACGGTCACCTTCCCAAGTGACAAAAGCCGGATCTTCTGCTGATTTTGCCAAGTTTTGGGACAGCAGCAATTCGCGGTAACGCGGTTTCTGCTTAGACTCCTCACCGCCGGAAAACTCGATGGCGTCAAATTCTGAAAGTGTCATGTTGACGATCTTGGGCCCGGAAAAACCTTTGGCTTCCAACCCAAGCAATACGGTTTCCTGACGGCGTATAAATGCCTTCTCCAGAAACTTCGCACGGATTGAATTGAGATCATCACCATTACAATATTCAGCGAACACTTCGGTGAAGTCTTTCTCACCGTTAACGCCGTCATTCACTCGATCTGCAAAACAGTGATCATTAAGGGTGACTCTCACCTTACGAACCCAACTCAGCTTGCCAAGCTCATGGCGAATATCAAACGCCATGAGAAAGGCAAAATTTGGAGAGCACCAATAGGTCGGGAGCCGAAATTCGACCTCTACAAGTTTTGAATCGATGTTCACGTCAACAAGTTCGACAAACCCCATATCGGTGATCGGTTCGTCCAACTCAGGATCCGTGACCAGATCGAGACGTTGCCAAATCTCCAACTCCAGCTCATCTTTGTGCATCTCCAAAAACATCGGCTTACTCCGCCGCGATCTGCACTGGTGATGCGCTAAGCTCAGCCTTCTTAGCTTCGACATCGATATCGTAAAGTGCTGCTGCATTCAGACCCAGGATCTTTTCTTTGATCTCATCGGTCAGTTGAACGCCGCGTTCTTTGGCGATGTCTTCAGGGATCTGATACTCCCAGAATTGCTCAACAAGCCATTGAGGGGTCCAGATTGCATAGTCCGAGCCGAACAGGATCTTATCCTCGCCGATCCAGAACAGCAGTTCCGCCATCAATTCACCGAAATACCTGGGACGGGTAAAAATGAACGGCATGGCAACGGCAAGACCGCCGTAGACATTGGTTTCCTGCGTCGCAATCCAGCAGAAATCATCCAAGCGCGGCAATCCGCAATGCTCAATTATCCAGTTCAGATTCTGGAAATCGGTAGCGGCGTAATCTACATCACGAACGTCAAACGCATCCATGCTGAGCGGAATGATGGTCGGACCTTTGTGAACATGGATATTCTTGATACCCAGCTTGTCGCACAGTTCAAAGCACTTGTAAGCGGCAGGGTCATTGAGGGCCCAACCTTTGCTTTCTCCGTTCCATTCAGCGGTGTACATTTTGACACCTTGGATATCGAAGTTTTCCTTCATGTAATGGATGTATTCCAGCGCTTTCTCACCGTCTCTCGGATCGAATGACCCGTTCACGATAAAGCGCTCAGGATGGCGCGAGGCCATTGAGCTGCTGCGCTCAATGCTAGAAAAACCATTCTTGTAGAAGTCGCGCAGATATGTCGACTGGATGATCGCCACATCATCAGGCCCATCGATGAACAGATCCCGATAGACATCATCTTCCGAGTACTTTTCGAACCGTCCTTTTTCCCACAGCTGTTCCGGCGGGCTTAGGTTGGTGTGGTAAGCATAGAAGCAGTCAATGAACTGCTTACCGTGAATATTGCTCTGGTTTTCCGGGCTGCCGTCCCAAAAATGAGTGTGACCGTCGACCACGAATATTTCTTTGCCATCTTTGGTTTTAAACATCGATTCCTCCTCAGGTAGTCTGAATTTTCACGCCGTGAAGTTTGGGAATGCGAACCCGAGCAAAGCCGGGTTCGCACATCGATTTTGTCACTCGATATATTCGAAGACGTCGTCCATGTTTCCAAACAGGACGACGGTGTTGTCATCGACCCGGACCATCCGGCCATAATGAGTGGACGTGTTGACTTCGAAAGTTTCCGCAGTCATTTCGCGACCCAGAAATTCACTGATCTCATCCATTTTGAAAACCAGTTTGCCCTCGCCGTCGACACGGATGGTCGCAGGGTTGTGGGTTACTGTGACTTTGGGATCTTCGCCCATGAACTCGGCAATCGCCCGGGCTTCAACAGAGTCATTCATGGTCACACCGCACTGGTGCGAAATGGTCTGTTCAAACTTGATTTCGTTCATCGGCTTGAAGATGTTTTGTTTTGAAGCGTCGCGTGCTGTACTCGACATCGTAAATTCTCCTTTGGGTTAGCGGCTCAGGCCAAGTTCAGACAGGATTTGGCCAAGACGCTCTTGCGAGACGGCTTTGACATCTTCGAAAGCAACGGGCTTGGAATGCGGCTGTGACCAGACTGGTTGCAACGCCAGTACGGCTTTGTCAGCCAGATCAGCATGTTTCTTGATCCAAGTTTGGAACAATGCCTTGTTATGCGCACCATGCTCTTCATCGTTTGCCAGCAGGTACATAAGGTCGATTGTGTTCGCGAGGTTGCGCTCATAATCGGCCTCGGCGGCCGAGATAACTGGCGGCGTGATGAAGTCATTGTTCGCAGCGGCGGCCTGCATCAGGAAACCCGACCGGAAAAGCTCGCCAACCAGCGGTTCAAAGATCAGATTGATCGCGAAATATTGCTCAAGGTAGTCTTCCGACCCCATGATGGTTTCGATCGCCTCGCGGCACGGTTGCCACATTGGATCTTCCAGCCAGGCTTTCTTGCCCAGTTCATCGTTCCAACCTTCGATATCCATTCCGATCTCGGCCAGATACAACGTGATGTCCTGGCACAACCGCATTTTGTAGGACGAGTTGGTCAACGTGGCGTTGTTGATCATCTGAGTATAGCCATACCGCTGGGCTTGCATCAGAGATGTGCCAAGACCAAACTCTGCATGTTTCCAGGCACCCAAATGAGTTTGCAGGATACGCTCCCAAGCCTTGTCAAAAGACTTGTGGGCCCCTGCCTTGCGCGCATTGTCGACAACCGATTTTACCATTGAACAGATTTTGGACTGGCGCTGATAATGCGTGCGCTCCCATTCCTGATCAGGGGCTCGGAAGGCGTGCCAGTTTGAACTCAGCGCAGCTGTATTGTCCTTTTGATAGGCACCGCCGCCTTTGCCCCCTTCGAACTCGATGATCCAGTTTTGGATCAGATAGCGTTCGGGATCTGGTTGCACGTCGACAGTTACGTCTTCGTAATGCGTGGCACGTTTGCCGCGTGGTTCAAAATAGTTGTATTTGCGGCTGGTCGATCCGACGAACGTTGCAGCGCCTGCGGCACCGGATCCAACGGAACTTGATGTAGCTACCATGGTAGCCTCCCTTGTTGTGTTTCATTCACATGACTAGCGATCAACCCAACATCAGTGGGTTGATGAACCGGAAGTCGGTGTGAATTTGTCGTAAAAAACGCGCTCGCCATCGAAGTCGTTCATGAACAGCACTGGCGTCAGTGCATCGATCATCGGAGGGGGACCGCAGGCGTAAACATCGCCTTCTCCATCGACGTCCAATTCCTTTAGATATTCGTCCACGATCTCGTGAACGAAGCCCCTAGCACCCGTCCAGTTATCGTCATCATCTGCGTGGCTTAACACTGGGATGAATTTGACATTCGCATTGGCGCCAGTGATCTCTGCGATCTCGTCCAGCTTGATCAGATCCTCTTGCGTGCGAGCCCCGTAAAAGAAATAAATATCGCGATCTTCGCCACTGCTGAGTTGATCATGCAGTATTGACCAGACCGGCGACATGCCGGAACCCGCCCCGACCAGGATCACCGGTCCTTGTCGGCCTTCCCGTCGGAAACACATTCCGTACGGTCCGCTGATTTCGACGGTGGCGCCTTTTTTGATCCCCCCTGCGTCGAGCTCGTTTGAGAACCTCCCGTCTGGGTATTTTTTGATGATGAAGGAGAGTTTCTGGGCTTCGCTCGGCGAATTTGCCATGGAGAACGAGCGTGTAATCTTCTCCCCTTTTTCGGTGGTAACCGTGATGTCGACATATTGCCCCGCCCAAAATTTGAGCGGTGTATCAATTTCAATATCAACACCGCGAATGTCATGGGTCAGCTTTTGGAAATCGACAATTCGGCCATTGAATTCTTTGACCGGAATGGATTTCGATAAAACCTCCTCGTCATAGTTCAGGAGTTCAATTTCGACGTCGCTATACGCCACAGTTCTGCACATCAGAACGTGTCCACTTTCCTTCTCAAAGTCATTGAGTGCGAAGGTTGAATACTTGAGCATTTCGGTGTCGCCATCCAACTGGACACATTTGCAAGCCGAACACTGGCCTTCTTTGCATCCATGCGGCAGAGCTATGCCTTGGCGGAAAGCGGCATCGAGAATGGTTTCATCCTCTTCAACCTCTATTTCCAAGCCAACCGGCTCAAAACGAACCCTGTATATTTCACCCATTAGTCGAGTCTCCTGTGTCCCGAAATCACGCGCGGAATTCGGACCTTCCTGTATGCAAGGG
The DNA here is from genome assembly GCF_059610665.1 of Ruegeria sp. CDSC051. Taxonomy (NCBI): domain Bacteria; kingdom Pseudomonadati; phylum Pseudomonadota; class Alphaproteobacteria; order Rhodobacterales; family Roseobacteraceae; genus Ruegeria; species Ruegeria sp. CDSC051. Next base: position 295,197 of record NZ_JBXWOC010000002.1, read on the forward strand.
CCAATCAAGGCCCTTGCAAAAGATTGCTTTAGTTGAAGGGTGTGATGGTGAAACCAGCACGGTACTCGGCCAGATGTGCTTCACGCTCACCGTCCGACATGCCACGCAGTGCATTAAGCGGCGAGCCAAGGGTATGACCGCGAACATCGTCCAGCGTCCACATATCCTTGTTGTCAAAGCGCAGATGCGGCTGCGGCACCAGTGTCTTACCGTCTTCACGAACGAAGTTGAGGTCTTTGATGGCATCCGCCAGATCCCAACCGTCGTAAACGGTTTCCCACTCACGTTTGCCCGAGAACTTGCCCATCGCCGGCGTTGGCCGACCCTGGTATTCGTCTGCGAACGCTTCAACAGCGGTCCAGCGATCAAGCTCATGTGCAAAGGTGTGCAGCTGACCGTCGATTTCGTCGACAACCATGTCTTCGCGGATCAGGCACGGCACCAGGCACGACCAGCAGCGATGCGGATAAACATAGCCAACTTCTTCGTTGAAGGTGATGACTTTCTGGCCCGGAACGCTCAACTTGGCATACCATTTCCAGAAGTCGCCAAACTCGGCATACCAACCCGGATACTTGTGCTCAAACCACTCAAAATCTTTCTCGGTCTGAGCTTCAATCCGCCAGAAGTTCACCGGCCAACCAACTGCGAAGAACTGAGCAACTTTGTGCACATAGTTCTTCTCGGTGATCCGCTTCCAGGCTTCCTGCACATCGTCGTGATGTACTTTTACGCCGTATTTCTCGAGCGGCAGCATGTAGGTCCGGTAGTAGTCTTCAAAGATCCAGCGATGCCACATCTCCGCATAGGATTCCTTTTCCTTGTCGCGGTTGGTGGTGCCATATTCGATGAACGTACCGATCGCCGCATCAACGATGGCGTGGTTCTGCCAGAAGGAGTACCGCAGGTCGCGTTCCAAAAGCAGATGGTTCTCTGGCTCTTTCAGGGCCGCCATCAGAAGCGAGTGACCGTTACCGATGTGACGGCTTTCGTCAGACTGAACCGACAGGAACACAGTCGGCAAAGCATAATCGCCATTACGGGCGGCCTCTGAAGGCATTGCCACAAAGAGAGTGTTCGTGAACGCGGTTTCAGCAACAACGGTCAGATACATGCATGCGGCGGTCATTGTGTCGCCGGTGATGAACCCTTCGCCGAACTGACGGCCAATGGTGGTAGCATAACACTTACCAAAGGCTTCTTCGGTGATGTCGAAACCAGCCGGATCGATGTAGTTTTCCATGTACCACTTTTTCAGGTTCATCTGAATTGTGGAGTGACGGAATTCATCAACCATCTGCATGGTGAAACCCGTGCGCAGGTCTTCACCCGGCGCCAGACGAGCCACCATGGCCATCGAACGCGCAGCCGAAATTTCCGGGAACGGAATGATCGCCAGGAACAGCTTCATCCATTCGATCCAGCGCGGTTCAACGTTGCGGAACATGTCACCACGCAGCGCAGCGTCGAGCGCACCGTATACCCGGTTGTCTTTCTCTTCTTCCATCGGGAAGTAAGAGCGCAAAACCTGCTTCATCGGGTCGCGCGGCGCTTTGGTGATCTTATAGTCTGTGGGGAAAGTATTCGCTTCCTGAACATAGGTTGGATTCCAACCCAGGTCCGAAATCTTCTTGGTGGCCTCCCCTACCGAGATTCCTCTCTGAGAGGTAATTTTATTTAGCGTAATCGCCATGCCATGAGACTCCTTTGTTGCTGACCAATTTCTCGGTCGGTTGGAGACAGCGCATGCTGCCGTTTCTTCGACCCGATCACTGAACAGAGCCAAAAGGCACGGTCAGTTGATCCAGTCGTTCGGATCACGGCAAAGGTTTCGGAATGTATGCTCGGCGCTACGCGTCAGTTCCTGCCGAAATCATCGGCGGGCACTCACTTCTTTGGCCGAACCCTCCCTGGTCCTTCGTTCTTGATGGTCCCCGTTTGAACGGGAACGCGGCGTTATGCCTAATTACATGCAAGGGGCATGCCAGATTTTGGATTTGGGTGATATTTTGGCTTGGAAAAGTAGCGTGGTTTATCTAAACTATTGTTTTATATGTTTATTTTATTTCTAAAAATTCTACTTCGTTCACACATGCTGTGAAGAGATCGTGTTTTGACAGTTCCAGAATCCTGTTAAAACTGTCACGTTGCTTTACAAACTTTACGTTCACACCGCTGTTTACACTTAGCGTTACGATTAGGCCGCACGCACGGTAACATGTATTTTTTCTGCGCTTATATTCCGACTTCAGAGGCTTCTTTGCTCGAATTGACGACACACTCTGTGCTGCGTTGAACCTGTTCCGGACCACGCGCCACTTTCAGAGTGCATCTACAGGAGCGCAAATACGTAAGCCCACTACCCGAGCGCTTGGTAACCCAATGCGCAAAACCGATCGCGAATCACCACCTTGGTCAAACAAGCATACCCAACGACAGCAGGACGTTGATTTTTCCCTTTGTAAAACAATGAAACTAATCCGCGTTACACTCTGTAAACATGTTTAACTAATCGCGCCAAGGTTGTGAAAAAAGATGCTTTTTCGAGGCATATTTTGCGCTGAACATTCTTTGTAGACCAGACAACTGATGATAATTTGAGCACTGCAAACATCGCACGTCTTCAGTCAGGTCAGCCGCAATCGGGCGAAGCGTTTAGAGGCAGCACAGTCGAGTAAGGACAGTGTTTAATCGTATCTTTTCGGGGGATCAAATGAGCGACCAAGGCACAATCAAACTCGCCCCAGGTCGCCGCGTGGCAGTGTCTCAAATGTCAGTTCGGTCGTTCGGTTTTCACAGCGTAGGGCATCTGGTCCCAAATCGCTTCGATATCGCTGCTCAAGAGCGCGTGGAGTTCCCGCAGTATTTGTTCACGAAGATCACCCGAAGTTTGTGCCAGCGCCTCTTGCGCGGCTACGAGGTTTATCGGGCTTGGCTCGGAAGCCGCCTTTTCAGCCGCATGTGTCAGCAAGCTGTCATTGCCGCACAAATCCAGACTGATTTTGTGCAGGCCCTGAAAGAACCGATCGGTTGCGTCTTTCTGTTTCACGAGAAGTCTCTCATCTGTTCCAAGCAACAGCTCGAATTTCTAAAGGAGGTTTGAATGGCCGGTCAATCCTCAGCAGTCTCGGATTTGTTTCTCAAGCGCATGGAACTAATCAACGGTCTGTCGCAAGCCAATGTAGAGCACCTGCGCATTTTACAACAAATCGCCGGCTACGACATCTTACTGATGAAAGACCCGGACTGTGCGCAGACGCTCGATGCAATTGACAAATCTTCGAACGAATTGACCGCTTCACAGGAACATATCGACGCTTTGGAACGCGATGTTGCGAAGATCGATGAACAAATTGAAAACGCCCGCAATCTGGAGGACGGATAATGGTCGAAAATAGTGCCGCAGGGCTTTCTTTGTTTGACCTTCTGGGCCGAGACTGGGCATTGGATGATGCAATAGATCAGGTTCTCTTCAATAAAGAAGACAGTTGTGCAGCCTTCAAACTGACATCTGGAAAATTGGCGTTGGCTGCTGTCGAAGATCTGGAAAGTCCAAAAATTCGAACCCGAATGGATTTGGAAACCGGTCGGACAACCATCCGTCCGCGCGAAAACCCGATAGCGCCGGTTAAGACCCCGGACATCTCTGTCCGTACTGACCTATCCATCGTTCGTTTTGGAGCGCAGGGCTTCGCGGCAACCTGTGGCGACGGGGTTCTACGGCAGATCACGGCGGGGGGACAGGTTGTTGACAGGCTCAAGCTGCAAGATCGGAACGTAACAGGTGCCGCAGGCACTAAGAATGGCGATCAAATCGCCATTGCTGCAGACACGCTGATTGAGGTCATCTCAACATCAGAATTGACGTCCGTAGTCACACTCACAACAAGTCATCCTGTTGTTTGCCTGTCATATTCCGACGATGGCCGCGCTCTTGCTAGCTGGGGTGATGGCAAACTGACCCTGTTTGATCTGGGCACCCCCGATACGGCCCCTGTCACATATGACATCGCAAGCGAGATTACGGAAATCAAATGGCGTCATACAGCAAACCATCTGTGTTGTGCCTCAGCTGACAACAGCTTTTATCTTATCGACCGCAGTGCGGGATCGGTCCAGCAGGTCGAAGGATACCCTGCACCGGTTCGCAATGTCGCGTTCAGCAAATCGGCCAATGCGCTCGTGACATCAGGTGCGTTCCGTCTTGTTGGCTGGGACGCAGATGACCTGCCGCAGAATGACGAGGCAGGCACACCAATCGCTACTGGCAAACCCGGCTTTGTCGTACTGAACGCGATTGCCGCACATCCCAAGCGGGACGTTGTCGCAACAGGATATGCCAGTGGTTTGGTGACTTTAGCCAGCGTCGGAACTCCACAAGACATGATGTTGCATCAAGAACGCGGAACCGAAGTGACCAGCCTGGCCTGGTCAAAGACCGGAGAGCATCTGGCAATCGGTTTTGCATCTGGAAAGGCTGCACTGGCGACCTTCCCTTCTCAGATGTTCAAATAAACCACTCCACCCAAGCCATCAGGAGATAGAAAATGTCCAAGACCTTGTCCCCGGAAGAGCAAAGTAAAGATAAATACTTCGCTCAACTATCGAAAATTTCAGAAGCGATGATCGAAGAACATGGCAAAGACTTTGCCATGGGCGCTTTGGTAATGGCGGCGCAATGGATCGCTAAGAACCAGTTGGGCCCGCAAGAAGATATCGTGCACTAGAACTAACTGTGCAGAACTGCCAACACGCCAGCCGCGTCAACCGCAAGCATCCGCCTCATCTGATCAACGGTTACTTCGGAAATCAGCGGCGTCATGCGCCCGATGCCATCATGTGCATCTGGCCCTTCAGCATTGCGAACCGCAGCCAGATCCTGCCCGAAATCACCGTTTAGAACATGAGAATACGCACACATCTCTTGCAAGCGCAGAGTGACGAAATAGAGGCAATCCCCGGTTTCGTCGAACTGGCCTGCGTATGGTTTGGATCCACGTTTTCCGGAACCAGAGAAAGAGGTATGAACAGCAGTGCCCAGGATGGCCTTAACCTGTTGGCGCCAAGCGGCATACGTCCCATCCTGATCAAATTCCAGGCCTGCGCGGTAAAGTCGTTCGCTTACTGCTTTGAACGCGCGACCGCCTGCAATATGACGCCGCCAAAAGTCTTGAGCTTCTTCGATGGTCGTGCACTCGACAAATCGTTTGGCCAGCTTCGGTCTGGATACAAATGCCAGCGCCATATCCACATCTTCAGAAATAGATCGTGCAATCTGCATAGACGGCGTCGGCAAATCATGTTGGAAAAGCAACCGGATCGCATCCAACTGTTCGATCATTCGAAACGTCAATGCGCGAAGCGCCTCCCACTGATCTGTTGTAAGCCCACTGTCCGGCAAATTGACTGCCTCAACCGATGCAGAGTGCAGAGACGCAACCCAGATGGCAGCCTGATCAAACATAAAGAACGTATCGACTGCATGGCTGTCGGTACCAATGTCCCAATCTTCAAGAAAGCTAAAGCCGCGAAATCGGACAATCGTCTTTCGCCAAACGTCATCCAGGTCGAGACCTTTTGCCGACCACATTTGCCGGGTCCGCGCAAGAAGTTGAGGGGAAACACCGGGGTAGCTGCGTTCAAAAGAGCCTGGGAAAACATGAGACGTGTCAGATTGCATGTCGAATTTGTCTCTCATTGGGTTGCGTCAGTCTATCAACGATCTCTGACGCGACAAACCATCAATGCAAAGCATCCGCGCCAAACGATACGTAATTTCGACCGATCTTTGGCATTTGAGGTCTGAGGGGTAATCCAATGGTTATGAGTTTCCGACATTCGCAACGTCAGACCGGGCTTTTGAACCACTCGATGGCGCAAGCGATCAAGTTGATGCGGATGCATAAGTTCGAACTACTGAACCATTTGGCGCAAGTCACAGAAGAAAACCCGTTTCTCGAAGCTGGTTCTGAGGACCTTGGAGAGCAATCAGGCGGGTTAGTTGCACCCATGACTGACATGTCCGACACTGTTGCCGACACCAAGACCAGCCTTTACCAAAATATTGCTGAACAACTGCCACTGATTTTCGACAAAAAAAGCGATATCAGCATTGCTTTGGCATTCCTGGCCGAGATCGAACCCAGCGGATGGCTTGGGGCTTCGGTGGATGACGTCGCAGCTGCCTATGGCTATTGCCCCAAAATCTGCGCCGAAGTCCTGTCAAAGCTGCAAACAGTCGAACCGGCTGGACTGTTTGCCCGCGACCTCAAGGAATGCCTGCGCCTACAGGCGAGTGACCGCGGAATTCTAAGCGGAGCTATGTCGAAACTGATCGACAATCTCGACGCACTGATGGATTGCGATCTGCCAGGTTTGGCACGAAAACTCGGGGTGGATCTGGCAGATATTGCACGATGTCTGGATGACATACGCAAAATGAATCCAAAACCAGGGGCTAACTTCGAAATTGATGAAACACTGGCACGGGAAAGTGACGCCACAGTAGAGATCGTTGGTTCCGACCTGTTGATAGCGTTGAATTCGTCAAGCTTTCCGACTGTTCGACTATCGCAGGCGCTGAACTCGAGCGAGCCTGCCAAAGCCGCACTGCAAAATCACCACGTTTCAATGATACGACAAGCCAAGTCATTGCGTTCAGCATTGGAGGTCAGAAACGCAACTGCGATGGCAGTAATTACAGCGATATGTATGCGTCAACGCAGGTTTCTTGCACGCGGATTCTATTCGTTGCGCCCAATGCGCATGAGTGATGTTGCCGAAGACACTGGCTTCAGCGAAGCGACGATAAGTCGGGTCGTGTCAGGTCTGACGATTCAATGCCCATTGGGTAATATTTTGGCCAAATCGCTTTTTTGTGCACCAATTGCCCAGGGTGCCCTGTCCGAGACCAAACATGTGGCGTTGCATCAAATCAGGCGTTTAATTGCGTCCGAAGACAAATTCGCTCCTCTCAGTGATGGAGACATCGCAGTTCATGTGAATAAATCTGGTTTCGCTCTGTCTAGGCGAACAATTACCAAGTACCGGCAATCACTTGGACTTAGCGCACCCAGCGTCAGACGAAAAAACGCCGAAATAGAAATGCTGTCGATAACCGCAAGAAAGGGAAGAACCTTAGGTCAGCGGGGATTTGGCGAGAAACAGAACCTGGGAACCTGAATGTCCCAAGGTAACCCCCAGTGAAACCCGCTATTATTCAGTCAACTGAGAAACAGGCGACGCCTGAAACGAAACAACCATGAACCGAACACCAAACGAGTTCGTAGAGCCGGTTATGCTGCGTAGCTTACGCCCTGTCTCGCTCGATGACCTAGGGGCCGTGCACGGGGCCCTTCAAAACCACGACCTGGTCCGCTGGCTGGGGGCATTGCCATTGAATGTCGATTGGGAAACGTCCCGGAAGTACCTTGAGTTCCTCCTGGACCCAGAAGTGGAATCTGCCGCAATCTGTTTGGGTGACCGACTGGTCGGAACCGTCAGCAATGGCCTCGAATTATCATTCTGGCTGGAACCTCGCCTTCACCGTCGCGGCTTGGGAAATTGGGCTATCTCGACTTTTATCGAGAGGCTTCCATCTCATTGTAACACGATTACTGCATGCTGCATGATAGACAATTTCGCGGCTTCGGCAGTGCTGGGGCAAATCGGGTTCCAGCGAGATAACCTGCCGTTAAGACGATTTTCGTTTGCTCACGAACACTCTGTTCCGATGTGGCGACACACACTGAAACGGTTCCCTGAAATTTAGGAATCCCAACACAAATTTCGCTTGCTAATTTACATTGCCAGCTATTGATACTCAACCTCTACGGATTACTTTGATAGCGTTGAGATACTCTGGAAGCTCAGTAGGGAAAAGCCTTGCCGAGGAAACCAATAGCTGAGGACGTCCTTACATATGTGCACTGTGGTGACCTTGTGAAAATAGCGTGTTCATTAATCACCAGCAGCGCGCGCCCAAAACAAGCGGAGCGCCAAGGGGCGTTCAGGTATCTTCCTGAACGGTCTATTGATCACGCCCCTACGATCACAGCAGGATAGAATTTGAAAAGGAAACAACTGAAATGACAAAAGCAGGCTCGTCAGACAGATCATTCTTACACGGACATGCTGACGGAGGCGTATGGGATAAGGCCGGTGCCCCGACGGGCGAAGATGCGTGGGATCCGGTTGATCTCGGGAACGGGATTTTTATGTTGGAAGTCGGCAGTGGGAACCCCGGCGGGACGCTCGGGCTTTTGGTTGGTGATGAAGGTTCTGTCCTGATCGACAACGGTTTGCAAAAAGCCGCCGATGTCACTGTATCCACAACCGAGAAGCTGGCTGGCGGACCGATAGATTTCCTTATCAGTACGCACCTTCATGGCGATCACGTCGGCTGTAATGCGAATTACGCGGCAAGGGGCGCAACTATTCTAGCCCATGACGAAACACGCCGCGCGCTGTTGGAAGATGATCAGTTCGACAAGGCCGGATTGCCGGTCATCACATTCAATGACAGGATGACGTTCCACCTGAATGGGCAGACAATTGAACTGATGCACTTTGCTAATGCGCACACCGTCAGCGACACAATCGTCCATTTTGTCGAAGCTAATGTCATTCATGCTGCTGATCTGTTCTTTAACAAGATCTATCCGTTCGTCGATCTTGAGAATGGCGGTAGCATCGACGGGTTTATTTCAGCTCAAAGACAGATCATCGATTTGGCCAACGACGACACTGTTATCATTGCAGGGCACGGTCCGGCGGGTAACAAGTTCGACATGCAGGCTTCGGTCGATTTGATGCTTGCGATCAAGGACACGATGAAACCCCTCGTCGATCAGGGCATGTCCATGGATGAAGTCCTGGCGCAAAATCCGTTATCCGTCTTTGAGAAGTTCGCCTGGTTTCACATTCCAACCGAGCGGATGACGATGATCATCTATTGTCTGCTGGCAGAGAACTGAAATTCTCTTGGCCGAATTCACCTCCTAGAATTTGGCCGTCAAGAATAAGGGCACAATGCGAGGCAGTAAGCTGCCTCGCTCAAAACCCCACACAGCCCGCAATAGGCGCGCTTCACAGATGATAATGGACCCGCTAGATCAACGGAATTCACTAGCCAGTGCCAGTTGAGGCAACGGTACCGCAGCGAGTGTTCGCCAGCCTTCTGGTGATACAAGTGTAGGGGATTTCTTTCAGGTTGCAGAGAAAGGCACCTGGCGAAGAAACGGAACAGATATTTCCTGCAATAGGTTCGAAATCCGCTCGGAAATGTACGGTGCTTTTTACACAGATAACCGCGTAGTTCGTTGGGTCTAATCCGATATGAGTAAAATGCGCGCGATCAAGACATTGGTTCCGTATACTTGTGACAACAAGGTCAATACTTGCCTCATGCCCAATCAAACGTAGGGCAGCTGTCTCGCCCAGCGTAGCTACCCCACCGCCATACATTTTTCCGGTATAGCGACAAAGGCCATCACCCAAAGCCAGAACTTCAAACTCTGCTTTGACTGGAACGTGCCCAGCCAAGTTGGACTTTGCACCGACCGCAAGTTTTATCCGTGCACCTTCTCCGGCCTTATGGGCTTGTTTTGCACTTTCAGGGTCATGGAACAGACCCATTAAGACACTCTTTGTCCCGCCCTCAATCAGTGCTGCCAGCAAGCCTGTAGTATCTGATGTCCCGCCCGCACCAGCGTTGTCCTGGACATCTGCGACAACAATGGGTTTTCGCCGCCTCTCGCGACATATCGAAACGGTTTCCTCTAGAGACAACATCGAACAATCAAGATCGGCTTCGCGAGATACGAACAAATGCACGACTTCTTCCGCGGCAGCAGCAGCTTTCTGGGCTGTGGCCGCGTAGGCAAGACATGATGGGCCTGTGTCTGAGAAGTCCGCCGCAGTGAAGCCGAGGGCAATTTCTGCCAGAATTTCCTGCTTCTCAAATCTTTCGGGCAACTGATAGATCTCGCTGAATGGCTTGGAGCCCGTATGTTGCGCATGCAGAGGGATGAGGTAAGGCACCGGTTGGAAAGCCTTGTAGAGCGTTTCGCCCGCTAGCAACCGCTGCAGGACAGGAACGCATCTTGCGCCGGTTTCCGCCATATCCAAGTGGGGATAGGTTCTGAAAACAGACAAATAGTCTGCATTGTCGACCATCTCAGCCGAGATGTTGGCGTGAAGGTCCAAACTTGCGACCACTGGCAATTCGAAGCCCACAACTTCACGTACACGACGCAGAAGCTCTCCCTCACCGTCAGCGAAGCTTTCGGTGACCATTGCCCCGTGGAGATCGAGATAAACGCCATCAATGTCGCCCACATCCCGGATGCGATCCAACAACATCTCGCAAATTGTTTCGAATGCGTGATCGGTTACATGTGCGGACGGTTCGGCAGAACACCACAGGGTTGGTGCGACTTCAAATCCTGCTGCCGCTGCAGCCTTCGCAAAACCGGCGATAGGTAGGTTCATGCCAAACGTTTCCGATATCACCTGCGCACCGTGCAACATGCTGGGCCAGGAATCGGCCATCTCAAACTCGTGCAGACCGGCCTGCGTCACACCAAAGCAATTAGTTTCATGCTGAAAACCCGCGATCGCAATACGCTTGGTCGCCATCATGTGTGCTCGATTTCTTGTTCGGCATGGGGCGCAGCAAAAACACTTTGGCCATAGCGGATCGTTTCAAGCACCCGCGTATCTGTCAGGCGGTCCGGATCGTGCAGTGGATTACGCGAAAGGACAACAAAGTCAGCAACTTTGCCCGGTTCGACAGAACCGCGCTGCTCGTCCTTGAAGACTTGCCAAGCAGCGTCGATGGTCTGAGCGCGTAAGGCTGACAGAACGCTGATCTTCTGATCTTCACCGAGCACGCGACCAGAAACGGATTTTCGATTTACCGCACAGTGGGCCAGATGGATCGGACGCGTCGGCGTGACCGAGGCATCATTGTGGATTGTATATCGCAAGCCAAACCGCTCGGCAGACGCCGCAGGGGATATCCGCTCGGAGCGCTGCGGCCCCAAGAATGTATCGTAGTGGCGATCACCCCAAAAATGTATATGAGCCGGAAAGAAACTGACGGTAAGTCCAAGCTGGGCCATACGCTCCAACTGATCATCCCGCAGAGCCTGACCGTGGATAATGGTGTGGCGATGATCTTGGCGAGGATGCGCAATAAGCGCCTTTTCCACCGCATCTATGAACATCTCGGCACCGGCATCACCATTGCAGTGGCAATGCATTTGGAAGCCCTTGCCATGGAGTTTTCTGACGTCGGCATCTAACTGTTCTTGTGAGGTGTAAACCATCCCACAAGGGTGACAGGGATCGGACGGCTTGAAATACGGGGTAGACAAAAACGCGGTCTGCAACTGAAAAGCCCCGTCCGTGAACAATTTGCGCGGACCCAGTGTGAAATGCGGGTTGCCGGGCCAGTTCGTACCGATCCAATGCTCGGACAATTCGGGTTCCAGACTTCCGACGGGTAAGAGCTCAATGTCTATTCCCGGATCCAGATCCGCGGGCTGGCTGGCAAAGTGTTCCAACATGGTTTGCGACGCCCAGGCGTTTTGGGCATAGGTCACACCATAGGATAGGTATTCGTCACGACAGGCCTCAAAGCCTTGCCAGAACCTTTCGCGGTCGATCAGAAAATCAGTATCGCCCATCTCGCCCATGGCCGATAATCCTTCGATCAATCCCGTCAGGGCTCCGGTCTCAGGATCACGGCCAAAGCGGCCGCCTTCTGGATCCGGTGTTTGACAGGTTAACCCGCGCCTCTGAAGGGCAACAGAATTGGCTACGCCACAGTGCCCCGACGCATGAATAACCCAGATTGGATGACGCTGTGATACATCGTCCAGCTCAGCCCGCGTGGGCATGCGGCCTTCGCGAATGGCAGTATTATCAAACAACACGCCCATGACCCACTCACCCTCGGGCGTCTCGCCAGCCTTTTCCCGAATCCTAGTCAACGCCTGCGCCATGTGTTTGCAGTCCCCTAAAGGAGGCGAAGATAAGTCGACACGGAACAGCCGTATGAACCCTGGATCCGGGAAATGCCCGTGCGGGTCGATAAACGCCGGCATCAGTGTACGACCTTGTAGGTTATACTCATGTGAGTCAGCCGGCATGCGTGCGCGCAGATCTGCTTCAGCACCGACGGCCTGAATTCTTTTGCCCTCGGTCAGAACAGCCTCTGGAGAGGAGTTCTGTGCATCCATAGTCAGGATTGTGCCGTTAAAATATAGTGTGCTTGGCATTGGGTTTCCTACTACGACAGCGGGGCCAGACAACGCAGCCCGTGGCCGCCATTTACTTCCCATTCCGGAGTCTGGGTGCAGATATCCTTGGCAAAGGGACAACGCTCGCGGAACTCACAACCGGACGGGCGTTTGAGCAAACTGGGGGGCTCACCTTTAAGAGCGATCCGTTCCAACCGCGCATCCGGGTCCGGCTCTGGGTTGGCACTCAGCAGGCAGCGGGTATAGGGATGGCGCGGCTCGTTAAAGATGGCCTCGGTTGTACCTTCTTCAACCAATCGGCCCAAATACATGATGCCCATTCTGTCAGCCACATGGCGTACGACGCTAAGGTTATGCGTGATAATCACCATCGCAAGCCCCAGCCTTTCGCGCAGGTCGTTGAGCAGGTTCAGCAGCTCGCCCTGAACCGACACATCGAGACCTGCAGTGGGCTCATCCGCAAGGATCAATTTGGGTTCCAGTGCCAGTGCACGTGCCACACCCACACGCCGAGCTTGGCCACCAGATAGCTGATAAGGATAGCGGTCCGCGAAATGCGTGGGCAAGTTGACCATTTCCAACAGGCGCTTGGCTTCGGCGTCCATGTCACGGTCTTTCATGCCCTGAATGCGGTAAGGCTCGGTAATCAGACTGCGGATGGTCAGACGCGGCGACAGGCTTCCAACCGGGTCTTGAAACATCATCGCCATGTCTTTGCGCAACGGGCGCATGACACTTTCGGGTGCGCCCCGAATTTCCTGACCTTCGAAGGTGACCGAGCCATCTTGCGCAGGTGCTAACCCGGCAATGGCGCGAATGACCGTGGTTTTACCAGACCCACTTTCACCAACCAGCGCGTAAGTCTCTCCGGGTTCTACGGTAAAGCTGACACCCGCCAGTACATTGACCGGGCCATAGCTGGTATTGAGGTCCACAACGTTCAGCAAGCTCATGATGCGACCTCCTGATGGTTCAGCCAGCACGCAGCGTGATGGCCTTCTTTCAATTGATCCAGTGGCGGCACTTCGGTGGCGCAGCGCGCCATGGCCTGATCACAACGATCCCTGAAAATGCAGCCCCCAGGCAGGTTGGCCAAGTCGGGCACTTCACCGGGAATGGTTGGCAATACACGGGCACGCTCTTTGATGTGACCGGGGTCGCATTCGATCAGTCGGCGTGTGTAAGGGTGTTTAGGATTGTGGAAAATCTCCCGCACGTCCCCGCTTTCAACAACTGCGCCAGCATACATCACAACAACCCTGTCGCAGAGTTCTGCGATCACGCCCAAATGGTGCGAGATGAACAGGATGGCACAGTGAAACTCGCGCTGCAGCTCTTGCAGGCGCTCAATAATCTGCACCTCCAGTGTCGCATCCAGTGCAGTTGTCGGCTCATCCGCAATCAAAAGATCAGGTTCGGACATCAACGCCATCGCGATGGCGATCCGTTGACGCATCCCGCCAGAGAATTCATGCGGATATTGCGCCAGACGCGCCTCAGGGTCAGGAATGCCAACAGCGCCCAACAATTTGGCCGCGTGCGCCAACTTGTCAGCCTTGGACTGTCTGGATCGGTGCTGAATATCCAGCATCTGCTGACCGATAGTCAGAACCGGGTTGTGCGTTTGCATCGGATCCTGAAAGACGATGGATATATCCGCCCCGCGCAGGTCCCGCATGTGCCGATCAGAAGCTTGCAGCAAATCCTTCCCCTTGAACCTAATTTCTCCTTCACGGAACCGGGTATTGGGCGCGGTCAAACGCAGAATGGATGAAATCAATGTGGATTTACCACAACCGGACTCACCCACGATGCCAACGATTTCGCCTTTGTTGACGTTGAATGTGATGTCCCTCAATGCCCTGAGGTCGCCACGGCCTGTTTCGTAATCGACGCAAAGCTGGTCGATTTCCAGAAGTGTCTCGGTCATCGCTGTTTCCTCAGTTTCGGGTCAACTACATCGCGCAGGCTTTCACCCAGAAACGTGAAGCCAAGCGTTGCCAGAATGATCGGCAGGCCTCCGCCAACAACCAACCAAGGAGTTTGGCGGATCAGGGAATAGCCATCCTTAAGCAAAGAACCCCAGCTCGGGGTCGGAGGCTTGACGCCCAGACCCAGGAAGGACAGGCCGGCCTCAAGCGCGATGACTGTAGGGATATCCATTGCCGCCAACACAGCCAGAACGCCAATGATGTTGGGCAGCATATGAACGCCTAGAATGCGCGCCATGCTGGCCCCCATTGAACGTTCAGCCAGGATGAACTCAGAGTTGCGGAGTGTCAGCGTTTGGGTCCGCGCCACACGCCCATATGTTGGGATCGAGGTCGCCATGACGACAAACACGACCGTCTGCAGACTGGGCCCGATCAGGGCCACAACGGCCAGCGCGAACATCACTGTCGGAAAGGACCGGATGGTATCGAAGAACAGCATTAGAAGATTATCGAGCCATTTCGGCCCATACCCTGCAATCATGCCCAGTGTCAGGCCAATCGCCATTGCTCCGAACACGGCGGGCAATGCCACCTTGAGCGCAACTTGGCCCCCCGCGATGACCCGCGAAAACGTATCGCGCCCTAACTGATCTGTGCCCAGCAGGTGTGCTGTGGACGGTCCCTGCAAGCGGGATTTGATATCCATCGCAATCGGATCATAGGGTACGATCCAATACGCAAAGATTGCGCAGAAAACGATGATACCGACGATGATTAAGCCCATGAGACCAAGCGGGTCGCGCGCAACGCCGACTATGATCTGGCCCATTTCGGAACGAGATTTTTCCATGTGCCTGCCTCCTCAATGAGCCGTGCGCGCGCGTGGATCAAGCAGCGCATTGATCAGATCGGCCAATGCGGTCGACACCACGAACAAAGCTGTTGATACTAGGACAGAGCCCATCACAATCGGGTAGTTTCGGGTCGTAATGCTGTCGATGACCAGTTTGCCCAAACCAGGTCGGGCAAAGACGATTTCAGCGAAAACCGCCGAGCTGAGAAGAAAACCCATCCCAACACCGATTACGGTAACCACGGGCAAAATGGCGATCCGCAGCGCGTACACCATGACCACGCGACGTTCGGCGATACCAAAGGCTCGGGCCGTGCGGACATGGCTTTCACCCATAACCTCCAGCATCGACGCGCGTACCAACCGGGCAATATAGCCAACCCAACTGAGCCCGATGGCAAAGGCGGGCAGGACCAAATGGTCAAGACGGTCAAGGAAGCCTTCCCCGGCACCGATCGCGGGAAACCACTGTAGATGCACTGCAAAAACCAAAAGAGCCAGGAGCGCGACAACAAAGGCCGGAGCGGCCACAAAACTGACAGATATCGCGGCGGCAACCCGGTCGATCAACGTATTGGGATGCGCAGCCGCATAGGCGCCGAGTGCGATGCCCAGCGTAGCTGACCACAGGATCGACGCGAAAATCAGTTCCAATGTGAATGGTAGTTGCTGGAACACGATGTCAGTCACGGAACGACCCGAAAAGACATCGGTTCCCAAGTCACCCTGCAAGAGGTTTCCGTAAAAAATCAAAAGCTGTTTCCAGATTGGCTGATCCAGCCCCAACGCTACTGTGAGTTGGGCCTGAAGCTCGGGCGTGGCGCGTGGACCGAGCATGATTTGGACCGGATCGCCTGGCACGGCGCGGATCATCAGGAACATGACGGTGACCGCCACGAACAGGATAAGCAGCGACAGCCCGAAGCGACGGGTTGCGAATTTCAGCATGGCCAACTGGCTCCTTTTGGCTTGATGGCGTTGGTGTTGGTACGGCGAGCGTTACGCACCCGCCGCACCCGGTCGACCTGGGGAGATCAGGTCGCCTTGCCAAAATAGCGAAGCAGGGACAGGCCATCTGGCCGCAGCGCTGGAATGACGCGTGCGCTGTGAATAACCGGTGTCGCCTCGTGAGTGATAAAGCGATAAGCACCGCTTTCTTCCATCAGATCCTGCGCACGCTGATACATTTCAGCTCGCTTTGCGATGTCCGTTTCAGCAGCCGCAGATTCATGGATTTCGTTAAATTCCGGGCTGTTAAACCGTTCCCAGTTCCATTTCCCGATCTGTTCTGGTGTGAACCACGACGTCGCATAATACGGATCAGGCGTCATCGAGAAACGGTTCAGAACAAGCTGTAGGTTCTCATTGTCACCGGACGCCCAGAATGCCCCAGATTCCAGAACGTTAACCTCAACCGTGATTCCGATCTGCGCCAGCGTCGCCTGAATAATCTGTGCAGTTGTTGTAAAGGTCGTCTTGTTCAACGTATCGAGGGTTAGCGTGACATTGGTTTCACCGGATTCCGCGAGCAACTGCGCGGCTTTCTCGAAGTTCGCCTCAGGTGGTACAAGCGAAGATGGCCGATGGCCAGCAAGGCCCGGTGCGATGATGCCGGTAGCCGGTTCAGCAGCTCCAAAATATGCTGCCTCCAGGATGCTCGGAACATCCACTGCGTGCTGAATTGCCTGCCGCAGTTTTTGATTTTGCAGCTTTGGATGCTCGACGTTCATTCCCATCCAGACATAGTAAAGCGAGGGTTTCTCAACCAGCGACCCACCATTGGGAACCCCGGCGCGATACCGCTCAACCGAGCCCAGCGACACGCGAGTTACGTCCAACTCGCCTGCCTCGAACGCAATCTCGGCCGTGTTTTCATCATCGATCGGATAGATCTCGACGGTATCCCAAGCGGGGGCATCCCCTTTCCAGTCAGGGTTGCGCTTTAGAACGGTCTTTTCTTTGGGCGACCAACTGTCTCGCAGATACGGGCCGGATTCCGCAACCGGATCAGCACCGATCCGGCCACCGGCGGCTTCGACCGCTGCCTTCGAGACGATGTTTCCAGTAATATACGGCAGGGCAATCGACCAGATCGGGGCAAACGGGCTGTTCAGAACGATTGTCCCTTCACGGTCTCCTGTCACTTCAACATGGCTGAATGGCCCTAGGTCGGGCTTATTCGGACTGTCGGTCGTGTCGTCCACGATCCGTTCCATGCTGAATTTGACGTCTTCAGCAGTCATCGCGCCAAATCCGTTGGTGAATCCAATATCGTCACGCAATGCGAACTTGATATGGGTCGGGTCAACCTGCTCGATCATAGTTGCCGCATCCATTTGCCAACCCCATTCCTCGCCCGGCTTGTATTGGATCAGCTTGTTGTAGATGGAGGCATGCACTTCTTCTTCAACGACACCAACGGAATGTGCTGGATCCATGTTCTGTGCATCACCATAAGCCCGCACCCGCAGAACACCGTCATCTGCTGCAAACGCGCGGTTCGCCCACCCCATCGGAAGCGCTGTAGCGGCCCCTAGCGCAGTTGCACCTTTCAGAAACCTCCGGCGACCAACATTGGCCTTTGTCCATTCGATCTTCATAGTATCCTCCCTTAGATTAAGTCAGAGAAGTCCGCGTGGAACGGTTTCGGACCATTCCCTTGTTAGGACTTCGATTTCATTTGCGCCTTCGGTGGCGCGTAGTTTGCGGTAGAGATAGAAATTCTCGGTGTCACAGCTCATGCGGCACTCGGTCGTGATGGCGACCTGCCATTCTTCGCGCTCGAACGAAAAACTCCAAGCGATCTCGAAATACGCGGTTTTCGGATCATCGGGGTGAATGCGGTAAAGCATGCGTACGTCGCTACCAACAATCAGATCGTGGTAGGGATCGCGCGTTTTACCATAGTCATCAAACGTCTCCAGAACCACGCAACCGCTTTCCGTCACCGTGCGTTCTGATTGCGCTGAAGGTAAACGCAACTGCTCAGCTGCCAGAACCGGATACGCCTGCGCCGGGCCGGGTTCAGAGGCTTGAATTTCATGCGCAACTTCGCGCACCGGCAGATGAAGAGTACAATCCAGCAAGTGTAAAGTTACCTTGGCCGATTGAGGTGCTGGCCAGACAATCGGCCAATAAGACGTCGACAACGCCAGTCGCAAAACGTGGCCCTCGCGCAAATGGTGCGCACATTCGTTCAGCGTGATTTCAGCCTCGTAGATCTCACCTGGCTGCAGGACCTGCGGCGTCTCATGACTGTGGTAGTGACACAGGTTCAACGGACGATAGCTGATCCGCTGTGACACACCTTCGGGTGAAACATCACACAGCCGCGCGACAAGCTGGGCAACAGGCTGATCCACTGAAAACTGGAACTTTAGCTTTGCCCGACCCAGCAGCTCGAGCGGTGCTTGCAGCGGCGAGCTGTCAAAACAGACCGATAAGGCATCATCACCGGCCTGATCCCCTGCAAGTTCATTGTCGATACGCATGCCCGCACAGAAATATCCGCCTTCCCCACCAACATGGTTGGGCGACGTGACAACGACCGTACCAACCACCGGGTCCCGCGAAAACCCACCAGGAACCAGATGCCAGACCCGTTCTGAGACATGAGGTGACGGCCATGCCGTCTCTGCAATCCAACGACCTTTCCGAGGACCGTTTTGCGCAGTCGGATTGAAGTGTTCCTGCATGTAAGTCCGATAGGCAGGCAAATCCTCGGCGCCGTTTTGTTGTCCCTTCAGCCAGCGGTCAAACCACCCGACGACTTCGGAATGAAAATCTGCGGGATCGAGCTTTGAGATGTGCGGATAGCGGTGTTCCCACGGCCCAATGATAGCTTTGGTTGGCGCCGTCAGGTTGGCTGCCAAAGCCGGAGGCGCATTGACATAAGCATCTGCCCAGCCTGTAATCGCCAAGACAGGGGTTTGGATCGCGGTCCAATCCTCGCAAACTGAGCCGTGCTTCCAATATGGGTCGCGCGTCTGATGTCGCAGCCAATCTGCAGAAGAGAATGGGACGTTTTGCAGTCGGGCAAGCCAGTCCTGTCGCCAATCTGCTCGAAGCTCTGGATCAGCTGGGCGCGTCAGATAGGCAAACATCTGACTGCCCCAATTCATGTTGTCACTCAGCAGGCACCCACCCATGAAATGGATGTCATCGGCATATCGATCCACAGTCGAAGCGACACTGACGATGGCTTTCAGTGCAGGTGGTTGCCTGAAGGCCAGCTGCAGACCATTAAACCCGCCCCAAGATATCCCAATCATCCCGACATTGCCGTCACACCAATCCTGCGCGGCAATCCAGGCTATGACTTCCTCACCATCATGCAGTTCCTGTTCCGAGTATTCGTCGTCGAATTGCCCTTCGCTGTCCCCGGTGCCAGCTATGTCGACCCGAATACAGGCATAGCCCGCCTTTGCAAAAACCGTGTGTGTTGTTTCATCTCTGGGCGCGGTGCCGTCACGTTTGCGATATGGCAGATATTCCAGAATGGCCGGTGTGGGGCCTGTCTCGGGCAACCAGAGGCGCGCCGCAAGCCGTCGCCCATCGGCGAGTGTGATCCATGTGTTTTCGATTGTTTCGATTGGCATCTGAAGCTTGTCTGTTACGATCTGATGCTGAAGAAGAAACCGATTTGCAGATAAATCAAATTGTGCAATCTTATGCGAGTTGACGCAGTTTGCAGTGATATAGCGTCAAAACGCGAAAGGTTTTTCTTGTGTCCGAGTATTTTTCTGCCAACTTACGATCGTTGTGCGCAGAGCATGGAAACATTTCGCAGATTTGCCGCGAAATCGGCGTCAATAGACAGCAATTCAATCGCTATTTGAATGGCTCCAGCCTGCCCTCTGCCCATAACATGCGCCGCATTGCACGTCATTTCGACCTGACCGAAGCACAGCTTTTCGAGGAAACTGCAAGCTTCGAACGAATGCTAAGAGGCGTCCTGCCACAAGTTGGGAAAACGCCCACAGATGCGTTTTTGGAACCCTTCCGGGGGCAACAGAAGAACCTGAGGCGCTACATAGGTTTTTATCATTCCTATTTCTGCACGCCATCTTGGGAAGGAAAAATCTTCTGTTCATTGATCCGCATTCAGGAAGTTGAAGGGCTAATCACGATCCGGTCCCGTGAAATTGCCACGTCTCCAGACAAGAGCATGCATCAGATTTCGCGCTACGCTGGCTTTGTAACTATGCGCGGGAACAGGATATTCGTGACCGAACACGAGCTCGCGCGCGAAGGCAGCGTTTCCAATACAATCTTGTACTCGGCGCATCGCCAGCAACTGAAGTATTTGCGAGGGATGACCATGGGCGTTGCTTGGCGCCCATACCCCCATCCATACGCTGCCAAAACAATCTGGAAACGTCTGCACGAACGCGTAACTGCGCGCGAGGCGATCGCAGCTTGTGGCATTTACCCAATTCAAAGTAATAGGATTGATCCAACTGTCAGAAAGCACCTGACCGAGGTTTGAATCGCCGGATTGACATAAGCGGCAGCACCGTTCTTTAGGTGCCTAACCCAATTCCGATAGCAATTTTTCGTCCAAACTGTACGAGATCAATTCGTACCAGTTCTTCGAGACAGCACTGACAATGCCGCAAGTCTAGCTCGTGCAACGGGTAATGTTCGTCTCTGATTGCAGCGAAGAGGCGGACTATGGCCCAGGCATCACCACCGATCTGGCATACCATGTGCGCGCAGTAGCATTTGTGCTGCTTCTGCAAACATGCTGCCTGTCTGACGTCTGGCACGAAACACTGGTCAGAACTTAACCCACCGCTGCACGAAAACGCCGCCCCCGATCAAAGGGGCGGCGCAAGGTTCGTAACGCTATAGGTTGATTACTCGGCAGCCTGTGTGCTTGCGTCAGCATGCTTGTCACGCTGTCCGTCGCGGTAAAGCGCTTTGGTCAGCGAGACCATCATCAGGGCCATCACCATGGTAAATGGCAATGCACCGATGATCATCGCGTTGCGCAACGCATCCATCGGGTTGTTTTCCCCTGCAGCAAGGATCAGCGCGCCGATCACAGCCGTCAGGATCACCCCCCAGATGATGCGGTGCTTGATGCCGGTCTCCTGGCTGCCGCCGGACATGATGGTGTTCATCACCAGAATGCCCGAGTCAGCTGAGGTCACCAGGAAGGTCATGATCAGGATCACGCACATGACGTTCAGCATGGACAGCAGCCCTCCGTCGATCATGTAGGACAGGGTCACGAACAGCTTGTTTGTGTTCGAGGCACCAATGATCGCGCCTTCTGCGGCACCGGCCAGTTCAAGATCAATCGCGGTGCCACCCAGTACAGTCATCCAGGCAAAGCACACCAGCGCCGGTGCGAAGACACAGCCCAGAATGAACTCACGCACCGAACGACCTTTGGAGATACGCGCCAGGAACAGGCCCACAAACGGCGAGAACGCAATCCACCAGGCCCAGTAGAACGTGGTCCAACCGGCCTGCCAGCCGAATTGACGGCCCTGCTCACCAGCGGCATATGCCGCGGCCAGCGTGGCCTCGTCCAGTTCAGCTGCTGCGCCCTCCAGACCGCTCTTGAAGCCATCAAAGCTGCCCCAGGCGTTGGTTGCGCCACCCATCAGGGCATCCGCATGTGCCTGCGCTTCGGCAGGCAGAGCCGCCGCAAAGGCCTCGGCTGACAGCGGGCCATAGGCACCAAAGCTCAGCGAGAGGAAGTTCAGAAGGTAATCAACCAGGGCTGTACCATAGGTGGTCATAGCAAAGACAAAGGACCCGAAGATCACAAACGTGCCCAGCAGGATGATCGACAGGACAAGGTTCAGGTTCGACAGGTATTTAACACCCCGGCCAACACCCGACACCGCCGAAATGATGGACAAGCCCATGATAACGACCAGACCAGCAATCAGACCAACTTTGCTTGGCGTCGGAACATCTCCGCCAAAGTCCATGATCCATTCCATGCCGGTGATGGCATAGAGACCGTCGATGAACTGGCTGACGCCAAAACCGATGGTCACGGACACACCCAGGATCGTTGCAACAACGCCCAGAACGTCGACCACATGGCCAAGGAATCCGTTCATCAAACGACCGAACAGCGGGGTCAGAGCCGCACGGATGGTCAGAGGCATGTCACGGGTATAGGCGTAATAGGCCAGCGACAGGCCAGTCACCACATAGATTGCCCAGGCGTGGAAGCCATAGTGCAGGAAGGTATACCGATAGGCCGACTGAACGGAGTCGGGATCGTTGCCAGCAACTGCACCGGACACGACCTCGGGGTTTGATCCCCACAGGCCCAGCGGTTCAGCGGTCGCAAAGACCATCAGGCCGACACCCAGACCGGCACCAAACATCATCGAGAACCACGAGAAGTTCGAGAACTCGGGCTTTTCGCCAGGTGTTCCCATGACCCGCTTCCCTGTCGACGGCAGGATCGCCACAATCACCAGAAAGATGGCAAACAGGCCGACAATAACAATGTAGAAGCTGTTGAAGATTTCCAGCAGCTTGCCATTCCAGCTACCGAGGGTGCTGTTGGCATTGGCCGGGAAGACAAGCGCCCACAGTACAAGGGCAACCATGATGCCCTTGCTGATCAGCGCGATCGGTACGCTGTAATTCTCATAGAAACCGGCATCCGCCGTTTCTATCTCTAGATCCGTAAATGGTTCAGGTAATGACATAAGGTTCCTCCCAGTTGTCACTTTTTCATTATTTTTCCGCACAGGTTAGTTGGCTTTGTACCATGAACCCGACGGGCCTTTGGTTCGAACACACGTGCCGATCTTCTCATGCAGCGTGGCGGTTAGCGCTACGTCTCCGGTAGCGGCACATTCAAGGATTACCGACGGTTCACATCTGGTAGCCGAGCATTGCTCGCCGACTGAAACGACGCGATCAGGTTCAGAAGTGGTCACGTCTGGCTCCAAATTCGGCAATTCCGATTCAGAGCAGAATGCAGCTAGAGGGCGATATCAGTCAAACTCAATTAGCTTTAATTAACTTCAGTAAAGATGAAGTCGGTAACTTTCCTTGCCAGAATTCGAAAACCGCAGGGATCTACTTAGGTGCATGCATAGGGTCGACACTAATGATCTGAACCGCGCCAACAGGTCGTAACCTTTGAATAGCGTTGGGCCTATCCCGCCCTATCCGACGCGAAACCGGTTCAGTCAATTTCGGCCTCGGCCGGATTGGCAACAGCTACAGTCCCTGTCGCATAGATCTCTATCAGGGCTTCGCCAGCCTGTGATCCGTCTAGCTCAACCTCAATGATCTCAAGGAATTTTTCGGTCTCAATCGCAGCCGCCGCCACTGTCCGCATATAGATTTCCCAAAGATTATACTTGCGTTTGGGCGAAAGATTCTCATCATTCAATATACAGTCTCGTGTTGTGAGAATTTCATTAACATGCACCTAGAACGTCTGATCCAGATACTTGAAATCATCGCAGTCGTCGGACGCCCTGTTTCAGTGGCGGAGGTTCAACGTGCAACCGATCTGCCCAAGCCCACATGTTACCGGCTCATTCAGTCACTTGTTGAACAAAATCTCCTCGACGAACCCTCTGATGACGGAAAATACATCATTGGCGAACGGATGATCAGGATTGCCTTGCTTGGAAAGTCCGATGCCGATGTCCGACGCTGTGCAGCCCCCCTCATGCGCCTCGCAGCGACTAATTTTAATGAAACGGTTTTTCTTGCGCGCTTTCGCGACAACAAAGTTGAAATCATCCACGTAGAAACACCCGATGATCCCGCTCGTGCCTTCATTCATCCGGGCTTGGGCGTACGTCCCATGCATGCCTGCTCGTGCTCGAAAGCCATTGCCGCCTTTGCGGAACCGGAATTTCGCGAAAGCATCATGTCAGGGAGCCTGAAGACGTATACTGAACACACCAAGACGTCCGAAGATGAGCTACGCCGCGAATTCGAGATAATTAGCGAACGCGGCTTTGCCGATTGTGATCAGGAAATCGACATCGGAATTGCCAGCGTTGCGGCACCGGTATCGATCGGCAACATCGGAGCTACGTTCAGTATTGGTGCGGTTGGCCCCATTCGCCGGTTCCGCACCGAATACCGCATCGAGATCGGCGAAAAACTGAAAGGCTTGTCCAAGAAGGTCAGTGGCGCAATCCAGCTGTGCAACGTAACGGATACATAAGGAAACGAATAACTAACGGCCCTTTTGGCCAAAAGGATGACACTGAGAATAGGAAAAATTCAACAAACCGGAGGAAACCAAATGAACCTGAGACCAGATCCAACGTTTCACGCCTCGCCTAAGCTTGCCATGCAGGCACCGGTGGAAAACTACGCCTTCACTGTAATGCTCAGCCCGGACGGATCGCAATCTGATGGCATCGCGGTCATTGACCTCAAACCGGACTCCGACACCTATGGCCAGATCGTACATCAGGTCATTGTCCCCAACAAAGGCGACGAATTTCACCATTTCGGCTGGAACGCCTGTTCGTCATCTCTGTCTCCTCTGACCGGACACGCCTTTCTGGAACGACGTTATCTGATCGTACCTGGAATCCGATCCTCACGTATTTACATCATCGACGTGAAAGACCCGTTGAAGGCCAAGATCCACAAGACGATCGAACCCGAAGAACTATTTGCAAAAACCGGTTATTCGCGCCCGCACACCATCCACTGCGGTCCCGAAGGGATCTATGTTTCCTGCCTTGGAGGTGGCGGCGAAGACGGTACAGACGGACCTCCGGGCATCTTCATCATGGATTGCGAGACGTTCGAAATAATCGGGCAATACGAGATGGATCGCGGCAAGCAGGACAAGCACTATGATTTCTGGTGGAACCTGCCGCAGGACTACATGGTTAGTTCCGAATGGGGTTTGCCGCCGCAGTTTGAAAACGGCGTGGTGCCCGAGGACCTGTTGTCGAACAAGTATGGCCATTCGATCCACTTCTGGGACTTGCGCGCGCGCAAGAATATCCAGACGATGGATTTCGGCGACAATTACCAGATGGCACTGGAAATTCGCCCTGCGCATGACCCGACAAAATCTTATGGTTTCTGTGGTGTCGTGGTGGACACCACCAACCTGCAAGGCGCAATTTTCACATGGTGGCGCGGTGACGACGGCAAATGGCAGTCCAAGAAAACGATCACCATCGACCCGCGCCCCGAAAAGCCAGAGAACCTGCCGCCACTGTTGCAAGGGTTCGAGGCCGTGCCGCCGCTGGTCACCGATATCGACCTGAGCCTAGACGACAAATACCTCTATGTTGCGTGCTGGGGGCTGGGCGAGATGCATCAATACGATGTCAGCGACCCGATGAACCCGAAGCTGACCGGAAAAGTCGAGCTGGGCGGCATCGCCCGCGACACCAAGCACTCCAACGGCAAGGATTTTGCCTATGGCCCGCAAATGGTTGAAATCAGCCGCGACGGCAAGCGCGTCTACTGGACCAACTCGCTTTACTCCACCTGGGACAACCAGTTCTATCCCGACGACGAAGGCGGACAAATGGTGATGGCCGATGTGGGCGAAAACGGGGGGCTGACTCTGAACAATGACTTTTATGTCGACTTCCCCAAAGGTCTGCGCAGTCACCAAATTCGCCTGGAAGGCGGTGACTGTTCGACCGACAGCTTCTGCTATCCGTCCGTCTAAGAAATGGGCGACATAACAACAATGACAGCCCTTTGGTGGGCTGTCATTTTTTCTGGACTCTACCACGGTATCAACCCTGGCATGGGTTGGCCGCTGGCCGTTTCGGCGGCGTTGATGGAGCGAAAGCACAGCGCCCTGCCAAAAGCGCTGGCAATGCTGGCCACGGGGCATTTCCTCGCGATGATTGGCATCTTGTTGCCGCTCTCACTGATGATGTTCCTTGTTCAGTGGGAAGTTCAAATCCGCGTGGTCGCCGGGCTTTTGGTTATCGCCATGGGCCTCTATCTGCTGATCAACCGAAGACATCCGAAAATTCTGGCGCGCGTGCATCCTGCCCGGTTGGCGCTCTGGTCATTCCTCGCTGCGATGGCGCATGGGGCTGGTTTGATGCTGGTGCCGATTTTTCTGGGCATCTGTGCGATTGGAGCGAACGAAACCGGTCATGCCGCAGCACAAACACTTATGAGCAGCAACGTGACGACTGCGTTTCTTGTTGCAGCAGTACACACGTTGTCGATGACAATTGCTGGCGGCACCATCGCAGTTGTGATCTACCTTTGGCTGGGGCTCAGGTTCCTCTCAAAGACATGGTTCAATCTTGATGTCGTTTGGGCACTCAGCCTCATCGCCGTCGGAGCATTCGGACTCTATGCAGCACTTTTTGGCCATTGAAATCGGTTACCCGACCAAATGCCACCTGTTCACGAGCTGGCAGAAACCAGCAATCCCGGCAGTTAATCTTTCAACGCATCTAGTGGCACCTGAAGCACCGCGTTGCCGGTTTAGTCAGGTGGAATTTCTCCTGCAGGCTCTGCCGCAAACTTTTCAACTTGATTGCCTGGAATAACCCCGACCGGCATGATGCGTGAGTCAATCTGCAAAGCGGATGCTCAACACGCTCTCGTTCAAAGGATGCCATTTTCCAAAGCACATCGTTGTCCACGCAATCTACTTTTACTCACGATACTCAGTGCCTTAACGCGACCTGGAGCAGATATTGGCTGAGCGGGGCGTTGCGGTTGATCATGTGACAATCAGCAGATTGGGTGGTGAAATTCTCGCCCCAAGTCAAGATTGAGACGCACAAATGCAAGCGCCCTAGTGCAGTTTCATGGCACATGGACGAAACCTATCTCAAAGTGCGCGGCCATTGGAAGTATCGGTATCGGGCGGTTGATCGCGACGGCGAAACCCTTGATATTATGCCGTCTGAAAGTCGTGATACCGCGGCGGCCAAGCAATTCTTCGCCGAGGCATTGGCCAACAAAGGCATACCGTTGCAGATCGTGGTCGACAAAACCGTCCCTCTCGCTGCAAAATCTATTTTCATCCCAAGATCAAACATCTTCTTTAAACTGCTTACGCAACCAGTCCACAAAGATCTCGACCTCTGGTCGTACAGCTTTTTTGGAAACAGGTTGCATTAGGAAATGTGCATCCGGGTGTGGCAGCGGTTTGCCGGCAAATCGAACGCCCGAGGCGAGCCCATTTTCGGCATTGACCAGTCGCGAGAACACTAGGGCATAGCCACCGCCACTCGCGACAAGTTGCAGCGCAGAAATGGTTGTGTCTACCAAGTATTGCGGGGCGTCTTGCGGCTTGGTGCAGTCATATGCGCTCAAGTATCGTTCCCAATGGCCTTCATGGCCTAATATGTGAACAAATGGACCAGACAGCAGATCCTGCACTTGCTTTGAACTGTTCTTCCGGCCTTTAGCGCATATCGGGACGATCGCTTCATCAGAGAGTTTCTCGGAGAGTGCGTCGGTCCAGTTGCCACGACCCAAGCGCAGCTCTACGTCGATCTCTTCTAAATTGGTGGTCTCTGTCCAGATATTTGTCACAAGGCGAAGATTTATCGTCGGGTGGTCTTTCTTGAACGACGGAAGACGGGGCGCAAGCCAAAGTGAAGCGGTCGATATCGGCGCTTTGATCGTAACTGTCTTCGTCGCCATCGACCCGAAAAGGTTTGCCGAGGCCATATCGATATCAGCAAGCGCCTGCCGGACAGTTGAACAATAAGCCTGACCAAGCTCTGTGAGAGACAGGTGTCTTGCGCGCCTCACAAATAACTTGTGCTGCAACTGCTGTTCCAATGATCGGATGTGCAGGCTGACGGCAGCCTGCGTCAGCCCCAATTCGACGCTTGCACTGGTAAAATTCAGATGTCGGGCCGCGGCTTCAAAGCTACGCAGCCAGGTTAGACTTATCTGGTTGGACGGCATTTACCACCAAGAAAAATTCGCGATAGATCGTTTTATCTATCAATTTTCTTCTATCAGCAAGTTCCCAAATTTGGTCTGGTTTTGTTCTTTCACTCGACCAGGAGATACGGGCATGACTGAAAAAAACATAAATCAGCAGGTAATTGGGATTCTGTCGCAAACTTTTTGGATGGCAGAACATCAGTGGAATTGATTAGCAGTTTACCCCGCCAGTTGGGCGAACTGCTGAAACGGACGGAGTTTGGGTGTGAATTGACCTTTGCGGATCATGTTGACCAGTTCTATGCCTGCCAGGACAGATGCGGCTGAAGCGAAAGATTTGAAGCCCAGCATGGGTCTGATCCTTCGTTTGATGAAGCGGTGATCCTGTTCAATGATGTTGTTGAGGTATTTCCGCCTGACCATATCGATCGGGATCGGACAACCAAAGCCTTTCAACATCTTGTTGATCGCCTTGATGCCAGCAGTATTGGCACCACTTTTGTCGATGACGATCTTGCGTGGCAATCCGTTCAACTCGAGAGCGCGGGCGAAGAACCTCGTCGCAGCGGCTTTGTTCCGGCGCTCGGACAACATGAAATCCAGGTCTTGCCGTGTTTGTCGATCGCTCGGTAAAGATAAACCCATTCGCCTTTTACTTTCACATAGGTTTCATCCATGCGCCACGAACGGTCTGCGGGACGCTTTCTATACCGCCCTGTTTCAGCAAGGGGACCTGCATATCGACTGACCCAACGGTTTAGCGTCGTATGATCCAGATCAACGCCACGTTCCGCCACGATTTCTTCCAGATCCCGGTATGAAACACCGTAGCGGAGATAGAAGAAAACCGCGTGAAGGATCACGTCTTTCGGAAAATGCGCGCCCTTAAATGAGATCTTCACGGCCTGCTCCTGTCGTGTTCCAGCACGCGCTACCAGAAATGCAGTCGAACTGACAGGTGGGGGCGAAGTTTGCGGCAGAACCGCGTTCAATGTGTGCTCGCTTGGTTCGGCTTATCGTCGTCTACGCATCGGTGTTTTTAAGTTTGTGACGGAGGCAAGAGTGCTTCCAGTATCTGGTTGCGCGGCGACGCGGGCGATGAGAAAGCGGGCGTCAAGGTGCGCGCAGTGTGAACGACTGGACGCTTCTGTTACCGTGATCTGCCAGGCACCGAACGGAAGCGCCCTGCCAGCGTCATGGGCACCCAACATGTGTTTCTCCCGTCACGAAATTTCGTCCAGTCCTGCCGGGACGGACAAGGGGGGTAGCACAAGAAATCGCACTTTCAGACAGGCTTGGTATGAATGATCACGGTTGTGGGCTACTCAATCGCCGTAGCGAAGCACAAGGCCTGTCGCAGGGAAGCACTCATTTCCAATGAGGTTTCCTTTTCGGCGGTCAGTAATCACGAGCCCTTCAGATGCATAGAGCGCCTGAGCGGGACTGTTGCCTTCAAGGAGATCAATCTGCATGGTCCCGTTGCTTCGGCTCATGGCATAGCGAAGAAGTGCGCGTCCAACGCCAAGACGTGAAAGCGCAGGATCGACATAGAGCCACGTCAGTTCTGTTTCGTCGAAGGCCGCAAAACCTGCTACGACGCCGTCTCGCACGGCGACCGCCAAATCCGCGTCGAACAACCCTTCATCTTCGAAGGTTTCTTCAAGGGAACGAAAGGCGGCGACGCCGACCGTATAGGCGAGTTCGTCTTTGCGCGCCGCATCATGAATGACGCACAGACGTGGCCAATCATTTGGTTCATATGCACGGATTCGTAGTCTGTTGCCCGTTGTCATGGCTTTCTGGCATTCGCAATGGATGTTTTGTGATTGGCAGTCTTCGCCTTGGCTACAGCGTTTTTACAACTGGTGGGCGTCATGCCCGTTTCCCGCTTGAAAGCGGTGTAGAACGAAGAGCGAGAGTTGAAGCCGACCTCATAAGCAATCGCCAGGACCGTCGATGCACCTTCTTCAACCAAAGGGATGGCCTCTTTGACCCGCCAAGTGTTTACGAATTCAAAGAAGGATTGGCGAATGTGCTGGTTCAGCGTTTGGGACACATAGTTCAGCGACACGCCAATATGTGCCGACAAAGCGCTGAGTGTTAGATTAGGGTCGCGATACAAATGTTCTTTCTCCATCGCGAGAATAAGCTTACGCGCTATCCGTTCAGACTGGTCCGAACCTAAAGCGCTCTTTACATATTTTTTGCTGTGCGGCTCTTCGAGGCTTTCCAATTCCGCAGTGACGAAATCCAACTCCTTCGATGGCCTAAGCCCCCAGAGCGCAAGGGAGAGAATTACAATCAGAACCCATAGGCCATCGAGCAACGGGCCAATGGGGTCTCGTGACCCAGAAACGGCAAGCAGCTCACCGATGAGGCTTTGCAAGACATAAGTTCCCATGGCACCGGCGAGGACCGCGACCCAGCGCAATTCAAGCCCCTCGGTGCTTGAGAAATGCTGCTTGAGCAACGCAATGTGTTTTGTTTGGGTTCGGATGACCCAGAACACATAGAGCGCCCATTGGACAACAAGCGCGATGGTCAGGGCCGCGAAGCCATATATCAGGAAACCGAGACCTGGCAGGGGCTCCGGTGTGGATACTCCTGCGTACCAGACATCGCGTGATGCTTCCGGTAGCGCCATCGCGATAACTGCAAATAAGAACGCCGAGCAAGGCAATGCAAAATGAAGCGCAACCGAGCGCCTTGTCTCATACTGGCCCTTGCTCAGCGTCAACTCGCGCACATAAAGCAAGAAGACAGGCATCAGGCAAAAATTGGCAACGACACTTAACAGTGCGGTCCCATCGCGAACGGCTTGTGGAATTTCGCTGGTAAGCGTGACGAGAACCGTATCAAGCTCGCTGACAGCGAACATTACGAAAAACACCGCCAGGCTTGCCCGTGAGGACGCGCTCCACCGCTGGGACCAGCTGATCATTGCCGCCAAGACAGCGACCGCAAAAGTGGCGGCGACTGTGGCAATCAACAGGGTGTCCGGGTCAAAGGTCATAGTGCGGTCTGGCAAACTGCGTTTGGGCGGGATACCCCCAAACCCTACTTGCCAAAGTGTCTTTGCTCAACGCGTGTGCCCGTATGTCCTGTCCGCGCCGACCGGGTCGGACACAAATTTGGGGCCATGCGGACGATACCGCAGCGTAAAAATGCCATGTGGGGGCTGCAGGCCGCATCCTACGGCCCCGAACATGCGAAAGGGCTGCCCCAAAATGTCACGCGATCCTGACCCCGTCACCAGTCCCGTTGGTTCGATCGTAGCACCGACCGATCCATTGGCATTTGTCGATAGTGTTTGGCTTCATGGTGCGGGTCTGGCTGGTGACACTTGGCACCCGATCACGAACGGATACACCAAGGCCTTGACACCGGACCTTCCCGGCCACGGGACCAACCCGCTCTCGCAGCCATATAGGGTAGAAGCATATGCTGAACGCTTGTCAGATAACGTGCCACTCGGATCCGTGCTCATAGGGCATTCACTTGGTGGAATGGTTGCGCTTGAACTGGCTGCCCGATTGCAGGATCGCATCAAGGCGTTAATCTTGATCGAAGCTGTTCCGACGGTGCGTGACCGACTTGTCTGGCGATTGTCTGCGACGGTCGCAGCATCCCTGTACCGCTCGTTCCCGACGTCCTTGCTCGCGAACCTCTCTGGGTTGGGCGAAAGCCGCGATACCAAGGTCGAGCTTCAGCGACAGTTGGCTCAGATGGATCGGCGGCGGATTTCGGCAGCGCTGGAGGCCGCATCCCTTTATGACGGACGCCTACGCCTCGCTGCGATAGCTGTTCCAACCCTCATTATCGTCAGTAAACGAAACTCGGCGACGCATCACGGCGCGGGCCTTTTGGCCCAACGTATCCGCGGGGCTGAATACGTGAAGCTGCCGGGCGGGCACATGTTACATACCGACAATCCCGTCCAACTCAGACGAAGCATCAGCGGTTTCCTGCGTCGCACAGGTGCAGCCGAAAGCTGAATCTTGCCGAACCAGATCAACTGTCGTGTGCGAAGACAAATTGCGGTTCTGCACGATGGAGCGCGAAAGCACAGGGTTAGCAACCATCAGCCCGGTCGGGGTCGCGCCTAACCACAAAGACATGCTTTTGGGCCGGTCGCGGTGTTTGCGCACCAAAATCGCACCCATCCGGACTAGACAGTGCTCCACCTCAGGACCGCGTGCTCCTCGCCAATAGGAAGAGACGACAGACCGAACATTTTGCGCCAACTGCAGCACAGTGCAAACACATGACAAGGCTCAAAATGACCATACCATATCAGTTTCACATGCGCCCCAGCACTGGCATGGCCATGTTAGTTGCCCTCCTGGTGCTCGGCGGGTGTGCAACCTCGACTCCGCATGCCTATGACGCTGAACAAGAGATCGAATTCCTTTATAGCCGCGCCGGGCCTCATGCGGTCACGACAACTGATATCCCGGCAACCTTTGGCCAGCCCGGGGGCCGTGTGTACCTCCCTGCGGGTCACGACGGGTCTGCTCCCCTTGTGGTCTGGCAGAACGGGACCGGTGAGCCCATTGGAACCTACGATGCCATTGCAAAGCACCTCGCCTCTTGGGGAATGGTGGTGATCGGGAGTGATGATCGGCAGATGGCCACTGGTGAACGCGCGGTGGCCATGCTTGCCAATGCCAGGCTTTGGTCGATGACTCGTAACCACCCGCTTTTTGCGCGCATAGACGCGGACACTTTCGCGCTTGTGGGATCGTCCCAGGGCGCGGTGAGCACGATCAACGCCCACACACAATATGAGACCGGACGCGGCGCGACAGCTTTGGCGATCCACGGAACGCCGACCGACGACGCCATCGCGTTCTTTCGGCTCGACATGGACTATGATGCCGGCGCGGTCACGGCTCCAACGCTGATCCTGACCGGCACCGAAGATGAATTCATCTCTCCATTGTGGCTCAACAGAGCGCTTTTTGAGGGGATGCGCGGCCCAGGTTTGCGGGTTCTCGCAGTCGCAGATGGCGCGGACCACATCGAATTGGCAAATGATGCGGGCCGGTTTCGGGGATACCTGACGGCCTGGCTGTTGTTTCAACTCCTCAACGATCCGCATGCGGCACAGGGCTTCATAGGCCGGTCGGAAATCATGTCAAACCCTGGCTGGAGTGTCGCTGATGTCTTACAATGAGTCTCATACCCTGTTCAGGGACCGCCCCCATATGAGCTACGGGCGACATCGCATTGTTCCCATGCGAGTTTACGTGCTGCTGATCGCAGGCATTGGCCTGATTTTACTTGTCCACACCGCCTACAACATGGCGTCAGAAGCGCTTGAAACTGATAAACGGCCCGAACGGGCGTCCCTTTCGACATGTCTTTCGGGGCCTGCGCCCTGTTCGGTCTTGTACCTATATCCTCTTGCGTGTCGTCGCCTACGCGACACGACGACAAGGCAGAGCCTTCAGGCCATCTTTGTCGTCGACCGACTTCAAAATCGGAGGACATGATGAGGCTTATTATGCTGACAACCTGCTTATATTTGGGATCATTTGCCGGGTTTGACAGTCGGACCCCACCGCTTGATGGGGTCTGGCACTCGGACGGCTACGGCTTTGTTCTGGAGATCCAAAGCCACACGGCGCGCCTGTTCAGCACCGCGGAAGACCTTTGCCTTCCGGAGGTCAGTACACTCGTCCCCCTAGACGAGCTCTTACCGGGTTCCAGCTTCGCGGTGTCGGGAGACGGCCAGAGGCTCAGCATTGGATTTCCCATGGAACCCCACCGGATAAGTGCAATCCGGCTCGGGTCTCTTCCGATGCAGTGTTCAGTCGAGATGTCCACAGATGCCAACGCCGTGTTCGAGGCCTTCGTCAGGTTCTTCGATGCCAACTATCCCTATTTTGCCCTCTACGATGTGGACTGGGTCAATCGCGTCGCTGCAGCAAGACGACGAGTGAACGATGCCACAGACGACCAAGCCCTGTTCGAAGCATTGGCATGGCTGATCGCACCCATTCGAGACGCACATGTCGCGCTGATTGTTGACGTGGACGGGTCGCGTCAGATTTCGGCACCGGGCCGCGCGCGCGTTCTTCGGCATCTGCGCGACACCGCACGGGTCGAAGGTCGCGATCCAGCATCGGCAGCCCGGGAGTTTCGTTTGTCCATTTGGTATGAGAGTATCGCGACGGTCATGCTTCGCGATACAGGTCAGATGCGCGGTAACGATCGTATTCAATATGGCATGCTAACATCTGAGGTCGGGTACCTCGCTTTCAGCGCACTGGACGGGTTCGGACCCCAAGATGCGACGCTCGAGGAAAACCTGGCAGCAACGCAAGGCATGTTGGACGTTATCCTGGACGACCTGACCTCGCTTGGGGCGCGGTCCATTGTCCTTGACCTTAGCCTGAACTTTGGCGGCAGCGACTACATCGCGCGGGAGGTTGCAAGCCGGTTCTTACGCGAGGGCGTGCATGCCTACAGCAAGTTCGCCGCCGATGCTGCGCTGCCAATCGTGACGGACGTGCGCATTGACCAAAGCCCGCGCGTTCAGTTTGACGGCGACATTTTTCTGCTGACCAGCCACATAACGGTCAGCGCAGCAGAAGTCTTGACGCTGTCTCTGCGGACCCAGCCTCACGTCACTCACGTCGGCGAGACCACGCGCGGTGCCTTGTCGGACGCATTGTCACGAACCTTGCCGAATGGATGGCAACTGAATCTATCAAACGAGGTCTATCTCGATAGCGAAGGCCAACACTGGGAAGGTCTGGGTATTCCGCCAGATATCGAGATGCAGGTGCTGTCAAACGCTGACCCAATCGCCAGTCACCAGGCAGCTATCCTAAGGCTCTTGGGAGTAGAGAGTTCTTTTTGAGAAGAGACCTTTAGCCGATGCTGAACCACCTGCGGTAAACCGCACAGTCCAACCTCAATTGAGCTGAGCGCTATCGAGACACGAAGATGAAAAACTCTGAAATTCGATCGGGCACTGCGCGGTCTTCGACCCCCATGAGACGCAGAACGGCCGCGCTTGCCGCGGCTGCATTGATCGGCTTTGGATTGTGGTGGAGTGCCACTGACCCTGCTCAGATCCAGCCGGTGGATGGTTTGCATCCTGACGAGGCAATAGCCTTCGACACTACAGCGTCGAACATGAGAGTCTTCTGGCCACCCAACGCAACAGACACTGAACTGGCCGTAACTGGGGTCGCTGTGGGGCTGGATGAAAGCATCTACATTTTGCACCGCGCAGGTCGTCCCTTCGCCGCTGGCAGAGCGCTGATACCTGACCCGGTCATTCTTCGCGTGGATGCGGACACCGGTGAAGAAATCGCACGTTTTGGCGCGGATTTGTTTGCGAGCCCACATGGGATATCGGTTGCCCATGACGGTTCGATATGGGTTGCAGACACCTCACTGAATATCGTTGTGCACCTTGATCCGCGGGGCCAACCAATTCGCAGGTTCGGCGATAGCTATCCCTTCTATTTGGAGGCCCTCTTGCGTGTGCGAAACGTTTTGCCGCGACTCCCAATCCCGATGAGCGACGCAACTTTTGCGCGCCCTACCGACGTGATTCCCCTCTCGGAGGGACGCTTTGCCGTCGTTGATGGGTACCGCAACTCCAGACTCGCCGTTTTTGACACGCAAGGACGGCTTGTCTGGCAGGTGAACAGGCGCGGGTCTGACCCAGGGGAATTCCACCTCCCACACGGTATCGCCGCGGATGCTCAGGGCAACATCTACGTCGCGGAACGCCGCAATGCGCGAGTTCAAGTCTTTTCTGAGCTGGGTCAATTGCAGCGCGTCATTAGTGGTCCATATGTTGGACGGCCCTTCGGGGTCGATGTGGACACACGCGGCTGCATGTTCTTTGCAGACGGTGGCGACACGCTTGATCTGGATCGCCACCATGTCCATTCCCGTTCCGGCAGCGGGGTTTCCATGTTTTCGGCAGACGGTGCCCTGATTGGACGCTATGACGGGCCGGATCAGGGCCAGCCCGGTTTCCAATTGCCACACGACATCGCGGTTGGAGGTGATGGACGGGTCTACGTTGCCGATCTTAATGCAGACCGTGTGTTTGCTGTGGATATGGCCGCCCCGTGCCAGAGCTAAGTGGTTCATTGAATTCGGCTCGCTGCTTGGGCTGACCTCTTTTCATTTCCATGCTCTGCTATTTGTTCCGCTGGTTCCCAGAAAATGCCCACTTAAATAGGGCCAGACACCCCTTGGACAATATCCTGTCCGCGCCGAACGACACGGACGCATTGAACTTCGCAGTCTGACACGCAGAGCGCGACAGGCAAGTTGGCCTGTTATTTTTCCAATTTCGAAAAGGACACTTGATATGGCCCATTTGGACCCCAACGCCTTGAACAAGGCTCCAACAGACGCATTGACGCCATTCGCGGATAGCGGACCAGCGCCTGCCGTGTTGATGGAAATCGCGCGCGACGGGCTGTCCGTGCGAAACGCCGTAGGTACGGTTGAACTTGACGGCGATCAACCGGCCACCGCTGAAAACCGGTTCGAGATCGGTTCGCAAACGAAAATGATGACGTCGGTCATCGTACAGCAGTTGGTCGGTGAAGGACTGATCGACTTTGACGCGCCGCTGGCAGATCAGATGGATTTGGCAGGCCTCGAAGACATAGCCAACATCAACAGCGTCACGGTGCGAGAATTGCTTGCCAATCGCTCCGGCATACCTGACTTTGATTCCGTGCCGGGTCAGGCCGGTCTTCCCGCCTATATCGAGCAACTGCTCTTTTCTCCCGATCAACCTCTTGGTCCAGACGGGTTGCTGGCGATTGCATCCAAACAACCTGCTTCTTTTGCGCCCGGCGAAGCCTATGAGTATTCGAACACGAACTATCTGCTTTTGCAGAAACTAATCGAACAGGCGACAGGCGACAGCTTTGGCGAATTGCTGTCGGATCGCATCTTCTCCGTTGCCGGTATGGACGATAGTATCCTGGGGTCTGAGGGTGGCAATGAAGGGCTGCTGCGCTCCTACACCGAAGTCGTACCGGGGCAGCCCTTGGACGTGACAGACGCATTGCTGGACTTTGGGGCTGCGGGCGGTGTTGTATCCACCACCGCTGATATGATCAGCTTTCTTGACGCGTTGCTGGTGTCGCGGACACTGCTATCGCCCGATCAGTTGGCAGAGATGCAGGATTTCCGCGCGCCAGATGGAACACCCGGCATCAATGGGGAGAGCCTCGGCCTCTCCTCTGGCACCATCTTCGGTCAGCAGATCATCGGGTTTCAGGGCGGAACGCTGGGGACCAACACAGCGACGTTCCTTCATGTCGAATCTGGTACAATCATTTCTATCGCAGCGACGCACTCCGGAGAAGAGCCGACGGAACTGCTGGTCTCTGCATTTGCCGCTATTTTTGGTGACGACGCCTGGGCAGCGTTCGACCCATCAGATGAAAGCTTCAGCATAGAGGCCACAGCGGCTGATATCACTTTGACAGAAGACAGCGACGCCCCGGGCGGCCCAGAGACAGTCCTGGAATTGGATGGTGTTAGTCTCACCTTCGAGGGTGCGTTGGATGATCTTGATACCGGCCGGTTTACCTTCTCAGACAACTCGACCCTTTGGATCGGAAATGCAAGTGGGGATCGGTTTGATGTCATGAAGGATGCCGCCGAAGCCGCGCAAAACAACAACCAGATTATCGGGCTCGACGGCAATGACCACTTGCGCGGCGGACACGGCGACGACAACATTGATGGTGGTGCCGGGCGCGATCACCTGCGCGGCCGGGATGGTGACGACATCCTGAACGGCGGTGCGGGAAACGACATCCTGAATGGCGGGCACGGCGATGATCAGCTGAATGGTGGCGATGGGCGCGACTATCTACGTGGCGGCACTGGCAATGATGTGTTGGCTGGCGGCAATGGCGGCGACGTGCTGCGCGGCGGTGCCGGTGACGATGTTCTTGAGGGAGGCGCAGGCCGGGACCACATGTGGGGTGGCGCGGGCAACGACGTATTCGTGTTTCAACTCGATTCAGGTCAAGATCGGATCTTTGGGTTCAATCCTGAAGAGGACCTTTTGGATTTTTCGCAAACCGGATTGTCTTTCGAAGACTTGGAGATCACGTTTCGCGGTTCGTTCACAAAGATTAGCTATGGCGACGCGGAGGTTTCGATCTTAGGCACCTCCTGCGCGCTTTTGGCGGAAGACTGCTTCATTTTTTAGCCACCACAAATAACTAGCTGGCGCGCGTGGTTTCCGCGCGCGCCTAACCAATGTGTTCAGCGTTTGGACATTCGGGTTTCCGTGACGGTTTGACCAGCTATTGGCCCATGCCCGAACATCGGGTTCCCAGCTTTCTACCCGGTGGGATTTAACGCCACGGTCCGTTGTGCGCTGTGCCCCTGTTGCGAGGCCCCGGCTGGAGCATATGAACGCTGTCCGACTTCAGTCAAAGCGTTGACCCACTCAGCACGACAAAAGTACGGGCGCGCGACCTACCGCGCAATCGTTTGTTGTCAGCCGCATATAGTAGCACGGACAGTAGTCGTGACCTGGCGATAAGCTACTCAATCACTTCCGTGTAGCGCGTGATCCGCATCCAATACATTTTGCATCTGGCCATTTTGGTTCGTGACCCCTGCGCGGACCCTGCCGGATACGAGATCGGCTATCATCGCAGATTCGAACCCCTCGTTCCGACCATCGTGTCCGATTGTTTTGCCCGGTTCCACAAATACCCCATGCGCAACACCGGGACTTACAGGTTTGATCATCTGCCTGGCCAAACCGGACGGCAACAGGGCATCGCTGTCCCCGTTCAGAGAGACAAGGATTGCGCGCATGATTTTAGTCAAATCCGTGGCGCTCGCCCAAAGGCCCGCGGCAGCGCTTTCAGGATGGCGCACAAAACCGCCAGGTATCGGCAGCCCATCCTTAAGGTAGCCATTCGCATGCGCCCTACGGGGTTCAAGATCAAAGGTCGCTCCTGCGGCTCCGATTGGACGCAGAACATTTGTCGTCACATACTTGCGAAAACTTTCATCCGAGACGTCCTCAATAAGGCACTGCAAAATAGTTGTCCCTCCACCACTGTAGTCGTAACGCTTGAACAACCGCCGCTCTGTGCGGACTGCGGGGGACGTCGCTGGATGTTGTCCGTTTAAGATATCTATCACGTCTGGAATGTCGTCATCGGCGCTATACCCCATAAAGCCGTGAATGTTCGTACCAGCAGTATGGGAAAGGAGGTCCGAAATCGTTGTCCTGTCACTGCGCGGACCGGTCAATTGCCAGCGCTCAAGGTACGCGTTGACCGGGTCGTGTAGGTCAAAATACCCGTCACGAACCAGCGTGAAGACCGCCAGGGCGGTCACCGTCTTGGAGCATGAAGCCACCTGAAACAGCGTCCGGTCATTGACCGGCGTACCGGGTGCGGCCATGCCGCCATGTGCCAGCCGAAGCCCATCGCTCGATAGGTCGGCAATCTGCCACCCTGTCTGATCTGCATGCCCTGCGAAGGACGCCGGTGCCAGGGCTGATGTCAGCGATGCCAGCCCGATCAGGGAAAAAACTCGTCGGTTCATTGGATTTCTCGTCATTATTTGCTTGTGGGAAGTCCGTCCAATTGGAAAGACCATCCAGCAACAATAGCGTCTCGCTGCGGGTGCATCGCCCGACCCTATAGGCACGTATAGTCCGGTGCCGCGTGGTGGGGTAGAACCGCCGCTTTGATGTCTGGTTTCGACCTCTTGATCCTCGATGAGCTGCCTATGTCCCTGTTGCCCAAACCGATTGCCAGATCCTCTCCTACCTAATCAGCGAGCTCTACGAACGAACTTCAATCATTGTCACCGCTAATCTGGCATTCAGCGAATAGCCAAGGTTGTCTTCGCGTGTCCGATTAGGCTGCGCAAAATTACAGTTTCAGCCCGCACCAGCTCCGCCATGCTGAACGGCTGCTTCGGAGACTTACGCTGCACTGCGACAACGAATCTGCTGCATTTGCAAACGAATGCTGCGTCAGCTAAATGCCAAAGTCCAAGGTCTGCTCCGTCCCGCAACTTCCCCGTTCGTAGCTCTCGGGATCTCGCTATCGCAACGAATGGTCGCTAAGTGGGCTGCGACTGCAGCATCCCGAACGTGCTTCCAAGGTCGGCTTTGGGCCGCGAGCGCCTGTTACCTATGCCAGCCAAGTTTGACTGCGGCTGCATTTGTCTCAAATATCTTTGGCGAAATAGTGCAGATGTGGGCGTAACGAGGGTTGATCCTTGTACGTTGTCGTTTCTATCGGACCGTCCAACTCTACAAACCCTAGCTTGGGATACAAGTTTCTCATTTCTATATTGGGTGTGAGCGTGTCCGCAATCAGCCTTTTGAGACCCATATTGCGCGCAGCATTCTCACGCGCCTCAATCAATGCACGGCCAGTGCCCGTTCCTCTGGCTTGTTCGGTAACAAAAACTCTTTTGAGCTCGCCGGTATCTGGCCCGAGACACTTCATCATTCCGCAGCCGACAATCTCACCGGCTTCAGACCGTGCAACAACCAGACATCCCTTCGGAGGCAGATAGTCATCCGAGTTTTCCCAGAATTCAGCGAGCGCACTTTGGGGTGCCGCAGGATCAATATCGAAGCCTATGGCCCGCATCCTTTGGACGATGAGTTCATAATACTGCGATAGGATTTTATTGAGCTCGCCCTTAGCTGGCAGCTCCGCACAGGTCTCAATTCTTACATCTTGCATGGGTCAACCACCTGTCCCGAAAGAACTCAATGCAAATAGGATAGGCCGGAAAAGCGGCGACGTCATCTTCGTCCGCAGTGCGGCTTTCTTTCCAGATCAGTTTCTGCATTCGGTAGCCGATGCCCGCTTCGGGGAAGCTGTATCGCGGCGTCCAGCGGGTCGGCCGATGTCTCCTACGGGCCGCCCGCGAAGACGGCCCCTCCATTCTATATCTCAATGGCTTCTGCGATGGCCAAAGCGTCTTCCAGCTCAACGCCCAAATATCGAACGGTACTGTCCATCTTGGTATGTCCCTACAGGAGCTGAACGGCCCGCAGATTGCCAGTCTTTTTGTAGATCTGTGTGACCTTGGTGCGCCGCATTGAATGCGTACCATAGGCTGTTGCCTCAAGACCTATAGATGTAACCCAATCGCGAACGATCCGTACATATTGGCGCGTTGAAATGTGTAACCGCTCGTGGAAGCGGCCTGGCCACAGAAATTCAGAGCCAACCATAAGAGGGTCCTCCATCCATTTCGCAACTGATGCTAGAGTGCTTTCCGAGATTTCAAATCGCACTGGCTTCTGCGTCTTGCTTTGCAGAACAGACGCACGTTCCTTAATCTGACCCGACGCCATCACATCCACAACTTGCATGCGAACGAGGTCACAGCCTCGAAGCTTGCTATCAATTGCCATGTTGAAAAGAGCGAGGTCTCTGTGGTTTTCGGCGAGTTCAAGGCGAACTCTTATTGCCCAGACATGTTTCGGTTTCAGTGGGCGCTTCTGTCCGACGATCCGGCCCTTGTTCCAAGCAGAGCGAAGTGCGCGAATGGCAGGTAAATTTGGTGTTTCCATGACTGATCCTCCGATCCGCCATGCCCTCCCAGAACGACAACCCGGCGTTGACGGCCAATCATATCACAGGATGCCGCATTGCATTCGAGGTCGGCTCGGAACCCGAATTGGCAAATGCTGCACTTACCATTCAATGTCAGGTGTCGGATTGAGGCGCCCAGTCATTTCTCTTCCAATTTCGGTAGAGCTTTCGCACCTTTACAAGCGATTTAGCCGGATTGACTAGGAAACTTCCGATCATTTACAGGGATAATTTGCCAGTCATTTTGTTGTCTTCGACTTTGCGAAACCGCCGTACGAGATAATCCACGAACGCGCGGGTTTTCGGCGCCAGATTGCGCCTGTCGGCAAACATTACGACGATATCTGTACTAGGTGGTGCGTATTCCGGCATAACACGGACGAGTTCCCCGGATTTGAACTTCCGGTTTGCAATGTAGCAAGGTAGTCGCGCGATCCCGATGCCAGCCAGTGCCGCTCGAAATACAACATCGGTGCTGTTCCCTTCAAAACTGCCAGTTGCTTCAAATCTTTCGCCTGACTTTGGTTCGTTACTGTTCCAAGCGTTCCGTTGGCTTCTCCCAGCAACTCTCAGGCAATTATGTTCAGCCAACTCGGCGAAATTCGTCGGCGTTCCAGAAAGCTCAAGGTATTCAGGTGAAGCACAAAGCACCCTGCGACTCCGCATAATGCGCCTGATGACCATATCTGGGTTCTGACGTTGTTCAGCAAAGCAGATCGCAGCATCAAACCCTTCACTGCGAAGATCAATCTCACGGTCGGTTAAATCTAACGATACTTGAACTTCAAGATTCTCTTCCATGAATTTAGGCAGAGCAGGTATCAGCTGTGACTTACCAAAGGCAACCGTGGATGCGACTCTGAGCACTCCGCGGGGGATACCATCAAAGTTATGGATCATCGCCTCGGCCTCTTTGAACTTGTCAGCCATCGCTTTGCACTTTTCGTAGAACGCTCGGCCTTCCAGCGTTGGGGAGATACCCGTTCTGGTGCGGTTCAGAAGCCGGTAGTGCACCTGATCTTCAAGCAATCCGATCTGCTTGCTCACAGCCGATGGGGTTTGCCCCATTGATCGCGCTGCCGCAGAGATGCTTCCCTGCTCGACAACCGTCGCAAAGATCAACATTTGCGCAGAAATATCCATCTCATGAACCTTGCTGTTCCAATCTGGCATGGGGCCCTTGCCAAATTGCCAAATTGTGAGCGCTACCAAATCCACTTATCTCTGCAGTGCAGCATAAATACTGCATCGCAGCAAGACACGAGGCAATATCATGGCAATTACACGATCAAACAGCGCGCTGGATGTCGTTTTCGAAGCTGGCCGCACGTTCTTTCATCAAAAGATAGACACGATGCGAAGGGCACAGGCCAATCGCAGGGTCTACCGCGCGACGTATTATGAGCTATCGGTGCTATCTGACCGCGACTTAACAGATCTGGGTATTCGGCGCAGTAGCATCAAAAAACTTGCTATAGAGGCTGCGTATGGCTGTTAACACCCAAACGGCTAGCTCAGATCGTGATCAGGCCATTACCGTATCAATCGCCTTCCTGGCTTGGATCAGAGCCACGGCAAATGCTGGCCTAAAGACTTTTCAAATGGCCAGAATGCTCTCCACTCTTTCGAGTATGAGCGACTACCAGCTCGCTCAGATCGGAAATTCGCGATCCGATATCCCGAAATATGCCGCAAAATTAATGGCTGACGATTAGAGAAGTAGACCCTCAGGAC
Organism: Ruegeria sp. CDSC051; assembly: GCF_059610665.1. Taxonomy (NCBI): domain Bacteria; kingdom Pseudomonadati; phylum Pseudomonadota; class Alphaproteobacteria; order Rhodobacterales; family Roseobacteraceae; genus Ruegeria; species Ruegeria sp. CDSC051. The sequence continues at coordinate 338,443 of NZ_JBXWOC010000002.1, forward strand.
AGAAGATTGCACGAAATTTGCTGGTCCTCGCTCCTCCCAGAGTAAGCCAGCAAAAGCGGCGGCGAAAAAGCCAACAGGGAGCGCCAACGCAAAGGGCCAGCATTTTCACCTCCTCCCGAAAATGCTGGCCCAAACCAAACTGCCAAGCAGGAGCTCCGAAAAATGACCGGTGAAAGAACTTTACACGATCCGGTCGTCCGTCGTCTCCGTTTCGGCGATCAAAATGACATCTGTTAACATTTTCTTCAGTTAGATAATCAAACCCGGTGGGCGCGTTTTTGTGGAGCCATCAGCAACAAAGGAGTCTTGAGTTACGCACAGAATGTCCTTCGTTACGACGGTATCGCTTGTGGGGCGTTTGTCTGTGGGTAATTGGGGGCCTTGTGGAATTGCGCGGTCTCTTTCATTCATGGCCAGCAACAACCGAGGCTGCGTTTTCTGTCGAGACCGAGTGCCAAAGTATCGGGATTGGGGCGACAACCGGCATGATCCGCCGGAACGGGTCTGGGAGCAGCTGGGGAGCATAGACATACTTCTGCTGCCGCTTGATGATTCAGAGCATGTCATGGGGTACCCAATGGCTGAAAGGGTTATCCGGCGGACAGCGGCGCGGGTCATCATCCCGCACCACTACTTCATCTGGAATGTTGTCCTGCGCCAAAGTACACTCTTTTCCGTAGACAACTGGCTTGCGGAGCAGCCGAACGTCCAGCATCTGAAATGTGCGAAAGCAAGCTATTGCGCGGCCAGCCTTCCATCAGTTCCCCGGATTGACAACTTTGGTGATCACGTTGCCTTTGATGTCGACGCTTGGCACCGGGACAATGGGAAGAACGTTCAGTCAACCGGGTAACCGCCTAAATACTGCCGTCTAGACCTTCAGAGCCCTGAAACAACTACTCCATTAGGGCGCGAATGGGAGTCAGTCTAAAATATGCGGGACTACTTCAAAAGATGCGTGTCGGGGTTACGAAAACCCCGCTCATGACTTGACCGAATGGTTTCCGTCGGCTCCGCGATGCTGTGATCTTTTTGTGGCGTCAGCGGTAATCTCATCTAAGAAACGAGGTCAGTCGTCGAAGCGACCTAGCGCTGTATTTTTCCTCAGCACACCCGCCGGGAAGACGCGACCATTCATAACACCCCAAACGCCCGATTCCAGAAGCTGAGCTGCGATAACCGCGCCGCCGAGATTGAAGTCTCCATCTGACGCCGAAAGTGAAAACGGTCGCATTGCGCCTGTCAAGACAACGGTTTTGTCTGGAATCTGACCATCCAGAAACTGGGCTGTCACATCCATAGTCCCTGTTCCGTGCGTGATAACCAAAGCGTTTTCAGTGCTGTTGGAAGCGGCCCGAAGGATCGCCTCCCGGTCTGCATCGTCAAAATCAAGGCTGTCCTTCAACATGAGAACTTCAACGACTGGGAAGTAGCAGCGACCAATCTTCAGCATTTGAGAGAGGTGACTTTCGCCGTTGCTCCTAAAGCTCAGTGCCTCGGTTCGCGTGTCATGAACCTTGTCGATTGTGCCACCTGTGGCAATGATCCGAACTTCCTTCATCTAAGCGTCCAGCAGATCAAGGATGGTTTGCGCTACATAAAGGTCCTGGACAGATAGGCCGGAGCTGTCGAATACAGTGATGTCATCGTCGCCGGATCGGCCTGCCTTCAAACCTAACAGAACTTCACCAATCGCCGTCAGCTCTGCCGCATCCTTGGCATGTTGAAACTCACCGATTTGTCTCGATTGTGCGGGCAGATCGCAGAATAATCTGGCACGGTCAAAGAGTTGGGGCGGTAATTCTTGTTTCCCTGCGGAATCTGATCCCATGGAAGCGACATGTGTACCTGGTTGTACCCATGCAGCGTCGAACAATGGCGCAATTGCTGGCGTCACGGTGACAATGATATCCGCCATGCGGCACGCCTCTTCAGCCTCCATCAATTCAGCGGAAATGCCTTCTTCATTGAGCGAAGAGACGAACTGCGCGCCTTTCTCGGAATTTCTGGTAACTACCAAAACTCGTTGCAGGTCACGGATACGAGCGAGAGCTCTCACCTCGTACTCAGCCTGATGACCTGCTCCAAACACGGCAAGCGTCTGGGTATCAGAGCGGGCAAGAGCATTGGCTGCGACTGCATTGGACGCTGCTGTTCGGTAAGCATTGAGCTTTCCGGCCTCGACCGCAGCTCCTATGCGTCCACAGCTTTGATCGAACAACAGAATGATCGAGTTGTGACGCGGCATGCCAAGCGCATCATTGCCAGGCCAATAAGAACCGACTTTAAGGCCTGCTAACTCCGCGACAGCAGAAGACTTGATAGCATAGCTATTGGTGGGTTCGCTCCCATGCGCCAGAACTACGGGAAAAATCGTGGCACGTTCGCTCGCAGCTATCAGAGCTGATTTAACGGCATCATAAGCCATTTCATGGGACGCAAGCTTAGCCGAAACCTCTTCGGGGATGTAACGCATGGGTGTTTCTCCTACCAACCGCCGAACCTTGGCCAGACATGCAAGTCAGCCTCGTGATTTGCGGGAATGACGTTGTATTCAGTGAATTGCGCGGCCATGGCACAGGCATGGTTTGGCAAAATGCGAAGGCGGGTGCCCAAAGGGAGGTCGGGCAACTCACGTTCGCTGCCTGGCCTGCGCGCGATGATTCCATGTTCCTGATTTGCTTTAATGACAATTAGGTCGGGGATCACGTGTCCGGCTTCATCACATACGACGCCATAGCCCTGATCGATACGTTGGTTTGCCGTGCCACGATCTTGCGACAATGCCATCCATCCCGCATCTACGATGGTCCAACCTTTTTGGTGTTGGTGACCGAGAACAGTTGTGAGGACAGAAAGTGCGATGTCATCAAGATCGCAAACACCGATTCCCGCCTGAACCAGATCGAAAAACGCATAAACGCCTGCGCGGACTTCGGTGACACCATCCAGTTTGCTGGCAGAATGTGCAGTTGGCGTAGATCCGATACTCACGACGGGGCAAGGCATGCCAGCATCTTGCAATGCATTGGCAGACTGAACGGCAGCGTCACGTTCTTGTTTGGCAAAAATCTCATGACCATGGCGGCCTTGGATTTCATAGCTTTCACCCGCATGGGTGAGCACACCGCGAAGCTCAGCTGCCCCATCATGCAACACGCGACCGATCTCAAGCAAAACTGGGTCTCCGGGAACAACCCCGCTACGGTGACCGTCGCAATCCAGCTCGATAAGCGCAGGAATGGCCAATCCCAGACGGGCAGAAGCATCTGCGACGGCCTGGGCTTGCGCGACACTGTCGAGAACGACGGCGAGATCACAACCCTTAGAGCGAATGGCCGCTACTCGGTCGAGCTTCTGAGGCGTGATCCCCACGGCATAGATGATGTCTTTGACCCCTGCCTCGGCAAAAACTTCGGCTTCAATGAGAGTCGAAACTGTGGCCGGACCAGACCCGTCTGTCAGTATACGGCGCGAGATTTCTGTAGATTTCACGGTTTTTAAATGTGGGCGCAAAGAAACACCCAAGCCGTCTACCTGTTTGGCAAGACGTTGGATGTTCCGCATCATCTTGGTTTCATCAAGAACGAGTGCAGGGGTCTGCAAATTCTTGAGTTGGGTTTCTTCGAATGACATTGCGACTCCTTTGCGTAATGTCAGACTTTTAGCGGAAATTTTCGTCAGCCTCTATTAACATGAACTGCATCTTGCATTAAGCTGAACTTAATGCTTGAAACACCTGATCTAAAGTTCTTCACAACTTTGGCCGCGGCACCATCACTGGCAGCGGCTGCACGTGAATTAGAAGTGACGCCGTCTGCGGTTTCGCAACGCTTAGCACAGATCGAGGCTCGGCTTGGTCTGCGTTTGGTCGAAAGGGGTCGCGGCCCAGTCGTATTGACTGCAGAAGGGGACAGGCTTGCACGCCGTGCCAAGACGGTTCTTACCGATCTGTCACGCCTAAACGATGAACTTGTGGGTTTACGCGGGGACGTAGCTGGCCCCCTTCGTATCATCGCACCCTTTGGTTTTGGCCGTATCCACATCGCCCCAATCATCGGAAAACTTGTCCTGGAGTTTCCTAGCATAACACCAGACCTCGTGTTGAGCGATGACCCCTACGGCGCTGCTGCCTCCGACAATTGGGATATAATCATCCACATCGGCCAACTCGCTGATTCCACATTGATTCAGCGAAAACTCGTATCAAATAGAAGGTTCCTTTGTGCAACACCGGATTACCTCAAAGTGCATGGAGAACCACGTCACCCTCAAGAGCTTCTTAAGCATGCTTGTGGTGTAATACGCGAGGATCAGGCTGATGTTACAATGTGGGGTTTTAAGGACCCAAAAGGCTCTCGCCACTCGGTCCGAATTCGCCCGGCCTTTGCCAGCAACGATGGTGAGGTGGTCAAGGCTTGGGCCTGTCAGGGGCTGGGAATTGTAATGCGCTCGGAATGGAGCATTGCAAGGGAACTAAGAGAAAATAAGCTGAGGCTTGTCATGGAAGACTACACGCTTTCAAGCGCTGACGTTATTGCGCTTGTTAGTCCCAAATCACTTAGAACGAAACGTGTTGAGCGCCTCATAGACAAACTCTTTGAGGAAGGATGTGTCGCAAACTCTGGGGTCTAGTTGACGAGCATGCATGATCTGAGGTTTTTACTGGTCGAATAATTTTCGAACAGGTTACCTGAGCATGATCTCGTTAAAGGGCTGTCATTTCCCCAAGGACGCAGTTTTGTACGCTGTTTTCTTCTATCTGCGGTACACGGTGTCCTATCGTGACTTGGAGGAGATCATGGCTGAGCGCGGTGTCCGAGTTGACCATGCCACGTTGAAAAGGTGGGTGGTGAAATACTCGAAGAGTAACACGCTAAAACGAGGCTTCCCGATCGCAAATTAGCGAAGATTGAGACCCAATGACAATGAACTCGGGCCGGAACGGACCTACCCTATGTTCACCAGGTTGTTCTTTGTATCACGGGAGTTCGTAGTCCAGTTCAAACCACTCAAATAATCAACGCGTGGAATTGGAGCTATCCTGTTGCAGTCGACTAATCTGACAAAAGCAGCAAAGAAATTGACCAGGATTCCAGAGAATTAACGATAGCACTACACTACATGTTTCTTGTCTCCGGGTGAAAAGCTTGATGGTCAGTGCGTTTGTTAATCAGTGAAAAAAAGAAGCTTAGAGAATCCCGGAGACACCGCACAACTGTAGCCGCAGCCGCTTGTGCATAAGTAGGAGAACCATGCATGCCTGAAACAACCTATTGGTTGCGGCAACACGCGGTTGAGTTGCACAACTTAGGCATCCTGGATTTAACTGATCCTAAGGCCTATCCAATTTGGCTGGCAGCTGATCTGATAGATCAATTAGAGGCGCAGCTTGCCCAGTACATATCAGGTACTTTGATTGTAGAGCCAAAGAGTGCCGAGCACGCGCAAGCGATGATTAACGAGGCCGTTGCCTATATCAATTCCGAAAAAAACTGTTTTGAGTTGCCAGAGACTACGTCTTGACTGCAGTTCAACATCACATTCGAGCCTTTTAATAGCCCAAAATACTACACTTGCCGCGATGATGTCTTTGCGCCGAGCGCTATGAAGGGAACCAAGATGCAGGGGATGAGGGTGACCAGCCCTGCAATTCCCAAGAATGCCGAGGCTAGATTGATGCTGTCAGATGTGAAGCCAATGAGTATTGGACCAACAACATAAGCTATGTTCCCTATTGCAGAAGCTCGGGTAATCGCGAAGACACGGTGATTGTCGGACACGTATTGCCCGAGTATGGTAAGTGCAAAGGGTGAAATCAATGCAAGAGAAAGTGACGCCATCGTAAAACCAACATAGGCTTGAGTGGGTACAGAGGCGGTTGCTGCGATCGCGAGGCTTATTGCCGCTGCAGTAGCCGCGGTAGCAAGTACGATAATCGACTTTATTCGTTGCGCTAGCCAATTCCCGGTAAGCAGTACAATACCGTTGGCCAAAGCAGCCAGTGCTGGAGCATAAGATCCTTCACCTGGATCGCCGCCCAGATCCCGCTCAATAAACAATGCTGACCAGTCGCTAGTGGGTTGTCCGGCAAGGTATTCAATAAAGATGATCGCTGACACCATTGCGAATACAAGTCCCAACCTTGAACGGCCAATCACACTATCCGTGATCTTTTTCGCAGGTTCTGCGCGCATCCAAAAGGACAAAGCTAACATGAGAACGCAAATCCCGAACAAGATGGAAAAAGTCGAATACCCTGCTTCGCGAGCCAGACCAGCCATGAAGGCGGCGACTGCGTACGAAAAGGAATAGAATGACCAGGTCATCGCCATAAGTGGTTGCTCGCGACGTGCTTCAACTTCGGAAACACGCGCGTTCGACAGCACATCACTTTGGCCAATCCAAAATGATATGAAGAAAAACGTTGCAGCCAGCCACCATATCGAAGTCAGCAGACCGGGAATAAGCAGGAGCAGTGCCGCCAAGCATGTTGTGATGGACATGGAATAGGCTCTGAGCCTCTGATCGACCAAAGGTGCCGCCAGCATCCCAACCACACCGCCAATGGCTGATATCAAAAACGCGATCCCAAGTTCGGTGTCCGTAGGGTCCGTCAGTTCGACAAATCCGGGTACCATCGCCGCAATTGCTCCCCACAACATACCTTGGGCTACGAATGCAACAATTGCAGGGCGCGTCTCTGCGAGCTGAATCAATCCGACCATAAGCAGCAAAACTCTTTGGAAAATGCGAAAACCACCGCCCTCAACCTTCAACTCTAGGCATAACTGGTTCAAGTGCTTTCGTTGTAAGCATGTGCTTTTCGTAGCACTCCTTCATGGCCGAGACGATCGAAGATCGCCTTATACCTTTCCAATCCACCCAGACGGAAAAAGGCGCAATACTCTATCAGCAAGTCAGAACAGGTATGAAAGCCTCAAGTCACCACCATATGTTTGTTCATTCTCACCCAATAGTGCGCCAACCGAGAGTTTCAGAGTTGTCTGCTTGCCAATCCGGCCTGCAATGCGTGCCTTTAGCTCAAAGAACTGATCGTCATAATTCGATGTCGACCTGAAGGTCCCCGCAGTTGCGGCGTGATCAACTGCCGAGACGTCGCTTTCAAAGTCATCGCCAAAAATGCCCAGGTAGCCAACGCCAAAGCGCATATCCATCGGGCCGTTTTTGGTTTCAAGATCCCATCCGAATTCGACACCTGGGTTTATCGAGTACTTGGTTGTCGATGAAGAACCAATATCAAGACTGAACGGCAGCGATCCACCGATTTCGCTCCCATCTTGTCCTACCCACGTCACGCCAAGGTCGAAGTAAGGTTCGATGAATGAGCCACCAGACCGTTCAAAGAGCTGCGAAACACGCCCATGTAGCGCCAGCCAGCTATTGGAGATATCGTTTTCAGTCGGCGACACACTGAAGCTGTCTAGACCATTTCGGGTCAGGCTATAGTCACCCCGTCCACCTGACAGCGAAAGTGCATAGGTACGATTTTTGTTTTCGCGTTTGAGGACCGCACCGACGTTGTATCGGTCGCCATCGCCAGAAGAAATTGATGTGCTGTAGTTCACGCCTTCGTAGGACAACGCACCGCCCAAGAACCATCCATCCGAGACCTCAATCTGAGCACCCCCTGCCATACTCCAAGTGTTTTCATCAAATGAAAGATCGCCATTGTTTGCGTCCGCATTTCGCGTCAGGCCACCAAAGGAAAACCATGAACAAGTTCCCTCATGCGAATAGGAAATCTGCCCGTCTTCATTTGCTTCTGGACAAGACATCAGACGCTCTGAAAACCGGTATGAGCTTCGCAATGACGCGTCCGCCAAACGTAAGACATCAGCACTTGCAACATGCTCGTAAATCTCGACCACTTCTTCGACTGTTTCGACGGCAAGTAACGGGAAAACAAATGCGTCCACATTTGTGAACTCATCGCTGCCCGACGCGACAGCTGTGTTACGCGAATCTGCCAGTCTACCCAGGTATCCTGCAACCGAGTTTAGGTTTGGATTGGAGGCATAAGCGCTGGACTGAGAACGCGTAGTATCTCGGGTGTCATTCACCCCAGAACTTATCGGCTCAGATTCCCAGGCTGCATAGTTAACATCATAATTTAGCGAAAGAATATCTTCCCCATTGCTGGTAGTCTTTGCCAGACTATAGGTGACAATAGCGGTGTCACTAACAGTCAGATCGGTGGTTTCCACAGTGGTTGCTCCATGGACAATCTCAATGCTTCCTGTCGCGCTATTGATAGGCAAATGATCAACCGGGTTGGCCACGACAGTCCCTGCAAGGGTCGCCGGGCCATCCTGGATCGAAATCAAATCGCCAGAGTTGCTGTCAAAGTCGAAGTCAACCCAAAGAGATCCCGTATCAGATTGTGTGATTGAACCGGTTAGCTGAGTGGTGGCCACATCGCCTAGCGTTCCTCCCACGCTACCGATTGACCCGGCTGACATAGTGCCGTTGTTGGTCAATTGTGACGTGCTCGTCCCTAGATCGAAAACAATTCCAAGACCAAGCGATGCGTCCTCATAGTTGTTAAACGCATTCTCGGTGGCAGAACCATTTCCCTTTGTCGCAACCAGCGATACTGAGCCCTCCCAGATGCCGTAGTTGTCCACAGCCATTTCGCCATCATGGTTCTTCAACGCATAGCCATATGTAACACCCTCTAAGGAAAATGCTTCTGACCGCTTTATGGTGCCGTGGTTGACAAGACTACTGTCACTATTCCCCATTCCCCAAAGAATGGCTTCTGTCGTGTCTTCGCTGGCGGTGATCGATCCCCCCTCGTTGACCGTTAACGAGATCGCGCCATCGCCATCATAGCCATCGCTTTGCAGAAATACGCCACGGCCATCCACTCCGGTCGCGGTGATATCGCTATTCACGATCAAGGTCACATCACCTGCATCCTGACCACCAGCGGAGCCAGCATCAACATCCGCTCCGCTGACACTTTGAGCAAAAACTCCCACAGCACCGGCACCCGAGACCGATATAGGTGCATTCACCGTGACATTCACATCACCGCCTGCACCATTGTCTGCTCCACCACCGGCCCAAGATATGGCTTCGCTTTCAGCATCGGTAATCAAGCCGCCCCAGCTTGACGCACCGCCACCACCGCCAATCGATTGAGCCCAAACGCCATGTCCGCGAATGCCGGTCGTGGATATTCCCCCAGACCCGTTGCTTGCATTTCCAATTGTAACGTCGACTTCACCGCCGTCGCCACCGTCGCCCGCGACCAAAGCTGTCCCCACGGCAATACCAACGTTCAGATCAACGCCAAATTCACCAGTCAACGCACGCGCAACAGCGCCTGCGCGACCGCCTCCGCCACCTACAGACTGAGCGAAGACGCCCATTGCATCAATTCCTGTGGTAGCGATGTAACCTGTCGACTCAACCTCGACCGTATGGCCATTTCCGCCATTTCCACCGGTTCCACCAACGGCGAACTCACCAATACTACCCGCACCCGTCGACGCGGTGCCGCCATTGCCGCCGCCTCCGCCGATGGATTGCGCAAGGATTGCGTCTGCCGCAAATCCTGCGGTCGAGATCGAACCGGAATTGGTGACAGTAACAGCGTCACCATCACCGCCGCTTTCCCCTTGGCCACCAACTATCGCGGAAACGGATGTGAAAGAACGGACATTGCTAAAGCCTTGACCTGCTGCAGCCGAGATATACCCCAGAACTTCGTCAGCCGTGGCATCCGGCAGAACGTACTCAAGCCCGAGCGAACCACCGCCGCCATTGCCGCCACCGCCTCCAATCGATTGTGCAAAGATGCCGTAGCTTTCAGTGCCCTCTGTCTCGATCGTTGCAGCGTTGTCTACGACAACCACACCACCATCGCCGCCATTTGATCCGTTGCCACCAATCTCGATATTGGCTTTCGCCGAGTAGGTTGTTTTGGGTGAATCCTCATCGGTTGAGGAGGCACACGTGACCGAGCTTGGCAGGACCGCATTGTTGAAGGTGCACGCCCCTACAATACTTTGATTGTAACCCGAAACGGAGCCTCCGTCACCGCCCCCACCCCCAACGGATTGCGCAAAAATACCGTAAGAAATACGGTCCGCCACCTTGTTACCGTCATCGTCGTATTCTTCGTATCCCACTTTGATGTTGCCGGTATTGTTGACCGTGACATCACCGCCATGGTTGCCACTGCCGCCTTTGCCGCCGACCGAAATCCCAACATTGACGTTACCCGTCTTGTCGGTGGTGCCTTGTTGGCTTGAGGTATAATCGAAAATAGCAGTCCCTGCGTTTCCAGCGCGGCCGCCTCCGCCACCGACGGATTGGGCATAGAGGCCGTGCGACTCTACACCATTTGTTGTCACGGCGGCCGAATTCGTTACGGAAACGTCACCTGCAGTTCCGCCCCCTGCACCCGACCCGCCTACGGCAGCTTCAAAGTTTGCGCTACTGCTCTCGGCCATTTGGATCGCAGCAGCAACAGCATTCCCACCATAACCGCCGTCACCACCAATTGACGTTGCCATGATCCCGTCAGAATAAGCGCCAGCGGTGACAATCGAGATCGTGTTTTCAACGCTCACATCATCGCCAACGCCGCCTGATCCTCCGTCCCCGCCAACTGTGACATCGGCTTGCATTCCAGCGTCAGAGCTGAGCGTGAGTGCACCCGAATAGGACGAACCACCGAATCCACCATTTCCACCAACGCTCGAGGCAAGAATACCCCGTGAAGCATAGCCGTAGGTCGTAATCAGGTTCGACGAGTTTACCGTAGATGTTGAAGTTGCGACCGTAACGGTACCTGACGAACCGCCGCCACCACCGGCGCCGCCAATAGTAACGCCGGTTTGCGCTGAGTATTCTCCCGCGCTCAGGCTACCTGCCGCGGAGAACGCACCATGGCCACCGCTGCCACCAAGGCTCATAGCCATGATTGCATCCGCATAGTCACCTGAAGTTAGCACTTGGCCCGACTGTTCAACCGAGACATCTCCGCCGGTTCCACCGCCGCCACCTTCACCACCAACTGTGACCTGAGCCTGCCCCATCGAGGATGTCGTGCCCGAGATCGCGGCAGTAGCGCTACCACCGCCGCCGCCAACGCTCATAGCCTTGACAGCAGTTGCATGATCTCCTGCAGTCTGCACGAGGTTGTCCGTGGAGACAGAGACATTCCCAGCCTTGTGCCCTCCGCCACCGTTTCCTGAGACTGAAACTGTGGCTGCTCCGGTCGATGTACCGTCTCCTGCGATCGAGATACCGCCGCTGCCTCCGCTGCCGCCAACCGACTTAGCCAGGATCCCAATGGAATTATCTCCAGCTGTAGAGATCGTGCTGGCTATTCCCAAAGTCACATCCGCAGCATCGCCGCCGCCGCCACCCGTTCCTCCAACCGCAAGGTTTACTGCACCCGAACTCGTTAACGATCCTGCAATTGTCATCGAGCCGTGGCCGCCACCGCCACCGATTGATTGCGCGTTGATCCCGATTGCAGAACTTCCTTCTGTGCTAACCGCAGTGGTATCATCCATGGAAACCGAAACACTGCCAGCATCGCCACCTGCGCCACCGGCTCCGCCGATAGACAAGTCCGCATCAGCTGTCGACGAACCAGTTGCTGCGACAACGAGCGCCGCATTGCCGCCATTGCCGCCAACACTTTGTGCGAAAACACCATCCGAGGCGTCACCCGTGGATGAAATTGCAGCTGTTCCAGTGATATCCACGGAAACCGTGTCCGCAGATCCACCACTACCTGCGGCACGTCCAACTGCTGCCGAGAGGCTGATGTCCGAAACGGCATTGGCATCAATCGAGATGCCGGACGCCCCACCACCGCCGCCTACAGACTGTGCCTTTACGCCGGTGGAATTGTCTCCGGACGTGGCCACATTACCGGCACTGCTCACCGTCACAGCGCTGGCGTCACCGCCGGTTCCGCCCTCACCGCCAATAGACGTACTGGCCGCAATGTTTGAAGAATTTGCAGAAGAAATGGACATTCCACCAGTGCCGCCGCCACCGCCGACCGATTGGGCATGGATACCTGCAGAATGATCTCCTGCAGTTGTCACGTTTGTCATGGCCGAGGCACCATTCGCTCCGGTAAAGGACACCGCAGCGCCGTCACCGCCAGCTGAGGCATCGCCACCGGCACCTACGGACATATCAATCACTGCACCTGCGCTGGCCGAAATGCCGTATCCGCCATCTCCGCCGCCACCGCCAATCGATTGCATGTAAATGCCGGTGGAGTGGTCACCCTGGGTTTCAACAGCACCGGTTCCCGTACCGACCACGGCGATGGCCCCGCCATCGCCACCAGCTCCGCCATTGCCACCAATCGCAGAGGAGAACTCTGCGCCGACCGAGATCGAATTCGACCCTGATCCGCCGCCACCGCCAGCACTCTGCAAAAAGATTCCGTCGGAATCCTCGCCTTCGGTAGAGATAGTCGCTCCACCGGATGACCCCACGGCCATGTTTAGGGTGGCATTAATGGTGCCACCATTACCACCGTCGCCGCCAGTACCGCCAATTGAGGTCATTCCGCTGGTAGAATGGCCTCGACCACCGCCGCCGCCGATTGTCTGGGCGTGCAAAGCATCAGAATATGCACCTATGGTCCCGATCGTTCCGTTAAGATCTATAGTGACCGCGCCGCCATCACCGGCGGAACCCGCATCGCCGCCAATGGCAACAAGTCCGGTTGAAGATCCCGATGCTCCACCGGAGCCGCCTTGGCTTTGCAAGACTATCGCATCCGCGTTGTCACCATTGGTGTTTACGGCACCACGACCGGTGAAGGACACCGCGCCACCGTCACCGCCAGCTGATCCATCGCCACCTAGCGCGACAATCCCGTCGGCCGAGCCGCCGATGCCACCTCCGCCGCCAACCGATTGAACATAAGCAGCAACGCCATAGTCAGAATTCGTGACAATGTTCGCTTCATCATAGAGGGTCAAACTCGCTCCGGCGGATGCTCCTCCTGCCTGCCCGCTAGCTCCATAAGTGTCTAGGCCAGAGCTTGAGCCGCCTACCCCACCAAGCCCGCCGACCGATTGCAAGACCAAACCATAGACCTCGCTGTCCGAGGAACCAGCAACTAGATATCCGTTGAAATCCAGGCTGACATTGCCGGCACCGCCGCCGCCGCCGCCACCACCGGATTTCCCACTCGACAATCCGCCACTGCCATCGCCCCCATCGCCGCCGCTGCCACCCAATGATTGCAACACAATGACTGGTTGATGGTAGTTTTCAATTTGGTTGCCGCTATTGCTTAGATCAACGATCACATTTCCGCCGACACCACCCTCGGCTCCGTCGCCTCCGCTAGCTTTGTAACCATTGCTTCCATCGCCACCAGACCCACCGTGCCCGGCCTGCGACTTAAAGAGAAAAGTCGGCTCAACGGAATAGTGATCATTCCATATGATATACCCCTGGCTTGCATCGAAATTGATGTCACCGCCATCGCCACCGGTTCCACCATTTCCAGCCTTGCTATCATCCAGATCACCACTTGCGTTGCCACCATGGCCACCCTCGCCGCCGATGGATGAAAAGGCCAGAAAGGTCTGCGTACCAGTTTGTTCGTTGTTCAGGTAATTGTAGAGCGTGAAATCGATGTCGGCACCGGCCCCACCGACGCCGCCTTTACCTCCGGTTGCGGTCTTTAACACGCTAAAGCCTTCACCGCCATGGCCGCCTTCACCACCTTGGCCAGTCACCGACAAAAGTTGAATATCGGTATCAACGCCTTGTGTTTTTCCAATGCTGAGCGTGATCGATTCACCACTTCCCCCGGCTCCACCCTCACCGCCATGGCCGTTACCTAGATCAGACTTTCCCGAACCGCCTTCTCCACCATCTCCGCCATAGGTCCCGAGGGTAACGTCGGTGCCCGACATGAGACCAGAATCCCAATACAACAAAACCGGGCCACCGGCTCCACCGTCGCGTCCATCGCCACCTTCATGAGTTGAGGTCGAGGTGTCGCTGCCATTGTCGTTTCCGCTGTGCCCTTTTCCACCTGTGCTGGTCGAGTAAACGACGCTCCCGGTCACTTGTATGCCATAAGTCTCGTCACCGTTTTGACCGTCAACGACGATCTCAAGTTCGCGACCGCTCGTACTGTCGTCAGTGTGGTTCTCACCTTCTTTGCCTGTGGACGTAAACCAGAGGCCATAGTTCACACTGTCTGATTCATTGGTCAGGAAATCCGTCTGCTGATCCATATGGATACCATAGTAGTCACCGCCTGCCGTATCGGATCCGTCCGTATCTTCTTCTTTGAACGAAGTGAGATCGCCCTGACACCGCCAGGTGGTCACGTCGGATTCGAAGTAGCATTCATCTGCCAGCGCCTGCGACCAACCAAAAACCGTGAACATCACAACCAGGGATGAGGGTGTTCCGGACATGACAAAGGCATGCGAAATCGTTGAAATCGGTTTCATGTACCGTACCCGTTTTTTTGTTCTTCAGAGCAAACCTCGGCTCACTCATTATGATCCAAGACGTAACAATTCAATCCGGGTCGTTCATTGTCACAGCGTCTCAGTCTGCAACTGAGGAAATGACCTCGATCTTTACCTCAAAAGTGTCTGTAGTTTCTGGACCTTATTGGGTGGGCGGCCCTTGATCTGCCATCAGGTAAGTCGTCGAGATGGACTACATCAGAACCGCTTTAGTTCAACTTAGCCCGCGGAATGTGAGACAACTCCTAGTTCAGAAATCGGAGTTGAACGGATCGACCTGCAATTGGTCGGTCATGTTCCCGAGAAACATACACGTCAAACCCGTTTGTATTTTCGCCATAATTGAAACAAACTCTGAAAATACTCATTTAGGTGTATGTTAAGTTTAGAAGCTGACCTATGGTTGTGTCCTGATGTTGAGGAATGGCACGGGAGTATTGATCCATACGATGCCACCAGCGCCGGGACACTAAACAACGACACACTGGCTTATGTCACATTCGGCACCGAGCGGAGTGAGTTTTGTTACATCGGTTAGCCATGATGGAGCATTTGTGAGCAAGTGAGCAGCACAGGAAAACCTGCCCAAGAGGGTCATGACCCAGTGCCGATGTTAACGATGACTTCTTCGTGCTCACTGGAAGAGCAAATGGAGTTCGCCTTGGACACCAATCGCGAGGGATTTGATGTTGATTTGGCAACAGATCTCGAGCGAGTGAGTATCGACCAAAAGATGTGGTTCGCAGACAGTTTTGCCCTTTCCGCCGGAACGTGGAATGGCCTTGCCTTTTCTCGCATTCCCAACAAGCATTCACTGAATGACGTTTTCGCGATTGAGATCCTATATTCAGGGGTCGAGCACTGCCATACTTCAGGCGACCGATCAGAATTCAAAGTTTCGACGACCCATATGCATTCGGGTAGCGAGTATCGAGATACCTTGGAAGATGCGACTACAGCGGGCCTCTACGTCCCAATTGAAGCTGTCGGGTTTGATCCTTCTAAACACACAGAGCACCTGTTTCATTCATTGGATTCATCAATAGGCGCGCTTATTGGAACTGCCCTGCAGAATGTAGTCCAACGTATGCCCTACATGCCCGCAAATGACGTGCCTGACGCTATTGAAGAAGTAACAGATCTGGTCCGCGACCTTATTCTGGCCAATCGAAAAGACGTTAATCGGGGCAATGTTTCACGCGCCCGTAGGCTGGCGATTGACGCTTATATCGACGAACACATCTTTGACACGACGCTGAACGCCAACAAGCTTTCAAGCGAATTCGCGGTATCCCGCGCAAGCCTGTACCGTCTATTCGAAGCTGACGGCGGTGTAGAAGCCTATATCATAAAACGAAGATTGCACCGCACCTTGTTGACACTCAAGCGCACGACATCGAAACGCGGAGCCGTACGCCGGGTATCGGAGAGTTTCGGCTTTTATGATGCCGGGAACTTTACGCGTGCTTTCAAAAACGAATTTGGCTTTAAGCCATCTGAGGTTCTTGGCACGGGTGAAATCCAAGTCACAAATCTGGTATAGTTGATACTGGTTAGAAACGAACCCGGGTACGAAACGGTACAACGCGTTAGCTGTCTGAGAAACTTGAGTTCTGCGACCTTGGGAATTTCAATCGTAAATTTTGGTCCCGTTTCGATTGAAACCATCAACTTATTCTAGGCTCAAGACTCATCGCCAGTATATGACCAAATACTAGATGCGATCCCTGAATCGCCAGTTCCAATCAGAGTTGATTGACCCACTTTCTGACCACATTGCCTTTGCCGTGCGGACTTGAGCCATAGATGCGCTCCCAAACCGAGCAGAAACTTGGCTTCACTGTTTCTTCAACAGTAATCCGGCATTTGATTTAGCCAATTTACGAAGAATCAGATTGAGACGTGGAGACAGTGATCTGCCGCATTCGAGCCGTATTATTTTTACACGCTAAAGGTGTAAATAGGTGCGCACTTTATTTTCGTTAACGATTTCAGCGGCTTAATAACCGCAAACTTGTCAGTCGAAAACTGAATTGTCAATTGTTTTGGCAGGTGAAGGCGTTTGCGTTGGTTCAGCATTCAACGCAGTGCGAATTCGCAGCTGGAATTGAAAGAATGGCTGCCCGTATCACCTGAAACTACCGGAAATAAAGTCGGGATAATCCCCGAGTGCATTTCTAACGACATGGCAATTCCTGGTTGCAAATTAAGTAGTTAGGGATCGGAACTTTGAAGAAAAACATCACAAACATCACACCCGCATATCAGTCATCATATCTGCTGCGGGGAGGGCGTATGACAAAACACAAGGGTCAGGTGGCCAGTTTTGCACCGTTACTTGGGCGACTAGGCAGACATGCCGCATCAGGTGTGCTTGGCTTGGCTCTTATTTTTGGCGGTGGAACTGCTCATGCAGGTGTTTGCTCGGGGACCGCTACCCCTGGTAGTTTTCTCTGTAACGGAGGAGCAAACCCCGCCTCTGATATCCCTGTCTACATCAATCGAAACGGACCAGTCATCGTAACAACCGAGGGGGGGTTCGATCTGAACATCAACAGTTATCCCAGCAACAATGCTTTTGATTTAACTGGTAGCGCGATCAACTTCACCGATGGGGTCGCTTCAACAATCACGGCCTTGGGCTCGAACTCCAATGGAATAGATGCGGATGTTCAACTTGGTTTTTCAGGCGATATTCAGATTACTTCAAATGGCATTATCAGGGCTGGACGCGCAGGGATCTTTGTAAGGCAAGGAGGGTCCGGGGGAGTTCGGATAAACACCAGAGATGTGACCGGTCAAAACACCCACGGAATCTTCACGAGGACAGACACTGGAGGAACCGGTGACGTGGAAATAAGTGCAGGAGAAGTCAACAGCCGACTGGCCGGTATTCGCTTGGTTCATTTCGGAGGTGGTGATGTCCGGATTGATGCCGGGATCATTAACAGCACAAACGGAGAAGGCATAAGCGCGATTTCTCTTGCAACCACCGACTATGACATGACGGTTACCGCACTTGGCTTGATAACCAGCGGAGGACCGGGAATTGCCGCACGACACAATGGTACCGGGACCTTGGCGATCACGGTTCTGGGTTCGATCGATAGCCAAGGTGGGGCTGCAATCGCTGCTGATACCTTAGCCGGACAATTGTCTACGATCGACATTCTAAGTGGTGCGACGGTTGTTTCGCGCTCCGGTCAGGCGATCACGAACAATGAAGGCGACAGCCGGGTGACGGTTGAGAACGGATCTATCGTTCTTGGTGATGTTGTGCTGGGCGGCGGCCGGGATGAGCTGATAGTTGAAGGGGCTGCGGATATCAGTGTACCGTCGCGCATTGACGGCGGCGACGGTACCGAAGATCACCTGACGCTATCGGGGGTATCGGGCCGATTTGACTTCGATCCGTTTATGAACTGGGAACACCTGACGCTAAGCAATGATTCCGATTTGGGAATAACCTCATTCTTCGCCAATCAGTTTGACACGATTGAGATTGACAGTGGTGCGATCATGAATGTGTTGCCCGGATCAGTCATTGAGAGTGATCTGACTGTTCAAGCAACTGGCAACCTACGGGCACAAGCAGGATATGTGACCCGATATCTTTTGGACGGCAGTGTTTTAAATGACGGGTTGATCTCGGTTTCTGACACCGTTGCCGGTGACGAGTTGTTCTTTGGCCGGAATCTGTCAGGCAGCGGTACAATTGAACTGGATGTGAATTTCACCAACGGAGCAAACGATTTCGTGCAGGTGGACGGTGACAGCGCAGGGGCCAGTCAAGGCTTAGGGGTGCAAAAGATAGGCAGCGGCAATGGTCGTTTACAGGAGTTCACGCTTGTCAGAGTGTCGGGCTCCAGCACTGAAACCGATTTTCGCCTTGTTGATGCGGATTTCGTCACAAATAGCGGCGCACAGGCGATCAGTGATGGCACCATTTCCTACGTACTGGAATACGATGCCGCCGCCGGAGCATTCGTTCTGACGCCATTTACCCGCCCGGGAACACCTGGTGGTGTGAATGGCAATCCTGGTGGAGATTTCCTGGCTGCAAGTGCCCAGCAAGCGAGCGATCACATGGCCTTTTCAAGTGCATTGCAGCGTGTTCGGATTGCAACGCGAAGCAGCGGCACTGAAGCCAATACGGTCAGTCGCTCGCTTAACAAACTGACATCGACCACGCGACCCTTGGTCTGGGTTCAGGCCGAGGGGCAGCGTGACCACTACGAATCCGGTGGCCGGGATGTAACAACCAACAGCGGCGGCTTGCGATTTGGCGCCGGTCTGCCCTTGGGTGAAGTCGCGGGTGGGCAAGTGTTTGGTGGGCTCGAGTTTGGTGTAAGCAGCCTATCAACCGACATAAGCACTTCTTTGACCAGTGCCGATGTCTCGACCGACGCCTATGACGCGACACTCAGCGCGCTTTGGGTTGCGGATAGTCTGCTCTATGTCGACGGTCAGCTTCGCTATGGGTATTTTGATAGCACCACTCGCCCCAACGGGGGCGAGTCTGTGGACACCGACAGCAGCGGGTACGGGATATCTGTCGAGATCGGTAAACCATTTGCGATGCAAAACGGGCTGACGCTCATTCCGCAATTACAGCTGATGTACAGCGATATTGACATGGACGATGTTGCGGATCTGGCAGGCGGTGGTCAAACCGGCTCATTGGTAGATGGTGATACTCTAACAGCGCGGTTCGGGATGCGTGCAGAGCGCGCTTTTTCAGACTACTCAGTTCTCTATGGTCAGATCGACTATTATCACGCATTCGACGATGAAACCTCGGTGGCCTTCGGCCAGAACACGGTGCTGACGGAGCGTGGCCAGAACGCCGTCGCGCTGGCCCTTGGCGGCAATATCGAACTGTCAAGCCGAACGCGCGTGTTTGGCGAACTTATTGCCGAAACCGGACTGGGCGGCAGTTCTGACGACTACGCCTTTGGCGGAAACATTGGCTTTGAGTTCAGGTTTTGAAAACTAGCTAATGCAACCTCACCCATCACAGCGAACCTTAACAGGAACTAAATGGGGGCGATCACTACGCAAATGAGGTTCTTCATGACGTGAGTCTATCGTTTCAATCTATGCCTCCCCCCTCCTGCATTGATGTGAAACGTCAAACCGCGACGCGCTTGGAACCCGCAGTTTTCGACGTGCCCTTAGCGGGCCTCCACTCCGATCCCTGGCTCGCTAAACTGCCGTCGCAGCTCGCAACAGCTGCGGCGGCTTTTTTCGGTAGAGTTTGAGGAAAGCGAACGGGTTGTGTCGCAAACTTTGGCGTTGATCAGAGCTACCCCTCTGATTGGGTGGATTTATCCGGCGAGCTCTGCAAATTGACGGAATCCGCTTGTCGAAGGCCCAAGCTGGCCCTTGCGGATCATGTGGGCGGTCTCGATCCCTGCAAGTGTCGCTGCAGCTGAGACGAAGCTTTTGAAGCCGAGCATCGGCCTCATGAGTCGCTTGATGAACCGGTGATCCTGCTCGATATTGTTGTTAAGGCATTTCGACCTGACGGTGTCGATCTTAACCGGCATCTGCAACCGCTTGAAGATCTTGTTCACGTCCTTGATCCCGGCCGCGTTGCTCCTGCTTTTGTCAATGGTGATCTGCTTCGGTATTCCTTTGATGCACAAAGCACTGGCGAAGAATCTCAATGCAGACTTGGCGTCTCGCTTCTCGGAAAGCATGAAATCAAGGGTTTGCCCGTCGCGATCGACGGCACGGTACAGGTACACCCATTCACCGCGAACTTTGATATAGGTCTCATCCATGCGCCTAGATTCCGCCGTGTTGGCCTTCCGTTTCTGAGCCGCGCAAGCTGTCACTGTACCCTAATAAATCAGAACTTACGGATTCACGGCGTTCTGGGGCGTTTTTGTACCCTTAATTGCAATTTATCCGCAGGTTCCTTGGCTTATGACTTGACCCCACTTGAGTGCTTCCAGATTGCATCGGCGCGTGTCAGAAGCGCTTGACGATTTGCCTCTGCTCCGAGCTCTGAGATGGCCTGACGAGCGGCCTGCAAAGCGCTCTCCGACACTCTTGGGCGGCACAATCCAAGTGTTTCATGCCCGGTTGGATGCCCTGTTTCACCCAGTTCAGGAAGCGGTCGACCGAGGTCCTGCGACAATCCACGGATCCGCTCGATCATCTGACGATGTTCAGGAAAGACGCGGCTCAACTCCCGGGCCGCCAGGTCGTTTCCTCGCAGTATGATGGCGGCACCCAACAAGGGACGGGTCGTGCCGATACCGACCGCAGCAAGCGCCAGTAGCCTATCGCGCTTGTTCCCAGAGGTGAGCGACCAAAGACGCCCGATCTTCAGCACCGACATGACTTGCAGGGTCAGACTGATCCGGCGCAACCGCGCGAGATCGGTCGTGGTAGCAGCCGTCTTCAGAACTTCCGCGCCACGCAAAGCGCGGGCATGAAGTCTGCCTGATACATCTTTGGCTGGATACTTGGCTGCCAGGACCTGGCCGCAGATTTCACAGGTCATCGACCATGCCAAGCGCCAATGGCGAAGTACAAGATCGGGTGATTTAGCAACACACCCCGGGCAATATTGGAAGTCATGCCGGGACACGTATTTCACGTCATGCTGCATTGTATCCGGAAGAGCCATGCTGACGATTTCACCCGGGGACCGCTGAACCGCCCCGCATAGCATGGCCCAGTTCGCCGTCCGCAGATCGCTTGCACATTCCGGCACCCTGCCCTGCCCAATACCCAGATAGCCACAAAGCTCTTCAACCGAACAATGATTGGCCTTCGCCAAGCGACCCATCCAGGTTCTGTCGCAAACTTTTTGGATGGCAGAACATCAGTGGAATTGATTAGCAGTTTACCCCGCCAGTTGGGCGAACTGCTGAAACGGACGGAGTTTGGGTGTGAATTGACCTTTGCGGATCATGTTGACCAGTTCTATGCCTGCCAGGACAGATGCGGCTGAAGCGAAAGATTTGAAGCCCAGCATGGGTCTGATCCTTCGTTTGATGAAGCGGTGATCCTGTTCAATGATGTTGTTGAGGTATTTCCGCCTGACCATATCGATCGGGATCGGACAACCAAAGCCTTTCAACATCTTGTTGATCGCCTTGATGCCAGCAGTATTGGCACCACTTTTGTCGATGACGATCTTGCGTGGCAATCCGTTCAACTCGAGAGCGCGGGCGAAGAACCTCGTCGCAGCGGCTTTGTTCCGGCGCTCGGACAACATGAAATCCAGGTCTTGCCGTGTTTGTCGATCGCTCGGTAAAGATAAACCCATTCGCCTTTTACTTTCACATAGGTTTCATCCATGCGCCACGAACGGTCTGCGGGACGCTTTCTATACCGCCCTGTTTCAGCAAGGGGACCTGCATATCGACTGACCCAACGGTTTAGCGTCGTATGATCCAGATCAACGCCACGTTCCGCCACGATTTCTTCCAGATCCCGGTATGAAACACCGTAGCGGAGATAGAAGAAAACCGCGTGAAGGATCACGTCTTTCGGAAAATGCGCGCCCTTAAATGAGATCTTCACGGCCTGCTCCTGTCGTGTTCCAGCACGCGCTACCAGAAATGCAGTCGAACTGACAGGTGGGGGCGAAGTTTGCGGCAGAACCCACGTAAACGTTTGCCTCAGCGACATTAGCATTTACCCAAATTCCTCTAGCGAGCACCTCCAAAGGATCTTGAATCCATAATGATCATTTATTCCTCATTTTGATCATTACCTTGACAGTAGTAGAATTCGCCTCTGCGAACCAATCCAGTCAGCTCTTTGATTTTTTTGACGACGAGACCGACCTATCCCGGTCTCGTCACAGGACTAACCCAGATGGTTGCCAATCTGGTCGATCAGGTTTTGAGCCTCATCAACTGAAATTTCCCTCCCGCGTATCCTGAGGCGGAGTTCCCCAGATGTCACCTCGGCCTGAATTGTGCCGCCTGTGGGAATGATAACCGGTGTCAAGCGTTGCACCTGCTGCGGGCGCCCGCCGCGCGATTTTGCTTTTTCCGCGTCCGGCACGCCCTTGATCGCAGCTTCAAGCAGACCCCATTCGGATTTGGAATCCAACGGGCCGGCGCCAGCCAATGCCTGGCGCAATCTGGTTTGTGCCCCGTCCCGCAATGCCGAAGCAAGCTTGAGCCCGGCCTTTTCTGACAACGACACGGGATGCTGCAGCAAATCCCCCAACGCTTCATGCACCATAGCAAAGCTACGGACCTTGGACCGTTTGGCTTTGGACGCTGCAGCAAAAAGCACATCGACAGCGGCCTCGGTTGAAGCAAAAACCCCCTGCCCCGCCGCCAGAACCGCGACGCGCCCGCGTTCATAAGGGCTGAGGTTCGAGCGCAACTCATTCTCTTCCACCATCGAGACGTAAGCGCCCTGCCCTGTTCCAGCCTCACGGACAAATGCAGGAATCTCGATGAACCGAGCATCACTTTGGGACAGCCGCTTGAAGGCCTCCAGACGCCGATAGCCCGAGATCAGGCCAAAACTGTCACCGACCCGGCTCACCTCGATTGGCGTTCTCAAGCCGTGAACGCGCAGCGATTCCAACAGTTCCGCCATGGCTTCTTCGTCTTCAACCATCCGGTCACGGCGGATGAAATCCGGATCAATCTGATCCAGCGATATTTTTTCCGCAATCAAACCGGCGGTTTGTGCATCGCGCCATCGAGCTGCATCACCTTGGTCCTGGGCCAAAGCGACTCTGTCTGTCACGGACGCCATGCCACCCAAGGTAGCGGCCTCCGCCGCAACCTGAGCTATTGGAGGTGCGGACGAGCTTGCTTCAAACGGGCTGATCGACGGTTTCGCGGCGAAACCCGCTTCAAGCTGTTCGAGCTCTGTTGTGTCCGGTGCGGTCAGTCTTCTGCGTTTAGCCATCTGCCTCTCCTCCCATCTGAGCGTCGCGCCACCAGCAACCGATCAGAACCTCTTTGAATTCTGCGTAAGTCCGGTCAAACGTTTCCCGACCCCGAACATACGTATCCCGGTTAAAATCACGGTAGTCGGCTTCGTAGATCCCATTCACCTGCTCACCAGCCTGCCCGACCAAAGCAGTATAGTCCTGCCGGTAGGCATTCATGAAATCCCCGAAATAGGCCTGAATTACGTTCGCCATGTCTGTTTGCTGACTGGCATCAAACCGGGTGATGATTGCGCGTACAACATCCCATTCGAACTTGAGCTCAGGCAAGCCAGCTGCGCGTTGTGCCGTGTTTTCACCATCCTCGATACTGGCGAAGGTCGTATAGAGCATGTCGAAGAACCGACCCGTTGAATCAAACTCCAGAAACGAAGCTCCAAGCGGAACCAGAAGGATATCTGCAGCAGCCAGTGCATTGATCGTAAGGTACCCAAGTGCAGGAGGCGTATCGAGAAAGACGATGTCATAATCGTTGAGGATACCTTCATCTTCGAGGAAATTGGTCAGGCCGTCCCACAAAGGCCAACTTCTCAGCCCCATCCTCCACACTGGGATCTGGAACTCGGCCCAGTAAAGGTTCAACTGCGCACCTATCAGATCAATATTTGGCCAATGGGTGTTCTGAATTACATCGCCAGGGGTCGTTTTAAGCGCCTC
Organism: Ruegeria sp. CDSC051; assembly: GCF_059610665.1. Lineage (NCBI taxonomy): Bacteria > Pseudomonadati > Pseudomonadota > Alphaproteobacteria > Rhodobacterales > Roseobacteraceae > Ruegeria > Ruegeria sp. CDSC051. Next base: position 362,551 of record NZ_JBXWOC010000002.1, read on the forward strand.
TTGCAAGGTCTCATCCAATGGAATTTCAGGTTGACCCGCCGCATTGCGCACGCGGTTTTCCTCCTGCACCGCCCGAGCATAGTCCTTCGCGATCAAGGGGAACACAGTTTGCCATTCATCTGCGACGGACCCGCCAAGGATCGACGTCATGGATCCTTGGCTGTCGAGGTCGATTACCAGAACCTTGTACCCGTCCAAGGCGGCGGACATGGCCAGATGGGCGGCGGTCGAGGTTTTTCCAACACCGCCTTTGAAATTTGCAACGGAAACAACCTTTGCCGGAAGCCCTTCAGGCCGGTAGGGAAGATACTCCTTCGTGCTGACGCCTTCAGCCGCAAAATGCTGGCGCAAGGTCAGGACCTCTTCCAAAGTGAACCATTTTGAACCGGCTTCTCCTTCGCCTTGAGGAAGATCAGGATGTGCTTTGAGGACACGGCGGAGATGCGCAGGTGCAACCGGAATTAGGTACTTAGTTATTTCCCAAATTGAAAACCTACGCAGCCGCTTTTCCCCATCAGGAGCATAACCTCGGCGAGCAAGATCCTCACGGCCTTTGGCGCAGAATGCCGCTGCTTTTGCGAATCGAGAGGTTCCTATAGGATCAGGTAACTTCCCGGCCGCTGTTGCGGGATCAAGATTCAGATATGGCGGTAGCGGAGGTTGGTTTGATTTGTTCACTGTCGTTGCCTCAGAAGATGTTCGCCTTAGCGGCGTATATTTAGGAATGTAGCGAACATTATCTTCTAAAGCTATCCTGCGATCGGAAGTTTTCCACAGTTTTTGCGCGCAAGGCTGGGTTTCGCCACGAAACTCTAGAAAAATGAGAGAGCACGCCAACAAAGAGTTTATTATTTATAGAGTCTTTAAGAGATTTAGATTAAGAATATGATAATTATAACAACAAGTTAGATCACATTAGGGACCCATTTACAGTTCCTAGGGCATCCGATTCCGGGATCAAAGGTGCCCAGATACGGGACCAAGAGAACCATTCGACAGGAACAAGGGCACCGATTCGCAGGGACGTGGATCTTCGACGCTATTAGACACTTACAAAGCCGTTTCTAGTACGTTCGATCCTGTCTGAGTCGTTCTTATGACGGGCTCGCGATGATGGGTCTGGGGATAAGTTTCGGTATATCTGTTTAGGGTACCCGTTTTCGGGATGAGCCAGATCCTGTATTTGGGCACCTAATAGAAGTTGATTGATAGGTACCTTTCATGGCAGAAATGCAAAAAAGAGCAGTCAGGCAGAATCATGCCGGAAACACAAATAGACATGGATCACCTATCCGGAGCCTTGCGAAGGGAAACGGTGAAAAAGAACGTCGCCGCGATTCATATCAGCGGTAAGTTGACATTGCTTCAGCGAAAGCTGTCGAATGTCCTGCTTCTCAATGCCTATGATGCGCTGACATCTGCACAGACCCATACCATCGATGCACGAACTCTGGCGATGATGGTCGGCTATAACTCGAACGATTTTGATACCTTGCGTGCAAGCCTGCGCGCCCTGGCCGAGACTGTCGCTGAATGGGACATGTTGGATGAGCAGGGGCGTCAGGAATGGGGTGTTTCCTCTCTGCTGAGTTTTGCCAAGCTCAAGAATGGTGTTTGTGAATATGCCTACTCACCGGCGCTGGCGCAGAAGCTGTATGATCCCAAAATCTATGCGCTGATCAACGTTCAGATTCAGCGCAACTTTTGTTCTGGGCACGGATTGGCACTGTATGAAAACTGCTATCGCTTTGTCCGCATCGGGTCGACAGGTTGGTGGGCCTTGGACGTTTTTCGAAAGCTCATGGGTGTAGATGGCAGCGACTATTATACCAGCTTTAAACATCTCAACGCTAAGATCATCAAGCCGGCGGTTGCCGAGGTGAACAAAAGCTCGGACATTCTGATCGAACCCGAGTTCCAAAAGAAAGGCCGGACGGTCACTGATATTCGCTTTCGGATTAAGGGAAACCCGCAAAAGGCGATGTTCGAAATTGATGACAGCGACGGTGCTCGGAATATGCAGGTGTACACGAAGCTACGTGATCAAGGGGTCTCGGACCGTTTGGCCCGACAGTGGATTTCCGAACATGGTGAAGACTACGTCGCGCAGAAACTTGATTACGTAAGGCAAAAGGGCGGAGTGAAATCCACATTGGGCTATCTGTCGGCCGCATTGCGCGATGACTATCAGCCACCTGAACCGGAACAGCCAGCGAAACCCAGCCCCGAAGCACTGGTAGAAGCGCAGGCGAGGCAGGCCCAAGTGGCGGTTGAAGACAAAGCCTATGCCGAACGGGTAGCCGAGCGGGAGGAGCGGGCGCGGAAACTCTCGATCGTAGAAGAGCTGGTTTCGCGGCGAAACCCGACACAGAGGGACGCAGATAAAAGACTGTTTCTTGCCGGTCTAGACAACGACCTGGACCGCGAGCATTTCCGAGCGCATGCGTGGCGCTCGGGGCTGAATGCAACCGCAATCTTCGAATTCTGGCAAGAGCTAGAGCCAGACGCTTTCGACTGATCGCGGTAAGGGCAGGGGGGTGCACACCCTGTAGCAGATTATTGTTTTTTGAACGCAGATTTCAGTGCATCTGCAAGTGCCCCCTGCTGCGCATTATTGCCGTTTTTTGCGCGTTGTGTTTCTTTTTGTTTTGTATGGCTTTGCCGCGTTTGGTCGCTGCTTTGAACGCGCTTTTGCCGGGTTTCAATGCCACCATCCTTGCGCATCGTCAGACCGATGCGTTTTCGTGGCGCATCCACCTCGACGACCCGTACCTTAACTACCTGGCCCGCTTTGACGACATCATGGGGATCTTTGACAAACCGATCTGCTAGTTGGCTGATATGCACCAACCCGTCCTGATGAACACCGATATCAACAAAAGCACCGAATGCCGCAACATTGGTAACTGTGCCCTCCAGGGTCATTCCAGGTTTCAAATCGCTGATCTCTTCCACGCCATCAGCGAACGAGGCAGTTTTGAAATGTGGCCGGGGATCACGACCGGGTTTTTCAAGCTCGGAGAATATGTCCTGAACCGTGGGCAGGCCAAAACTGTCGTTAACAAACTGTTCGGCGCGCAGGCCTTTCAGGGCGCCTTCATTCCCCAGGATTTGCCGAATATCCCGCCCACATGCGGCGACAACGCGTCGGGCCACGGAATAAGCCTCGGGGTGCACGGAAGACGCATCAAGGGGCTCGGCCCCATCGCGTATTCTCAAAAAACCCGCGCATTGTTCGAACGCGCGGGGACCAAGGCGCGCCACCTTCAGCAACTCTGAACGAGATTGAAAGGCACCATTCATGTCGCGGTGCAACACGATGGATTCTGCCAGCCCCGGGCCCAACCCGGACACATGCGACAGCAATGGGGCAGAAGCAGTATTCAGATCAACCCCGACAGCATTCACAACGTCTTCAATGACAGATGCCAATGATTGCGAAAGCTTATATTGATCCACATCGTGCTGATATTGCCCGACCCCGATGGATTTGGGTTCGATCTTGACCAGTTCCGCCAAGGGGTCCTGTAAACGACGGGCGATTGAAACTGCGCCCCTAAGGGAAACATCCAGGTCCGGGAACTCTCGGGCGGCCAGTTCGGATGCGGAATAGACCGATGCTCCGGCTTCCGAGACCACGACTTTGGTGGGAGGAGTGACGGTTTTGGGCAAATCTCCGAGCGTGTCGCCGACCAGCTTTTCGGTTTCGCGGCTGGCTGTTCCGTTGCCGATTGCAACAAGCTCAATGCCGTGCTGGGCGATCAGGCGCAGGATTGTGGCCTGCGCGCCTCGAAGGTCATTCTTGGGTTGGAACGGGTAAATTGTTTCAGTTGCAACCACTTTGCCAGTTGCATCGACAACCGCTGCTTTGACACCTGTTCGTATTCCAGGGTCCAGCCCCAAGGTTGGGCGGGCGCCAGCTGGCGCAGAGAATAGTAAGTCTTTGAGATTGCGAGAGAAAACGGAAATCGCCTCGTCCTGGGCACGGCTGCGAAGGTCGGCCATCAGGTCAACCATCATCGTCAGCGAGAGCTTTACCCTCCAGGTCCAACCGGCCACCTTGCGTAACCAAGTATCGGCAGTTGAATCCGTGCGGGTTAGCAGATGTGATGCGACGATCGCTTCCGCCCGAGCAGCGCCGGTCTCGGGGTCCGGCGCGATGTCCAATGTCACGATGCCCTCTTTTGAAGCGCGAAGCATCGCCAAAGCCCGATGAGACGGCGTTTTGGCCCACAGCTCGGAATGGTCGAAATAGTCACTGAATTTCGCGCCATCCTGTTGTTTGCCATCAATCACCTTCGAGGTCAGCAGCGCCTCGCGCTGCATGAAGCTGCGCAGTTCGCCTAACAGGGTGGCGTTTTCGGTTAGTCGTTCGGTGACAATGTCGCGGGCACCGTTCAGGGCATCCTTGCCGGTCGGAACGGCCTCGGACAGGTAGGATTGAGCAAGGGTATCGGGATCGACAGACCGGTCTGCAAGAATTGCGTCAGCCAGAGGTTCCAACCCGTTCTCGCGTGCGATCATTGCCTTGGTGCGCCGCTTGGGTTTGTAGGGCAGGTAGATGTCTTCCAGCTGTGCTTTGGTGTCAGCCAGCGCAATGGAATTTGCAAGATCGACTGTCAGCTTGCCTTGATCCTTGATCGAATTCAGGATGGTTGCGCGACGGGCGTCCAATTCGCGCAGATAGGTCAGGCGTTCTGACAGGGTGCGCAGTTGGGTATCGTCCAAACCACCTGTCGCTTCTTTGCGGTAGCGCGCAACAAAGGGCACAGTCGCGCCTTCGTCCAACAATTTTACTGCGGCCCCTACCTGATCGGGTCGGGCGTTGATCTCGGTGGCGATGGTGCGGGCGATGCGGTCCAATGGGGCCTCCTGACAGTCGTTCGGAGAGACTTCTTAGCCAGCTGCTTTGCTGAGGGGAAGGGGGCTAAATCTGTTGGGCCAACTCTTGCAGATCGTCATAGAGGGTTTTGGTAATCTCAACATATCCGCGTTCGATGTTGCGGGCTCGGGCGGCAAACCGGCGTTGCGATGGCAGGCGCGCGCCCTGATCGGTGATGTCAGCGAACAGGCGTTCTGCCCTTGCATCATTCGGGTCTATGCGGCCACCGCTGAAATGCCTCGGATCGAAGGCCAGAAGGATTTCACCATGATAGGGGGCGCCGCCTGAGTTGCCGGCAAACTCCATGCTTTCCAGACTGGTCAGGTCGTCGATCAACGGACCGGCCAAGAGTTCGATCATGATGGACAGGGCCGAACCCTTGTAGCTGCCGAAGGTCAACATCGCACCCTCCATCGCAGCCTGCGGATCGTTGGTTGGGTTGCCGTCCTTATCGATTGCTACGCCATCGGGCAGGGGCTTGCCTGCGCGGCGATAGAGTTCGATTTCGCCACGGGCAAAGGCGCTTGTTGCGAAGTCAAAGGTGAAGGGATCCTTGCCCTGTCGCGGCCAGCTGAAGGCCAGCGGGTTGGTGCCCAACGAACCGCGGGTGCCGCCGGCAGGGGCAACCCAGGAATGGCTTGGTACCATCGCCATCGCCGCAAGGCCGGCAGCAGATAGCCGCTCCACTTCGGGCCAGAGGGCAGAGAAATGAAAACAGCGATTGATGGCCATGGCTGCAATACCATGGGTTCGGGTTTTCTCGATCAGAATTGGCAGTGCCTCATGAAATGCCAGCAGGGACATACCCCCGCGAGCATCGACCCGAACGATGGCGTTATCCGATTGGGTAATGGCTGGCGCGACATTTCCGTCAATCTTGCCTGCCTTCATGGTGTCATTGCACATGAACAGTCGGAACAGGCCGTGCGACTGGCAATCATCAATCTGACAGGTGACCAGCATATCCGCGATGGCCGCTGCATGGTCCGGCCCGTATCCGGATCCGGACAGGATGGTCAGGCTTAGGTTTCGTATCTCATCCAGTGTCAGCTTGACCGCTTCGCTCATCTGCCATGTCTCCCATTGCGTTGGCAGAAGAAGGCATAGCTTGGTCTGACTGGCAAGGAGAACCCTTGGCAATTTGCCATTCATTTATGGTTAATACCGTATTGGATTGGTCTAATAATGCAATATGTGAATAAGTTAACAGAAGTTCCCAGGCCTTTTGTACTCAATCGAAAGTTGTGGTGGCGGCACAGCGACTCAAGTTGATTTTTCAGATCAGCAGAGGTCGCACCCTGCGTGGCGCCCTACAAAATTTTCAGAAGTTTTTTGGATGGGGAATTTTATGCATAGTCCTTATGATCGTGACCGAGTGATCTGCTTGGAGTTTACACCGCGCCTTTTGTCCGAATTTCGCAGCATAGTTGAAAGGTCTATGGGATACCGCGTGTCGAACGATGCAGAAAGCACAGGCATTTCTTACCATGAAAAAGCAATCGTTGTACGTCAGTGCCTGAAGCGTTTTGTGCCGGCCAACGCCCCAAAACCTGCCGGGTCGCATAAGCGCCAGCATAGTTTTGCACTGATCAACCTGGGTTTGTCGACGGCGCGTGCCGAAGTATATTCGCAAGGATACAGCGACTATATTGCCTATCCATTTGTCACCAGCGAAATCCAGCACAGATTCAGTGCGGCGCGAGCATTGATGAAACAGGATGTCTCTGCCGAGTACTTTTCAAAAGATACGTTGGTCAATGCTGCTTGTAATTTCCTTTCTACCGAGCCCGAATTTGCAGGCGGCATTGACGCCTTGGCGCAAGTGGTCGGGTCAAACCGGAACACCTTGTCCAAGCGCTTCAAGGAAGAGTTCGGTGTTGGCCCCATGGCTTGGTTTCGGCGCTACAGGTTGAACTATGCAGCGGCCCTGGTTCTTGAGGGGCAGCACAGCATTCAGGACATCGCCTTCAAGGTTGGCTACGAGGATGCGAATAACTTTTCGACCGCGTTCAAACGGGAATTCGACGTCTCGCCGTCGGAGTATCGGCGCTATCGCAATTCGATGAATTAAGCCTCACCCAAAACACGTCCTGGATGAGCATGCTCCTGCGCGCGCGAGGCTGGCCAAAATGTGCACCGGTTACCGCGGGCAGGGGTCTAACAGTGCAAAGATCAAAGGAAATGATGATTCCTGCAAAGATCGAATTACAGAGTTCTCAGCTAGCATTGATTCACGATTTCGTCGTTCTCGACAAGAACCGCTAATGGAAGGAATCTGAAATTGGTTACCGAAAATATTCAACTCAGATTGGTCAATCACTCGGATGATGCCAATAATTCATCGATCGTTATTTTCCAGCAAAACGTGGCCGAAGATTTCGGCGAACTCGCTATCGCGTGGAAAGTCATCAAAAACCTGGGGCGGCTGGATTATCACCCCTTCAAATACCCGCTGAAATTCATGGTTTCGGCCTCGGACAGTTATGGGAACTATACGCCGCAGATGACGGCCTATGACGGTCAGGCCTATGAAATGGTCAAAGACACCAGCGGAGATATTTTGCGCCTGGCCAAAACCCCGGCAACGTCACCGAATGAGGTCGAGCTGCGCAACAACCTGACTATGGGGTCGATCAACGCGAATATCTATCGCGAAGGCAAACTTCTGGCCGCCAAGACCAACCTTGCGCCGGGGCAGAAGGGCGTCTTTCAGTTCCACCCGACCATCTATATCGGCGTGGTGTCGCAGATCGAAGAGGGCCAGGTCATGGACTCGGCGATCATCAGTCAGATCAACACCGAGATCAATCTGTTCGGCATCCAAAGCGCTGATATCGTGATGTCGGGCGGCGGGCCTGGCAAAAACTCTACCCCCTTCGATTTCCAGCTGGCAAACATCAATGCGTAAACGCGCCCTGCGGCGAATCACGCGCCGCAGGATGCACACCGCTTGACGGAGCTATGGAAAGAGGAGGTGTGTCATGACCAAAACTGCCGACACAACAATCGCCCTAAAACGCAAACGGTCTGAGGGCGACGAAGACAGCGATCAGAAGGCTGCCGCTGATACCCCGACGCCGGTAAAGCCCGCGAATCCCAAAAAGCCGGATTCGAAACCCAAGGATGACGCGGACAAGAAAGACAGTTTGAAGCCCATCAAACAGGTTTGGCAATCTGGCGATTTCCATAAGACCGGGCGCAACAAGCCCCCCTATAACGGGCTTCAGATCTCGGTTCAGTACAAGGTGGACGATGCCGGGAAATTTGAGGACGTGGCCGTCACCTTCACGGATTTTACATATTCCAAGGACGGGGTCTCATCCGAAATTCAGGCTCTGGCGGTCAGTGATGGCTGGGTTGAGGTTCCCAAACCCGCCAAACCCAAGCCCAGCAAAGACGCCAAGGCGTCACCGTCCAAGGGCGATAAGGGTAAAACAGATTTCACAGTGGTCGGCCACGTCAAAATCAGTGGCGAGCCGGACGGAAAGTTCTTGAGGTTGCGTCTGAAATCCGGCCTGGAGCCGGGGTTTCAACAGCTTGGTTTTATCATGAGGCTGTCGCCGCCGCCGTCGAGTTCATAACACAGATTCGTCAGGGTGGCGCGATGACAACCCAACTCGTATTTGAGAACCGATCATTAAACCCCAATGTGCGCAGGGTTGGCCTGTTCTGGGACTGTTTGGATCACGACCAGCACATTAGGCCGTTAACCTGGCAGGTTGTTCTGCAATGCCCGTATCGCTGGTACCGAAGCTTTCAGATTGACCTGGCCCTGTCGGTCAGGTTCGTCACTCGCGAGGGCAATATCTCGCCCGATGTTCTGGTGGATCGCAAAGTTGTCTGTGGCGAGGCAACGATCGAACCCCGGCGCAAAGGCGACGGGATTGACCTGACCATCACGGTTCCAAAAGGGCATCGGTTGCACAAGGTGCAGGTCGTGCGCTGCGGCTTTCCCCTGACCGAAACCCGCCTGCCTTTGCAGGGAGAATGCGTGCTCCGGGCTCCGGACCGGCTGAACTTTGCGGCCGATATGACAACGCGGCAGGGTTTTCGGATCGACCGCCGGGAAATAGGTCCGGGTGTGGCCAGTTTTGATCTGCACCAGGTCCAGGCAATGCGCGTCGCCATGTATGGCGGCACGCCGGGTCCGAATTCCGATCCGATCAATTTTGTTGGTTACGACATTCAATATTCATGACGCCCAAAGCGGGCGAAACTTTGGAGGAGTGAATTGATGGTTTACAGACGTACATCCGGAATTCTGACCGACGGCGGTGCCGATCCCAAGCGTGAGGCGGACTATATTGTTGCCGCCGCCATCGTAGGTCATTCGATCGAACAGATCCGCGCCAATGTCGATGTGCAGTTTTCAATGGAACCTTCTGACGAGATGCCCAGGCCCGACAAATGGTCCCGCGAATGGGATCAGCTTCAGCAAGCCGCCCAGAAAATCGGACAGCTGGCCGCTTTGGAAATCGACATGCAGGGCCATTCGGTCAGGGCAGGGACGGCCGTCGATCATAAAACCGGCGCTGTGATCGTTGGGGTTTATGGTTTGGCCGGGCATGAGCCTCCGACCGAGGGCGATATCCGCCACCCCGAACACCACCTCAGTGACAAGGGGCAGGTGCTATATGATGAGATCAAGCAAAGGGATCGCGACCCCGCTTATCAGTATATCGGGCTGGGGGCCTATACCGGGTTTGTCGATAACGGAAATGTCGAAGGCGACACCGATCCGGTCGGTCCGATGCCAAGCGCGCGGTTCCATATCCCTGATCTGGATGCGGGCGATCATGACGACAATATTTTCGAGGGATGGTACCCTCGGTGGTTGCCGCCCGAGGATTCTGCCCTGTGGAACCCGCGCGTTCGTCGCGATACCCATGACCATGACTGCGTTGGTTGGGGCATCATTGGCGGCGATCTGGCGCAGGATGCTCCGAAGGAAGGGGAACCCGATCACGGGGCGACAAACCGGTCGGACCAGATCACCAATATCATGCGCTTTGATCAGGGTATGAATTTCGTCGATGAAAGCGGGGACGAAGGCGTTAAGGGCTATACCCACGGTATGATCCAGGCGATCTACAAGGCCTATCATCTGGGCCCGCATTGCACGCCTTATGAAATTACGGTTGGTGACTGTACCACCAAGCTGGCCTCGTGTTTTGGCTGTACGATGTTCATGACCGCCAATGGCTATCCGCCCACCTCGACCCATCTGGGGCGCGCCGAAAGCTGGGTGCCACTTTACGAGCCGTACAAGCCGTCGACCTCACCCAAAACCGAGCGGATCGTGATCAACGACCTGAACGCCAGCTTTGCTGCCTATTGCGACAAGGTTCTGCGTACTGGGATGCGCGCGCTGAGCGTCGACAATATCGCGGGTGCCTATGACCACTGCCCGGCTGCGCTGGAGCATGTTCTGGGCGGGCATTATTCTGCGGATAACCGGGTTGCGGTCTCTCTGTTTCTGGATGCCCTGACTGTTCATGACCGCGAGCTGAGCCGCGTCCGTCGCGTATTGGGTTTGGACTAAGTCACCGACAGCCCGAATTAACATATCGGAGGAGAAGACACATGGCCTTTCAGGTTTATGCACTCGTACATACCCGCTCTGGTCGGTTTCTGATGTTTCGTCGACCTATCCTGACCTTTTTCCAGCGTGGAAATGGGGGGCAAATTTTCCCCGAAGGTCAGAAACTGCAGGGCGGCGGGCGCTATGCTCTGCCATACGCTCAGGTTGATCCTGAAATCGCGATTGAGCTTTGGGAGGATGATAATTTCATTGCCGAAGCCGGCCAACAAATTCTGATTGATTGTTGCGGTGCGCTGATCGAGTTCCTTCCCCCAGAAGCGGCAGACAGGGGGCCTGTGTCAATCGAGGGCGAGCATGAGATATTGCTCGCCCCGGCGACCGAAGTCGTGACCCGTTTCGACGAAGATGGCACGCGATCCGCGGTTTATTTCGCCGAAGTGTCCGACGCGGATCTGGACCGCATTCGCGACTATATGGTTGAGGTGTTGGCCGAGGCTCGCGCGGCGATGTTGGCCGTGATTCAGGACAACCTGTATGAATACACCGAGATCGAGGCATTCTTTCCGCACGCGCCTTTTGACAACATCCATACCGGTGTTGATGTCTGGCAACTGGATATCGAGCGTCTGGAAATCAGTGGCCTGAAATCCAGCAAGCTGACCAAGGGTTCACTGCAGGCGATCAGCGAGCTTGAGGTCGTGTTGGCGGTGGAAGACGCTTAACGGGCATGACCAGCCAGGACCCCAAACTCATTTGGATGGATGCGCCGTTCGAGGATCTGCGTAACCAGTTGGTGGCCAATTTCGAAACCCATCCGCATGGTGCCGATCCCCCGGAATTCGTGACCGTCCAGTTCTTTTTCACCAAGACACCGGGCAAGGCCGTGCGCGGCCCTGTTCTGAGGTACAAGGAAAGAACGCCGCTGAATGTGCTGTTCGAAACCGGTGAGCGGTTGACCGGTACCCTGACCTGGCAAAGCGGGTTGAGTACACCGTTGTCTCAGCAGGTCCTTGGGGCTTTGGCTCTGCAAGAACCCGAGACCGGTCGTGTCTGGCGCTTTCAGGGTTTCATGTCTGAATTTGGCAAGCCAAGCCATATTCCATCGCCCGATTCCGGGGCAGGGGGCGGGGCCGATGATGGTGGGAACTCTGGCATCGGGCAAAACGGTTCAGGCGGACATGACGGGCATGACCCAGATCAGCCAAGCCACAATCACGCCGGAGATGGCAGTGATCCCTTCAGCGATGATCCAGATTCCGAAGGGCTGAGCCCGATCACCCAAGGGGCCAACCTGCGCTGGGATGAGCTGTTCCCCTTCATCTATATGAAACACTGGCCGTCGATAGCGCCGGGCGCGCTGGATGCGGGTTTCATGGAGGTTCCGCAAAAGATCCTGGCGAACAGCGTGTTCCTGCAAAGCCTTGTTTCAAAATCCGGGGACAGGTCAGGGCAGGAGGCTTTGGCGGTTACTTACGTGGATCCAAGCTCGAACACCGACAAAACACCAGGTGGGGATAGTTCGCCCCATCCGGCATCGGATGCGGGGCAATCCGGCAAGGCTCAGCCTGCGGCTGAACCGAACAAACCCAAAGGGTACATCTCCTCGATTGAAACGCTTGGCCCGCCATTCAGTTCTTATCCTGAACTGTGGCCGGCTCTGCGAGAGCTGCCGGAATTTACGCTGGCCCAGATCACAGATCTGATCAAGGCCCGTCTGGGCGGATGGGCCGCATTCAAGGTTCTGGCAAATGCACCGGATGCGCAAAAGGAACTGGCCCGCATCTGGGAAAGCACTATTGCGCTGAACCTTCTGGCTGGCTGGCAAAAAGACGAACTTGCAGTTCTGATTCAGGTGTTGACTACCCATCACGTTCTGACCCGTGCACTGGCTGCAACCGAAGGAGGGCAGGCCAGTTTGATGACCGATCCGGTCACCGGGCAACAGATCAAAGCTTGGATGCATGCGACGCTGGTTTTGCCTGGCTCCATATTCGAGCCGAAAAAGCCTGCGCCGGTTGCGGCAAAGGATACAGATCATCAGATCCCTTTGAAATTGACAAAGCCCGGCTGGGTGCGCGCCTATTCATACGGGCTTGCCCGTTCGATCCGGTATCAGCCACTTGGGTATGAATTGGGCGACGTGCAGCGTATCGAAAATGTCTTGCGCGGTGAAATGCGCGAGACGCGAAACCGGAGGTTGCAGCGCCGCGAAAGCCATGAGGCACATTCCGATGTGACCACCAAAATTGCACGGCGGGACGAGGATACCTCGGTCTCGGACCTAATCAACCAGGTGCAAAAGACGTTGGCCGACCATGTCTCGACCACGCATGTCAACTCCTACGACACCCAGTACGGAATGCCGACAGATGGCAATAAGATGAGTGTTACCGGGAATTGGTGGGTGCAAGAGCAGCCAGCCGGAGGCTTTGCGAAAAACGACCTGAAATTCGCTCGCGACATCGTCGAGAAAACGGTGCGAAACCTGTCACGCGAAATGCGCCATACGCGCGAGGTATCCGAAGTTGAAGAAACCGAATACTCGGATGTGACTCGCTTTGACAATCGGCGGAACGGCACGGATATCCGCGGCATCTATCGCTGGGTGAACAGAAGCTTCCGCCTGCGCACGAAAAGCCTGGGCGAGGTTCTGATTTTTGAGATCATGGTCCCCAGCCCAGGCGAGAATCTGGTCAGGCACATCCGCCGGTCCTGGCAGCTTGATCTGCGCCCACCGAAATCGCCAGCTGAGTTCGGGATTGCCGGGTTTCAGAATCTGACGGACACGGCAGGCTCGACTGACGATGGCAAGGTTTTTTACCTTGATGCCTTTCAGGAATTCGGGGTGGAGGCGACCCGCATGGCGCCGCCATCCCAGCTTGTGGTGAGCCAAACGGTGCAAAGCCACACGCCAGTGGCAGAAGGCGCCCTGTTGATCCCAGGCGGCTTTGAGCCGATCAGTGCAACAGCCTCGGTGATGAGTGTCGGAACCCCGGCGGAAACCCATGTCATCGTGGGGTCGGTCGCCCTGCAACCTCAGCAAGCGGGGGGCAAAACCGCTCCTTCTGGTGCAAATGGCCATGCGGACAAGTCACCGCAGCCACTGCGCCTGCCTGTCAGCCAAGCCTCGGGCGCGCAGGTGCTGAGCGCCCAGCTGGATAAAGGGTTCGGAACCGGAACCTCTCCGGCGGATGAAGGCCATCCGCTTGGGTTCACCATTCTGTGCAGCCCCAAGCAAACCGCAGCCACACAATCGTCCGAGCCCAACTCTCCGCCGGATATGCCGGTTCCCGATCCTGCACCAATGCATCTGCAATCCGAATTGACCGGTTTCTTTGCGGCAACTCTTGAAGTGACGTGCCAACGGTCGGCGCAGACTTATTCCGATTGGCAATTCGAAACCTATAGGCTGATCAAGGAAGCGTATGCGCGGCAGCTAGAGGGATACCGTCGCAAACTGGAACAACAGGTGGCTGCGATTGAGGCTCAGAACCCTGCGTTCCTGAACAAGGCGGTGACGACGGAAATCCTGTCCGCGGCTCAGGAGCAAATCTTGACCCTCAGCGGGTCCGAGAAAGATGCCGTGGCCCCGGATTATGCCAAGCCGCGTATCCGGCACTATCTGCAACAAACGGTCGGGTGGTCCGACATCGCCACATTCATGGATATCGAGGACGAAGTCAGCGATCTGACAGGCGACCCCGCGGATCTTGCCCTGCGTGAGACCGTACCCGACCTGCGGTTCCGGGATTTTCTGCGCGCTGACCGTGTGCGCATTCTGGCACCGGTCGACAGAAAGCACGCGCGCAGTTTCCTGTATTTCCTGCGCACCGGTCGGATCTGGCCGGATGCAGACCATCTTGCCCCTTGCTTGCCCGAAGACGCCGAGATTGTGGCCCGGATAAAATCGGAACATACACAAGACGATGAAGGCAATGCGCAATCCTGGACGGTTCAGGTGCCCACGCATATGTGCATGCTGAGTGCGGATAGTGATCTGCCAGGTCAGGCGGATTCAGAATGAGACCGCCAGGCTTTCCGACCCCGCCCCGACCAAATGCTCCTGGCGGACCGTTTGAGCCGCAACAAGGCTGGGGTCCGTCTCCGGGCCGGGTATTGGGGATGCCGGTTGGCGCGGTGATCGCTTTTTCCGGGGAGCTTCTGGGACAATCCAAAAAGCTGGCGGGCGGGACCACTGATCTGCAACATTATGGCTGGAAGGTTTGCGACGGCTCACCTCTGTTGATTTCCGCTTATCCGGAATTGTTTGCCGCCATCGGATATCTGTTTGGTAAAGGCAAGGACGGAGAGTTTCGACTGCCTGATTACCAGGGCTATTTTCTGCGCGGCGTCGACCCCGGCGGGAAAGTCGATAAGGATCAGGACCAGAGGTACCGGACCGACAAAAAGAACCAGAAATATGACGGGGTAGGGTCGCTGCAACTGTCTGCGCTCCAGCAACACCAACATGTGCTGGAACAAAGCGACAGCACGGTTTCAAACGGAGTGTTAGGCCCGGAACCGGTTATCGCCCCCACACCCCAATCCAATTCGGGCAACGTCGTTAAAGGGTCGGCCCTGACCAGCGAGACCGAGACCCGCGCAATCAACATCTCGGTCTATTGGCTGATCAAATGTCGGTTGGATGCGGTGTTATGACAGATAGAAAAGGCCGATCTGATGGCATGTAGGCTGGGCAAAATTGTAAGGTCGTTTCGCAAACCATCGGGTCATATTCCCAAAGCGGCGCCAGATAAGGCGCAGGCAAAAGGGATAGATGTCAGTGATCATCAGCGGGATATCAATTGGCCGCAAGTCGCAGCCTCGGGTGTTTCTTTTGCGCTGATAAAGGCGACCGAAAGCGTCAGCATCAAGGATGCGTATTTTCAGCCAAATGTACTCGGCGCGAATGAGGTGGGTATCCTGTGCGGCGCCTACCACCTGCTTCACATCAGCCACCCGGCCAAGCCACAGGTCACGAATTTTGTCGATGCAGTGCAGGCTGTTCTTTCGAAAGGCCCGGTTGGAAAATCCGGCCTTCTGCACCTGCCATTTACACTCGATCTTGAAGGCGTCCCGACGGCACAGGGGGCCGCCTATCGAAGCCTCGCGCTGGAATGGCTTACCAGCGTTCAGAGAGCTTTCGGAACGGTTCCGATGGTATATGCCAATCTGAACACCTGGGAGACCGAGCTGACCTCGGGTTTCGGGAACTACCCGGTCTGGCTGGCAGAATACGCAGCCAGACCCGCACCCAATGCGCCGCAATGGGAGTTTTGGCAGCATTCTACGAACGAGCGAGTGTCCGGAATTGCCCCAGAGGTTGATTTGGACGTGTATCGCGGATCGGTTCAGCAACTGAAGGCGCAGTACGGGGTGCGAAGTCGAAACTTATAATTGTCACAGTTCGATTAACCAAAATGTTCAGTTGCTAGCTTGGGCAAACCCAAAAACGGTGGTGCAATTCCACAAAAGGATTTGTGTGATCCCGGTTGGTTAGGATTGTTTTTGACCTGTCGTATGCGTCGAACAAAATGGCCCATCTACCTTATGAATCACCAGTCCTGGCTCGGTTTGGGTGACGTGGCGTAAGTCCCGAAATCAACACAATTTGATCTTGGGCGTTCCACATTGCCACCCGAAAGAAGAGGTCACGTTCGAATGTGGTGGGTTAAATGTGAACAGGGGTAAGGTTAACTGCAATGAGAATGAATCGACGAGTCTTCGTTAACTGCGCATCAGTCGCGACAGTTGCGACATTATTGCCAGTGGGGGGAAATGCACTGGCAATGGCCGCAGGTCAGGTAGCACACCGTATACTGGCCGCGGATAAGCTGAGTTTCCTCACAGAGAAGGTCGCCAAAGCCGTTGTGCTTTTAAGCCTCGGTGCTGAGGTGGAAAAAGATCTTGCAGAGCTGCAACATGCTCATGATGAGTTCGACAACATCCTTTTGGGGTTCCGCGAAGGCAAAGGGTCTTCGGGTGTTGATCGCGAAAGGTTTGTGTCCGTCAACAATGCTCTGAAAGAGGTAGAGACGCTTTGGGCGCCCTATCGCATAGCGGTTGAAGAAATCATCGCGGCCGGGTCTGTCGATGACGAACATCTTCATATGATTGTCGACAATGACGAGGCTCTGGAAAAGACCTGTCACCATGTTGTTCGCAAGCTGGAAGAAGCTTACGGGGACGTGGACATTGATCTGGCGCTTGCGATTGCGCTGGACTTTGCGGGTCGCCAACGAATGCTGACGCAGAAAATCTGCAAAGAGATCGCTCTGGCTGCCACAGGCAAAGACACTGTTGAGCACCACGAGAAGTTCAAAAAGAACGCCAAGAAGTTTGGTAAGATCGTGGATGTGCTGATCGAAGGTGGTAGCAGTTCGATAACAATCGCCAAACCGCCAAGCAAAGCTGCTCGTGAAGCATTGACCGAAGTGCAGACGCATTGGGTCAAGTTGCAGCCCGTCGTCGAACAGCTGGACGGTGTTGATGTTCCGAATGTCGCGGATGTAACCCATTTCTGCGCCGAGATGGACGTTCTTGAAATCGAAGCTGAAAGGGCCGCGCTTCTGTACGAAGAGGCAATCAAGCTCGATTCCTGATCACTATCAGGGGCTTGGGCAACGCCTGGGCCTGAGTTCGGGGATATTCGCAATCCAAGGCATTGCAATCACCGAGAAACTGTAAATCGCGCGATTTGGCTCATTCACCTCTGCAACGCATATCCACAAACCGCAGTGCAGCCACATTCGCGTCTTTTGATGCACAAAAACATGCATCAAAAAAACACCAAATGAGTGCTAACTCGAGGAGTTAAGATGTTAAATTCGACATTCCAGCGGCTGTTCGCCGCCTCTGTAATCACAGGTTGTATCACCACAGGCTCACTCGCGCAAGAGGTGCGTCTGGTCGGGAAAGACAGCAATATCGATGTTATTGGCAATCTTTTGTCGTCGAAAGACGGGAAATATCTGGTCGAAACCGATATTGGCGAGTTTGTGATCAACCAGGATCTTGTGACCTGTGAGGGCGAAGCCTGTCCGACCGAACAGACATACGTCTATGATCTTGAGATTTCCGCACCGGACGAAATCGCCGAAGTTCTGGTTCCGATTATTGCCGAGGGCTATGCCGCGGTCGCGTTGGAAGCCGAAGCCCAGCTGTATGACGAAAACGGTGAACCGGTTGATACCGAGACTGTCGATGTGGGCGACCACAAGTTTGGCGAAGAACATGACTTTGCCTTGGTGCTGAACGATCTGGAAGGCGACGACGTTGCCACGTTCGGCATTCATACGGCGAATGGTGCGCGCTTGTTCGAGCGGATGGCCAAGAAAGACGCGTCGATCATCTTCTCGGAAACACCGGCCGGTAAAGCGGATCGTTCAATCGTATCCGAAGGCGGCGGTGGAAATCTGCGCGATTTCGACCAGGAACGCGTCATTGCCGTGGACGGATTTGCGATGATCGTGAACCCTTTGAACCAGATCCCTGATCTGAGCGTTAAGCAGGCGCGCGATATCATGTCCGGCGACATTACAAACTGGTCCGAGGTTGGCGGGTCCGATGCACCCATTCACGTGTATTCCTTCGACCCTGACACCGAGGCTTATCACCACATTGAAAAGCTTCTGTTCAAAAAGTCGGACAAATCTCTGACAACTGAATCCAGTATCGTCCATGACAGAACCGAATTGACGACCGCGATCATGGAAGATGTCGCTGGCTTTGGTATCGTGAACTATGCGGCCAAGCGCTCGGCGCGCGCTGTTCCGCTGCGCACAACCTGCGGGATCATTCAGGACCCGAGCACCTTTAACCTCAAGACCGAAGAATACTATCTGCAGGAACGGGTTGTGGTCTACAACCGCGCGGATATCGACGGCTATGCGCGTGAATTGGTTGATTTTCTGGACACTGACGGGCTGGATGGACTGGTTGCAAAGGCTGGATATATCGACCTGTCGATCACAGCGGACAGTCAGGAGCGAGCTTCTGAACGGCTGGCGGCCGAGCTTGAAGAAGGTGAAAATGAATACGAGGCCGAACTGGTCGAGAGCCTTCTGAAAAACATGAATACCCATGATCGTCTTTCGACAACGTTCCGTTTTGCGCCCGGCTCTAAGCGTTTTGACAACAAGGCCGAGCGGGATTTGGCACGGATGATCAAATACCTGGGTGAGAGCAAACCAACCGAGGTCGTTATCGTTGGGTTTACAGATAACAAAGGCCCCTTTGACTCGAACCTGCTGATTTCGCAGGAGCGCGCCGAAGCCGCATTGGATCATCTGATCGAAGTGGCAACGGGTGGCGAGCTTGAAGGCATAACTCTGAAGGCATCCGGATACGGCGAGCTGGAACCCGTGGCCTGCAATGACAGCCCGCGTGGCCGCGCAATCAACCGCCGTGTTGAAGTGTGGATCAAAGAATAATCACATGATTGGAAGCCGCGGCCATTGTGCTGCGGCTTCCGCGTCACGCGTTAAAATTTATCCGGGGTTTTAGACGAGTATGATGAGTTTGTCCAAATACGCAGCTGCAGCAGGCTTTGTGGTCATTGCTTCTTTGGGGCACGCGCAGGATGTCACGCTGACCGCGAAAAACGGGTCCAGGTCGGTGACAGGTGAGCTGGTAGATATCCAGCCAGGGAAATTCATTGTCCGTTCCAATGTTGGTGTGCTTTCTCTGAACGCGTCTGAATTTCTTTGTCAGGGTTCAGGCTGCCCGAAAAGCCTGCCTTCGGATACCGACATGGTGGTTTCTGGCGCAGGAGGTCTGGCGGATATCCTCCTTCCTCTTGTCGTAGATGGGTTTGCCTCCGAGCGGGAACTGTTCTCGGACACCTTTGATCTGCAGGGTGTACCACTGGGAGAGCAGCACGGATTTGACACAGATGCCGGCAAGGTTTCGACGATCGAAGGACGAAAGGCCTTTGATATCCTGATCACCGATGACGCGGCTGAACCGGTTCACAATATCCTTGTCAAAGAAGCAACCGGGCAGGACTTGTTCGAGTCTCTCATTGCCGGTCAGAGCGATTTGATTATCAGCGAGGAGCCGGTTTCAGCTGAATTGTACCGAAAGGCCAGGAAGAGTGGCCTTGGCGATCTTACAGCTTTGCAGCAAGAGCATGTGCTGGCGGTTGATGGCTATACGGCTTCGGTCAATCCTGTAAATGGCACGAAGGCTCTGACGGTTGATCAGATTTCGCAGATATTGTCCGGTGAAATTACCAACTGGAAACAGCTCGGCGGCCCGGATCAAAATATCAACGTCTACTCGCTGCCCAAATCCTCTGGGGCGTTTCACCGAATTGAGGGTTTGATCCTGTCTCCATTTGGGCGTGAGTTGTCCCCCGGCGCCGAAATCGTAAATTCTGATCGCGCACTTTCCCGTGCAATCGAATCCGACCTGTATGGCTTTGGTGTCATGCGGTATTCTACGATCCGCGATGCGAGGGCGATGCCTCTGCTCAGCGAATGTGGCATTGTCCATCTGCCAAACCAGTTTTCGATGAAAACCGAAGAATATGGGCTACAAAATCGGGTGACCGCCTATAACGGTCGCGATTCCGGAAGCTTTACCACAGCCTTGGTGTCCTTTTTGGATAGTCCTGAAATTGACGGGCTGGTTTCAAAGTCCGGGGTCACAAGCCTGTCTGTTGTCGAACAGGAAGAGGACGCAAAGTTCGAACAGCTGAAGGCGAGCATCGAAGCCATGGCGGTTTCGGCAAATTCGGCTGAGATACGGTCCTATGTTGCGGAAAAATTAGCGACCAGGCGCCTTTCAACGACGTTCCGTTTTGCGCCCAGCTCGTCCAGCCTGGACAACAAGGCGAAGCGGGATATCGCCCGAATTGCTGAATATATCCGGGATGTCAAACCCTATAAAATCGTTTTGGCCGGTTTTGCCGATGCCGGCGGCAGCTTTGGCAAAAACCGTCAGCTTTCGTTGGCGCGCGCCAAAAAGGTGCTCCAAGAGCTGAACAAAACCATCGAACCAAATGGCACTTTGGTCGAGGTGCGTGGTTACGGGGAAATGGCCCCGGTCGCGTGCAACACCAACTCGATTGGCCGTGCCAAAAACCGCCGTGTCGAAGTTTGGAGCGAACTAGAAGGGCCCGATGCCGAAGTAACCGCATGGGGAGAGTAAAGCATCATCCCCAGGTTCCTGACACCACTTTTGTACAGATTTTGTGAGCAACAATCGGCCGGCACCGGAACCAGCTGACCAAGGTAGGGTAAATATTTCCAATGGTACAACCAGTCCACTCAAACGAACATTTCCCGGACGAACTCGCTCCGGGCAGCCGGCTATTGGCCGGCCAATACACGATTATTCGATTTCTCAACAGCGGCGGTTTTGGCATCACCTACTTGGCCAAAGACAGCCTTGAGCGCACGGTCGTGATCAAAGAGTGCTTTCCCGAGGCAATCTGCAGACGGAGTCAAACGGCCGTTCGTCCCCGTTCACAGTCTCATACGTCTTCCTATGAGGCACTTGTCAGGTCGTTCGAAACAGAAGCGCGCAATCAGTCGAAGCTTGTGCATCCGAACATCGCGGGTGTGCACCAGGTGTTCCGGGACAACGAAACCGCCTATATGGCGATCGATTTCATCGAAGGCAAAGACCTTCTGGATACGATCGATGAGCGCGGCATCCTACCTCCGGAAGAAGTGAAAAACCTGCTGCGCACCACGCTCAAGGCGATTGGATTCATACACAGTAAGGGCATGCTTCACCGGGATATCTCCCCGGATAATATCTTGATCGACAAGGATGGCGAGCCCGTGGTGATCGACTTTGGTGCCGCGCGCGAAAGTGCAGCTAAATCCGACCGGGCCATGTCGATGTTGCGTGTCGTCAAAGAAGGGTATTCACCACAGGAGTTCTATCTGCAGGGCGGTGAGCAGGATCAATCCAGCGATCTTTACGCTTTGGCCGCTACATTTTACCATGTCATCAAAGGGTCCGCTCCGCAGGATAGCCAAACCCGTCTTGCTGCCTTGGCCCAGAACGGAACGGATTGTTACGATCCACTAGAAGGCGCTGTAGAAGGTTATCGCCCCGCTTTCCTTAGGGCGATAGATCGCGCTCTCAGCATCCCGCCCGAAGACAGATTCAAGTCCGTGCAGGAATGGCAGGACGCGATGGAAGAAAAGATGCCGATCGAAGCAAAGCCCGTTTTGGACTCTGCTGTCGAATTCAACGATACGGTCTCAGTCAACAAGAAGCCATCGCGTGGTCGGTCGGGTCCCATTGCCCTGGTCGCGCTTATCGCCATCGGACTGGTCGGAGGCGCCGGCTATTATTTCAGTCAGGGTGGAGAACCCGGGCAGGGTGAAACGATGGTCGCTGAAACCAATGCGCCAGTAGTCGCCGAACAGGCCAAAGAAACTGTGGTTGCGATGGCGGTCGAGGCCACGCCTGCCGCTGTCGAGCCCGTGGCAGAAGTTGAAACTCCGGCCCCGGCTTCGCCCGGCGTAAATTGGATCAGTTGGACTGGCCCCGCCGTTGATTTGCCTTTCACGACTGTCACAACAGCGCAGCCACAGGGCAGCTTTTCCATGGTCACACTTGTGCGCTCTGATCTTGATCAAGCGGCAACGGAATGGCTGAAATCCGGAACAATCATTTATGTGGTAAATGGCAATCTAGTAGTGGATGACGCCTCAATTATTCGTGCGATCCAGTCCAGTCAGACCGCATCGGATAGCGGTCAAATATCTGTGGGCATGCGGATTAGAACCGACGCGGACAGTCCGGTTACCGAACAGACCTTAAACGTCCAGATCGGACATGTGGTCGAACTGGCCAATGGCACTCAGTTCATTACCGTCAGTCAGGGAAATGGGAAGTGGATCACCAAGGTTCTGCGCGCACCATCATCCGTCGTGCCTGTCCGCGTCGGCGACATTGTTGTGTCCGAAGCCGCTTCGCAAATCGCGGTTGAAGGTGAAAACGACATTGCGCGCGTATTTGAGGAACTGACCAAAAATGGTGTGGAACTTGCGCAGCTGACAATTGCCCGAGATGGAGAATTGCAGGCTGTGGATCTGCCGCTCAATCCCTGATGCCTTCATGACCTGTGGTATAGGGTGGCGCCTGAACCGCCAGTAGCGGTCGCACTGGAGCTTTGATTGTCGCCTTTCATGTTTTGGTCCAGATCATTGAGAAGCCCCAGCACTGCAGGAAAGTACAGAATTTATTTGGAAGGGTTTTCTTCTTTCACTTTCGGAGAGATTTCTTATGCAGATTGGAAATGCCTTAAAACATCTGGCACGGGAACGTGCTGTCGAATTGTTTGACGTTGCGATAGCGATCAACCAGGGCGCACGTTACTATCAGGAAGATGCCATTCTGACCGAAATCCCGGCCGGATCCGATTTCGGAATTATTGTTCTGTCCGACGGTATGGGGGGGCACGCAGCAGGTGATGTTGCATCGAACCTCATCGTCCATGCGGTGATGAACTGCTGGAGATCCGCCGGCCTGAGCTGTGAGTCATCGAATGCTGAGGTCACAGATTTCCTTCATCGCGCGACCCAAGAGGCAAATAGCCAAGTTCGCCTCGCCAGCATCAAAGAGCAAAAAACCAAAGGCATGGGGGCGACTTTGGTTGCGCTGGTCTGCATCCAAGATCGTGTGTTTTGGCTTTCGATTGGGGACTCGCCGCTCTATCTCTGGCGTGACCAAAAGCTGATGCAGCTGAATGAGGATCACTCGATGGCGCCTCAGATAGATATGATGGCGAAACTGGGAATGATGGACCCAGAAGCCGCGCGCTGTCATCCCGATCGGAACACGCTTATATCTGTCGTATATGGCGGGGATATTGCCAAATTGGATTGCCCCGCTGATCCGATGATACTTTGTGCCGACGATATTCTGATCGTCGCCTCCGATGGCCTTCAATTTCTACGCAATGATGAAATTTTGGATGTTGTCACGCAAGATTGCGAAAAGCACAGCGCTGCTATCGCGCAAAACCTGATGGGGGCTTTGACAAAGTTGAACCATCCTGATCAGGACAATGTGGTGTTTTCGGTGGTGAAGTTCGGCGCGCCGTAAGGCCCCACAGCTTTGGCGATGAAGATGGGTCTGGGCAATTTTCGGGCGCTAAATCCGTGTTTGCGATGCACTTTGGCTGCCGACTATCCTCGGGACTATATCATGTCCAGGCCTGAACCGAAACCACAACTCTGCCGCCGGGTTCATCGCTCACCTCAACGCCCAATGCCTCTCCGACGCTCACCAATCCAAGACCGGCTTCTGCTAGTGTGTTTGCGTGCAAAAAACAGTCCCTGCCGTCATTGAAAACATTGACGAACCCATAGTTCTTTTCCTGACTAAACCACTTGACCCTGGCCGGCAGAACCGAGGTCGAGGCTATCTGCCGGGAGGCATTGCCATTCTGCTTTGCCGCTGCGGGGGCTGCTTCTGACTGAATGCGCAGGATTTCGACAATTTGAAACCCCTTTGGCGCTTCGCGTGTCAGTGCCTCTACCGTGCATCCAGTGGCGATTGAGGTCTGGCCGAAATCGTGCAGCGCACTTTGATGCAGCAAAGCATCCTTGCCGGTCACAGAGCAGGTTAAAAAGCCATAGCCTTTTTTAGCCGAAAACCACTTCAATGTTCCTGTGATGTGCCCCAGTGAAACATCACCTAGTCTTGATCCGTCCATAACCGTTTACCATTAAGCGTCACAACCTTCGCCTGCAAACCTGATCAGTAAATGTGGTATTTATTAGTCATGTTTAAAAATATCTGCCTGACGCAAAGTCAAATTTGCAGTTGCTATTCCCGGGCGCCGAGCCGCGTGTGATCTGAGCGACCGGGTCAGAGCAAGCGTGCAGATATACCGCTCTAATTGGCTCAACCCGATCCCTCGCGGGTTTCGAATGAGTCTCTCGCTCCCGGGACACGCAAGGTCATAGAAACTTGCGGCGGTTTCTCTGAAAACCGCTGTGTATAGGTAATTGAGAACGACCCCATTGCTCGGGTTACAACGAAAGTCTCCGGCGTCGAGGTGGCGTGAGGGTCTGGATTTCTGAAGGTGTTGTGCAGAACTGGGCGTCACCTCGACGCAAGTAAGCCGATCACCTTCATAGTGGACATCACGGGTCTGAAAATGCGTAGCGGCGACGGTTGGCATGAAGAAAAGCACGGCATCAGGAAAGCCCGCAAAGCCTGGCGCAAGCTGCATATCGGGCTTGATCCGGAAACCGGCGATATCCCCGCAGCGGAGGTGGTCACGGAACATGTGGGCGAGAAACTGCGGCCAGATCTGCTCACCGATGTTGATGCCGATGTGAGCCGGTTTCTGGCGGGTTGTGCCTACGACGGCCATGGATATCCTAGGACAGTAGCATCCCCTGCATTGAAATTCGCGAAGAAATTGAGCAACAGCGATGAAAACACACCGTAAAAAGCTGGAAGACACCGCAAAACGGTTTGGTAGCAAAGCGTTGTGGCTGCACGAAGAAGCATCGTAAGCTAAATTTTGTTCAAATATCGAGAAAAGCTGGTGTTGCTCAGTTTCCTGTTTGCAGCCGTACCAAGTTCATTTACCGAAAAGTTACGTGACAACTGTTTTTTTCAGTACCAAAAATGTCATCATCCCCAGAGGTGGAAGGGTTCTTTGCTCCTCTACGGCAAGCGCATCCTCTTGCAGCACTGTTTCAATATCGAAATCAGAATGCCAGCCAATCGTATTTGCGACCGGAGCAATCGCGCGTTCCAAGGATGCGAGCAACCCCCGCTTTCGTTGGAAATGGTTGGTAATCACTACTTTTCCACCCGGTTTACAGACCCGTGCTATTTCCGCCATTACCCTTTCCGGTTCCGGTACGACGGATAGCACGTGCATTGCCGCAACCGTATCGAAATAGTTGTCGGGAAAATCAAGCGTGCGGGCATCCATTTGCCTCAGCTCGACAACATGGTCCAGCGATAGATCTTTTGCTTTGTCGCGCGCCTTTTGCAGCATGTCCTCACTGAAATCGATTCCGGTCACTTGCGTTTCGGGCCCGTAATGTTCCAGCGAAAGTCCGGTGCCGACGCCAACCTCCAGAACTTTGCCTGGACGTCTATTGATAAAATCAACCGCCTGCTGCCGCCCGACATTGGTAACTGCCCCAAACGTCTTGTCGTAGATGGGGGCCCAGCGAGCATAGGAAGTTTGAACGGCTTTGATGTCCATATCGAGTCCTTAACGGTTAGAAGGTATTCCCCTGTCGAGCCACGCCCAGGCGACCGTGCCCACATATCCGAAACAAAGCACAATCAACGTAGCCCAGGCGAAAGTCAGCAATGCGGCCCCCGCAACAGCGACACCGATGAGAAAAAACTTTGCGTTCTCGCGCGAGATTCGCGTCGTCTTGAATGACCAAGTCGGTATTTGGCTGATAAGCAGAAGACCTATGATCACCATATAAAGGCAAATCAATATACTGGGTAGCAAAGGGGCATCGGCGAAGGCGAAGGACAGATACATTGGCAACATGACAAGCAGCGCCCCTGCAGGGGCGGGTACTCCCTCGAAATAGGCCCCATCTTGATCGCAGGTTTCGGATTTGCCGCCCACATTGAACCGGGCAAGTCGCATGACGCAGCACACCGCAAAAAACAGAACCGCAATCCAAGCCGCACTGCGTATATCCTGCAAGGCCCAGAAATAAAGAACGAGCGGTGGGGCGACCCCGAAGTTCAAGAAATCTGCAAGTGAGTCTAGTTCGGCCCCCAGTTTGCTGTCACTGCTGAGAAGGCGCGCAATACGGCCATCCAGCCCATCCAGCACACAGGCGGCAATTATCAACTGGACAGCGAGCACGTAATTGCCCTGAACGCCAAATCTGATTGCTGACAGGCCCGCGCATATGGCCGTTATAGTCAACGCATTGGGCAACAAGTGGATCAGCGCAAACTCGGTCTCTTCCTGTTTGGGTGGTTTTTCCACTGATCCAGTTACCTACTTTTCTTCAGGCATGGGCAAACTGGCAAGGACGGTTTCGCCCGCAATCATCGTTTGCCCTACACGCACTTGTAGGACCATGCCATCAGGAAGATAAACATCCAGCCGCGACCCGAAGCGGATCAATCCAAATCGTTCTCCAGTTTGCATCGCTGCGCCTGGCTTCACAAAGCAGACGATCCGTCTGGCCACTAGGCCGGCAATCTGGACAACAGCCAGATTCTGACCGTTTTTCATACGAATGCGCAGGCTGTTGCGCTCATTATCAGCACTGGCCTTGTCCAGGGATGCGTTGAAAAATTTGCCGGGGCGATATGCAACAGCGGTAATCTCACCTTCAATTGGCGTGCGGTTCACATGACAGTTGAAGACACTCATGAACACACTGACACGGGTGAGAGGCGTGTCAGGCATCCCAAGCTCGTTCGGCGGCACCGCCGCTTCGATCAGCGAAACCACCCCGTCCGCTGGGCTGACGATCAACCCTTCTCCTGTGGGTGGCACGCGTTCCGGGTCGCGAAAGAAATAGTAGCACCAGATCGTGAGGCCGACACCAATCCAGCCCAGAATGTTAGACAGGATAAACAGACCGAAAGTAATGGCGGCAAAGATCGCGACAAACCGAATACCTTCCGGGTGCATCGGTTTGATGAACGTATCGCGCATGCGCATTGCAATCTTTCCCCTAGGTCAACTGATTGAACTTCATAAGTGGATTGGTAGGGAAGGCAAGTGGGACTATTGCGGTGGGCAACGATTGATGGCGGGGTGTTACAATTTGATGGGTTCTACTGACAGCTTTTTTGATGCCCAGGTATCGGGGGTTGGACCAGGCGCCAGATTTTCGTTGTGGCATTCCGCACCGTTATAGATCCCTGATCCATGCAAAAAGCTCCAAATGCGCCATACTGCGATCTCTTTAGCACTCCATTGCAGGCAGCTTTTGGTCAGAGCCACTGTCAACAACCTCAATACCTGATGGCAGGCGGCGCGCCGCCCGCCATCTATTTTCTCAAATACTAAGTGTTCTTCTTGGCCATAGCATTATAGATAACACCGCCAAGTATCGCACCGATGATCCAAGCATATCCTGACAGAATCCCCAGTGCTGGCACCCAAACAGTAGCCACCGAGAATACTGAAGCAAAACCAAAGGCAATTAGTGCCGAGTCATTCCAACCGTTACCATAATGGTAGGCACCGCCTTCCATGTTGTAGAGGTCGTCCACATTCAGCTCTTCCTTCCGAATCTTGTAGTAATCTACGATCATGATCCCAAAGATCGGAGCCAGCGTCGCACCGAGCGTGTTCACGAACCCGGCAATGCCGATATTCGAGATAATGGCCGTCCAAAGACCGCCAATTACCAAGGCAAAGACTGAAGTGGCCAGACCTGCCTGACGGAAGCTGATCTTACCAGGGGCCAGGTTGGCTATGCCATTCACCGCCGGAATGAAATTCGCGACCAGATTGATGCCAACGGTCGCAGCGAAGAAGGTAATCGCTGCGATGATGGCCAGCAGAACGCTGTCGGTCTTCTCGACGATCTCGGTCGGGTTGATGATTTCTTCACCAAAGACCACGGCGGCACCGCCGGTCGTCAAAAGCGCCAATGCCGAAAAAAGGATCATGTTCAGCGGCAAACCGGCAAGATTACCGGCCTTCATGGATGCCTTGTCGCGGGAATAGCGGGAAAAGTCCGAGAAGTTGATCATCACGGCTGAGAAATAGGCAACCATAGTTCCGAATATGGCGATGAAGCCTTTAACTTCAGATCCAAAGGTGCCTTCTGGGTTGGCGAAGATGGTCGCGGTTGCGCTCAGAAGCTGCCCGTCCGCGCGCTGCCATAGCACGATGACCAAGCCTATCATCACCGCATAGACGAATGGTCCGGCAAAGTTCAGAAATGTCTCGACCCAACCCATGCCGCGCCAGAAAATGACGATGTGGAACACCCAAACGAGGAGAAAGGCAAGCCAGTCGATGCCCGTCAACCCTAACATCTCTGCACCACCGCTGATGCCTGTTATCGAACGGATCAACAATGAAAGGGCGGTCGAAGCGAAATAGACCTGAACGCCATACCAGAAGACAGCGACTGTGGCCCGCAATACTGCCGGTAGCTTGGATCCGGTTGTGCCCATACTGGCGCGCGCCAGAACCGGATAGGGGATACCGTATTTTTCTCCGGGCGCGCCGGATAGGTTCACCATCCACATAACGAACAGCCCCGCGAAGATGAGTGCCAGAAAAGCTGTCCAACCCCCAACGCCGTAGGATATAAAGAGCGACGCAACTAGCGAATAGCCAAACAGTGATTGAACATCGTTGGCCCAGATGTTGAAAATTGCAAACGCGCCCCAGGTTTTTTCATTGGGCGTGACCGGATTTAGCGTGTCACCTTCCGGATCTGTAGTACTTGCATTTTTTGCAGTTGTTTCTGCGGTTACCATAATGGTCCTCCCATTTTGCTTTCGGGGGGAGAGCCCCCAAGATTTGCGGCAATAGCCGCCCATCGATTCAGGGTTTGTGGCCTGAACCGTTTCCGTCGCAGGGTTGCGACGTTCGTTCCCGTGTCGGCTTGTTGTCAGAGACAAATCAATCCAGTCCGATTGCATGTATCTGCAATCGGTTGATTTGCCCGTAGGCATCAAACTGGTGGATGTCTCAGCCTATCAGCGCTTTGCAATTGCCCAGTAGAAAACACCTCCAAATCCTGCGCCAATCACCCATGCAAAGCCTGACAGCGTATTCAGCATGGGAACCCAGACTGTGAGTACCGAAAATGTAGCCGGAAGGATGAACGACACGATTGCGGCCATATTCCATCCGTTACTGTAGAAATAGGGGCCGTCACGGGCCGCTGAAAACAGCTGATCCACATCCAACTCACCGGATTTCACCAGATAAAAGTCTGCGATGATGATCCCATAAACAGGTGCCAGAATGGCGCCTAATGTGTTCACAAACCCCAAGATACCGATCTGGCTGATCGTCGATACCCAAAGCCCGCCAATCACCAGCGCGTAGGCCGAGGTAATTATCCCGGCAACGCGGAAATTGATCCGACTGGGCATAAGGTTCGCCAGATCGTATGCGGGTGGTATGAAGTTGGCGACGAGGTTGATGCCGACCGTGGCGGCCAAAAATGTCGCCGCCGCCAGGAGTGTTAGTGGCAAGGAATCGACCCTTGCAATTATAGCGGTCGGGTTGGTTAACGCCTCGCCCCAGATTGCGACAGTACCTGCCGTTACAATCAATGCAATCAGGGAAAAGAAGGCGATATTGATCGGTAGACCGATCAGGTTACCCTTTCGCATTTCATCTTCTGATCGTACGAACCTGGAAAAATCGCCGAAATTGATCACCACGGCCGAAAAATAGGCGGTCATTGTGCCCACGACTGCAGTGAATGCGCCAAGTGAGTTGCCCTTGTAGTCGCCGGTTCCGCGGAAAATAGTGCCGACCTCCAGCCAGAGATCGTTGCCGACTTCGACCCAGATCATGATCGCCAGCGCCACCATCACCGCATACACAAATGGGCCAGCGAAATTGAGAAAACCGACAATCGGATCAATACCGTTCCAGAAAAGCGCAATCTGAAAGGCCCAGACTGCCAGAAAGGCACCCCACTCGATGACGCTGAGGCCCAGAAAGATTGCAGGGCCATTTTCCCCGATCAGTGCGACCATGGCCAAGGCAAGTGCAGTCGATGCAAAATATGTTTGTACACCGTACCAGAAGATAGCCACGACGGCCCGGATGAGGGCAGGGAAATTCGCCCCGCGAACGCCCATGCTGGCTCGTGCCATTACAGCAAATGGAATTCCATATTTGACACTGGGTTTGCCGATCAAGTTGACGAGCCCCATGACAATGAATCCCGCCAACACGATACCCGCAAACACCGCCCAGCCATTCAGCCCGTAAGTCAGGAACAGCGACGCCGCCAATGTGTACCCAAACAGCGATTGAACATCGTTGGCCCAGACATTGAAGAGCTCAAACCAACCCCAATCGCGCTTTTCGATAGGAACGGGGGCCAGGTCCTCGTTGTAGAGGCTGGAATCCTTTGTAGCTTCTGTAAGAGAATGCTGCATTTCGTCCCGGTCATTCGCTGCGGCGATTGTCATTGCACAGATTCAGCGCTATTGTCGTGCAGAACTGCGTGCAATAAAACGGTCATAAATGCGTGCAAAAGTCAAGAACTACTGTGATCCAATCCTACGAGACTGATTTAAAATGGTAAAAATCGGATATGCGCGGGTATCATCGAAATGGTACCGAAGTGAGGTTCAACTCAGCGAGCTTAAACGTCAGGGATGCGACCGCATATGGAGCGATACCGCGCAGGACGGGACCAACCGAGGCGAAACGCTGGAGGAATTTCTGGCGGATGTTTCGGCTGGTGACGTAATCGTCGTGTCTCGTCTGTCTGCGATTGCTGACTCGATCGCAGAGCTATTCAATCTGTTAGAACGGCTTCACGAAAAAGGAGCGGCATTTCGGTCAATGTCTGAACCCTGGATCAATACCGCAGACGGGCGCGCGAGTATGGTCTTGGAAGTACTAGGCGGAGTCATCGACTATGAGCTTGGGTTGGCTGACTTGGAAAGCCGTGCAGTGGAAGATCGGCCCAAATCCTTCGGCCTGAGTAAAGGACGACCACAAAAACTGAGCGCAACGGAACGCGAAGAGGCGATTTCCCTGCTATCGATGGGCAAAACTGCGGCAGAGATCGGTCGTATGCTGGGTGTGAGCAGATCCACAATCTCTCGGCTCAAGACTGCGCAAGCCGAACCCGGGTAAGAGAAATTATGTGTAATTTGCGCCTCTGCGCTTTTTCAATGCGAATTCAAAGATACCTGACCCACAATCTTTGATCACGGTTATACCCAAGTTCTTCGACCATCTTTTTTGAACTCAAGTTGAACTCTCTTGCGAGGTCTGTGATTTGGGCGGACCGAAAACTATCAGTGTTTCGAGCGAGTCCGCCGTCGTCAAAGGCGATCAACTCATGGGACCTGCCGCCCCAACGGACGATCCCACCACACAGCCGCTGACGTTCTGGATTGACTATTTCTGCCACGGGGTCGGCAAAGAAATCGCTCCATTTGAGGATACCGGTACTGACAGCTCGGGCAACCGCCTGTTCGATCGTCCGACTCTTGAGCTTGGTAGTGATGGAGGCAGTCAGAACATCGATCGTTCTCGAAGCGTGCCCCGTTTTCCTGGCAATGACAGTCGGTTTCAAACCCGACGCGAACATCTTCAACACATCCAGTTCATCCGCAGACAGGGAATCCGATGGAAAGTTGAATACGGTTTCTATGACATCGAGGGCAAGCAGATGCAGGACCTGCGCTTCCTGGCGTAGGGCAGGGAGCTTTTTCGCGATAAAGGCGCTCCACTCAGGACGAGCCATATTGGACGTGACGGTAAACACGCCGCGCTCGCCAAAAGGGTTGATCACTGGAATGGAAAGACCGTTTTGCCCCACTCCAAACCTTCTGGCCGCTTGAAAAAGCGCTGCATAGTCGGCTTGGTCGTCGAACACTGCCCAGTCGATTGGTGCGATAATTTGGGCGCCGAAACGAATGAGGGGATCGGCCAAAACGAGATTGTTGTCGACGTAATACTTGGCCCATTCCTCTGGAAATGTAGTGCAGCCATGAACGACATTATGATGCTTGTCGATGTGGGCGTAGGAGGCGTTTTCAAATCCAAACTTTTGGCAAATTTCCAGAAGAAGAGCTTCCCCAGATTGCCAGAGATCCAGTTCAGAATTGCCAATATCTGCAATTTTCATAGATCGTCTTTCTGTCCTGCGTTGCCGTCGGGGCGGAGTAGCAACCTAAAACTGAACTAACTATTCGGGAATTCCCGTAGCCAACCGAACATTTGAATACGGGTCTGTTATGGGGACGGTAACAGAGCGGAAAGCCGCTGATGAGACACATGAAATTGACTAGCTGGCAGCGCAAAACTCGTCACGGCAATAACCGTTTTTGTGGTCTTGCGCGGTTCAGTTTCCGTAGGTCGTGGGCATCTTGAGCGTGTGATCTAAGCCCATCCGGCGTCATGTATTTCATCTTGTCAGCACGCGGCCAGGAACGAAATTCAGCCTTCATTTCGTCGACATCTGCAGCAGGGCAGGGGAGCGCAAAAAGCGCCGCTAGGGCTATGTGTCAGATAGCGATAAAGCCGTGAGCGATCACCGCGCAGCAAAAAGGTTCCTGAGACGGAACGCAGATGGTGAGATCATGTCGATGGTGATCCGCGTGCGGCGCAAGATCGTAGATTGGCTTGAAATAGCTTCGCAACTTATCCGTGATCACGACACGGGGTTTGCCGAACTGCGAGATCAATCGCTCTAATAGCGCCTGGCCGCCTTGGCGTTTCGCTGTGGTTGGACAAGAAAATCAAGGGTATTCCCATTCGCATCCACTGCCCGCCAGAGTCGGCATTTCCAACCGGTGATCGGTAAACAACTCCTTGTAAATGCCATTTGTCGGTCGCCTTTGGCCGGTCCCGCTTGATGCAGTCGGCGAAATGACGGCCAAAGCGGTAAACCCATTGCCGGGCAGTTTCCGGGCTGACGATTACACTGCGCTCAGCAAGCAAATACTCGACAGTGGCCGTGCTGTGGGCGAAACGGAGATAAGCCCATACGGCTTAGGCGATGATCTCGCAGGGAAAGTGAAAGCCCTTCCGGCGCGGCATTGTCCGTGGCGTTCTCATGATGATCGGTTATCCCGGCGCAATCCCACGATCATCTTTGTAATGCCCTATGAAGCTGTAAACTATCAAATAATCTCTTGTGTTGCCCGATCTCGAGAGGCACGCGATACTTGAAAGCAAGACAGTTTCGAATGGTCGAAAATGTATAGACGCCAGGCAGATAGATTGGTGAAACAGCATGCGACAAGATAAAGAGCTTACTTTTGCAACGGCCCTGGCTAGTCATTCCAGAGAACGGGGTTTCCAATCGGAAAAACATGCACATGAGTATTATCAGGCTTCGTTGCTGAGCGCAGTTATGCAGGGCGTTTACGACGGGACCGTTTCCATCGAACAGCTGCTGGAACATGGAAACTTCGGCCTGGGTACATTCAATGCGCTCGACGGAGAAATGATTGTGTTGGATGGCGTTGCCTATCGCCTCGACGGGGATGGCAATGCTTCGGTCGCAAGCGACAAGGCTCTGACACCTTATGCTGCCGTCATCAATTTCGAACCAGCGGTTTATCGATCTTTGGACAGAGAAACACAAAAGGATGCTCTTGAGGCCCAGCTTGATGCATTGGCGGAGGCAAAAAACCTGTTCTATGCCGTTCGATTTACCGGCGACATTAAACACATAAAGTACAGAAACGTTCTACGGCAGGAGAAACCATACAAACCTCTGCTGGAGGTCGTAAAAACGCAGGCTGAGTTTGAGCTGAACAACGTCGAGGGGACAATTCTGGGGTTTCGGTGCCCGGATTATGCCGTCGGGATCGGCGTCCCGGGCTACCACCTACACTTTATTTCCAGCGATCTGAGCAAAGAAGGACACGTCCTGGATTACACTCTGACCAACGGTCGAATAGAAATTGATCATACGTCTTCTCTACATCTTGAACTTCCAGAAACCAGATCATTTTCAGACGCCAATCTGTCTGCAGGCGCTTCGGCAGACAACATCCTAAGTGCAGAGAGTAACAATACTTAAGTACTTCTATGCAAGATGGTTAAATGCAACCGTGCTCTAAGTTCGTTGCAATTGCCGTTTTATAATGCTGACTTTACTGGAGGTCGCGTGCAAACAGTGCGTGCCGATCCGAAAGGGTAACCTATGGTCGATTCCGGTCCTGTAAATTTACAGTATTTGACAAACCCACTCCTGAACAAAGGTACTGCCTTTTCTTTACACGAACGAGAAAAGCTTGGATTGCTAGGTCTTCTTCCGCCACACATCGAAACGCTCGAAGCCCAGGTAGATCGTGCCTATGCCGCCTTTGAGCGCGAAGAGACACCGCTGGACAAGCATGTCTATCTGCGTGGCCTGCAGGATGATAACGAGGTTCTGTTCTACGCTCTGTTGGTGCGGCATCTGACCGAGATGATGCCGATAATTTACACACCCGTTGTGGGTGACGCCTGCAAACAGTTCAGTGAAATCTATGATCACCCACGCGGATTTATCATTTCGTACCCAGAGCGTGACCGGATCGATGACATACTTGAGAACGCCATCCTGCCCTCTGTCGAAGCCATCGTCGTTACCGACGGAGAGCGGATTTTGGGTTTGGGTGATCAAGGCGCGGGCGGTATGGGAATTCCGATCGGAAAGCTCTCGCTTTATACCGCTGCAGGCGGGATAAGCCCGTCTGTAACGCTCCCGGTGGTATTGGACGTCGGCACCAACAATCAGGAACGGCTGGAAGATCCCCTTTATATCGGCTGGCGTCATGAGCGCATCACCGGGGATGACTATTTCGAGTTCGTCGATCTTTTTGTGCAGGCGGTAAGGCGCAAGTGGCCGGATGTGTTGCTGCAATTCGAGGATTTTGCACAGCAACATGCGGCACCCCTGCTTGCGCGGTATCGCGATCAGCTCTGTACATTCAATGATGATATCCAGGGCACGGCTGCGGTAACGGCAGGCACTTTGCTGGCTGCCTCAGATGTCACCGGCATTCCGCTAAAGGACGCTACCATCGCGTTTCTTGGAGCGGGATCAGCGGGAGTGGGTATCGCAGAACAATTAGTTCAACTCATGATCCGGCAAGGACTATCCGAAACCGAGGCGCGTGAGCGCGTCTACATGGTGGATCGGAATGGCCTGTTAACCGATGCGATGACAGATCTTCTGCCGTTCCAGAAGCAGGTTGTCCAACCCCTCAACAAAGTGGGGAGCTGGTCCAATGGTGAAATTTCCCTGCTGGATGTGATTAATCAGGCCAAACCCAATATTTTGGTGGGTGTCAGCGGTCAGGCAGGCTTGTTCTCTGAAGAAATCATCCGTGCAATGGCGGCTCAGACTGATCATCCTGTCGTGCTGCCGCTGTCGAACCCGACATCACGAATTGAGGCCGCGCCCGCAGATATTATCGACTGGTCAGGTGGCCTTGCAATAGTCGCCACCGGAAGCCCGTTTGATCCCGTTGTCTACAACGGCAAGACGCACCATGTCGCGCAATGCAATAATTCTTACATTTTCCCGGGTATGGGCTTGGGTGTGCTGGCGGCAGGAGCGCGCCGAGTCACTGATGGAATGTTCATGGCCGCCGCCGAGGCCTTGGCTGCATTATCGCCTGCGAAGTCCGATCGCACCGCAAGCCTGCTGCCCGATGTGGAGGACATTCGCCAGGTCAGCAAAGCTATTGCATTTGCCGTTGGTCAACAGGCGCAATCGGACGGGGTTGCGCATAAATCCTCAGAAAATGACCTGAAAGCGGCGATAGAGACGAAGTTCTGGATCCCGCACTATGAGGCAATGGCCTGAAGCAGACCCGCGCTGGAGTGACCAGAGCGCTATTCTTCGCGCAGTCAGAACCCACCTAGTCTGTTGTAGTGAATGAGCGCAGTTCGGAACAGGACGGTTACGCCACCGCACGCCCGAGTGGTTTTTGAATCGCAGCACAAAGGGCACCCACCAGCAGGACAGCAGAGGCCACTACAAGGCTATCTCCAATTTCTCCGGTTATGTCTCCGATGACGCCGGCTCCGATCGGTCCGAGTGTCTGTGAGATAGCGAAAACAACTGTAAAAAAGCTTACGGTTGCACCCCAATCCTGCTGATCCAGATTCTGGCGGACAAAGCTGGTGACAGCAGTGGGCGGCATAAAGACCGACAGCCCAAACACGAGCGCCGACATGATCAATCCATATCCGTTTGGAACAAGGATCGGCAGGGCTGAACCACAAGCGACGCCGGCTAAGATCAACGCCAATGGCGTCCCAGAAGCGAAGCGGGCTAATATCCCACGCCAAACAAATGGCGACGCCATAATGCTGAATCCAAGGATCATCCACGTTGCCGTGGTCAACAGGACACTGGAATGCTGCTCCTTCATCCAGACAGCGATGAAAGTTACGTAGACTATGTAACCCAACCCAAACAGCGCGTATCCGCCGAGTTCGCCTAACATCCTGCGCACCGGAGGAATGGAAGGAAGCGCTGCGTCGTGCTCGGCTTTGTTTAGCTTTGTGGACGCCCAAACGGAAAATGGACAAATGATCAGAGCTGCAATCCCAACTCCGATCCACGCCCAGTCCCAGTATTGCGGCCCGAAAACGTCCAGCATAGCCGGAAGGGTTGCGCCACATAAGGCGATACCAAACCCACCGCCGCCGCCAAAGTACAAGGCGATAGCCAGTGCATTCCTTCGGGCGCAGTTCTGGAACAGCGATGCCGCCAGAACGCCGCCTGATACAAAGGAAAGAGCGCCGAACAACCCGACCAATGTACGACAAGCGGTTTGAAATACGAGGTCCTCATTTAACCCGGTTATTAACAGACACAGTGCGGTCGCCACAGTGCCGCCAGCAAACAGCCGTGACGGCGAAATATGGCGGATCAGGAAAAGTGTTAGGATTGCACCCATTATGTAGCCAATCGAATTGGCGGTGTTTAGCCAACCAGATTGAGTGAGGTTCCAGCCGAGGCTACTTTTCATTGATGGTAGAATTAGGCCGTATGCAAAGCGGCCAAAGGCGTTGGATATGCTGACGCCAAGCGCAAGGCCCAGCAATATGAGCCAAGGGTTAGTAGTTTTTGCCGAAGTCATGAATATTCTTCCAGGTTGAACAACACCGTGCCCCATTGTGGGTGGCTGTGCAATCTCAACAGATCCTAGTCAGCCCCGTGCGGCTTAACCTGAGAAACAGCAGATTAAATATTCTCAACAAGCTGCCGCGCTGCTTTCGTCTACGCTATGTGAGTTCAACTGAGCAACGACCTGCCAGTTTGGATGGCCGGGTGTTGAGCTTGCTTCAGAGGTCGCTCGACTGCGAGACGACATTCTGCTTCGTCGCAATCGTCTGTCGGCTTTTCAGTCGGCACCTCCGAGTCACCTGACTCCTGGTGAAACGCTGTACGTTTGTGGCATTTCGACGAGCATATGCGTGTCGTCGACGGCCATTGCGGGCGAATCTATCAACAATCTCTTACAATAGCACGCCACCACGACCGGGAACCGCTCGAGAAACGCAAACCTTGCGAATGCTGCGATCGGTCGTCAACGACCGCTTTGGGGAAGCTGCACTGCGGCGCTAACCAAGCTCACGAACGCCAGGTATGTGCCCGTCCGGGAATTCTGTTTGAGGTGGGGCAGGGGATAATGCTGCACCGGCTGTGACGGCCGCTCTGAGCCCAACGTCACGAATGCTGCGCTTTGCGCGAGCGTCCGCTTTTCACCGGTTGTCCAAGAAGCAGAACTACAGAAATACAAATCTTCCAACTGGCATCGCGATGTTGGATCGGCTACGGGACGGTTATGTGCGGATTCTCTTCCAAACTCTCTGTGGTGTATTGTGACTGCTTTGACAGTCGCACTCATAGCTGAGGGCTTTGCGCATCGGACAGCTCCCACGTCTACGACCCCGGAACTCACCGCCTATATCGCAGCAGGCGGGCAGTTGAGCGGCATCTGCGGAAATATAGATGGCGACAGCGCACCAGTGACCGTTGATTGCGAAGCTTGCCGCATCAGCAACACGTCCGTTCTGCTTCAAGACAGTTGTCCACGCTTCGTACAGACCACAGCAACGCGAACTTTCGAATTTATCGCCAAACGCGTTGCCGAGCGCAATGATCTCGATCCCACGCGTTTGACCCGCGCCCTGCCTCACGCCTGATTTCATTACCTTTTATTGAAATCAAAGATGCCCGTATCCCTCTGGATGCGGCGCGATTGTGCTTGGAGGCCGTTAAATGACTATTACCGATACACCTGCGCAGTCCGGGGGCGGCGCAAACAAACTCTACTTCGCGGCATGGCGCTGGCATTTTTACGCTGGTCTTTATGTCATTCCAATCTGAGCAAATTGATTGTGACACATCCTACTGCTTGAGAATCAGGGTCTGATGGTTCCTGACCAACCCGCAGCCTTCATTGCACTGATCAGCTCTTGAACTGGCTGTGGGTCTACAAACACTCGAGCCTTCAGTGCTTCGAGAGGGAAGCTTGGCCAAGTGTCCGAAAATACTTTTGCAAGCCGCTGTGCCTCTGCTTGTTCTCCGTTCCTCCAGTGGGCTGCCATAAGGTAAGCTGCGGAAATTGGTCCGAACGGCCCACCACGCGATATTGTTTCATCAAACGTCCTGATTGCGGCAGCATAGTCTCCCGTATGGAACTGAGCCGCACCCAATGCATTGTCAAATACAAGTCCCCCTCCTTGTGGGGCCAGGACTCTATATCGCGCTGATTGAGACAAAACTCGTTCAAAATCAGATGTATAAAGGGAAATCAAGGCATCGAATTCAGCAACATGTGAATCATCGGGTGCCAAACCTACGGCCCGTTGGGATAATCGAACTGCGCTATCGTAATTGCCCACCCCAAATTCAAACCAGGCTCGCGCTGAAAGCGGCCATGCTGCATCCGGAGCCAATTCCAAAGCATAAGCACTATTCTTGTCGGCCGCGTGCAAAAACTCATCAGAACCTGGATCGCCAGATTTCATGATGGCGAACATGGTTTCGACCTGAGAAGCGCCAGCATACCCCCCGTAATAAAACGGATCTCGTTCAATTGCTGTTTGGAATATCAACAACGCAGGTTGAAGGCGTGCCAAATCTGTAACCGGAAAAATCAGATCCCGGCCAGCGTTGCTTAGGTTCATTGCTTCGACGCGGGCTGGCGACACGTCGTAGATCGCAGTTTTGCCAGTTATTGGAGCAACAGATTTCGAACCGCGGCCGATCAGAACACCGACTAGAATACCGGCTACTAGAAGTGAAAGCGAGATAACGACTGCGTAAGCCTGTCGCCTTCCGCGTAATGGTTGTCTGCTTCGATTGGAGCCCGGCAAAAACTCGGGTGCGTAACTTCCGACAGGCAATGAGATTACCAATTCGTCAGCGATCCCATTACTTTCATAATAAGCTTGGAGTTTTCGCCGAACACGTCCCGCATCCACGCGTACGACGCCTTCGCGTTTCAATAGCTCATCCG
The DNA here is from genome assembly GCF_059610665.1 of Ruegeria sp. CDSC051. NCBI lineage: Bacteria > Pseudomonadati > Pseudomonadota > Alphaproteobacteria > Rhodobacterales > Roseobacteraceae > Ruegeria > Ruegeria sp. CDSC051. Next base: position 402,111 of record NZ_JBXWOC010000002.1, read on the forward strand.
CGTCGTATCCATAAACATCCATCGCAATGGTTTTGGCGCGTATCTCGTTGGAACGACCCTCGAGCGATTCCATCACAACATAAGACAGAAAAGATCGCATGCGGGCGGACCCTTTGAATTCATCTGACTTCTGAACCCTATCCAACGCATCGCGCACCTGCTCGGCCGAGAACTGTTGAGTGTCATTCTGTTCCTGATCGTCCATGCTGACGGTCAAAGAACTATCCTTTCGCAATAAGGGTTTGTCGCCATGGTGCTACGGTAGCATGCGGCTTTATACGTTCAATACATATTCTGTTGGATGCATGCTTGGCAAACGAATGCCTGAAGGGCGCTGCCAATGACGGATGATGAGTTCTTTGAATCCCAATTTCCCGAAGCGGGTCGCCTGCTGCAGGACCTGCGGGCAAAAGACCAAGAGTTTGATCGAATTTGCCGCGACTACAAAGAGGTCTTCGCCGAACTGGCGGTGCCGCCAAGGTCGCAGTCTGTTCTTCAGATGCGCTATCTCGCCGATCTGGCAGAAAGCCTTTCGGACCTGCGCAGCAGTATTGACGGACGGTTGCAGGCGCATGGCCTTGATTCGGAATCGGTACGGAACAAAGATTTGGAGGTTTGACATGAGACTTAGATACATTTTGCCTGCGTTGTTGATTGGTGCCGGCTCCGCGCTTGCTCAGGAAACCCCGATTGTTCATGACGGCGAGTTCGAATTCCTTCGCGCGCAGTTTGGTGAGGCATGGGATGCGCAAGACGTTGAAGTCGACGCCAAGCTGACCGAAATTCGTGCGGCCAATGGCGGCAAGCCTCCTAATTTCCTCTACATCTTGATCGATGATGTAAGCTTTGGTCAGATGGGTGACCGCAAGATGAATTACGTCATGGGGATCGAGACACCCAGCATCAATCAGTTGGCTACCGAAGGCATGTCGCTGATGCGCATGTATACCGAACCCTCTTGTACTCCCACACGTACCGCCATGCTGACGGGGCGCCACCCAATACGCGCCGGTGTCGAAGAGGTCAAGGTGGCTTTGGTCGGAGAAGGTCTTCCGACCAGCGAAGTGACACTGCCGGAGATACTGAAACAAGTCGGCTACAATACGGCGCATATCGGCAAATGGCACCAAGGTGACATTGAGCAATCGTACCCACACAATCAGGGATTCGACTGGGCCGCATTTCCACTACACCAGCAAGTGCAGCTGAGCCTCATGATCCCCGAGGCAATGAGGTCCAACGCCATGCTCGGCTACGTGCCCGAGGGGCAGAACAATCAGTTCCTGCTGGATGAGCGCTTCAAGCCATATGGTCTTGTCACCGGTGTCGAGGCCGAAGCCGGTGGGCCCGCCCTGGAAGTAGACATGTCAGCCGGTGAGGTTTGGACGCAGGCCAAATATGAAGAGATGAACGAACGATATCAACGGCAGGCGCTGGAGCAACTCGAACGTGTAGCCTCCGAGGATGCGCCGTTCTTCTTACAATACTGGCCGCTGTACCCGTTGAACTTCGTCTACCCGGATCAGGCAATTTCACGAAATGGCGGGTTTCATGCCGACAAGCTGCAACTGCTTGATGGATGGATTGGAGATCTCTTGGCCAAGCTTGAAGAAACCGGCACGGCAGACAACACAATTGTTGTTCTGATGGCAGATAATGGTCTGATGTATCACTATGAAGGCTCATCCGGCCTGAACCAACTAATCTATCGCGGAGGCAAAACTCAGCATCTTGAAGGCGGAGTAAGAACCGATGCGTTCATTCGCTGGCCCGGTGTGATCGAACCCAACACTGCAGCTGGCGACATCGTTCATGTTTCAGATATCTTCACCACAATGGCGCGAATTGCCGGAGCCACCGCCTTTATCCCAAGGGACCGTGTGATAGACGGCATTGACCAGACGGCGTTACTGTTGAACGGCGAGGGGAACGGTCGGCGTGACTATGTCTATGTCTACGAAGGCCCTGTCTTGCGCTCGGTCGTTAAACAAGAATTCAAGATGCACCTTCCTGCCCCTGGTCAACCCGGCGCGGCTGCTCCAACCTATAACATCTATCGGGACCCTCGTGAGGAACACCCGTTGGTTGGCTACTCGCTTTGGGCCGGTGCATCTTTTCAGGATATGATAAAGCGCCACCAGAAGATGATCGCCAAATATCCACATTCAGAGATCGGCAAAGGTACCCCCTATGAGGGCATCGAAAACCTGCGTCCGGAAACTGAACTGACCCGTGATGTATTCATGAGCTGGCAGTGACGTCGCAAATTTAAATAAATATCTGAATATAACGATGTTACAATTGGTTAACGCATCAAAGATCAAACACCGAAGCTCGGCTTCAAACCTGGGGGAGACGGAATGAAACTACAATGGCTTCTGGTTTTTTGTGCAGGCGTTACGGCACCACCTTTGCAAGCGCAGGAAGACCCAATTCAACACGATGCCGAATTCTATATTCTGCAGGCACAACATGCAGAACAATGGGCACAGGATGATACCGCTGTTGATGATGCTCTGGCCGCTTTTCGTGACGGTAACAATGGGCAGCCCCCAAACATAGTCAGCGTTCTGATCGACGATATGGGCTTCGGCGACATGGGCATCCCCGAGCTAAACGCTGTGCGAGGTTATGAAACGCCGAATATCAACGACTTTTCCGATCAGGCGATGCGAATGGTGCGCATGTATACTGAACCTTCGTGCACGCCGACCCGCGTGGCACAAATGACCGGGCGGTTGCCCGTACGCATGGGTATGGGCGACACAACGGTGGACATTGCCGGGTTTGGCTTACCGGAAAACGAGGTCACCTTGGCCGAAATTCTGAAACAGGCGGGTTATGCGACCAGCCATGTCGGCAAATGGCACATGGGCGATATCGCCGAAAGCTGGGCGATGAATCAGGGTTTTGACTATGCCCAGCACGCCATCCACCAACAGGGCCAGCTGACGATCTTCAATGATGATGCGATCAAAGAACAGGTCTCGGTCGCGATCCGTGACTATGACGACAAATATACGCTGGACGGCTGGTTCCGGCCGGACTCTGCCGCGATGATGACAGTCATCGAAGGGGAAACCGGCGGGCCCATCCGCGAAATTCGCATGGAAACCGGCGAACGCTGGAACGCTGCGAAGTACGATGAGATGAACCAGGGGTTTCAGGACAAGACGATGGAAGAATTGGATCGCCTAGCAAGTGGTGAAGACCCGTTTTTCTTACAATACTGGCCGATGATCCCGCTGGACAACACCCGTGCCGGGCGGTCGGGGCCAGAGAGCGTTAATGGTGGCCTGTATGTGGACAAAATGCAGTTGCTCGATCAGTGGTTGGGCGACTTGTTCGCGCGGCTGGAAGAGTTGGGCTTGACGGAAAACACTGTGGTTGTGGTCATGGGTGACAATGGCCATTTCACCAAATACGCGCCGCAATCCGGGTTCACCCCGCTGATCTATGCTGGCGGCAAAGGTGACACGACTGAAGGCGGTATACGAGTTGACGCCTTCATTCGCTGGCCCGGTATGATCGAGGCTGACGGGTTGCTTAACAGCATCATCCATGTCTCGGACCTCTATACCACTTTGTCGCGCTTTGCCGGAGCAGATCAGTATATTCCGCGGGATCGCCTTGTAGATGGGGTGGACCAGTCGGCCGCCTTGTTGTTCACCGATGAAACCAAATCTCGCCGCGATCACGTCATCGTCTATTCGGTGAACAAGCCCGAGGCGGTCGTGAAAGACCAGCTAAAGCTGAAACTGCCGGGACCAGGCGAAAGCGCCATTCTTGCAAAGTTCTTTGATCTCTATCGGGACACGCGCGAAGAATACTCGGTCTCGACCGAGGTTGGCGCCTGGGGAGGGCAGGAATTCGCTCGGATTCTGGGCCGCCACATGGCCCGCAAAGAGAAATTCCCCGATACCGCGCCCGCCTATGGCGTGCCCTATGAAGGGATCGAGAACATCCGCCCCGAAACCCAACAGGCAGTTGAGGCTTTCATGATCAAGCGCGCGTCACCACAGAAGTAAGCCTAATCCTTCGCAATAAACCTGTGAAGGACTGTGTTAATCAAGGTCGAGGGTCACAGCATGTTTGGTAGCATAATATTCGCACTGGGATTGATTGTGTCTCTCGGCATCGGCTTTGTCTATTTTCGCGATCTGGGCGACGTCTCTCAAATGTTGCTGAAGGTAAAGCGCGAGAATATGGTGCGCTTTATCCGCAATGAATATCGCCTGATCGGTATCGGACTTGGCGGGTTCGCAGCGGCAACACTTGCGCATTTCCTTTTGGGCGGTGGCCCTTTCTGGCTTTGGCTCATAGCGGCTGTGCTTACTCTTCTTCTTTATGGGTTTCCCTACGTTTGGGTGCATTTGGGTCTAAGGAACCAGCTCAATGACGCACAGTACTTTCCAATTAAAGAAGCCCGCAAATATGTCGGACCAACTGCGCCCGTCATTGTCATCGAAAACAACGGCCAAGCCCGCGCGCACCCGGATGCGCAGATTATGCGCCCTCATCTGGCCGGGAATGTAGATGGCTTGGGTGGCGAAGACGTGGTCATGACCTATTGCGCTATGGCCAATCTGGGTCAGGGTTACATTCCGCGAATAGAAGGACGACGGTTGAATCTCGAGGTTTTGGCCCAGCATGGCAATAACCTAATCCTGCGCGATAACGACACGGGCGAGCCGATCCAGCACATCTATGGTTTCCGCGAGGCGGACCGCGACCCTAACTCCGACGGTCCTGCCTGCCCCCTTCGACCCGAAGCGCAAATGGAGCCCTGGCCAACCTTTCGAATGACGTTCCGCGGGTTTCAGAAGGCCTATCCTGACGGTGAGGTATTTCTGAACAAGCCATCCCCGAACCCATTTTTGCGCCTGCTGGATATGATGACCGAGATCACGTTTGGCTGGGGCATCGGACGCCAGCATCAGGAAGACGCGCCCGTGATGGACAACATGGATCGTTCAGACGATCGGTTACCAAATAAAACCTACGTTTGGGGAATTACGATCGGTAAGGATGCGGTTTGCTGGACTGATGATTTCATCGTCGAGAACGAGTGGATCGTGAATGCCAATGTCGGCGGACGAGATGTCGTGGTCAGCTTGGATCCAAAGTATGAAAGCCTAGGCGTTTGGTACAACGACTTTGGTCAACCTGTGAGCCATTGCGATTTTTGGGGCCATTCAGATCAGGGTCAGCTAAAACGTGTCGAAACCCTGCGCGCAGGCGCATTCTGGCATGTCTGGTCCGAGTTCTTCCCGAACACTGATATTAATCGTGTCGGCAGCGGTTCCATGGCAACCGAAGGAGCTGTAGAATGAGGCCCAGGGCCAAACAACCACAAACCAAAGACCATTTATTCAAACTTGATTGTTTGACGGGAGGGACAGAATGATTTCGTCAATTTGGGTGAAAAGCTGCGCTTGCGGAGTAGCTTTTTTTGCATCTGTGGCCACAGCGGCTTCGGCACAACAATCCGATTGGTCATATGAGGCCACAATCTACCTGTTCATGCCGGAAACAGAGACTACATTGGACACACCTTTGGGCACTCTGGACGGTACGCTCAGCTTTTCGGATGCGTTGGAAAACCTCGATTTTGCCTTTATGAGTGCGTTCTCGGCCACCAACGGACGTTGGCTGATACTTGCAGATTACAACTACACAGACTTATCGTTCAGTAACAGCGCTCCTGGACCTGTCGGCTCGGGTCTGGAGACATCATTTACCACACAATACCTGAGTGGTTATGTTGGCTACAGAGTGTATGAAGCGCCAACTATCACTGTTGACGTCGCCGGGGGTTTCCGGTGGTTCAGCACCGAAACGGAATTTACCCTTCTACCCGGCGCGGCACCGGGGCGCACAACAACGGCAGACGATAGCTGGACCGACCCTGTCATCGGCGCCAGAGCACGGGTACAGTTCTCGGACAAGTGGTCGGGCTCCGGTTTTGTCGACTACGGAGGCTTCCGCAGCGACAGTGAAACCTGGCAGATTCTGCTGACGGCAGATTACGCAATCAACGACAGGTGGCTGATCCGCGGTGGCTATCGCTATATCTCATTCGATCATGAAATCGACGGCAACGATTTTACATTTGATCAGTCGGGGCCTGTGCTAGGCGCAACTTATCGGTTCTAAAATTCTTTGTTGGCGAACCCGAGACAAGGTTGTGATGTTACGAACGTCGTTTGATTGGCGCGATTCAATTGTAAAAAGGTTTAGAGAATCAAATTCGCATGTGCCCTCAGATTTGTTTTCGTGCCTGGCCCCAGATCTTGATCTCCGGCATCGATAGCTGGATGGAGTTTGTTGTAGCCTTAGAAAGGCTAGCAATGAATGAGACAAGTCTGAGGTAGCGATGCCACTTTCGACCGCGGAGTGAGAATTCACCTAGGCTAGCTTTCGCAATCGCAGCGAATGTCTGAAATGCGGGTTGCTAACGCAATATTTCAAAGGGCTGATGGATGTCGGCTATGGGCCGTTCAAATCGATGGCTAGTGGTTCTTGAACCGAAATGCTGCGCTGCACCCAAGGTCTTGAAAGAGCCCAAAACGACCAATGCTGCAGAGCGCAGCAATGTCTGTTTTTGAACGTGCTCAAGTCCTAACGGACAAAAGCCAGTGTCAGGACGAAGGGTTGCGCATTGGTTTATTGAACCAATCGCTTGGACAAAATCTGGACTGCCGCTTCAAACCTTTGCGGGTCCTGTGCCACTCGGGCTGCCAGTTGTGCGCCCTCGAGCAAAGGCAGTGTTGCGGCGGCTTCTGCTGCCGGATCGGCAACATGTAGGATCGTTCCATCGCCCTGACCCAGTGAAAATACCCTCGCAAGCCATTCGGTCATCATTGTGCGAAAACGGTTCATCTCGGCAATCGTGTCTGCTGATAGATTTTCTGTGCTGGTCGAAAAAGACACGCACAGGCACAAGCTTTGACCACCTTCAAGTGCGCCACGATACCGCTTGATCAAAGCGGCCAAGCGCGTCGCCCCTGTTGCATGGTCTTGATCAATCTCGCCACAGGCGGTTTCCAAATCTGAATAATACCGCTGCATCAGCGCGACGGCCAAAGCTGCCTTGCTGGCGAAATGATGGTGAATGCTGGCCTTTGTGATTCCGACGTCGGCGGCCAGGTCGGCATAGCTGAACCCATCAAAGCCACGCCTGCGCGCGGCCCGTTCAGCCGAATTGAGCAGAGTTGTCTTGGTGTCGGTCGCCATGTGTTATCCAAGATTTTGGGCGTTTAGGCTGTGTAGGACATTCTCTGCCGCTTCCAAAGCACCTTCGATATAGCCGCCGAAAACCGGGGCGACCTCTGTTCCTGCGAAATGCAGCTTTCCGTTCCACAGATTGCTCATCGCCTTCGGTAGACCGTATGTCGGATGGGCATATAGCGGTGCCTTATCCGCCTCAGTTGCAGTGTAGGGATCAATGGCCCAGTCTTTCAAGTAGAGCTTTTGGGGCTCGGCGGCTTCAGGCCCGAACAACCGTGTTAATTGAGCGTGCAGGTGCTGACGCAGCAGTTGTTCGTCCGCGCGACCTTGGGGCGGTACACCGATGAAGCCAAATAGCGCGTATGGTCCGCCCTCAGGGGGGGATGCATCATGGATTTCGACCATCGGTCCTTTCCGGCTCATTGCATCACCGGACAGTCCTTGTTTGCGCCAGAATGGTTTGTCGTACACCGCAACAGCCTTGGCCTGACCTGCCATCCATGTCGCGATGCCTTTCATGGTTTGGGCGGCTTCGGCAGACAATGCGGGCGAAAATGCGATTTCGGCCGCAACACGTGGGGGCACAGCGAGGACAGCTTGATCCGCGTGGATCTGTTCGCCCTTTGCCGTTGTTGCAATGAATTGATCGCCGGACATGTCAAGTTTAACAACCGACGCGTTTAGCTGTTTGCGATGATCCGGCAGGCAGTTGGCCAATGCGTCTGTCAGAGCAGCCAGCCCTCCCTTTAGCCGCCATGACCCTTCCATTGATGAAAAACCCTGCCCGCGTTGCACGTTGCCATGTTCATCCTCAAAGGTCTGAGCGCCATCGGCGAATTGGTCGAACTTTGTCAGACCAAACCGATCAATCAGAGCTGCAATACGTGGCTGGCCCGGCCAGAACCAGGCAGGCCCCATGTCAAAGTAGCCTGCCTCCAGATGCTGCGTCATGATTCGCCCGCCAAACCGCGGGCGGGCCTCAATCAGCATATAGTCGCGCCCTTGCGCCTCAAGACGTTCGGCTAAGACAAGCCCTGACAACCCGCCGCCGACAATCAGCGTTTGCATGCGCTAGAACCCTTCGGATGCCGGACGCAGATCAAGCTCGTGCGTCCATGTGGATTTGGGTTGGTGGGCGAGGCCCCAGTAGGCCTCTGCGATGTCCTCGGGCTTCATCATCTTGCCCGGATCTAGGTTGTGCAGGTCCCGAGATCGCGCTGTATCAATGATACCGTCCAGAATCGCGTGGCAGACATGAACACCTGCTGGTTGATACTCCCGTGCAAGCGATTGCGTCAGGCCGCGCAAGGCGAATTTTGCGCTGGCAAAGGCCGAGAATCTTGTACCACCCCGCAAGGACGCTGTGGCGCCAGATACAATGAACGTACCACCGCCAGCGCGGACCATCGGTTGCAGTGTCGATTGGGCAAGCAAAATGGCAGACTGCACCATGGATCCCCACGTGCGTTGATAATCAGCAAGCCGGGTTTCTGCGAAAGGCGCGATGATCAGTTCGCTCGTGTTGTGGATCACAACCTTAGGCGGGCCATGTTCTGCAATAACCTGTGCCAGGATGCTGGGAACGGCACTCTCGTCCGTCAGGTCCATCTCAAAGAACTGGCCAATCACCGTTTCAGGTTGCGTGCGTCCCAAGCCAACGGCGGCAAAGCCATCTTTTGTGAAACGGGACAACAGGGACTGACCAAGGCCAGCCCCCGCGCCGGCCACAAGGACCAAAGGTTTTTCAACACTCATCAGACGGCAGGCGGTTTGGCGTGGGATAAATGACCCGTCTTGATCCACAGCTTTGCCCCATCAGGGCCAGCCGTTGCAGACAGTTGATCGCCTTCCGGCAGTCGCAGCCATGCTCCTTTTTCAAGCGTATCGCTGCCTTCGGTGACGGAACCGGCAATAACCAGCATTTCGATCCCACCCACATCGGTATTTTCCAGTGTCGCGCCTGCATCAAGGTGGCTGTAGGTAACTGTTTCACGCGCATCACGGTGTAGTTCAGCCGTTGCGACACCATCCACAGGATCGGTCAGTTCTTCGGCCATGGTTTTGCGAAACTGATTGCGGTCGGCCATGTCGAACTGCCACAGCTTTACAAAGATCGTGCAGCCCGGCTCTGACCCCGGCGTATGTGCAGTGGTGGGAGGATTGCGCACATATGTCCCTTCGGGGAAGTCGCCATGTTCGTCCTGAAATACACCATCAAGCACGATGAATTCTTCGCCACCTGTATGGGTGTGTTCCGAAAATTTGCTGCCCGGCGCATAGCGCACAATCGTCGTGGCACGGGCAACTTCGCCGCCGATGCGGTCCAGCATACGCCGATCCACACCGGGCATAGGCGAAGCGTTCCACTCAAGCTGTTCAGAGTGAACAACCACGCGTGTTTTAAAGTCTGCGTTCAGTTCCATGTTTTTCCTTTCGGCTTGAGTGGTATCGCGTCTTTAACCTGCGATGCTGGGCCGTGCCGAGACCTTTGCCCGCCATGCCGTCAGATTGGAGAGTGTTTCTGGAATGTCGACCTTGGCAAAGTCCGCAAAGGCAAGACCGGCAAACGCCGTGATATCAGCAACCGAAAACTCAGAACCTGCCAGATATTCATTGTCAGCCAGAACTTCATCCAAGTAAGCCATTGTCTGACCAGCAACTTGCTTTTGCTTGTTACCCCATTCAGCACATTGATAGGTCTCAAGGTCTGGACCAAGACCTGGTGTGGCATGGTGAAAGTAGGTTCCCACAGCATTCAGCAGACCATTTTCTGCACGCAGGTTCATCATCGAAATTTGCGCACGTTGTTTTGGTGTCTCTCCGGTCAGCGACGGGCCTTCGAAATGATTGTCGATATATTCTGTAATCGCATTGCACTGCGAAATATGTGTACCGTCCGCCAGCTCAAGGCAGGGCACAACGGCATCGGGGTTCTTGGCTTTGAAGGCCTCGGTGCGATGTTCGCCACCCATCACGTCAACCGGAACGAATTGGACCTGGTCTGTTGCGCCTTTTTCAGCAAGCGCAATGCGCACACGTGCGGGGTTTGGGAAACCCTCAGTATCATAGATTTTCATGTTGTCTCTCCTTGCGAACAGACATCAACCTACTAGTAGGTAGATGTCTTGGGCAAGATGTACTTTGGTCGTCGCGATCACAAGGTTGTTACGATGATAAGTTCAGCAGCGTCTGGGTTTGATGCCAGCTTCCTTCGAGCGGTCATTTGTGTCGTCCTAAAGAATGACAATAAAGTCCCGCTATGTGTGAGTTCGAGCAGCGCCAAAGTTTGCACTTGCAGCGAATGACCGGAATGCGGGCTGCGACCGCAGAATGCCAGCAGGGTGCCGAATGTCTCTTATGGGCCGAACCAAGAGTTTTCTAGGTCTGCTAGAATGCCCCCTGAGACGCATACGAAAAACCTACGGTACCCGATATGCCACAGCTGATGAACCTGCATGAGCTCATTAAAGATCAGGACCTGGCACCCGACCTCATCGGGCATATTGATGGACTTTTGGTGTTAAAAAGCAAAACCAAGGAAATGGGCCGTGGACAACGCATAGCGATCCTTGACGATTTAATACACGATCAAATGGCGTGGGCAGCCGTGGTGAAAAAGAACGAAGATCGCCTCGACCTCATGGCCGAGGGTAATAACTTGCTGCGGTACATCGTTAGGGAAAATGCCACGGCCAGAATTGCCATTATCGAAGGCATGTGACAGCAGATCGGGCATTCAACGAGAGACCGGTGCATATAACACCCGAACCGCGATGTGCAGGAGCTTTCCGCTATTGCCTTGTTTCCAGGAAATCAAAACCGGACCCTAGTACAGCGTGCGGCGAAGGTTCCAAAGGAGCCCTTCCTACTTATTCGTTGGGGTTCGGAGATTGCTGAGTTCAACCTCACTTACCAGTGCTCTTTTGGCACCCAATCTTCGGTCTCGTTGTTCCAGAACCTGTTAGGATTGTCCTCGTCCATTCCCCGGATATGAAGCGTCCGCATGCACGGTTCTACGAAGATCACCGGCTCTTCGTAGGGGTGTGATGAATAGATGTTTCTTAGAACCTGCACGGTTTTGGCTTCGTTACTGTCCAGAAAGAATGACAGTTCCACACAGGGTACCTCGACAACCTTTGAGGTTGCCATGTTGCGCCCACTCCCCAGGGATCTGAATTTTTGCATTCCCGGCGCGGTCTGATAGGTGACGCAATCGTAGTCGCCATATTTCAGAACGTCATCGACCAGAACCGCGTCAATGATCTTTTGCGCATGCGTATCTGGCACCTGGACAACGATCCGCAGACCGTTTTCGGGAACGAACCTGTCATTTTCGAGTTTGGGCAATGTCATGTTTATCTCCAGCAGCTTCTGCCGAAATAGCTCGTATTGGCGATGCTGTGGAAAATGACGGTTCGTTATCGGCCGAACTGTCAATTGTCGTCCGAGCCGTCCAGAGTCTTTTTGCTCAGGCCAAACCAGCGTTCGAGCGCATCGAACCCGTCGTCGGAAATGGTAAGAGCGCGACTACCGGTCCTGCGCTCCAGCCAGTTCGCTGTCAGTGACTTCTGCATGATCGCTGTGGCCAGCGGGCCGGAAATGTGGTGCCGACGCTCTGTCCAGTCAAGGCAGAGTTTTGCCGGAGGTTTCCCCGATGAAACAGGTGGCGGCTCGATACCGATATCATCGAGGAAATCCTGATAGCGAGGTCCGGATGTCAAAGCGCCATCTTTGAGATTCAGCACATTAAGGGCAACAAGGCGCTTCGTCATCAGGACGCCGAGCTTACCAGCGATATGATTGTAGCAACTGCGTGCGCGTTGTGTGTCTGTCGCGATCCGGCCGGGCCGAGACAGGTGGTCGGTCGGTGACAGGGTAGCCAATCCTTCCAGCACCTGGGCAACGTCAGCGCTTGCCACCCAGTGATAAACATGCCGACCGCTTCGCAAAGAAGCGGTCAGACCGGCAATTTCGAGTTGCTTCAAATGGGCACTCGCGGTCTGCGGGCTTATCTTGGCCGCACAAGCCAGCTCTTTGTTGGTGAATGCGCGCCCGTCCATCAGTTCGCACAGTATGCGGGATCGGCTGGGATCGGCGAGCGCGGCCCCGATTATATCCAGTCTCGGTTCGATTGCCATGCAAGACAGATTAAAGACAGAAAATGAATGCAGCCAGTAATAACTGTTCGATGGTGAACGAAATGAGCTTTAAAGCGGACGCTGATCATGTGTCTGTGTTTGTCCCGCTAGAGAGCCACTGGCATTAGTCCCACTGAATCGCCACTACTCAACCAGAGATCGCTTCACATAACACCGGTTCAGCGATGTTCGCAGTTTGTAAAAGCGCAGCGATTCAGCCGAAGATTGCGAAATCTGCCGCTCATGACGTGGGGCGTCGACAACCGCAATGCGAACAACGCTTACCTCAAGGCTAGGTTTCGGAAACTGAATGCCCAAAGCAACAACAATGGCTGGGCCTTGTACTTTACCAATCCGGAAAACGTGTGGTGAAATAATTTGGGATACGGACTGAAAACAGGCGCTTCAGCGCAGACCTAAAGGCAATGCCTGTGGTAACTTTTGCCGGGCTCCCATCTTTCGGAGAATAGCCGATCACTTTCTGCGTTTCGGTGATATCCCAACGCATGCCCGGGTTATTCGACATCAAGTTCAGTGCTGCAAAGGAAACGTCTTTTGCATCAATTGCGGCGCGCATGCCGCTTAGGAAATCCCGATCGCTCAACCACATTTCCTGGCCCCATCGGCCCATCGCCATATGCGTGCCGGGTAGGTTGTCGTGGGTCCATTGCGTCCAGCCAATACGCAGGCAAATGACAGACAGTCCGTGATGCTCGGCGAAGTAAGTCCCTGTCTGTTCACAGAACAGTTTTGACATTCCGTAGGCGTTCACCGGGCCAGGTGGTGTCTTACTGTTGAGCGCTTCATGCGTGAACCTCTTGTCGCCATGGATCCAATTGGAACTGGCAAGTACCACGCGACTGACACCCATGGCGACCGCATGGTGATAGAGTGTAAGGGTTGCATCCATATTGTGCTTGATCGCTGAGGGCCAAGTGGCGGCCGGCTCTCTGTCACCGGCAAGATGCACGACTACGTCCACGTCCTCGAGCAAGCTGATCCAACTGCTATCATCAGATAGATCCGCAGTGTGAATATTGGGATGATCGGCGGGTCGGATGTCGATGCCGGAAACCGTGTAGTCGGGATCACTTTCGAGCGTGTCGAACAGTTTGCGCCCAAGATGTCCACCAGCGCCTGTGATCAGGACATGCATAACAGGAATTCCTTGTTGCTTGTAAGACCCGCTGGCATTTGTGGCTGGTCCTCGTCCGTCAAGACGCGGAACATCTGCCTAAAACTCAGCGTTTCATTTGGGGCGAGGTTGCGCACGGGGGAGTGCCACTCTGCTTCACAGTAGGCGTAATCGCCTGAATTGAAGACCTCGAATGGATAGTGATGCGCAAATCGGTCACCTTGCCGAGGTTCCGGTACTGAGCACATCAACAAAGGTCCATCCGTTCCGCACTTTATCAGCGTCCGGCTGTTGGGGTTCGGAAGTCCGATCTTGAATTCCTGCAGTCTGCTACAATCCACGACAGTGCTTCTGCTGTGCGTTGCAACCATCTGTTCGGCAGAGCCGAAAACAGGATAAAACGCAGGATGATCCATTTCGGCGCCGATCTTGGTTGGGGTGTTAAGCATCATGACCGACCAAATGCCAGTCAAACGCGAGGAAGTTCCATGATTGGCAACGATATGTTCAATGTCCCAGCTCTTCTCAGAAGTCAGTGTGATGCGACGCGAAACAGATAAGTGAGATATGGGACAGACGCCGCTGGTCATGTCGATGCGAGTGCTGGTTCTAGAAGTGATCTGATAGGAGCCGCTGTCCAGCACGGGAAATGGAGCGCCGTTTTCCCAAGACGAGTCCGGGGCGATCCATGTCTTCTCGCCTCCCCAAAGTGGAAAGCCAAATTGTGGAGAGCGTGTAGGCAAATCGGCGAGCCGGGTGTCGTCCACCTCCACTCCGTCAAGATCTGAGTTTTGAAAGAGGAGTGAGCGCCCATGAAAACTCACGTCCCACAGACGGCCGCCGATGCCTGGCAGGAGTGTCAGTCGCAGATCACACTGCTGTAGCTGAAGAACACTCCATCTGTCCGGCATGTTTGCTCCCTGACGGTGTTCCGGCGCGACATGGCCGCGCCGGGATGAAAATTTAGACGTGCTTAAACTGTGCGACATTCTCGGACGTGATCGGCATCACCCCGGTTTCGACGCGTTCAGGCAGCGGGTTGATCCCGGCGGCCTTCCAATCCGGCAAGACCTTCAACGCATCGGTATTTTGCCAATGCATCATGTGGAAGGCGAGGAATATCTCCAAATAGGACTTCTGAGCCACAGCACCGTGTATGGTGCCGTCTTCGATGTAGGGCAGCATGTCGTCATTACGATCCATCGCGACGATCTTGATGTCGTTGCGACCCGCCTCGTTGACCGCAATCGCAGCGCCTTTGCCGCTGTCGCCGTCTGTGCCGCCAATGCCAACAATATCGGGGTTTGCCTGAATGGCTTGAAGATAGGCTGTCGGAGCATAGGACGGGTCGGCCTTGTCGTTCACAACATCGACGACTTCGATATCCGGGTATTTCTCAGCGAAGATTTGTTTGTAACCCTCGACCCGTTCCAGCGTGGAAGGAGCGGGAAACGTGCCGAGGATGACCTTCCCCTGGCCGCCAATCGCTTGCGCCAGCATCTCGCCGCCGACACGTCCTGCCTGAACGCCGTTGATGCCAAGGAACGTGGATCGGGGGCTGTCGGGGATGTCACCTATACAGCACGTGATTGGAATCCCGGCCTCGACCGCGCGTTCAACGCCGGGTGCCAAAGTAGCCGGATCACCGGGGAATATGAGGATACCTGCGGGGCGTCTGGCGATCAATTCGTCCAGTTGGCGTGCTTGCGCTGCAGTGTCAAAATCTAGGGGGCCCGTGAACGTGGCCTTGATGCCCATCAACTCCTCAAGATCTTCCATCGCGTTGCGATAATCCACCCAGAACGGCACTTGTGTGACGATGGACAGAAAAACGTATTCCTTGCCAGCGGCTTGCGCCATGGCTTCCGTGGACAGCATGGGCAGTCCGAAAGCGGCGGCCAGTCCCGCAGTCGTGCCCGCTGTCAGCAGCTTGCGCCGATTTACTTTCAATTCGGTCATCGTAGTCTCCCTGTTTTGGATCTTTGGTTGTTGTTGAGTTTTGGAGAGCTTCGGGCCTAACCCCGTTTGCTTCGGATCAGCATGTCCAAGGCGACTGCTGTAACGAGTACACCGCCGATGACGATCATCTGCCAGTAGATCGATACGGCCAGCATCGTCATGGTGTTGTTGATTAACGCGACGAAAACGACGCCAAGGAAAGCTCCAAGGATAGTGCCTTCTCCTCCTCGTAATGATGCGCCGCCGATGACGGCAGCCGCCAGAACTTGCAGTTCGATGCCATTGCCGGCCGTGGGCGTACCGCTCATCAAGCGGGAGGCCAGCAAGACACCCGCCAGAGCAGCCAGAATACCAGTCAGTGCGTACAGAATGATGCGCACGCGTGTGACGTGGATGCCCGATAGCATCGCGGCTTTTTCATTGGCACCAATGAAATAGACCTGACGGAAGAAACGCGTATGGCGGACGGCCAGGTCAAACAGGATCACCAGCAGAATGGTGAACAAGACAATCACCGGAAAGCCGCCGATGTCAGCTTTGCCGATCCAGGCGAAGGACGCCGGCAGGCTGGATACTGAAAACCCCTCGGTCAATACGAGGGCAATACCGCGTGCGATCGACATCGTTCCGAGCGTTGCTATCAACGGATTGATCCCGAGGCCGGTCACCAGCACTCCGTTCACCACGCCCACCATGCCACCTAGAATGAGCCCGCATGCTACGGCGAGCGGGATTGCCATACCGGTCAAAAGCAGCATGGCGACGACGGTGGAAGACAGGGCCATCACCGAACCAACCGACAGATCGAAACCACCGGATGCAAGCAGGATTGCCATGCCGATCACAATGATCGCGGTCGGTGCCATGCCCACGGCCACCGCGCGAAAATTCGAGAAACTCAGGAAGTAGGGGTTGATGTTGGACATCACGATGATGATGGCGGCGATCAGGACGATCAGCGTTAACTCACGAATATCAACAAAGGCTTGCAGGACACGGCGCAACAGGGGTGGTTTCATGGGCAAATTGGCTTGAGCTGTCATAGTCAAGTCGCGACTCCTGATTGATTGGTTTGGGTTGCATCCACCGATGGAACAGAGTTTCCGGCGGCCAATTGAAGGAGCGTGGTCTCGGTTGCGTCAACCGCCGCAACATCGCCCATGAGGCGACCGTCGTGGACCACAAGAATGCGCGTAGAGAGAGAGACAAGTTCAGGGAAATCGGATGACACCACGAGGATGGCCATACCTTCGGCGGCTCGACGTAAAAGCTCTGTGTGAATCTGAAATTTAGCCCCGACATCAACACCTTTTGTGGGCTCCTCGATGATCAGAAGAGCTGGAGAACGTTTGAGCCATTTGGCCAGCATGATCTTTTGCTGGTTGCCCCCTGACAGATCGCCAACAAGTTCGGTAATCCCGCTGGTTTTGACACTGAAGGCGTCAATGGCGGCCTGGCTCGCAGCTTTGATTGTGCTGGCACGTATGAAACCGACAGACGTGTGTTCGGAAAGACTGGCTGCAATCAGGTTGTCGCTGAGCGATTGTTCCAGAAATAGACCTTCGGTCTTGCGTTCCTCGGGGACAAACCCGACACCAGCGCGCATCGCTTGCCGCAAGGACGCAAAGCTGACTGGCTTGCCATGCAATCTGATTTCGCCTGTCGCGCCATGCATCAGTCCAGCGATGGACCGGACAATCTCGCTGCGGCGGGCGCCCATTAGACCGGCCATACCAACGATCTCTCCGGCTTTTATGGAAAACGAAATGTCTTCAAACTCGCCGGGGTGCGTCAGGTTCTTTACATTCAAAACTTCGTTGCCGCCGCCTTGATCCGAACGGGTGACATCACCGGGATGTGCGCCGCCGATCATCTCGGCAACGACCTTTTCCTGTGAGGTTTCTGACACGGGCAATGTGCTGATGCGGTGTCCGTCGCGCAGAACAGTGATGCGGTCTGAAATCTGGAAGATCTCGGCCATGTGGTGACTGACATACACGATGCCAATCCCCTTCTTTGTAAGGGACTTTAAGACGTCGAATAGTGCGTCCACTTCATCGGGTGCCAATGCTGAAGTTGGCTCATCCAAAAGCAGGACGCGGGAGTTCAGTGACAACGCCTTGGCAATTTCTACGATCTGGCGGGAGCTAATCGGAAGGCCGTCAACCGGCATGGAAACATCAATATCCAGACCGAACTCCGCCAACAACGCTTCCGCCCGACGACGCAATTCAGGCCAGTTGACGACACCCAACCGGGTGGGTACGCGGCCTGCGAAGATGTTTTCCGCTACGGAGAGGACACCGGCGAGGCTGAGTTCCTGAAAGACACAGCCAATACCGAGTGATTGCGCATGTGATGGGCTTTCAATCAGCTGCTCGTTGCCATCGCACAGGATTCGCCCGGCTGAAGGCTGGTGAAGTCCATAAAGAAGACCGAGGCAGGTGGATTTCCCAGCACCGTTTTCACCACAAAGCGCGTGAACTTCACCGGGTCTCAACTCGAAGTCGACACCGTCCAAAACAATATTCGTTCCGAAGCTTTTGCCAGCCGCTTCCAGTTGAATCAGTGGCTGTGACCTCAGTGCGCCATGTTCCATTGCAGGTGTCATACAAAGCTCCTCCCGCTTTTTGATTGGCATCTGATATCTCAGATGTCAATCAAAAAGAGATAGCGGTGAAGCGGAACAAGAAAGGGGCGGTGCCGATATGGCCCGCCCCCCTTCAAAAACTCAGCTGTTCTATGCGTCAGGGCGCAGCGGCTCCTTCGAGAACAATTGCAGCGCTCTTGTAGGCCTGCCGCGTGCGATCAATATGTGCCGTAAGAAGAGACTTGATCTTGGCCATGTCCCCTTCGCGCACTGCAATCGCAATCTTCGCATGTTCATCAAAAGAGAGTTCGGTGTGCTGCGGCAGCTTCGCCAGGTGGGTTCGTAGTGCTGCAATCTTACCGATGTATCGGGTATAGCTAGCCGTCAAATAATCGTTCCCGGCATGTTCGAAGATCAACTGATGAAACGTGGTATCTAGTGAAAGGTAGCCTTTCTCGTTGCCTCGCCTGCGTTCTCGCTCCATTTCCGTCACGACGCGTTGCATTTCACTGGCCAGTCCTTCCGGGTCACGCGACAATGCCAGTTCGAAGGCGGCTGTTTCGATCGCTTGTCTAAAGTCGCAGATTTGGGTGACTTCCGGTTCGGACAAAGAAAACACGCGTGCGCCTTTTTGCGGTTCGATACTGACCAACCCTTCGTCACGCAGTTGAGCGAGCGCCTCGCGGACCGGTGACTTAGACACGCCCAGTTCTTCGGAGATTTTTCGCTCCGACAAAACCTGACCCATCTTCAGGGAGCCATCGATAATGCTGTTCCGCAAATGCTCCAGTGCGAGTTCACGCAATGATTTGGGTCTCTCAAGGGCCATCTGGGGATATCTCCAAAAAAGGTGTTGCCAGATGCAAGATATCTGATACACCAGATTAGGCAAGCTGGTATATCAGATATCAGAAAGCGATAGTGGAGGTCAAAAAATTGCGCGCAGAGTTGGTGGTCGACTGCAAGAACCAGCACGGGGAAGGGATTTTCTGGAACCCAACCGATGGGCTTGTCTGGTGGACCGACATCGAAGGCAGCGCGCTTTTCTCATTTGATCCGGTAACTTCGAAATGCACGTCTCATCAGGTGCCAGAGCGCATATGTTGCTTTGCTCCGCGGATCTCTGGAGGGCTGATCGTTGCTTATGCAGATCGTGTCGTTTTGCTCGATCAGGCCATGAAAGAAGAATCCCTCGTCACCCGATTCGAGTCGAATAACCCGGAGACGCGGTTGAATGACGGGCGGACTGATCGTCAGGGGCGGTTGATTGTCGGGGGGATGAACGAAGTCTCGGGTAATGCCGATTCGTCGGTTATTTGCGTCGACACGGATCTGAACGTGCGCACAATTATCGAAGGGGTGTCTTGCGCCAATTCGACCTGCTTCACGGCGGATGGAACTACAATGTTCTTTGCCGATACCCCGGATCGGGAAATCGTGGCGTTCGACTACGACACTGATAGTGGATCTGTTTCGAACCGTCGGATGCATGTTTCTTTCGAGGATGAACCCGGCCTGCCCGATGGGTCCTGCGTGGATGCAGAAGGCGGTGTCTGGAATGCCGAATGGGAAGGTCATCGCGTTGTGCGCGTTGCACCCAACGGCACGATCAATCGCGTAATCGAGGTGCCGGTCTGGAAGCCCACCTGTTGCGCATTCGGCGGTCCAGACCTCGACACGCTTTTCATTACGACATCGCGGTTAATGAGTGACGAAGCCGCTTTAACAAAAGAACCGGATTCCGGCGGTCTCTTCGCCGTGAAACCCGGCATTCGCGGCGTGATCGACACGCCGTTCAACGGATAACCAACGAATTTCTGGAGGAGAAAACAATGTTGAAAACGCTTATGAGCACTACGCTTGCCGCGGGATTCGTCACGCTGGCAACAGTCGTAATGGCCGAGAACTATCCGACACCGGTGCCGTTGCAGGACGGGGCACAGGCTGCGATTGATGCGATTGAACCCAAGAATGACACGTTCCGGATCGCGTATATGCCACCGGCGACCGAGTTCAACTACTACATCGCCATTGGTGAGGGCATCAAAGCGGTCGCTGCGGAGGCCGGGGTCGAAGTCTTCATGCTCGCGCCTCAGTCTGGCGCGGATATCAACGGTCAGATGGGTATGATCCAGGATGTACTGACGCAGGATGTGGATGCGATTATCTTTGGAACGCATGATGAATTTGCTGCGGCGCCGCTACTTAAGCAGGCCGTTGACAAGGGCATGGCTGTTTTGATGATTAACTCGGACATCCCGAACTTTCCGACTCCGATCCACGGTGTGGTCGGGTATTCTCAGCGCAATGGTACTCAGGCCATCGCTGATTGGGCCATCGAGACCTATGGCGATCAACCATTGAAGGTCGGCATCATCGAAGGGCAGCCAGGGTATCACTCAACCGAGCGGGTCGGTGGCTTTCTTGACGGCATTGAGGGCAACGACAACTTTGAAGTTGTTGTATCCATCGATGGCAAATGGAACGTCGAAGGCGGCAACACAGCTGGCATGGATATCCTGCAGTCGAACCCCGATCTCGACATGATCTTTGCTGCGAATGACTACATGATCATTGGAGCATCCTTTGCTGCGAAAGCACTCGGCCGTAATGACATCGTTCTATTGGGCAATGATGGCGACACGTCCGGCCTCGAAGAGATCGCGGCGGGCAATATCACGGCAACCGTCAACACTTCACCATTCCTGATGGGTAAAGCGGCAATGCACGCCACTATTGATGCGCTTAACGGGTCTTATCCCGGTGGCTGGATCGAAACGCCCACATCGATTGAGGACAAGGATGGCGCGATCAGTGTGCTGCAAGAGCCTGAAAAGCTCTTCCCACAACCGTCCAAAGAGTACTGAGCCATCTCCCCGCTTCCCGGTGGCGCGCGTGCGTGCTGCCGGGTTGCAAACCAACCGAATTTCATTTTGTCGAGGCATTCGCAATGACACCCGCAACGCCCCTTTGGGAGTTTGTCGATATTACCAAGGCCTATCCCGGTGTTTTGGCGAACGACAAAGTCTGCATCCGGCTTATGCCCGGTTCCATTCATGGGCTGCTGGGCGAGAACGGCTGTGGCAAGTCCACGATGATCAAAACCTTGTCCGGCGTACAGCAACCAGACAGCGGCCAAATCTTGTACAATGGAAAGTCTGTCACAATCAGCGACCCGCAGGCGGCGCGCGATTCGGGCATCGCGACAGTATTTCAAGAATTCTCGATCGTGCCGACCTTATCGGTTGGCGAAAACATCTTCCTTGGCAATATGCCTCGGTCTCGCTTTGGTGTGATCGATTGGGCCAGGGTCTACGATGAAGCCGCCCGCGTGTTGGCGGAAATGGATGTCGATGTTTCACCCGAAACTATCACCGGTACGCTGTCGGTAGGCGAGCAACAGTTGGTCGAGATCGCGAAAGCCATCGCGATGGATGCCCGCATGATCATCCTTGATGAGCCAACTGCGGCATTGGGCGAAGATGAGATTGAGCGCCTGCACCAGCTTTTGCGAAATATGCGCGAACGCGGCACCGCCATCCTCTATGTTTCTCACAGGCTCGATGAGGTTGAGCGGATCGTCGATGAAGTGACGATCTTACGCAACGGATGCGTTGTGCGCGCAAGTGGTGAGACCAAGATCACTGTCTCTGAGATTGTCAGCGCCATGGTTGGTGAAGACATTGGTGAGCATTATCCCAAAGAGCAGAACGCCACCGATGATATTGTGCTGGAGGCGTCCGGTCTGGCCACAAAATCAGGTGTGAAAGATGTTTCGTTTTCACTGTGCCGAGGCGAGGTTTTAGGCTTGGGTGGCGTCTTGGGCAGTGGCCGCACAGAAATTGCGCGCGCGCTGTTCGGGACCGACGAATTGATTGCCGGGCAAGTAACGCTGAACGGCAAACCGGTTCACTTCCGCCGGGAAATCGATGCGATCCGTGCTGGGTTGGCCCTCGTTCCGGAAAACCGCAAGTTTGACGGGTTGTTCTTCAACTTTCGCGCAAGCGGGAACGTCACTGCAGCGTCTTTAGGCGAGCTAAGCCGGTTCGGAATCTTGAACCTTAAGGTGGAAGATCAAGCCACCCATGATCTGATCCGCGATCTCGAAATCTCGACCCAGGCCGAAGGAAAAACGGTCAATTTCCTGTCTGGTGGCAATCAGCAGAAGATCGTGATCGCGCGCTGGCTGTTCTCTGCCTCGGACATCCTGATCCTCGATGAGCCGACACAGGGGATCGATATTGGCGCCAAGATCGCCGTCTACAAGCTGATCAACAGGCTCACCCGTGCGGGTAAATCGATCATCCTGATCAGTTCGGACCATGACGAGTTGCTGGCGATGAGTGACCGGATTGCCGTTGTACAACATGGCACAATCGCGCGCACGGTCGATGCATCTGAGCTTACTCATGACGATCTAGTGCGCGCTTCCGCCGACATTCCCCATTCCAAGCCTGAGGAGGCTTTCGCATGAAGCGGATCTTTGACACTCAATTGATTGGGCCATTTGCAGCCATGGTGATCGTCGCCCTGATTGTCGCCCTTACGACAGAGCGCTTTCTGAACCCAGGCAACCTGTCGAACCTGTCCTTGCAGGTGAGCATTGTGGCGTTGATCGCAATTGGATCTACCATCGTGATTTTCGCGGCGGGCATTGATCTGAGTTCAGGGTCGATGGTGGCCTTGCTAACCATGATCCTTGCGCAGTTGTTGAAATTCATCGGTATTCCGCTGGTTTTGGCGCTGCCACTCATTCTCTTTTTTGGCGGGTTGCTCGGTCTTTTTATCGGATTGATAACCGCCTACGGGCGCATCCCGTCGTTCATCACCACACTGGCGGCATTGATTGCCTTTCGAGGCCTTGCGCTGACCTTCAACAACGGCTCGCCGATCTTTTCGCTGGATCCAGCGTTGGAGCCGATCTTTTACGGTAAGCTGTTCGGCGTTCCGTTGCCGTTCTTCTACCTCGTGTTCTTCTATGCCCTTGCCGCGTTCACGATGAACTTCACAAAACTCGGCCGAGAGATCTATGCCGTGGGTGGCAACCCAGCCGCTGCCGTTCTGACGGGCATCAACGTCCGTAAGGTTCAGACCACGACATTTGTCATCGCGGGTTTCATGACGGCTGTCGGGGCCATCCTGATGTCGGCGCGCCTCAATTCTGGTTCGCCCAACTATGGCCAGACGCTGGAACTGCAGGCCATTGCTGCTGCTGTAGTTGGGGGCGCCAGTCTTGCAGGCGGGCGTGGCAACATCCTCGCCACACTGATGGGAGCGATGACGATCGTTATTGTCCAGAATGGCCTTAACCTGAACGCGGCGCCGTCGTCCGTTCAGAACATCGTGCTGGGCCTGATCATCCTGTTGGCCGTTGGAATAGATATGTGGCGCGCGGAAATCTCTACGTTGATGGGGCTCATGTTCGGCCGCTCGTCATCGCAGCAATCATCAAACGTTAAGAAGGAGGCTTGAGATGGATCTAGGTCTCAAGGATAAGCTGGTCCTGGTGACCGGTTCAGGTTCCGGTATCGGCAAAGCCACTGCCCGGCTTTACCTGGAAGAAGGCGCCCGGGTCATCGTGCATGGCCTAACCGAGGCGGAAGTGTCCGCCTGCGTCGATGACCTGTCATCTCTGGGCGAGGTTGAAGGCATTGCGGCCGACCTAACAAAAACCGCTGATGCGGATACTCTGGCGGATTTCGCGCAAGCGCGCGGTACAGTTGATGTGCTGGTCAACAATGTCGGCATCTTTTCGGTCAAACCGTTTGAGGATCTGACCGATGACGACTGGATGCATTACTTCAACATCAACGTCCTGTCCGCCGTTCGGATGAGCCGGATTTTCCTGCCCGAGATGCTACGCCGGGGGGAAGGGTCCATCATAAACATGGCCAGCGAAGCAGCGGTCAAACCTCTACCCCAGATGGTGCATTACTCCGTTACTAAAACTGCCATGTTAGGTCTCACACGTGGCATGGCAGAGTTGACAAAGGGGACGAAAGTCCGGGTTAACTCAATCCTGCCCGGTCCAACCTGGACCGAAGGTGTCGAGGCCTACTTTGACGGCCTCGCCGATCAAAAAGGTGACCCGCTCGACATGATCGTCGACAATTACTTCAAATCGGATGAGCCAACCTCCCTTATTCAACGCTTCGTCCAGCCAGACGAGGTCGCCCGCATGATCGTCACAATCTCGGCCAGCACTGCCTCCAATGGTTCTGCGCACCGGATCGAAGGCGGCATCGTACGTAACATTCTTTAACTGCTAACAGAAGGATCCTGCCATGGCCGCTCTTACATTCTCTCATATCGGCATCACGGTTCCAGACCTGGAAAAAGCCGTGGAGTTCTATTCCAAAGCATTTGGTCTCTACGTGTTGATGGAGCCAACCGAAGTACTACACGACGAAAGCGCCATCGGTCAGATGTGCGATGATGTGTTCGGAGAAGGCTGGGGAAGTTTTCGCATCGCCCATTTGTCGATGGGGGATGGTGTCGGTATCGAGTTGTTCGAATTCCCGAAAACTGTCGAAGAGGAGCGCCCGTTTGAATACTGGCGGCGAGGCTTGTTCCATTTCTGCGTGCAGGACGAGGATTTGGAAGGTCGCATCAAGGTCATCGAAGATCTGGGGGGCCGCCAGCGCATGCAACAGGTGCGTAAGTACTACCCCGGCGAAAAGCCCTATCGCATGGTCTATATGGAAGATCCGTTTGGGAATATCTTTGAGCTCTACAGTCACTCGTACGAATTGACCTATTCGGCGGGTGCCTATGACTGATCTCGCTGGCATTGCTCCTAAAACGGACAAACCCAAGGTCGTGATCACCGATTACGATTTTGGTGACGTCTCCGTTGAGAAGGAAATCCTGGAAGCCGCCGGTGCCGAAGTGATCGCGCTTCAGGCCAAGCGTCAGGAAGACCTGTTCGATGTCGCGCCGCATTGCGCTGCGATGATGAATCAATACGCTCGGATCGGGAAAGAAACAATCACGCGGATGCAAAAGTGCGAGGTCATCGCGCGATATGGTGTTGGCGTGGATATCGTTGATGTCGGCACGGCGACGGACAAAGGCATTCTGGTCACCAACGTGCAAAACTACTGTACCGAGGAAGTCGCCGATCACGCGATTGCCCTTTGGCTCACCTTGGCTCGCAAGCTGCCGGACTATGATCGGGCCACGCATGCGGGGGTTTGGAAATGGCAAAGTGGGCAGCCTGTTTACCGTCTGCGCGGACGCACGATGGGTGTTGTTTCGCTGGGTAAAATCGGGCAAGCCATCGTCGCGCGGGCGCAATCCTTCGGGGTTACCGTCATTGCATTTGATCCGTTTTTACCCCGAGAAGTAGCCGCGAAGTTTGGGGTCGAGTTGGTGAGCAAACCCGAGTTGCTGGCACGATCTGACTATGTCCTGATGCAGGCACCGATGACGCCGGATACGCATCACTTTCTGTCTGACGCCGAATTCTCCGCCATGAAACCGGGCGCGATACTTGTGAACACCGGGCGCGGGCCCACAGTTGACAACAAGGCGCTGTTCCGGGCGCTGACAGAGGGTCGTCTGGCCGCAGCGGGGCTCGACGACCCCGAAGAAGAACCCGCCAAGCGTGCAAATTGGACGCCCAATGACAACCCGCTGTTCACATTGCCCAACGTCCTCGTGACGCCGCATTCAGCCTACTATTCCGAGGAATCCATACACGCAGCGCGGGTCACCGCGGCCACGCAAGTGGCCAAGGTCCTGACAGGGCAAAAACCCGACTACACCGTCAATGCTGACGCATTGGCTGTATCTACCGCATAATAGGAGAATAGAATGCCAGAAGTCAGCACGGACCTTAGGGTTTTCAATGATTTTGAAAGAAGCCCGGAACTGCTCAAGAAATTCGACAAGGTGTTAGAGGCGTACTCTGCCGCAGCCATTTTCGCGGATGTGCAATACCGAACTGGTGTGATGGATAGCGCCATCAAGCCAGCTTTCCGCGCCAAGGTGACAGGCCAGGCCGTGACGGTTCAGCTTTCAAAAGGCGATCTGGTGGACCCTTTGAAAGCGCTTGAAATGGGACAACCCGGGGATGTGATCGTCGTGGACGCGGGTGGTGATCGTCAAACGTCAGTTTGCGGCGGTTTAATGGGCGGTCTCGCCAAGAACCGTGGCATCCGCGGCATGATCGTTGATGGCACCGGGCGCGACACAGACGAACTGGAAGACATCAACTGGCCAATCTGGACGCGTGCGATCACGCCGCGTGGGACGCACACGATGTTCTCAGAACGTAAAGAAGAGCTTTCGATCAATGTGCCAATTGCCTGCGGAGGCGTCGTCGTGAATCCTGGCGATTTCATCGTAGCTGATCTGATGGGTGTCGTCGTGATTCCACAGGAAATCGCCGAAGAAACCGTGCGCCTTGCTCAAGAGCAAGCTGACCGTGAGGAGGAAACCCGTAAATGGGTGGCCCAAGGCAAAACCGTCGAGGATCTGCTGAATGAATTCGGTCGCATCTGAGCCAGCGCTGATCGGCGTCGATTGGGGCACTTCATCGTTCCGTGCTTTTCTCATTGGAGCAGAGGGCGAGGTGATCGACGGGGTCTCGTCGCCTGAAGGCATAATGCAGGTTGCGGGTCAAACCTTTGAGTCGGTTCTTGATCGTCTTATCGGCCCGTGGGTTGCCAAGGCAAACCTGCCTATCCTGGCATCTGGCATGATTACCAGCCGCAATGGCTGGGTTGAAACGCGCTATGCCGAAATGCCGCTCGGCGCGGGCGGTCTTGCACGGGCTCTGGTCCCTCATGACGCAACCAGTGGAGCACGCATTCACTTTGTAACGGGTGCTTCGACCGAACATGCCGGATGTCCGGACGTCATGCGCGGCGAAGAAACCCAGATCATTGGGGCCTCTTCGCTGGGCTTAAGCGAAGGTACGTTTGTGATGCCGGGAACTCACAGCAAATGGGTTCAGGTTGCAGGCGGGAAAATCGTGGATTTTTCGACTTACATGACGGGTGAGATCTTCTCTGCGCTGAAAGGGCACACAATCCTCGGGACATTGATGAAGGACGATACCTTCAGTGAGGAGGCGTTCACAATGGGTGTAAAAGCCGGCCTCGATGGAACGTCGAACCTGCTGCACAGCCTTTTCCATGTCCGGACTCTTCCTCTCATGGGCAAAATTCCAAAGGTTGCAACGGCTGACTACATGTCAGGTTTGTTGATCGGTACCGAAGTAGCTGCTGCAACGGGTGAATTGACCGAAGTTGGGACAATCACTGTTGTAGGACGTAGCGATTTGTCGGACCGCTACGAAATTGCTCTTCGAATAGCCGGTTTCGAAAGTCGTCGCGCGCCAGATGATATAGTGGCAAAGGGGCATTTCCTGATCGCACGCGCGGCGGGGTTACTCGGATGATTGACCTTACTGCAGCCCTTGCGGCAAATCCGCTGATTGCGATTTTGCGGGGGCTGGCACCAGAAAATGCGCGCCCGGTGTCTGATGTGCTCTTCAATGCCGGGTTTCGGATTATTGAAGTGCCGCTCAACTCACCGGACCCGCTGGACTCGATATCGCAGATCGTTGCGAAACATGGCGCTCAAGCCATAGTCGGCGCTGGCACAGTGTTGACCACGGATCAGGTCGCGGCGGCCGCAGATGCGGGCGGGCGCATCATCGTATCACCCAATATGAATCCGGACGTCGGGCGCGCGGCTGTCGCACGGGGTCTGATTTGGTGTCCGGGCGTCATGACCCCGTCCGAGGCCTTTGCGGCATTGGAAATCGGAGCCTCGGTGCTCAAATTCTTTCCGGCGGAAATGGTGCCCCCCGCTGCCATAGCGGCTATGCGCGCCGTATTGCCTGCAGACGCAGTCGTCGCTGCGGTAGGTGGCATAACGCCGGATACGATGGCGTCGTATCATGCTGCGGGTGCAGATGGATATGGGCTGGGCTCCGCACTGTTCAAACCGAGCTATACATTGGATGATATCGACAGGCGCGCGCGCGCCTTCACCAGTGTATTGGAGGAACTTGGATGAAACAGGCCCTTGTTACGGGCGGTACACGAGGGATCGGTGCGGGTGTCGCGCGATCGCTGGCTGAGGCAGGCTGGTCCGTCATCGCTGCATCTGCGTCCCAATCCGAGTTGGATGCGTTCGTGCCCCAGAACGGGATCAAGGTACAGACCCTGGATGTGACTGATCAGGTCTCCGTCGATACAGTGTTTAGCGATCTTACGCGTCTTGATGCTTTGGTGAACTGCGCAGGTATTCTTATGCGTGAAGAAGAATACAACATCGACGTATTTGCCAAGGTGCTTGATGTGAACTTGACCGGTACGATGCGCTGCTGCCTCGCCGTACATCCTTTGCTGGCGGAAACAGATGGGGCCATCGTCAATACCGCCTCCATGCTCAGCATCTTTGGTGGGCCTTTGGTTCCAGCCTATTCCGCTTCCAAGGGCGGCGTTGCACAATTAACCAAGGCGCTTGCAGGTCGCTGGGCCGAAGACGGCATCCGGGTCAACGCCATCGCGCCGGGGTGGATCGAAACAGAGATGACCCAAGGTCTGCGGGAAGATTCCGCGCGAACAGCCGGAATCATGGCGCGCACGCCGATGAAACGCTGGGGAAAACCCGAAGAGGTCGGCGCGCTTGTGCAATGGCTTTTAAGTGAAAATGCCAGCTTTGTGACCGGATCGATCTATCCGGTCGATGGCGGCTATCTCGCTATGTGAGGAATATCAATGAATGACGACGACACCGCCCGAATGCCTTATCAATTGCCGTTCCCCAAGGATGCGCAAGAAGAGATCGTGATCCCGAACGCGATGAGCGAAGACGACAGGCTATGGGTTCCGCAGGCTGAAAACGTCTGGTTCCGGCCGCTCTGTCTGAACCGCTCGCAAGGCTATTGGATGAACCTTCTCAAAGTGCGCAAAGCTGGTGTTCTTTCACGGCACCGCCATCCGCAACCTGTCCACGGCTTTGTCTTGAAAGGGCGTTGGCATTACCTGGAACACGATTGGGTGGCGGAAGAAGGGGGTTATGTCTTTGAGCCGCCGGGTGAGACGCATACTTTGGTCGTCCCGGACGATGTCGAAGAGATGGTCACATATTTTCAGGTCAATGGCGTGATGTGCTATGTTGATCCGTGGGGCAAGGTTACTGGCTACGAAGATGTCTTTACCAAGATTGATCTGTGCCGAAAACACTTTGCGGAAGTAGGACTTGGAGAAGACTACGTTGAACAATTCATCCGGTGATGCGCCGCGTTTCGCGCTAGTGGCTCATGATGCGCGAAAGGACGAAATCGTTGAATGGGTGGGTCTACAACAGTCTCGCCTGTTCGGCGTGCAAATCTTTTCGACAGGGACAACCGGCGGTCGACTAAAAGAGGCCTTTCCAGAGCTGAATGTGACTTGCCTGAAAAGTGGACCGCTCGGGGGTGATCAACAGATCGGCGCTATGATCTGTGAAGAGAAACTGGATGCATTGATTTTCTTTGTCGACCCTTTGTCACCAATGCCGCACGATGT
Source organism: Ruegeria sp. CDSC051 (assembly GCF_059610665.1). Lineage (NCBI taxonomy): Bacteria > Pseudomonadati > Pseudomonadota > Alphaproteobacteria > Rhodobacterales > Roseobacteraceae > Ruegeria > Ruegeria sp. CDSC051. The sequence continues at coordinate 431,691 of NZ_JBXWOC010000002.1, forward strand.
TGATGTTAAAGCTCTGACCCGCCTGGCGACGGTCTATAACCTGCCGATGGCTTGTTCGCGTTCAACTGCGGATCTGATCGTTAATGGATTGCTTGACGAGGCGACGAGCGGGTGTGTGTGATACGCGGTGCTTAGCGAAGGGTGATCAGCCACTCTTGAGAAGGTGCTCGGCCAAGTTGTCGAGGTTTTCAGCGCCCAACTGGCTCAAATTGGCCTCAATGTCTGCTTTCAGGATGTGAACGAGATGGTCGACCCCTCGCGCTCCAAACGCTGCGACAGCATATTGAAAGGCGCGTCCGACCATGACGAAATCTGCACCTTTCGCCAGGGCGCGCATGATGTCCAATCCCCAGGCGACGCCGGAATCGTAGATAAGTGGCATGTCTGTACCGACCGCTTCGCGAATAGTCGGCAATTGATCAATCACAGCGGGCCCGGCTTCGAATTGACGCCCGGAGTGGTTTGAAACCCAGATGCAGTCCACGCCCTCGGCCACCATTTTCTGCGCGTCCTCGGACCGCAGGACTCCCTTGACGATCAAGTTGCCCTCCCACTCCTGCCGCAGCTCGCGCAGGTACTCCCAATCCGGAATCCCACGGATCAAGGCACCCGCGTGGGTAAAGCTTTCGCGCCCGCGTGTCGGGACATAATCGTCAAAGAACCGCATGCGTGGCATGACACCTTCGCGCAGATGTGCGAGGCACCATGCGGGACGTGAAGCCATTTCTAACAGAGTGCGTAAGTCAGCTTTTGGAGGCACGGTCAGGTTGGCGCGACGTTGTCGTTCACGCCGGCTTTCCTCTGGTACGTCCACTGTGATGATCAGCGTGTGAAATCCAGCCGCCTTGATCCGCGGCAGCATTGCGCGGCGCAATTCACCGGAGTTCACCGGGTAATGCTGAAACCATCCATTGTGGCCAATGTGGGGCGCCACATCTTCCGGCGATGCTACTGCCACGCTGGACAACGAAAACGGAATGTTGTGAGCGACCGCCGCCTTTGCAAGCATCCGCTCTGCGCCCGCCCACATCAGGCCGGACATGCCCACAGGCGCTATTCCGAAAGGCAGATCATATGTTTTATCCATCAGTGTAGTCTGCAGATCGGCCTTTGTTCGGCCGCATAGAACACGCGGCATGAACCTGATGGAATCAAGTGCGTCACGGTTCACCTTTAACCCTAGTTCCCGGCCGGTCGCGCTGTCGAGATATTCGAAGGCAAACTTCGGGATGCGCTTTCGCGCGGTTTTCCGAAGGTCTTCTATCGACGGGTGGGATAGGTCCAGATCCATCCGGGTCCTCTGGTTTTGTTGTCTAACGTTTGAAGCGCCGCAGCCGGTCACCAAAGGGATGGCAAGGCTAGGGAAATTGCCGGCACATAGGTGATGAACATCAACAGTATCAGCATGCCGGCAAAGAATGGCAGGATTGCCCGGCTGAGGCTTTCGATGGAAACCTTTGAAATGCTGCTGGCCACGAACAGGTTTACGCCCAAAGGTGGCGTGCAGAATCCGATGGCCAGATTGACCGTCAGAATGACGCCAAAGACGATCGGTTCGACACCCAGCGCGGTTGCAACCGGCAACAGGATCGGCGTCATGATGATGATCGACGATATCGTCTCCATGAACATGCCGATCACCAGCAAAAGCAGATTGATCAACAACAGAATAATGATCGGATTGTCGGACAGGCTGGTGATCGTTGTGGCGAGTTCTGTCGGGATTCTTGCAAGCGTGATCAGTCTGCCAAAGGCGGTCGCCATGATCACCAATATCAGAATTGTGCCGCTCGTCTTTGCACTGCCCGCCAAAACCTCTGGCAGGTCCTTCAGGGTGATGTCGCCATAGACGACGATGCCGATGAAGGCGGCATAAACCACGGCCACCGCACCGGCTTCGGTCGGGGTGAAGATACCGCTGTAGATGCCGCCGAGGATGATTACAGGCACCAGAAGTGCCCAGATCGAAGACCGGAAGCTCTGCCAAACACCCGGGCCTGAGAACGTGGTTGTCGATTGCTGAACAACCTCATCCTTTCGCAGCAGGACACGGGCGACCAACATGAACATGAGGGCAAAGAGGATGCCGGGAACAACACCCGCAAGGAACAGCTTGCCGATCGAAACCTCAGCAGTAACGCCATAGATGATGAAGGGGATGCTTGGAGGGATCATCACGCCGATCATCCCCGAGGACGCCGTCAATGCGCCGCTGAATTTGCGCGTATAGCCGACCTTTTCCATCTCAGGGATCATGTTTGATCCGATGGCGGCGACGGTTGCAGGAGACGACCCGGATATGGCGGCAAAGAACACACAGGCGAGCACGTTCACATAAGCCAGCCCGCCCCGGATATGACCTATCAGTGCATTGGCGAACCCAACCAGACGGCGCGACATTCCACCGTGCTGCATCAGGTCGCCTGCCAGAATAAATAGAGGAACAGCTATCAGGGGAAACGAGTCCGCGCCTGTCACCACTGATCGTGCCAGCAAAACCATGGGTGGCGTGCCATCCACGAAGACCATTACGGTCATGGTCGCAAGACCTAGGCAAATGCCAATTGGTACGCTGAAGAGCAGAAGAGCGAAAAGCGTCAGGAAAAGCGTTGTTGCAAGCATGCCGGGTTCCTCACGCTTTGGTTCCTGCGATCAGACGCAGGGTTCGGATCAAATGTTGAGTGACGCGGATCGCGGATAAGCCTGCACCGACCGGCGCTGAGGCATACAGGATCGGGATTGGCAGCCCCAAAACAACTGAGGTTTGGCTGGCCACAAAGGGTTGCCGGATCAGCTTGATAGATTCAATTGTCAGAACGATCAGGAATCCAAGGACAAGAAGCGCGATCACAACATCCGCGTATAGCCTTGCCCGCTCGCTCAGGACATCGCGCAGGACTGTAATGCGCACATGATCGCCGGTGTGGAAGGCATAGCTGACGCCAAGCCAGACGAACCAGACAAACAGCCAAAGCGTTAGCTCTTCTCCCCATGAAAGAGAGGCATTCATGATGTAGCGCATGAACACGTTGCCAAAAATCAACACGACAATCGCGGCTAGTAGCGCACTGGCTAGGACCTTTTCCGCGTTCATATCGATCCATTTGATCACCGACATCGTTCACCTCCCCTTGAACGAAAGGGGCGCCCGAACCTGCTTGGCACGGGTGCCCGGATTGGCTGAGTAAACCGTGGGTCAGCTTCCGCTTGCTGCGGACACCGCCGCGACCCAAGCGTCGTAGGCTTCGGCGCCAACTTCGTCGCGATATTGAAGACGAACGCTTTCTGTTTTGTCGGCAAAGGCTTGTCTCTGCTCTGCAGTCAGCTCCAGAATCTCGACACCAGCGGCACGGATCTGTTCCAACTGCTCCGCATCTTCGCTGGCGACCAGTTCAGCCTGATAGTCACGTGCGGCAGCCATCGAGTCCCGGATTAGTTGCTGATGCTCCGCAGGCAGCGAGTCAAAAAATGGCTTGGAGACGACCGGCATGTAGACCGCAAAGACATGGCCCGTGGTCGAAAGGTATTTCTGCACTTCGTAAAAACGCTGCGAAGTAATGATCGCCAGGGGGTTTTCCTGCCCGTCGATCACGCCTTGCTGGAGGGCAGAATAAACCTCGCCAAAGTTCATCGGCGTTGGGTTGGCGCCGAGAGTTTCGAAGGTTGCCACATGTGCTGGAACTTTCATCGTGCGCAGCTTGACACCCTCGAGATCTGCGGGGGTTGCAACTGGGCGGACATTGTTGGTCACATTGCGTACTCCCAATTCAAGCCAGCCAAGACCGACCAATCCCTGGTTTTCGACACGTGCAAGCATGCCTTCACCGGCCTCACCATCAAGAACATCAAAGGCGATGTCTTTGGAAGCATACATGTAGGGAAGTTCGATCACTGCAAAGGCCGGATCCCAACCTGCGAAGAACGAAGACGGGGGAATGGCCATTTCAAGAACACCGGTTTGAACACCTTCGATCATCTCGCGGTCCGGGCCCATCTGCGACGAGGGGAATATCTGTACGTCGATCTCACCATTCGAGCCAGTTTCGACCAGTTCTTCAAATTTCAGTAGCGCGCGATGCATATGAAACGCTTCTGCTGCGCCGTGCCCAACCTTAATGACTGTTTCAGCGGATGCTGCAAAAGCAAGCCCGGCTGACATGACGACGCCAAGCGCCAATGTTGATTTCTTGAACAAGGTATCCTCCCACGGATTTGGTTATTTTATATCTATTATCTGAGATATCAGATATAATATAGAAATCAAGCGTACATGTGCTATTGTGTTAGAGAGACGAAATAGGACGAAGTGAAAATGACCGAGATTTTGCAGATTAAGCGACCGGATTCGTTGAGTAAAACTGCTGAAGAGCACATCCGAAAAGGCATTATCAATGGCACGTTTCAATTGGGTGAATCGTTGCCGGAAGTGAAGCTGTCAAATGCCATGGGCATCAGCAAAACTCCGATTCGCGAAGCGCTATCGGCTTTGAATCTTCAGGGGCTCGTTCAGATCTTTCCTCATCGAGGAGCTTTTGTATTCTCTCTTTCTCAAGAGGATGTGGTGCAGCTTTGCCAATACAGACTCATCCTCGAAGCTGCTGCTATGGAGCAGGCAGTCAAAGAAAATGGTAACGCTCTGCTTGATGAACTTGCAGATACTGTATCGAAGATGTCTGAAGCGCGGGAAGCAGATGAATTCGAGCAGTACTTGGAACTAGATGCAGAATTTCACCACGCCTTTTTCAGGTACTGCAAAAACAGCTATTTGAGTGATGGTTACCAAAAAGTCGGCGACATCGTCCAAACCATGCGGACTCATCTGTCCAAGCGTTCTGATCGAACGAAGAAGTCGTTCCAGGAGCATCAAGCGATCACGGCGCTTCTGAGCGAGGGTAAAGTAAAAGCTGCAAAGAACATCCTCAAACGACAAATCACTCGCGGCGAGCGTTCCTATTCCGATTTGGTGGGAGTCGATCAAAGATAGGTGCCTCACCTATAGAAGTCGCACTGAAGACTGGTGGATGCATTCCGACTACTCTGATCTGATGGCAAAACTTTGAGTCGCAAATGGTAAAACTTGTGCGTTTCAGAAAATCCAGTTGATTCAATATCAATGGCTTAGCTGTCGTTGGTGGCAGAACCATGCAATTTTCGGCTCACTTCCTTCATCCAGCACTAAGACCGATTTCATTGATCCTGATTTCCCATTTGGGAAAATCAGGGCTGATTTGCAGATCAGACAACGAAGGCGGCTGTTCCTGCTGATCTGCCAAGTGGCGAACGCGGATGGAGGCGAGGCAATGCTATTCGACAATAGTGGTGCGGCCCGCAGGCGCAGCCGAGGACACGGTGTTGTCTAATAGGGTAGCCCGAGGGGAAAGGCAGCGTCTTACCCCTGATGGCCAGAGGCGTTTGGCTTGTCCAAATCCCGCTGGCCCTAAAACAAGTGCGGCGGTGCGGGCTGCGCCGTTACTTTTTGCGCCAGAACAGGTTGTTTTTTGCGCAGTACAAAATGGTGGGAGTAGGACAAGCAGAGCCCGGATCTTGCCAGACCAAATCATGGTTCCTAGGATTATGCGCTTAGGGGGGCCATTGTGCGCAATAAGATATGAAATCAATCTGCGGTGGACTCATTGAGGCCTACTTGCCTGAAGCAATTTGGCCGAAACACTTTCTTTAAGGGTTTGATATGAAATCTATTTTATTGCAGCTAGAAGTCGTAATACCGGTCCATTGCAAGGCGTGGTCGAATGTTCCGGTGGCGCGTGGGCTGCAACTGACAATCTACACCAACGTGAGCAATGGTCCCTCGGCACGGATTGCTCGATAGTTCTGACGGCTTCCATCTCCAAATCCTATCAGATGAGAGATCAGGGGATGTCCATTCCATCAGAGCCCTTCTGCACCTAGTCGCTATCTACCCCAGAGCATCGGGTAAAGGACCAATCACTAAGCCGCCATTGCCCAGCACGCTCCGGTCTTTCTGTTAGACGGTTGCCCCTTTGATACGGATCGCAGAACCCAGTGTTCCGGCACACAGACCCACAACAATGGCGATCAGAAGTTCGGTCATTGCAACATTGGCAAAGTCCCAATGGGCAAACAGCAGCGTCCCAACAATGCCGATCAAACCGCCCATCATGGCCCCCAGCCAGAGGCGGCGCGTCATCATGCCAAGCGCAACGCCCAGAATGCCTGGAAGGCCGATGATGTTGCCGCCGATTGTTCCCAGAAGTTCCAGCATAACTTACCCCTTTTCAGTCCGACTGTGTGGTCAGGTATGACCGGATTTCTGCGCTGCCGTCTGCAACCTGTTGTTGCAAGTTACCTGCGGATTTATTAGCCAGCGCATCGGTGATTTTCTGGTATTCTTCCTGATAACCCTGCGGCAGGCTGTGTGCGATGCCTTGGTGGCAGTCGATGCAGGTCATGTTGTTGTCAATTGCCCGCTGATGTTCCGATGCAGCGCGTGCTTCTTGAATGGTGAAATCCATATAGTCAAAGTTATGGCAGTTGCGGCACTCGCGGCTGTCAGAGGCCTTCATCTTTTTCCAGACCGCCGAAGCCATACTTAGCCGATGCGCTTCGTATTTCTCAGGCGTGCTGATGGTTCCGGCAAGCTCGTGATAGACATCTTTAACAGCCATGATCTTGGCCTTGATCTTGTGGTTCCATTCATGTGGCACGTGGCAGTCAGAACAGATCGCGCGGACACCGGAGTGGTTGTTATAGTGGATCGTCTCGCGGTATTCACCCAGATTGGTTTCCATCGTGTGGCACGAGGTACAGAATTCCTCGGTATTGGTCAGTTCCAATGTCCAGTGGAACCCACCCCAGAACAGAATACCGGCCAGAAACCCGGCGAGGATCAGAAAGCCCGAGCTGAACATAACAGCCGGGGTCCAGATCGCGTTCCAGAGGCGGCGGATCCAACCGCGGTTTTCGGGGGAGTCTGCCATCTTGGTGCTCCTTTCAGACATGCGTTGGATTAGTTGCCGGACGAGGGTTCAAACACGTTGTCGACCAACGCAGGCGCATCTGCCTGAGGCACGTGGCACTGGTTGCAGAAATAACGGGTCCCGGCGATGTGATCCAACTCATTGCCGTCACGATCCAGATAATGGGTCATCGACAGGGTCGGCGCATTGCGTTCCCCGGCTTTGGTCCAGTCATGGCAGGACAGGCATTGATTGGTGCGCACGTCAATCTGGTATTGCTCGATCGAGTGGGGGACAAGCGGTGGTTGCTGGCGATAGTTGCGCTGCATCCGTCCTTCCACGTTCTTGTGAATCCGGTCCAACGGAATGGGTTCATCCACCTCGGCGCCACGCAGGGTTTGCACCGTCGCAGATTGCGCAAGGACGAACCCGCTCAGGAATATAACGGGGATCAGGGCGACGACACCTGTGAGGATTGGCTTGTTCATCTCGGCACTCCCTTAAATAGGTCTGGCTACGCGCGGTTCAGGCGCGGGAACTGGATCGGAAGGTGCGGCGACTTGGTCGTCGAACCGGTGAGTAAATTTGAAGACATCAACTGCACAGACATCGATACAGCGACCGCAGTTTGAGCAGTCGGTTGACAGGATCAGCGGCGTGGCACCCGGCTTGCCCTTCAGCGCGGGCGAAATGATGTGGTTTTCGGGGCAGACGGCGTAGCAATCCATGCAATCGTCACAGGCCGAGCGGTTAACCGCGCTGACCCGCAACAGGCTTTTGGTGCCGATCAGGCCATAAAACGCACCGACCGGGCATATGTGGCCGCACCAGCCGTGACGGGCGACAAGCACATCAAAGACAAAGATCGCAACGACCATGGCCCAGACAAAACCGGCCCCAAAGATCAGTCCGCGATGCAGCATGGTGATTGGGTTGATAATCTCCCATGCGATCACGCCGGTGAGACCCGAGACGATCAGCACGGTGGCCAATATCCACAACCGCGTGAGCCGTTTAGGTTGCCAACCTTTCGGCAAATCCAACCGCCTGTGCAACCAGTTGGCGGCGTCGGTCACTGGGTTGATCGGACAGACCCACGAGCAATAGACGCGGCCTCCGACCAGCGCATAGGCCACCACGACGATCAAGCCGCCAATAAAAGCGGTCATCGCCGGCCAATGCCCGGCGATGATGCTTTGCAATAGTATGAATGGGTCCGTCAGCGGCAGTACACCCAGGGTCTGCGATCCTGCCAAGGTACCTTTTACGACCCAGATGCCGAACCAGGGTCCCAACAGGAACAGGACCAGAAAGAACAGCTGACTGATACGGCGCAGTATCAGGTATTTATGCGCGCCGACCCAGCCTTTGACCGCCACGGCTTCTTGACCTATGGGCATATGTGTGCGGGTGGTCATTGTCCCACCCCTGGAAGATCATAGCCGGGTTCAAAACCACCCGGTGCGATCAGGTTGTCGACCCCCGGGCCGGGCAGGCGGTCGGGCAGGTCGATTATGCCTTCAACAACCGGCGCGCCCTTGGCATCTTTTTCTTCCCAACCTTTGCGGTAATGATCCGCGCTGCTGCCCCGCGCAAGACGTGCCGGCAATACCTTGATTGCGGCTTCTGGCAGTACACAGCTTTTTTCACACATGCCACAGCCGGTGCAGCGGTCGGCATTTACGGTTGGGATAAACATCGCATGGTGGCCCGAGCGGGCGTTATGCGCCGTTTCCAGCGTGATCGCTTCGTCTATCACGGGGCAGACACGGTAACAAACGTCACACCGCAATCCCAGGAAGTTCAGGCAGTTTTCCTGATCGACCAAAACCGCGACGCCCATTTTGGCATCGTCAATGTTATCCAACTTGGGATCTAGCGCACCGGTCGGGCAGGCGGCAACACAAGGAATATCGTCGCACATTTCACAAGGCACATCGCGAGCGGTAAAATATGGCGTGCCCGTCGCCCCGGCATCCGACCCAAGCTCGGCCAGTTTCAAGGTATCATAGGGGCAGTCTCGCACACACAGCCCGCAGCGAATGCAGGCCGACAAGAACTCCCGCTCTGGCAGCGCGCCGGGGGGGCGCAAAGCTTCGGCCGACAATGCACGGGCGTCGCGGGCCAGCCAGGCCAGCAGTGACCCTGCGACCACACAGCCGCCTGCCGCACGCGCCGTATCCTGAAGGAAAAGGCGACGTTTCGGCGAAAGAGGAGTCTTGGCGAGGGGCATGGGGATTACCTTTGCGATCCGTGCCGATTACGCGCGCTCGACCTTACAGGCGCATTTCTTGTAGTCGGTTTCCTTCGACAGCGGACAGGTTGCATCCAGCGTCAGCTTGTTGGTCAACTGGTGTTCATCAAACCACGGCATAAAGACCAAGCCGCGCGGCACCTTGTTGCGCCCGCGTGTCTCAACCCGACTGGTGACCTCGCCACGGCGGGTCGACAACACGATTTCCTGCCCGCGGCGCAGGCCGCGATCCTTGGCGTCTTGTGGATGCATATAGACAACTGCCGACGGGAAGGCCCGGTGCAGTTCCGGCACCCTGCGTGTCATCGAGCCTGAATGCCAATGTTCCAGCACGCGACCGGTCGACAGCCACAGATCATATTCTTCGTCCGGCTCTTCTGCGGCGGGTTCGTAGGGGGCAAAGATGATTTTTGCCTTGCCGTCCTTGTGACCGTAGAATTTAACATCCGCGCCTTCGGGCACATACGGATCGTACCCTTCGCGGAAGCGGTAAAGGGTTTCTTGCCCGTCTACGACCGGCCAGCGCAACCCACGCGCCTGGTGATAGGTTTCGAACGGCGCAAGGTCATGTGCGTGGCCACGGCCAAATTCGGCATATTCCTCAAACAGGCCTTTCTGAACGTAGAACCCAAAATGCTCGGATTCGTCGTTGTCAAAGCCTTCCGCAGTTTCGGCTAGGGGGTACTTATCCACCGATCCGTTGGCGTAAAGCACATCATACATCGTCTTGCCGCGGTGTTCGGGCATCTTGGCCAGCAGCTCTTCATCCCAAACCTCTTCAACGGTGAAGCGCTTCGAAAACTCCATCAATTGCCACAGGTCCGATTTTGCTTCACCTGGCGCTTTCACCTGCTGACGCCAGAACTGCGTACGGCGTTCCGCATTGCCATAGGCGCCTTCCTTTTCGACCCACATGGCGGTGGGCAGGATCAAATCGGCAGAGACAGCCGTGACCGTTGGATAAGGGTCAGAGACTGCGATGAAGTTTTCCGGGTTGCGATAGCCCGGGTAACCTTCCTCATTGATATTGGGTGCCGCTTGCATGTTGTTGTTGCACTGCACCCAATAGGCATTCAGTTCACCATCCTTCAGCTTCCGGTGCTGCAAGACAGCATGGAACCCGGGCTTAGGTGGAATAGTACCTGCCGGGATATTCCAGGCGGTTTCGCAAATCTGACGGTGTTCGTCATTTGCCACCACCATGTCAGCAGGCAGGCGGTGGGCGAACGTGCCCACCTCACGCGCGGTTCCACAGGCCGAGGGCTGACCGGTCAGCGAGAAAGGCGAGTTGCCGGGTTCTGAGATCTTACCAACCAGCAGGTGTACATTATACATCAGCGAATTCACCCACGATCCGCGGGTGTGCTGGTTGAAGCCCATGGTCCACAAGCTCATCACTTTGCGGTTCGGGTCTGCATATTGTTGCGCCAGCTTCCCAAGTTTATCGGCGGGCACGCCAGACAGTTCGGCTGTGTATTCCAACGTATAAGGCGCGACCGCCTCGGCGTATTCTTCAAAGCTGATCGTCTCGAGCTTGCCCGAGTTTGGGTTCTCTGCCTCTTGCTGCAGCGTGTTTGTATCGCGCAGACCATAACCGATATCGGTGGCGGTCTTGGTGATGTTGACGTGTTTGTTGACAAACTCTTCGTTCACCGCGCCGTTCTGAATGATGTAATTGGCGATGTAATTCAGGATCGCCAGATCGGTCTGCGGGTTAAACACTAGGCCATTATCGGCAAGCTCGAACGAGCGATGTTCGAATGTCGATAGAACATGCACTTCGCATCCCGGCTTGGTCAGGCGCGTGTCGGTCAGGCGCGACCACAGGATCGGGTGCATTTCGGCCATGTTCGATCCCCACAGCACGAAAGTATCCGCGTGTTCCAGGTCGTCATAGCAACCCATCGGCTCGTCAATTCCGAAGGTACGCATAAAGCCCACGACCGCGGACGCCATACAGTGCCGCGCGTTGGGGTCGATATTGTTGGACCGGAACCCGGCTTTCATCAATTTCGAAGCAGCATAGCCTTCCCAAACCGTCCACTGGCCTGACCCGAACATGCCGACACTGGTCGGGCCCTTCTTGGCCAGCGCCTCTTTCCATTTGGCAGCCATGACGTCAAAGGCTTCGTCCCAACTGACCGGCTCAAACTCACCGTTCTTGTCATATTCGCCGTTGGTCTTGCGCAGCAATGGGGTGGTCAGGCGATCCTTGCCATACATGATCTTGGACAGGAAATAGCCCTTGATGCAGTTCAGCCCGCGATTGACCGGCGCGTCAGGGTCACCCTGAGTGGCGACAACACGCCCGTCCTTGGTACCTACCAGCACAGAACAGCCGGTGCCACAGAACCGGCAGGCGGCCTTGTCCCAGCGAATGTCAGGAGTGCCCACCTGCGCGGCGGCCTGACCAGTGGCCAGAGGAATACCTGCGGCAGAGGCCGTCGCTGCGGCCGCTGAGGCCTTGAGGAATGTCCGACGAGTTTCTGATATGGTCATAGCGTGGGCCTCCGGCTGGTGGTTTGGCTTGGGGCATCGGGATGCGGATGGCTGTCCGCAGTGTCCTCGAAATGGTGGTACGTTAACGTCAGAGAAATCACCCCGGGGATCTGGTGCAGGTCCATGATGATCTCGGACGCAAGGCGTGTCGGCGTGTCTTCGACAACAATTACGAAACGGCCGTCTTCGGCCTCGGCGTGAATTTCGACACCGACCGTGCCTTTCATTGCCTCGGACGCCGCCAGTGCCTGCGCTGGTGCGATATGTAAAAGGCATCCGCAGATATTCATTGGCTGACTTCCGTTTGAGATATGGTTTTGCGTTTCAATGTGACGGCATCGACCGGGCATGACACCATACACGACCCACAGCCAGTGCAGGCGTCGAGGTCTAAAGATGGATCCGCGCGGCCACCCATTTGCAGCCTGAAGCTGATGGCGTTCTGATCGCAATTATCCTGACACACTCGGCAGCTGACACCGTTGACAGACAGGCAGGACGCAGCTTCGACCGACGCGCGCCACGGCCAATCTTGCAGGCGTTCTATGTCCAGGGCATCCGTGGGACAGGATTGAGCGCAACTCCCACAAAAAGTGCAGGGACCCTCGGTGGGTTGAAACACCGGATACCCATCCTGACCAATGGCAATCACACTTTCGGGGCAAGCTTCGACACAGTCGCCACATTTACTGCATTGATCTGCAAAACCAGGCACAACCGAACCCGGAGGTCGAACAAGATTACTGTCCTCCCGGAATGCGGTGACGCCCAAAAACGCGCGTCGGCTGGTCAGTTGGCTCATATCGCTTTGACCTGGCTACCTCTGATTCCTTTTCTGAGTTTACTGCATAATCGTTCTGAGGCTGGTACATTTTGATCCAGATCATTATTTGAGCGCATCGTTCTTAAACGTTTTGAGCTATTTGACGTCTGGAATGCCACCATCCGTACTGCTTGAAACCAGATGAGCGATGACACAACAAAGTCAAACCGCCATCTGTCTCAAACCATCTGATGACATATAGCCGTCTATTGCCAACCGTTGCCGCGTCGACATGAGATTGGGCCGTAGATCATGTCGTCGCGCAACTTCATTGACCTCACACTCAGGACTGACGACTTGGCCACAACACGACCCTTGAACGGTGCTGAAAGTGTAGACGCCCCGGCTGGCCTCGGTGTGCCATTGTGGGTTTGCAAACATCCTGAATGGAGGCGTCACTGGAAGAGATTGGCCTGAATTTGGCGAAGAATGTGTTCCAGGTGCACGGAGCGGCTAGAACAGGTCACCCGGTTCTTCAGAAGAAACTTCGCATGGGCCAGGTCCTCGAGTACTTTGCCAAATTCCCGCGTAGCGTGGTTGCAATGGGGGCCTGCGCCAGTGCGCATTATAGGGGGCGCGAGATCGGCCGTTTGGGTCACGAAGTCAGGCTGATCCATCCGGCCCTTGTTTCAGGCTGGGCGAAGCGCGCGAATGGCGGGTAGGTTTGGTGTTTCCATGACTGTTCCTCCGAACCGCCATTCCATCCCACTTCAACAACCCGACGTTGACCGGTGCAGCATATCACTGGATGCTGCATCGCATCCGACGTCGAGTTTGAGCCCAAAATGATCCATGCCGCGATAGCCAAGAATGTCATCTAAGCGCAGCTATGCCGACTTTGCTAAAGTGCATACATGGCTCACGATAGACATTCGCCAATTCAATCCGCAATTTCTCCAAAGCTTCCGTTCTCAATGTTGAGCCCAACAATCGAGGCTATGACTTATCGAGGCATTTTCAGACCAACTTCGGCAGCCACACTCCTACTTGCATCATCGTGACAAAGCCGAGAGCTGAGTATTCCCACAAATGGAAAATTGATGTTATATAGAGAAATAGGAATATTAATTCTTGAGATGTAAGTCACCGGCACCACCGGGCGATCTTGAGTTGGGAGGTCAATATGCTTCGAGCTTTTGTTTATTCTATCTCACTGGGGCTGGCATCATCGACGGTCTTTGCCGACGCTGTTCCTAGCGAAGAAGCGGCGGAAGGCTTGTTCTCAAAGCAGCCTTATTCTCCATATGCGAACCGGACTTTCCCTGAGCGCCCGCTGTGGGGAGACTCGCATCTTCACACCGGACTTTCGCTGGATGCAGGTGCTTTCGGGAACACACTGTTACCTGATGAAGCTTGGCGCTTTGCAAAAGGTGAGCAGGTCATTTCATCCACGGGTCAACCAGTAAGACTGGCCCGGCCTCTCGACTGGATGGTTCTCACGGATCACACTGACCTGATGGGATTTGCCCCGGACCTTCAGGCTGGTAAGCCGGGCGTCCTTGCGGATTCAAAAGGATTGGAATGGTACGAAGGTTACAAGGCAGGTGGCGAAGAGGCCGGCAAAGCGGCGTTCGACATCATCACCAACTTTTCGCAAATGACCCTGCCAGAAGTTCTTCTGGAATCTTACAGCCCGGGTGCTGACGCTTTTGCTTTTACTTGGGAGCAAATCGTTCTGGCTGCGGAAGAACATAACGACCCCGGCAATTTCACGGCGTTCATCGGATTCGAATGGACCTCTGTACCCAAGGGTTTCAATCTGCATCGAAACGTCATGCTGCGTGATGGGCCGATCAGGGCGCTTCAGATGGTGCCGCCGGTCACGCAACCACCCTTTGGTGATACCGACCCAAAGGCGCTATATGCATGGCTGGAAGACTATCAAGAAAAAACGGGCGGTCGGGCGGTAGCTTTCGCCCATAACGGCAACCTTTCGAACGGGTGGATGTTCCCGACAAAAGACACCTATCACGGTGGCAAGGTCGACGAGGAATATGTGGCCGCCCGCGCCAAATGGGAACCCCACTACGAAGTCACTCAGATCAAGGGCGACGGTGAAGCGCACCCCTTCCTGAGTCCGGATGATGAATTCGCGGATTACGAAAACTGGGACGTCGGCAACCTCGACATAACCGAGCTGAAAACCGATGACATGCTGGCTGGAGAATACGCCCGAGAAGCTTTGAAGCGCGGTTTGTTGTTAGAAGAAAAGTTCGGCGTTAACCCATATAAGTTCGGCATGGGCGGAGCAACGGACAGCCATACGTCTCTGGCAACTGCCGAAGAAGACAACTTCTTTGGAAAATCCGTCAGCGTTGAACCATCGGCCACGAGAATAAAGCATCCTTTCATCGCCAATGACCTTGGCGAAATTCCTGGCGACCTTCTTGTCGCATCGGGATACACGGCAGTTTGGGCGACCGATAATACTCGCGCTGCAATCTTCGATGCGTTCAAGCGACGCGAAACCTATGCAACCACCGGACCTCGGATCGGCCTGCGGTTCTTTGGCGGTTGGGGTTTCAGTGACGCGGATGTTGAAACACGCTTCCTTGCAGATGTGGGCTACACCAAAGGTGTTCCGATGGGCTCGGATCTGCGACCTCGCGAGGGTGAAGGTGCGCCCGCATTCCTGATCGCTGCACTACGCGACCCGGTTGGTGCCAATCTGGATCGCGTGCAGGTGGTAAAGGGTTGGCTGGATTCTGAAGGGGCCTTGCAGGAAAAGGTTTACGATGTGGCGTGGTCGGACAACCGTGTTGCTGACCAAAACGGCAAGATCCCTGCGGTTGGAAACACAGTTGATGTTGAAACCGCCAGTTGGACCAACACGATTGGAACTGCCGAACTTGTAACCGTTTGGTCTGATCCTGAATTCGATCCAAATGCACGCGCATTTTATTACGTACGTGCGATCGAAATTCCAACACCGCGTTGGATCCTTTACGATAAGCTGAGATTTGGCGCCGAATTGCCCGAAGACGCGGTGCTCACACATCAGGAACGCGCTTACTCTTCCCCGATTTGGTATACACCGACAGAGTAACACTGCCGATCACGGCGTTGGCAACCGAGGTAGAAGCCTTTACCTCGGCCCATTCACCAGACGATTGATTTGTGCGTAGCGTTGATTTTCTTGCAATGCTCAATCGACTGATGTCAGCATCGATACGTAAAACCGGAGCGCGCTTCATGCAGGAGCCTTCATGCGAATATTGAAAGAACCCCTGTTCCATTTCTTCCTGATTGGAGCAGCTATTTTCATTTGGTTCCAAATAGTTGCGCCGGAAAACGAGACTGTCGAAGATTTCGTGACAATAACAATCGACGAAAACGATATCGCGCTTTTGTCTGATCAGTTTGAAGCACGGTGGAAACGGCGCCCAAGCGGTGCCGAGCTGCAAGCTTTGACTGATGCAACAATTCGCGAAGAGGTACTGGTCAGAGAAGCCAGAAAGCTTGGCCTTGATCGCGGAGACTCTGTGATCCGGTCTCGTCTCAGTCAAAAAATGGATTTCCTGACCGAAGCGATCGCCACGTCTGTTGTTCCGGAAGACGAAGATTTAGAGGCCTTTTTGCAAAACAACTCGGAGCGCTATGCGACGCCCAGCAAGCTGGCCTTCATTCAGGTCTTTATTGGTGAGGAGCCAAACAAAGCTGAAGTCGAGGGGGTATTGGCCGCCCTGCGCGCGGGAGATGAGGTTTCCGACCTGGGCGCCTCGACACTGCTGCCCGCATCTATGCCCTTGACTGCGACCAGAGTGATAGACTCGGTCTTTGGATCTGGCTTTTCCAAGGGTCTTACAACATTGGATAAAGGTCAGTGGGCTGGCCCGATCCAGTCGGGTTACGGGGTCCATCTGGTTCAGGTGCAAGACATCGAACCTAGTCAAATACCCCCATTGTCAGAAATTCACGATGCCGTGCTGCGGGATTGGCGTCGCGTGATGAGCGAAGATCTGGCGCAAGCGCAATATGAGATTCTTGCTGCCAACTATGAGATCATAGTGCCCGCTTTCTCAGGTCAAACCAAATGAAAGCTGTATTTGGCCTACTGATTGCGTTGCTGATTGCGTGGGTCGCAGGAAATGCCTCGGCGCATGCGCTTGATCCGGGGTACTTGGAAATTCGCCAAATCACATCGGACACCTGGAGCGTTCATTGGCGAAAACCCGATGTGAATGGTCAAGCCATGGCGATCGATGTCATGGCACCGGATGGTTGCACCCCGGCGCGCGGCCCTACCCCAATTTCCGATGGCAGAGCATGGGTTTCTTCCTGGGTTATCGAGTGCCGCGGGGATATTGCGGGCCAACCAATCCAGATAGAAGGTCTGGAGGTTCAAAAGAACGACGTATTGGTCCGTGTGCAGCCCCTGCAGGCTGAGCCCACGACGCTTCGGTTCACACCAGAGACGGCCGTTCAGAACATACCTCCTGAACAGACCACTTGGTCTGTTTTCACCGCGTATTTCCAGTTGGGTTTTGAACACATACTGGAAGGTTGGGATCATCTGCTGTTTGTCTTCGCGTTGTTTATTTTGGTCCGTGATCCGTGGAAACTGGTGGGAGCAGTCACAGCATTCACACTGGCGCATTCAATAACACTGGCATTGGCAACGCTAGGTTTTCTGAATGTCCCCGGTCCGCCGGTTGAGGCCATCATAGCGCTTTCTATTGTTTTTCTGGCGATGGAAATTGTTAAGGGTGGCGACGGGCGTTTCCGACTTTCAAAGCAGAAGCCCTGGATCGTTTGTTTCGGGTTTGGGCTTTTGCATGGCCTTGGTTTTGCAGGCGCTTTGGCCGATATCGGACTACCCTCAAACGATATTCCTGCGGCCTTGCTTGCCTTCAACCTGGGCGTCGAGGCCGGCCAGTTGAGTTTTGTCGGGGCCTTGGCACTTCTTGTCGCGATCTGGCGGTTGATGGCACGTCCAGTTAGCCAAAGGGCGACTGTGATTACAGCCTATGGCATCGGTTCGGTATCGATGTACTGGCTCATAGAACGCATAAGTGGTTTCTGAAGCGCTTTCAGCATCAGCAACTCCAGCTGGAATCGAAACTGCGCACATGATCCGGAAAGGTCAACTCACGCCAGGAGTCTGTCCATTCAAACAATGCGCCGAACTAGCCGGTTAACACCGATGCGATCGCTCAATCAGCTCACCATGCTCAAAAGTTTGCAACAGAGCCCGACATAGTTCAGCTTGGAGCCGATTTCTGCGGCACCGCTCTGGGTGCCGCAGTGCTCTTTAGATCTAGAACGACCAGCGAAGTCCGGCGCGCAGGAATGGCCCCTGAGCGTCGCTGCCGATTTCCTGTTCCGCCGTTAGTTCAAGCCGCATGTCCTGAATGAGATCTTGCTCGTATCCGACCACGACACTGGCGCCGGTAAAGTCGGTTGACGCAAAGGCCAGAGACTCGGTCTGAGAGAAGACGGTTACGTCGCCCTCGGAACTGCCTAGGTCGCGCCGCAACACGCCGCCAAGCTGACCGCTGAGAACACCGCCGTTTTCAAGGTCCTTTGATGCCTCAACCCCCAAACGGGCCTCGACAACTTCGGTGGTGATATCGCCGACGGTGGCATTCGCAGATGACCCCGTCTCGGTATAGCCGTCATCCTTTTGGTTGGTGTAACGGGCGCTGGCAAAACCAAGCAAACCGAAATCCTCACTGACGTCGAATGCTCGCTCGACCCCGATATTCGCCGTCAACAGCCTGCTGTTATAATCGGCCTTAGCATCAGAGCTGCCCGAGATCGACCGGCTACGATCAGTCGTGAGCCAACCAATGCCGAATCCGGCATCCAGCGTGTAGGCACCAAACTGACGACCCACTGCGGCATCAAGATAGAAGCCATTTGTGTCAAAGTCGGTGGTGCTGTTGTCACCATCCGAAGTGAACACGCCCATGGCAACAGCCAGAGACACTCCGTTGTCCATCTGCCCCGTATACCCGGCGCTTCCGCTGAACATCGTCACGTCCGTGTCATCGTTCGAGCCGCTCTCGAACTCTCGATACTGGGCGTCGATCATTGCGAAGGGCCGGAAACCAGCGAAAGTTGCGCCCTGCGCGACCTGCGGTCCCTGACCATAGCTAAGCGCATTGCCACTGCCGCCGACAATGCTGCCGAAGAAGGCCGCGACATCGCCCGATGGTGCAATGTCATTGCCGTCGACCACAGAATAGATCGGGGCCGCGCCGCCCTTGTCCTGCACGAACCAAGCGGATTGCCCGTCAGACACGGTGGTCTTGAAGGTACCCGTACCCGGCGCGGCATCTTCGAACGCAAACACGCCACTGCCGCCTTTGGCTTCTAGGTTCACGTCATGGTCCTGAACGCGGATCAGACCCTCAACGTCGTCCATTGTATCGACATTCAGCGTCCCCGTGCCGGTTCCAAGGTAGACAGCGTAGACCTCATCATTCCCCGAAACCCTGATGGTCCCCAGATCATGAATCGTTCCGTCGAAATTGTCGAATTGAATACCGGCTGCACGGGTGCCGGAACTGCCGGTCGCGTGCACGGTAATCGGGCCCGTGTTCGAGAACGTTCCCTGCATGTCGCCGGCGTACACGCCGAATGCCTCGGATGCGTTTGGCGGTGGCCCACCATTCTGTTGCGCACCATTGGCGGTGACGGTGATGCTTCCGGTGTTCTTGATGTCACCGGTTACGATTTCATCAACATAAATCCCATAGGCCTCGGCAGAGGTGTCATGCGAAATCGCAGTCGCTGTAATCTCGCCCGTGTTTGCCAGAGAGCCGCTTAGGTTATCGGTCAGGTAAATCCCCGAGGCTTCTGCAGAATCTTCGGCAGCTTCTGCGAAAAGCGTCATAGTGCCCGAGTTACGAATTGCACCGGAAACGTCATCCCCGGCATAAATGCCCGTCGCGGTCGCCTCGTCCGCGGTGTTGAGAGACAAAGCAGTGGCCGTAATCGTGCCCGAGTTTACCACGATCCCGTCAACAAGGTCCTCAAGGTAAAGCCCGCCCGCATATGCTACGTCATCGGTATCCGCGCTGGCAAAGGCCTCAATTGTACCGCTGTTATGTACGGACGCGCCGGACAATACGTCATCATCGACGTAAATGCCGAAAGCAGAAGCGTCGGATTCAACACCGATTGCGGTTACCTCGATGGTACCGCTGTTATCGATCTGACCGGACAGGTCACGATCGACCAAAATTCCATAGGCAATCGCCTCATAGGTCGACGGGGCAGAGGCCAGAACCTCCAATGTGCCGGTATTGCGGATCACACCGTCCGCATTGCCATTGACTTCGATCCCATAGGCAGACGCGGTACTGTCACTGGTCGATATGGCAACCGATTTGATTGTTCCCGAGTTCACGATCTGACCGGTTTCTTCCAGGTCACTTTGCACGTAAATGCCCCAGGCATAGGCATAATCATCGGCGAATGATCTGGCGCGGACATCAATCGTGCCGCTGTTTCTGATCACACCCGCGACGTCGCGGTCGACCGCAATACCGTAGATTGATGCGGTGCTTCCGTCGGTGATCAGCCCATCAACCTTGATCGTCCCGGTGTTGACGATCTTACCTGTTTCAGAAACGTCACCGTCAACGTAGATACCCCAGGCCTCGATATCGCCATCCGTGGACAACACGTCGACATCAATCGTTCCGGTGTTTTGGATTACCCCGTCGGCGTCACCGTTCACCAGCAAGCCATAGATATCCTGAGGATCAGACCCGGTGACATCTACAGAAATGGTGCCATTGTTCACCAAAGCACCGGATTGCTGCAAATTTCCGTCCAGCAAAAGTGCCGTCGCAGTATCGGTATCCGTTGCCGTGACCGAGATTGTCCCGTTATTCGTGAACGTGCTTGAGTAATCGGTCGTGATCGTCAAAGCTGCAGCGGTGGAAGAAGTTATCTCGATCGCGCCGCTTGCCGTTACTTTGTGATCCGCATCGGTCGAGAAAACCTGAGGTGTCGTCACCACATTCGAGATCGTATCCGCATGTACGTCCCCGGCCATCAGGGCAACCATTGATACTTGCGCCAGCAACGCCGCTGGAGCCGCGCTGACAATTTGGCCTTTCCACTTGAAAATACGCCCCCCACGGAGCTTGGGGGCGTTCGCCCTCGACTCATTATTAGTCATTTACTATCCCGTTAGATTATCTTGTTTTTTCTCGAAACTCGTCGCGTTTTTGCAATCGGCTCCGCTTACGAACCGTTAATAAATCGTTAACATGTATGCAATCTACCAATTTTCCATTGCATAGGATGACCTATTGCTGTTGGAAATTCGTAGGAAAACTGCAACACAATGTGGCGACTTGACGGCGCTTGAGATCAGGCTGTTGTCATGCGCCAGCCCGGAGCTACTTGAATGCCTAAAAACCAGACATTATCCATCGGTGAGGCTTACAACCAAGGAGTTCAGGCCTACGATACAGGGCATTTGAATAAAGCTGTCAATGTTCTGAACCAAGTGCTCAAAGCTGCGCCCGAATACGCGCCAGCGCATCAACTGCTTGGCGTAATTGCGTTTCAAACCGGTCAAAGCGGGCCAGCTGAAAATGCTATGCGCGAAGCGATCCGATTGCAGCCGGACAATGCTGGGTTCCTTTCGAACTTCACCGAGGTGTTACGCACGAACGGAAAACCTGAAGAAGCAATCAGGGTTGGCAAACGTGCAGTCCAGCTTGCCCCGGGGGTTGCAAATGCGCATTCAAACCTTGGGCTTGCCTATTACGATATAGGTGATTTATCCGAAGCCGAGGCATCTCAGAAGAGAGCGCTGGCCCTTAATCCAGATCTGATTGCTGCGCTGAATAATCTTGGATCAATCGCGCGCGACAACGAGGACAGTGAAGGGGCAATCTCGTTCTATCGTAGGGTGCTAGATTTGCGCCCGGACTATCTCGAGAGTGTCAACAATCTCATTTCTGTAATGATAGAAGCTGAGGAGCTAGAAGAAGCTAGAGATTTTGCAGATGACTGTCTTGGCAAGGGGTATATTTCCGCAGAGTTGCACCGCAATCGGGGACGGTTACACGTTTTGCAGAGCGAATGGGACGAAGCCGAATGCTGTTTTCGAAATGCGATTTCGCTAGATGAAAAAAAGCCCGAAGCTTATGTCGGGCTTGCGCAGGTCCTGATCGAGAAAAACCTGCATGAACTTGCCCTTGTCGAGGCAGAAAAAGCGCAGCACTTAGACCCCGGCCACGCGCCTGCATATCACTATATAGCCGTTTGCAAATCGCACCTTGGCGACCTCGAGGCCGGTTTTGCCAACTATGAGAAGACCCTTGAGCTAAAACCGGATTTCTCGGCCACAATGATCGCCTTGGGCCATCTGGAGATGGAGCAGGGCAATTTTGACGCTGCCCGCAGCTGGTTCAACAAGGCCGCAGAAAGGGACAAAGCGCGTTTGAATGCGCAGATCGCGTTGGTTAAGTTGGATAAAGTTACCGAAGACAACCTTGATTTTCAGGGTCTTGTGGCTGCGTTGCCTGAAGCCGACAAGATGCTTCCTGAACAATCGGTATCGTATCACTACGCATTGGGAAAATGTTATGAGGACCTCAAGCGCTACGACAGTGCTTTTGAACATTTTGCAAAAGGGGCTGCAGTAAAGCGCAGCATTATCGATTTTGATGCCGACCAAATCGAGGAAACGGCAGACGACCTGATCGCGGCCTTTACACCGGAACTGGTCGAAAAACTTCACCAGAGCTCGGTGGACAGCAGCCAACCAATTTTTGTTGTTGGCATGCCGCGGTCTGGAACGACGTTGACGGAGTCGATCCTCGCCAGCCATCCAGACGTATTCGGAGCCGGAGAGCTTAACTATTTGCACAAACTTTTCACCGATCAACTGCGCGGTGGAAACAAGAAAACTGGAAGTCTGATTGCGGCTCTCTCGGATCAGGAGCTTTCAAAACGCGCCCAACGATATGTCCAGCGGCTCGATGCGCACGCTCCTGGTAAACCTTATATCGTTGATAAGATGCCTGCGAACTTTCTGATGGTTGGCCTGATTCATGCGATCATGCCCAATGCGCGGATCGTGCATGTCGCGCGCAATCCGCTAGATACGTGTCTGTCCTGCTTCACCCGAGTGTTTCAGCGCAGTCAGCTCCACAGCTACGACCAGATCGAATTGGGTCGATACTTTAATGCCTATGTGCGCGTTATGCAGCATTGGAAGGAAGTTCTCCCCGCCGGCAGCTTTCACACCATTCACTATGAGAGCCTTATCGATGATATCGAGTTCGAAGCGCGACGCTTGATAGCATATTGTGGCCTCGAGTGGGATAATAGTTGTCTCGAGTTTTACAAAGGGGCACGACGTGTCCGCACTGCAAGTGTTCAGCAAGTGCGCCAGCCATTATACAGCTCGTCAAAGGAGAAATGGCGAAACTACGAATCTCACTTAGCACCGCTTATCGAGACAATCGGAGAAGCAAGGATTCCGTTTCGATAATCTTTGGATGGATATTGGTTCTAAAAAGTGTCGGATCTACTAAGGCGTGCTGTTATTGAGGCAAATTCCTCTGAGCCGCACATCAAATTGAGTGCAATCAATCGAACTTTGTTCATCCAGCCACAAGCGACGGAGAGCCAGCAAACCTAGCTTCTAACACCAAATTTCTGGGTGCATCTTTTCACTTGGTTAGAAAAAAGCAGTCATTCGAGTCAAAATCATCAAGGTCAGCAAAGTCCCGCAGACTGTGAGTTACCGTTCTACAGGATTTTGCACGCGCGACGAACGGCAGCTAAGCGGGCTGGACTGCAGCATCGAGACAAGCCGATAGATGTCGGCTAAGGGCCGACTTTAAAGACTGAAACTTGGTTTGTGCCAAGGTTGCTGCGCTGTCTCCTAGGTCCACTCTGAGCCCAGAGTTACCGATGCTGCGCTTTGCACCAAAGTCAGCTTTCGGAATTCGCTAGAACAGAGTTCACGTACTTATCTATGTCGCCCGCCAGGTCGTCATCTGAGAATCCGGCACGTGCCCGGAACACCATGCCCTGCCGTAGGTCGAACATCATTTTGGCACGATCAACGCTCGGAAAACGCTGCGGCAACTTACCGTTAATCACTTCCTGATCAAAGCGGGCCGTGATGCGCTTATCTGTCGATATGATCGCGTCTCGTAGCAATTCGGCGGTGCCGTCCACGTGCCCAGCACTTGTCGCGACGCAAGAAACAAGAAAGCACCCCTTTGCCCCACTGTCATGGTGCGTTGAGTAGTCAATCACAGCCTCAAAGAAGGCGCGAACAGCCTGCCGAATATCGGGCACGGTCTCCAATGCGACCAAGGGCGCACAGGCATCATTCGTCGCATAGCTGTTGATTGCTTCCAAGTAAAGGCCGTGCTTGTCACCGAACTCTGCATAAAGGCTGGGACTGTTGATCCCCATTTCATCTGTCAACAGCTTCATCGATGCGCCTTCATAACCTTGTTTCCAGAACACGCCGATGGCCTTGGTGAGGGCTTCGTCCCGGTCGAAGGTTTTGGGCCGCCCAACTTTTTTTGTGACAATCATTACAAAATTCCTTGACGTTTCGCTTTTGGTATTTTTATAACGATCATCACAAAACGCAAGGACAAGAAAAATGTCATCACGAAAAACACCTGCTGGATCACAGTTTCCCGCAATCACAGTGCCCAAATTAGGCGGGGGTGACCTTATTCTCGGTGCTCCGCATGGAGGGCATGATTGGCAAATGGTCGTCGTTTATCGAGGTAAGCATTGCCCGATGTGCACAAGCTATTTGAAGGAGTTGGAAGTCCTGCTGACAGAATTTCACGCTCTTGGCGTAGATGTTGTCGCGGTCTCCGCCGACCCTGAATCCAAGGCGACTGACCAGATCGCACTGATGCAGTCAAGCTATCCGGTTGGGTATGATCTGAGCCTCAACCAAATGCACGAACTTGGGCTTTATGTGTCTGATCCTCGGTCGGCAGCGGAAACGGATCAACCCTTCGCAGAACCCGGCATCTTTATCGTGAACGCAGATGGTCAGGTGCAGGTCACGGATATCTCCAACGCGCCATTCGCTCGGCCAGACTTGAAAACCTTGCTTGGCGGTCTGCGCTTTATCCGCAACCCTGAGAATAACTACCCAATCCGGGGGACGCGCGCCGCATAAGGCAAGCTCCCTCTAACTCCCTAAAATCAATACACTAAACCGAAAGGACAAGCTTATGCGCTTGACATCCGCTCTCTTCACTATTGCCCTCGTTGCCTCTCTGGCAGTGCCCGCATTCGCCGAAACCGCTGCACAAAGCGCAGCACGGGAAAGCCTGATCGCCTTCAATGATCGTTTCAATGAATTGGCGGCAACCCATGACGCAGCCGGGCTCATTGCCCTCTATGACGAAGATGCGTTCTGGATCGCGCCAGCGACACCTCCAGCGCAAGGCCGCGACGGTGTTCCGCGTCAGACCATCACTTTCATGAGCGAGAACGAAGGCGAGCTGTCACACACGATCGAAGACCTGTTCATCTCTGACGACGGCACGCAGGCGGTCATGAAAGGCATAACCCGCGCCGCCGTCGAAAGTCAGGGCTTCCAGCTTGAAGGATCATACATCTACGTCCTGGAGCGCGAAAGCGAAGACGATAACTGGCAGATCGTGCTGGATATGTTCAGCAACTACGCGACCGATTGATCGCTCGCGCCAAACCACCTTTTCCCAAAAGGACCATTTCAATGGCTATGACCGAAAACCACTCCAACGCCTCCGCTGTCAAAGAGACACTGGACGGGCTGATCCACGGCGTCTCAGGGCATTCGTTCGAAGTGCTCGACAACCTCTATCACCGCGACATGCAGACCTATCTTCTGCTGAACGATGGCACCCTGATGCGCAACGACAAACCCGGATTCATGGAGTTCATCAAACACAACATGGGCGCACTGAAAGACGACAACCCTTGGGTGAAGTATCACCTGGTCGAAGCTGACGACACGCATGGCCACATCGTCGTCAGCCGAAAGAACGATGCAACCGGTCGCTATCAGCTCATCTCACTCAGCATCGACTTCGTGCTTGAGGATGGCCGCTGGCAGATCACCCGCGAGATCATCATGACCCGCAGTGAGGCAGCGGACGCCTAAGCTCAGGTTCACTTGATCGGACCCAATCTAGTGAAGCGGCCATTCGAGGAATACCTCGACATGACCGCTTCGTCCGCAAACAGTGAGCATAATGGCCTTCTGGCTTTGCACTCGCGGCGAAGGGCAGTAATGCGGGCTGCGACCGCAGCATGTAAGTTGGCTGAGGGATGTCGGCTCTGGGCCGTCAACGTCGGCACGGGCGTCTTCCTCCGAAGCGGTGATCTGCACTGCCGCATGATCGCAAAGAGCCCATTCTGACAAACGCTGCGCTTCCGACGCATATCGGCTCCTTGGCAAAATACAAAACCTCGCGTTCGGTCAATTTGTTGACGCTCTGCCTCTCTTGCGCGTTCTTCGAATCCATACTTCTGCAAGTAGGAGGTTGGGGACCCAACTCATCGCTACAGCGATGAAATATGCCGTGCCTGTTCCCTGACTGTCGCCTGCCAGGACCGGCACCCAGAAGCTGAATGTCACGAAGAAAAACGCCAGGAAATAACTTCGCAACATCCATTCACGGTGGAGAGAAATATTGCGTTTCCGGATCATCTTGTATGCGAAAATCGTGGACAGAAGCCAAAAGAATCCCAGCAGGAAAAACGACAATCTCGCGGCCCAGCTCACATCGAAGAATGCAGCATTGAGTACCGCCGCGATGCTCGCCAGACATGCGCTGTAGACGTAGATGCGGCCACCCCAGCGATGCGCGCGAATGAAACGGGTTCGTATCGCAGGGTTGAACTGCATTATCCCGGCGATCAATGCGATTCCGCCAGCCAGAGCATGGATTTGAAATGGCAACGGCAGCGCGCGCATCTTGTCAGTTTCAGCAAGGCCAATACTTGCTGCGATAGCGAAAACCCCATACGCCACGCCGGTAGCCGCAAGGATGCACCATGCGCCCCACATTTTCCAACGCCATCGCATGAAATGATCTTTAATCATGGCCATCTCCGTGCGCGCCTATCATCGACTTGCCCGCACCGGCAGTGAGCATTGACGCAGCATCCAGTTCCAGAATTTCGCAGGACCCTGGCCCCCGCACGTGGTCGTCACCGGACACCAGACCAGCGGCAATCGACCCTGCGTAACCAAGCGACACAATTGCAACCGCCGCCCATACGCACCTTGACCGAAACTGCAGGCCGATCAATACGGCGAGAGTGAGCCCCAAGCCGATCTCGATCACCATGAAAACCCGACCGTAGTATCGAGGTTCCCAATAGGAAACTGGTGAGCGGAAGATCCAGTTCGTGAAAGGCATCCATTGCGCGCGCGCATCGTCATGGTGCAGCAGAAAATCAACCCCCACATGAAGCAGTGCGGAGCTGGCGAACACGATCACGATCAGCGCGATCCTACGTGGCCAAACGGCAGGCAGGATCAGACCGGTGAGGCCCAGGGCGATAAGGGCGAGATACAAGGGGATCGAGTTCAGCAGCATCTGAAGCGTTGTCCACGGCTGCTCCCAGTACCGATAATGAAACACTTCGCACCCGCTGGCCCCTTGCTGCCGCTCGACTATGAACATCGCCCAGACATCGGTATCAGGCACTAACGCGCCCATCAGACCAGCCAGAGCAACTGTAGTACGTCCCGGCCTCGCGAAGATTGCGGCTCCGATCAGTAGATGGGTTTGCGTGAACATGAGCAGCATCACCATATTGACAATTAAGTTGTCATAATTCATAGTGACACCTAAGTTGTCAAATAGAATCCCGGAGCCCCCGCGTGACGCAGCAAAACAAAGAACTCACCGCACTGATCAGAGAAATAAGGACAGCGTTCAACCGGCTCAAATCCGTTGCCGAAGCTCTGCACGCCGATCTGGATATCAATCCGTCGATGCGGGCGGTCCTGCAGGCATTGATCTTCAAGGCGCCACAAACGGTGCCCGATATCGCCAAAGCCAAAGGTGTCTCGCGTCAGCATGTGCAGAAAAACATGAATACCCTGTTGGAGAAGGGTCTTGCCCACGCGCAGGACAATCCCGATCACAAGAGATCAGTACTTTATTTGCCCACCCCAACCGGCATTGATCTTTTTGCCGAGATGCAGGACCGGGAAGACGCACCGATGGCCGCGTTGGCCGAGGCCACGGCAGCGCATGATGTCGCAGCTTCGGCGCAGCTGTTGGCCAGTCTCAACGACGCGCTTGAAATCATGATGGAGAAGGGGAGCTAACATGATTCAGCACTCGAAACGCCACAGCAAGACCCTCGGCATCGTCATTGTCGCACTATTTATATGGGGTGTCGCCGCCCTGTGGTCGTGGAATACCTTTGCGGTGGACCTTCTGGGGTTTCCCGAGATGGCGTATCGCCATGCGCTTGCCCTCGGCGTTCTCGTTCTTTCGACTGGCGGGTTGCTGGCGATGCCCCTGTGGATGTCTCGCGCGGGTAACGCGTAGTGTCGATGAAACCGAAGATCGTCGCACAGTTTCGGCATCCATCGGGCCTGTTGGGTGCGTTGGCGGGACGGATCATGGCAGCGCGGCAATCGAACCGTTTCCGAAATGACAGAACAGTCGATTTGATGGCTCTGTCGCCCGATAGCCGCGTGCTTGAGATCGGCTGCGGCCCCGGTCTGGCCCTCGCAAAATGTGCCTCTGTTGTAACGTCAGGGCGGGTAGTAGGTCTTGACCATTCCGAGGTGATGATCCGGCAGGCTCGCAATCGGCTAAGAGAACAGTGTGCCGCAGACAGAGTCACGTTGATCGAGGGCGGGATCGACCGCCTTGCTAACTGGCCGGGCGCATTTGACCGCATCTTCTCGCTGAACGTCATACAATTTCAGAGCGACAAACACGGGTTTTTTGGTGCAGTATATGAAGCATTGGCTACTGGCGGGCTTTGCCTGACCACCTATCAACCACGGCTGGACGCGGATGGCCCGGGTGCTGCGCGACGCATGATCGCCAGCATCGAGGAAGCGCTCCACGCTGTTGGTTTCGAGAACGTGACCGAAATCGAGATCTTTGGCGGGGCCACTCCGGCGATTTGTGTCATCGGCCAGAAGAACGATCCTTACCGAAACTAACCAAAGGAGATCTAACACTGCACAAATTTATGGAATTGGAGGATCTTTCTTCAGATCTGATGATCCGGCTAGACTAGCAGAATGGTATGGGACCCATCTATCAATCCCCTCAACTCCGGCTTCGCCCACCTTGCAATCCTGGATCAGCGAGCGCGGCGTGACAATCTTTTCGACGTTCCCGAAAGACAGCGACTACTATCCCGGAGACCGGGGCTTCATGCTGAACATTCTACGTCGCGGACTTTGATGCGATGTTCAAAGAGCTGAATGTTGCCAGAATCGAAAGCGGCGCCGAAGTCGAGATGGGGGATTGGAAGGATTGCTCGCATTCACGATCCGGAATTAGATCCAATCGATCTGTGGGAACCCATTCTGAGGTGTTGTCACATTAACCGTTGTTTGGTTACTCATGCTTGGAATTGGTCGTAGGTGGCATCGATGAATCCATCGTCCATCACCTACAAGCGTCGCCGATTCACCGATTTCCTTCTCGGATCATTCCCCTGGCTGTGTGGCTTTATGTTCGAGCTTGCGTGAAGTTGACGCGAGGCTTCTGCAGCGCGGGATCGATATTTCTTACGCGACCCTCCGCCGCTGGGTCATCAAGTTCAGACCGCTGACCGTAACACTGCGCGCAGAATTTTAACCTGAGCAGTACTGAGCGCAAAACGATGGTAAATCCAGGCGGCTTAGGCGATGATCTCTCGCGGAAAAACGATAGCCCTTCAGGCGTGGCATTTTGAACGGCATCTTCATGCGTGAGCGGTAACCAGTTCAGAACGCGCGAACAAGTTGGCACTAACCATTTGTTGCCTGGAATGTCGCCTCCCAAGCAGCTTGAAATCTGAGCATGGGCACTTCTTTGTGGACTGGATGTTAACGTGACAACACCCAGAATCCCCCTATCTCGCGCTGTGCTACATGTGTGGTCACGATAAGAGCGATCGCCCATCCTGTCACAACGGCAGCCGCGGTGCCAAACCAAACACCGGTTTCGTTAAAGCCCAGCAGCCAAACAAAAACCCAGACAAAAAAGGCTACCCCAAACCCTTGCCGATACAGGCTGATCCACACCGTCCAGATCGGTCTTTTCAAAGCCTGCAAAAGAGAGTTGATCGAAAAAAGCATCATATAGAAAGGCAGTATCAGGCTGTCGACGCGCAAGTAACTCACTCCAACGCGGATGACTTCGGGGTCATCAGTAAACTGCCGCAGCAAGGGTCTTCCAAAAATCCATAGAGTTGGCGCTGCGATAGCTGTCATGATGAAGCCAACTTTCCAGCAATAAAATACTGCTTCCCTTACTCTCGCGTATTCATGGGCTCCATAATTTTGGGACGCAATTGGTAGCAGCGCCCCGGTTACACCCAGCACCGGCAATAGTAGAATCTGTTCAAGTCGAATTGCCACTCCATGGCCCGCGATTGCGTGTTCCCCAAAGATTTTCAGGGCGAACTGCATGACAAAACCTGACAGCAACATCACCATGAAGGATGTGGCTGTTGGTAGAACCTGGACAGATATTTCGGCAAACTTCTCCAAACGTGGGGCAAAGTTTCGGAATCGTATGCGCCTCATCCTTCGCCGTCCGAGTACTTGCCGGACCATGAAGACCATGACGCCGGTCTGACTGATGACGGTCGAGACAGCCAAACCATCGAAGCCTATGCCGGGAGCCAGACCTGGAATGCCATAGATCAACAGCGGGTTTAGACCGATATTGACAAAAAATGCGACCACGAGTGCGCGCTGCATCGAAACCGCATCGCCGTGCGCCTGTAGGATACCGTTGCACCCAAACGCCAGCAAGAACCCAGGCAGAGCCAAAAGCAACCAATAGAAGTAACGCAGCCCCGCATCACGATATGCGCCCGGCTCAGACACCAGCCGGATCAGAGCTGGACCATACCAGTGCCCAGCCAATGCCAATAGGCCGGACGCTATGAGCCCATAGCTCATTCCTTGCGCAGCCAGCCGACGGGCTTTGCGATGATCGCCGGCTCCCAGAGCGTTTCCAACAAGAGCGCTCATCGCGGCCCCAAGCCCAACGCCGACCGATATGGCAATAAAAAACGCCTGAAACCCCAGTGCCAACCCGGCCTGTGCGCTGGTGGACAAAAGCCCAGCAAAGAACATGTCCACGACGTTGTAGAGGGTGTTGAACAGCATTCCGACTGCGGCAGGAATTGCCAGTGTTCGAAAATGCGCCGAGATCGGTCCGCGTGTCAGATCAAGTTCGGCTGGAATGGCCATATCAGCAGGTCATTACGGGCGCTCGGCCTGCACGGTCAAAAAGACAAATTCGGGTGTCAAAACTTCTTCAAACCCATGGTTCAGTTCGGCATCCACGCTGATACTGTCCCCCGCCGACAAAGTGAACCGGGCCTCACCATAACGATAAACCGCCTGCCCCTCGATCGCCTGAACAAAGACAACGCCGTGACCCACGTAGGTTGGTGGATGGCCCTCGTCACGCAGCAGGGTTACACGGCGCGCCTGAAACCTCAGATCTTTTCGGGAATGTAGCGCGAGATTGACATACTCATGGGAATGACCGCTCGCCAGCCGGGTGGATTTCAATCCCTGACCGTGACGGACGAGGGTATAGTCGGTGTGATCCGTTCTTGCTTCGCGAAACAACGAGACGATGGGCACTTCAAGCGCCTCGGCCAATGCGGCCAATGTGTCGATCGAGGGCGAAACCAATCCATTCTCTATGCGGCTGACCATCGCCGCAGATATGCCAGACTGTTCGGCAAGTCGGCGGGCTGATTGCTTCCGGCTTTGGCGCAGCTCTTTTAGCGACGCGCCGATGGCGCGATCAATTTGTCTTCCCGGAGTGTCACCTTGCATGATACATCCTGTCACTCGTCGGCGTAGTAACCCACGACATCCCCATCCGTGGTGACGCCCAGACCGTTTAGTAAACGGTTGGCATAGTTGAAATAGCTCACAATCTGGTTGATTTCGAGGATCTCGCCATCCTCCCAACCTGCAACTTTCAGTGTGGTTGCATCCGTCTCAACCATCGTTCCGGGTGCTAGGGTGAGTTTCTCGGCATAGATCAATGCAGCAAGGTGTGCCCCTTCAAAAGCATCCTGCGGTTGTTGGGTCTTTAGCGCAGCTTCAATTTCATCGGCGCGCGCATTGTCATCAATCAGGTGCCGAGCGTTTGCCCAATGGTTGGCATAGGAGTAGGGGCAGTTGTTCAGGGTCGACACGTAAGAGCTGATGACTTCCTGAAACCACATCGGTATGGAGTTTGCGTGATCGTGCAGGCACGCCCGGTACAAAATAACATGCCCTTTCATTGTGTTGGGCCGCAGGGAATGCACGCGCATGACATTATCCACTGTCCCGTGCGGCGTGCGTGCCATATCCAATGTGGCCTTTAGCTGATCGTCGGCTTCTTCGTCAGAAATCATCCGAATCCAGGCAGACATTTATGTTTCCTCCCTTGGTCGTCAGCTCAACTTTGAGGCAGCCAAAACCTGCCCGTTGAGTTTTTTATTGACGAATATTGCATATTAAGCAACCATATTAATTAGCGTGCAACAGAATTGAGGATTCTATGGCCTTGCCCGATTGCTCCACTCAATCGCATCGCCAAGCCAACGGCTGCTATCTGGGCAATCCCCGGATCGTGCCACGGCAACAGAATTTCCCGACGGATTTTCGGGGCGGTAGCTTTCTCACCTCTGATTTCATCCACTCACGAGGACACCCGAAAGTGTGGTCTCCCGAATCGACAGGCCCGTCATGAACCAACCTTCTCCCATGATTGAGGTAACCAACCTGGATAAATTCTATGGCTCATTTCATGCGCTTAAGAACATTGATCTGAGTGTTCATCAGGGTGAAAAGGTGGTGATCTGCGGCCCGTCCGGTTCGGGGAAATCCACGTTGATCCGCTGTTTCAATGGTTTGGAGTGGCACAATTCCGGGCGTCTCGTGATCGATGGGATCGAAGTATATGAAGGCATAAAGGAAATCCGCGAATTACGGCAAGAGGTTGGGATGGTCTTCCAACAGTTCAATCTGTTTCCGCATCTGACGGTTCTTGAAAACCTGATGATCGGACCGATGAAGGTGCGCAAGGTATCAAAATCTCAAGCCGAAGAGACTGCGCGCAATTATCTGGACCGGGTCCACATTCCTGAACAAGCAGATAAATACCCGGCTCAACTATCTGGTGGACAACAACAGCGGGTGGCCATTGCACGATCCCTGTGCATGGAAACCCGGATCATGCTTTTTGATGAGCCGACCTCTGCCCTTGATCCCGAAATGATCAACGAAGTGCTGGATGTGATGGTTGAACTTGCTGAGACCGGTATGACCATGGTCGTCGTCACCCATGAGATGGGATTTGCCCGTAAGGTCGCTGATACGATGGTTTTTATGGAAGCGGGGCAAATTGTCGAAGTTTCGCCGCCGGAACAGTTCTTTACCAACCCCTCAAGCGAACGCTGTCGCTTGTTCCTAAACCAAATTCTGGAACACTGATATGAGCGATTTGGGCATATCGGGACCTACAGGTCAGGCGCTGCCGAAACCGCCGGTCATTAAGAGGTTTTTTGGCTCAGTACCCGTATCGATCGCTATCTATACAATCATCGTAGGTTTGATTGCCTATGGCTCTTATGCTGGTGCTCAGGGCATGGGGTATAATTGGCAGTGGTACCGCGTACCACAGTTCCTGTACCGCAATACCGAGGTTGGGTTCGAGTGGGGCGAAATTCCGATTGGTCTGGTCGCCACTATTCAACTATCCGTCACGGCCTTTTTGCTGGCAACCGTTCTGGGATTGTTGTTGGCGCTATTGCGGCTGTCCGGATTGGTCGTAGGTTCAGCGGTTGCGGTTGGCTATCTTGAGCTTATCCGGAACATCCCGCTCTTGGTTCTGCTTTATCTCTTTTACTATGTGCTGGGTCCGATCTTCGGGTTTAATCGTTATACCGCGAGTATCTTGACCCTGGCGGTGTTTCATTCTGCGTTGATATCTGAGATTTTGCGGGCGGGGATCAACGCCATCCCCACGGGCCAGTGGGAAGCGGCCAAATCCATCGGGATGAGCCCCTTTCAGATCTATCGTTACATCATCCTGCCGCAATCGGTGCGGTTCATGCTCCCGCCGATGACCGGCGAGGTCGTTCATCTGATCAAATCATCAGCAATTGTCAGCGTGATTGCGGTGGCCGAACTGACCACTTTCGGACGTAACATCATTTCTGACACCTACATGAGTTTCGAAATCTGGTTCACCATCGCATTGGTCTATCTGGTGGTGACCCTGATCCTGTCGATCGGCGTGAGCTATCTGGAGAAGAAATATGCCGTCGACCAATAAACCTGAACAAATTGTCGGACAACAAGGAGAACCAATATGAAGCTTTCTCGCAGAATGCTCGGGGTAGCCCTGGGTGCGGTCGTGGCGACTGGACTGGCGACCTCAAGCTGGGCGCAAAGCGCGACCCAGGAACTGTCCAGTGAAAGTGTGATTGAAACCATCAAGCAGGACGGGGTGATCCGGATTGGTCTTTCACTGTTCGTGCCGTGGTCGATGCGTGACAATAATGGTGAGCTGATCGGATTCGAACTGGATGTTGGGCGCAAATTGGCCGAAGACATGGGGGTCGAGGTCGAATTCGTTCCAACCGCCTGGGATGGCATCATCCCTGCGTTGGTGTCGTCCAATTTCGACGTGATTATCTCAGGTATGTCGATGACCGCGCAGCGAAACCTGACCATCAACTTTACCGATCCTTACGCCTATTCAGGTCTGGCCATCCTTGCCAACAAATCGATGACCGAAGGCATGACACTGGAAGATTTCAATAAACCAGAGATCACTTTTGCCGCCCGCCGCGGTGCGACCCCGGCTGCGGTGATCGCACAGAACTTCCCTGATGCGACCTTGCTTTTGTTCGATGAGGACGGGGCCTCGACCCAGGAAGTTCTAAACGGCAACGCGCATGCATCAATGGCTGCGCAACCGACTCCAAACCGCGAAGCGGGGCGCAATCCTGAAACGTTGTCCGTTCCGTTCGAAAATCTCTATGACCCGCGCGGTGAGGCCTTTGGGGTGCGCAAAGGTGATCCGGATGCCATGAATTTTTTCAACAACTGGATTGCACAGCAATGGCGGTCCGGTTGGCTGGAAGAGCGTCACAACTATTGGTTCGCCACCGAAGAGTGGGCTGATCAGGTTGCGCAGTAACTAAACTAACCGGGGGCGGGTGCACCGCCCCCGAGATTGACGCGGAGCGCGCCCGGTGCAGAATTTCATCAAGAAGCTCAGATGGCCCGACTACCTGATCATGGCGATTTTGATTGCCTTTTTCGGGTATATCTGGCTGTCGATCGAAGGCACGCTCAATTACAAATGGCGCTGGGAGCTTATTCCTGGATATATCGTCGGCTGGCATTCAAGTCGTGAAGAGTACTTTGCCAACCTGCTTTTGCAGGGGCTAGCTGCCACCGTCCGCATCAGTATCTATTCCGGCATTCTGGCCCTTCTGTTGGGCACTATTTTGGGCGTTGCCCGGTGTTCAGCTAATTTGACAATCCGGATGCTGGCCCGAACCTACCTCGAGTTTTTGCGCAACGTGCCACCGGTTGTTGTCGTCTTTATCTTCTTCTTTTTCCTGTCCCAACAACTGATTGACGCCCTGAATCTCGAACGCTGGGCGCGTGGGATCGCGCGACAAGAGAACAACCAGGTCTGGACTTTCTTTTTTGGCGAAATGCGGCGTTTCCCTTCGCTGGTTTCCGGAGTCATCGTTCTGGCGTTGTTTGAAAGCGCCTTTGTCGGGGAAATTATCCGGGCGGGTATTCAGTCAATTCCGAAAGGCCAGCGCGAAGCCGCGCGTTCGATCGGGATGAGTCAACTACAGGAACTTCGCTATGTAGTCCTGCCTCAAGCGTTGAAGAAAGTGGTCCCGCCGCTGGCAAACCAATTTATTTCGTTGATTAAGGACAGCTCGATCTTGTCACTGATCTCAGTACAGGAACTGACATACAAGACCGTCGAACTTGTTGCGTCCTCACGTATGATCTTTGAGGCCTGGATCACGACAGCAGCTTTCTATTTTATCGTCTGTTTCGGCCTCAGCCGTATCTTTGCCCGCCTCGAAAAACGATCGGATAAACGATAGGTCGGACGACCCGAATGATACGTCTTTATGATTTCAAGTTATCTGGTAGCTGCCACAAAGTCCGATTGTTGTTGTCGCTGCTGAAGCTTGAATATCAGCTCATCGATATTGATCTGCTGAACTGTGACCAGACACAGGAAGAGTTTCTGCGGATAAACCCGCTGCACAAGGTTCCTGTTTTCGATGATGACGGATTTGTTCTGCGCGACAGTACGGCAATCATGTTGTACCTGGCACAGAAATACGATGCTGAGAATTGGGGACCCAGAACACCGGAAGAACACGGCGAGATTCAGCAGTGGCTCTCATTCTCGGTCAATGAGATATTTCACGGCATGGCAACAGCCAGAGCGATTGTTTTATTTGAACGGGATATTGATCTGATCGGACCGCAATCACTGGGCGAGGCGTCGCTGGAGATCATGGAGCGGCAATTGTCAGACAGCCCTTGGCTGACGTGTGGCAGGCTGACCCTGGCGGATCTGGCCTGTTACCCGTACACAGCGTTAGCTTATCAGGGCAACATTCCATTGTCCCCGTACCCGTCGGTTCAAAATTGGATCCGACGGGTTGAAGCATTACACGGATATGTGGCTATTCCCGGAATACCGGCGCTTGCCTAGCGCACATGGCTGACAGGTATGTGGACACATTCATAGCCTGACCTGAACCATTCCATTTTCGACCCGAGTGTCAAAAATGCGCATTGCTCGCGTTGCGGGTGCTGACACGGGTTTGCCGTCTCGTACATCGAACGCGCCCTGATGCAACGGACATTCAATCACGTGTCCATCGAAGTAGCCGTCACATAAATCAGCGCCGCCATGGTTACACAGCGCCAGCGAGGCAAAAACACCGCTTGGCGTATCATAAACGGCAATTAGCCGTGGTCCGATCTCAACGCGCGTGACCCAGTTCTTTTCCAGCTTCGCAACATCGATCAGGTCGCGCCATGGTTTCTCATTTCCCATCGCTCAAACCTCTGCCGATTGCTCGGGTTCACGCTGCAAAATTTGCCGCAGAATGTCACGATGCGCTGCTAAGTAGCCGCCTCTTTCGACAAAAATGTGATCCTTCAGCTTTTCATGCAAACGCGGCAGCGAATGGAATGGAACCGATGCAACGTAATGATGTTCCGCGTGATAGTTCATGTTCCAGCACAGAAAGGCCATCGGTGTTGATACCAGATTGGTGCGGGTGTTTTCCGACATCTGGGCAACCGTTGGTCGCCCCACATGCTCGGTCATTCGCACAAATCGCATAACTGGTTCCCCCAGAAACAGTGGAATGATCCAATACCAGATCAGGCCCCACCAGCCGGTCAGAGCCATGGCTAGAAAAATGGCGGTGTAAATGGCAAGCATCCTGCGCGCGTCCCGAAAAACCGCTTTGTGCTCGACCTTGGGGATAAAGCGCAACTCTGTCTCGTTCAGCCGTCCGCGGGCATGTCGGAACACTTCGGTGAACTTACCGCGCCAATAGGGCAGGGCTGAAAGGTAAAGAAGATATTGTCCAATCGTCTTGGGCATAGGGATAAGTTCAGGGTCTTCGCCGGTGAGTTGGGTATAGGTATGATGGTCGCAATGCTCGTACCGGAAAAACCGGTGTGGCAGAATGATGATCAGCCCACAGATCTGACCAACCAAATCATTCAGCCAGCGTGTCCGAAACACAGTGTAATGCACACATTCGTGCTGCAACGAAAAATGATGCACCAGGACAACGCCTTGAAGGAACATTGCCGGCCAGATCAGCCAGCTGTTCCAGGCAAGTGTTATCAGCGTCGTGGTGAACGCAAGCAACAGGATCCAAAGCGCCAGATGGCGCAATCCCGGTCCGTTTGAACGTTGCATGAATCCTTTGAGTTCTTCGCGCGTGAGTTTTCCTTCGGCCAAGGCCTGAGTCAGCGGCGTAACGATAGCTTTTGACATATGGGTTCCATAATTTTGCCGGTGCGGGGGGACTTTGCCCTCTTCGTACATACCGGCACCGGAGACGGGAGTGCTCCGCACCATAAGACCAACTTGATCGGGTCCTATTAACAATAGATCATCCTATCTGGGCGCGATTCGATCAAGTTAGGAATGATCAGATAACCGCACGCAATCCGATATTCGGATCAGGATCAGCAAACAATGCCGCCGCGCAGGAATGGCGATCGAGAATTGACGGTCCAGCAGGCAGCCGTTCAGCGTAAAAAACACCATTGTCCCAGTAAGTCTCGCCGTCGATCACAATGGTCGGATCGATTACGTTCCAGCTGATTTCACCGGGGGCATAAGCACCACAAGTGTGGAAATGCAGAATACGCGGATTGCCAAAAGCAGACCCGCCCCATCTTTCGTAATTTTCTCGCATATCCCAGGGATATCCGCAGCCTGGGTGAATCCCAGCATGCCATGAATGTACAAAATTACGATCTATGTCGAACTGCCCGGCAACCCGATCATAGTGGGCCTCAGCTCTTGCAACATTAGCAGGGTCGCCGTCAAACCGCGTTAGCTGGCCATTTTCCATGATTGCAAAAACCGGTTCGTCGAATTCGATAGTATAATTGTCATAATACCTCGACCCGGTCCCGGTAAGAAAACTGACGGCCACCCTGCCAGAAAAACTATGTGCTGGAACCGGTGTAAAGACGGACATTGGAAAGCGCAGGATCGAGGTATCCCCAGTGGGCTTCAGATCCATAATCGGGTGTCCACGTACATCAGTTCCCAGCGGGCAGGTGATCCGGACTTCGTCTGCCGCATCAAGCACCGCATTGACGTCTGACTTGAGTTCCAAAAACGCATCGTGGTGGCCGTTCGAAAACCCCGAGCCCAGCAGTTCTTTGTTCACCGCAAAACTGACAATGATCCTTTTGCCCCGCGGCATGTCCGAAAACCGCAACTGATCGCCCAAGCGCGCCAAGAACAGGATGATGTCTGCAGCCCGAAATCGGACAAGAAGGTCGGGCGAGAGATGGGGGTTGTCAGGGTTGAAACCCACATCAACCGCATCAACAATTAGCCCTAGCTGCTGTGCCGCCTGGCTGACGATGTCTACACAATTTGAGTCGAAATACCCGAACTGCGGAGGCTCGTAGGCGATCAGCAACCGGTCGCCCGCTGTTGCATGGGCACAGTTCACCAGAAGGTTTAGCGCTCCTCGCCCGGGCGTTGTGTCGGACATCAGTACCCCCAAAGATTTGATCTTAGAAATCTAGAGCCCTGTATCGACTCTAATCCATTTGAAAGAAGTAATGCCTGACATTAGGATAGCTAATATGATCCTGAATTTGCCATATTCGGCGCTTCGCGCTTTTGAGGCGGTCGTCCGCCATTCCGGCTTTTCGCCAGCAGCCGAAGAGCTGGGTGTAAGTCAAAGTGCGGTAAGCCAGCATGTAAGGTCGCTGGAGGAATGGCTTGGCAGAGAATTGCTGGTGCGCGGTGCGCGTCAGTCACGTCCCACACGCGAGGGCGAACAGCTGGCTCTGGCTATATCCGATGGATTGGGGCGTATTTCTGACGTCTGCGCTCAGCTGCGGGATAAAACTCGCAGCGACCGAACAATAGTCATTTCATGTCTGCCGGGCTTTGCGTTTAACTGGTTGTTTCCGCGGCTTATTCACTTTGATTTGGCGCATCCCGACCTGTCGATTTCGATCGCTACAGATACCGGGCAGCACCCCTTTTCTGGTGCCGATGCGGATATCGGCATTCGGTATGGGCTGGGTGAGTACCCAGGGTTGCAGGCCGATCTGTTGATGGAAGAACGGCTTTTTCCTGTCTGTGCTCCAGCTCTGTTACCCGATCTTCATGGCATCAAAGATTTGTCTCGTCACACACTGCTTGTGGATGAAAACCTACGTCATGGTGCGGCTAACCCGACGTGGGAATTCTGGGCCCGGCAATGTGATCTTAACTTGCCGACAGTGCTGCGTACACGTCGGTTGGGGCAGTCGAATATGGTTGTACAAGCTGCAATCGAAGGGCTCGGCGTAGCGCTCGGTCGTGAGCCGCTCGTGATCGACGCACTCTGTGATGGCCGATTGGTGCGACCGTTCCCACATTTGACGCAATCGCCTTTGTCCTACTGGCTGGTGCGGCGGCATGAGACGAAGGATAGCCAAAAGGTCAGCGAATTCCTGAACTGGATTCATGCCGAAGCCAAAGCGCAACCCGACATCCCGCTGCTCGCAAACGAGTCAAATTAGTAGACCTTATATGTCCCATTACCAATCCAGCATGGCGAAGTGCGGGGAAATTACCCCATATTGGCGCAAGCTAGATATTGAACGGAGAGCGGGATCATGTATCTGAAAAACT
The DNA here is from genome assembly GCF_059610665.1 of Ruegeria sp. CDSC051. NCBI lineage: Bacteria > Pseudomonadati > Pseudomonadota > Alphaproteobacteria > Rhodobacterales > Roseobacteraceae > Ruegeria > Ruegeria sp. CDSC051. The sequence continues at coordinate 471,819 of NZ_JBXWOC010000002.1, forward strand.
GCTGGTATGTTGCCGCATGGAGCAAAGATATTGGTCGCGAATTGAAGGCCGAGACCTTTCTGGGCGAAAACGTCGTGCTTTATCGCCAGCAGGATGGCGCGCCGGTTGCCCTGGAGGATGCGTGCCCGCATCGCAAGCTGCCCTTGTCAAAGGGCAATCTGATAGGCGATCTGGTCGAATGCGGCTATCACGGTTTGACTTTCGACTGCTCGGGCAAGTGCATAGACAGCCCCACCCAGCGTGGGATGACCCCACGCCGTGCGGTTGTCAAATCTTATCCGGTGGTTGACCGCTATCGATTGCTCTGGATCTGGATGGGGGATCCGGCACTGGCAAATCCTGATCAGATTTTCCCCGTAGAGAATTTCGATAACACAACCTGGGGCATGACGGATGGTGGCGTGATGGATATCGATTGCCACTACCTTTGGGTCTGTGACAACCTGCTTGATCCCAGCCATGTGGCTTGGGTGCACGTGAGTTCGTTTGCGGGAGCAGGGACGGACGAAGAACCATTGAACGTGGAAAAAACAGATCGCGGTGTAATCGTGTCGCGCTGGATTGAGAACAAACCGCCTTCACCTTACTATTCCAAGCTTGTGACGTTCGGGGGCGAATGCGACCGCCTGCAACATTATGAGATGTGCATGCCTGCCATCGGGTTGAACAAGTCCATTTACACACCGGTTGGAACCGGTGGGTATGACAAGAGTCCGGTTGCTGAAACCTTCATCAATATCTCATATAATTTCATGACCCCGATTGATGAGGATCGGACGAGGTATTTCTGGTTCCAGCATCGTAATTCCCTTGCCGACGATGCCGAAGTGTCAACCTACATGAATGACGGTGCGCGTATGGCATTTCTTGAGGATAAGGATGTGCTGGAGGCAGTCCACAAAGGTATGAAGAACGCCACCACGTCGAATATTGATTTGGGCCTCGATGCGGGCGCCAAACAATTCCGACGCGTTCTTGACCGTGCTATCGAGGCCGAGAATACGTCACAGGAGGCCGTCGCGCGGAAGGCCTGAGATCTTGGCAGAGGGCTGGGAAATCCAGCCCTCTGCCGCAGATTTACGCAGTTTCGTAGATGACGGGGAACCGTCCACCGGCAAACGGCGCGCCCGGTTTAAGACTGTCATCATGCAGCCATTCGGTGACGGAATCGCGTGGCTCATAAGTTGCTCCGTCAACGGCAAAACGGATTGCATACCCTCGCCTGCGACGGGTGGTGGTTCTGTTACCCATAGCAGAATGCACGGTCATCCCGTCAAAGGCCAATGCATCACCGGGCTGCATATTCTCAAAATGGAAGATGTCGTAGTCGTCGCGGTTTGCCTCAAAATCTGGCATATCGATATAGTCGGGATTGTCCTGTTCCAGATGGTGTAGAAAACCACCGAGTTGATCGGTTTTGAACGGACGGTACTTGGCCCCCCACGCATGTGAACCACGTACAAATTCCAGCGCTCCATTGTCCGGGTCTACAGGGTCAAGCGCGATCCACATTGTCATGATCGGGCCGGAGACCGGCCAATAAGGCTGATCTGTATGCCATCCGGTTTGAGTCTGCGTTCCCGGCTCCTTCACGAATATTTGGTCATAGATCAGCGATGTCCATGGGCTGCCAGCTACCTGAGACACGCGCTGGCCGATATCCGACTTCAGGCAATAGTCCTGAAACACACCCGGCGTTTCACGCATATTCTTGTAGGCGAAATAGCGGTCGCCCTTTTTGATTTCGGTATCTACAGCGTGTCGCAGTTTGGTCAGCCATTCGTCAGATAGGATATCCCTTAGCAGCACGACACCGTCGCGTGCATAGGTATCCTGAACCGTCATCGTTTCAGTTGATGTTGTCATTGCTTTTCCATCCATAAATTCCACCCGAGATTGAGGGCGGTAAAAAAACAGGCGCTATGCGCCTAAGTTCTCATGGGGTTAGGATGTTGGAGAGCTGCGACAGTTTATGATGAAACAGGGCCATTTCGACCGGGTTGACCATTTTCCGGCTAGGTTTCGGTGAAACTGTTTGATGCGAACATGCATGACGCACCCTACCCGAAATAACCTGACCAAACCAGCAAATACCACAACAAGTCATGCACGCGATGTGCGCGATGACTCGTTCAAATGCAGCGGCGCGCCAAAACGGGGATTGCATTCAGGTAAATTTATTTATTGACGAACGTTGCTTATTAGTAAATATAATTACCAACATGCAAAAATACTCTGTGTTCTCACTCGCTCGAAACGCGCTCTCTGGCCATCGCAACTGGCCCTTGGCCTGGCGAAGCCCACCCCTGAAAGACCAGTATGAAGTTGTCGTGATTGGGGCAGGGGGTCACGGTCTGGCCACTGCCTACTATTTGGCCAAGGAATTTGGCATTACCGATGTCGCCGTGCTGGAGCGAGGCTGGCTGGGCGGCGGTAACATCGCGCGCAATACGGTGACAATCCGTTCAAACTACATGCGGGACGAGTCGATCCCGTTCTATGTCAAATCAGTCGCAATGTACGAAGGGCTTACACACGAGCTGAACTTCAATATGATGCACTCAAAGCGCACCATGGTAGATGTCGTACAGACTTGGCCCAAGCTGCGAGAGCTTCGGCGACGGCAATTGGTCATGGACATATACGGCTCAACTTACGAGCAGATCAATACAGACGAATTACGCCGTCGCATTCCCGCGCTGACTGGCGGAGGACCTGATGCTCGGCTGCCAATCATTTGCGGCATGGTACATACCGATGCGGGTGTGAACCGGCATGATGCAGTGGCCTGGGGATATGTCCGCGCGGCGGACGCGATGGGGGTCGAGATCCACCAGCAGACCGCAGTGCAATCGCTGATCCGAGGTGCAGACGGCGCGATCGACGGTGTCGAAACCAATCGCGGAACCATTCGAGCCAAGAAAGTTGTCGTAGCGGTGTCTGGACATACCACAACGTTGACGGAAACCGCCGGGCTGAAGCTGCCGCTGCGAACTATGAACCTGACAGCTTTTGTTTCCGAGCCAGTCCAGCCGTTGGTCGATGTGATCGTGAATTGCCCCGACAGCGGGTTCTATTTCAGTCAATCTGACAAGGGTGAAATGGTAATTGGCGGCGCGCCTGACATGGGCCAGAGCTTTCGCCGGGACATCAAGCAAAACGTGTTCGAAGATACTGTGACGACGATGTTGTCGTTGTTCCCGTCATTCAAAAAGCTCAAGCTGATGCGACAATGGGGCGGGCATCTGGATATCGCGCATGACGCCTCGCCCATCATGGATCAAACCGAAGTGCCGGGGCTATTCATCACGGCGGGTTGGTGGGGTGGTTACAAGGCGATCCCGGCAGGCGGTCTGACCCTGGCCCATCTGGTTGCTATGGGTCAGCCTCATCCGCTGATGTCTTCATTTACCCTCGACCGATTCCGTCATCTGGATTTTGTGATGGAAGCCGGCACCACAACCGCCCGATAGAGAGGACAGGACCATGTTGCTTATCCCCTGCCCATTCTGCGGCAAGCGTAACGAAAGTGAATTTATCTTTGGCGGCCCTGTCGGTGCCGATCGGCCTGATCCAAATGCCGTGAGCGACGCGGAATGGGTTGAGTACCTGACTGTAGCACCGAACCCGTTAGGACCGGTGCAGGAAAAATGGTGGCACGGGCGAGGTTGCGGTGAATGGCTGACAATCTGGCGCGATACCCGAACCCATGACATTGTGGAGGCACCCGATGGCTCAGAGTAATCGTCGTGCTTCGGGCGGGCGTATAGATCGTACCAGCCCAATGACGTTCCGGTTTAACGGAAAAACCTATGAAGGTTACAAAGGAGATACTCTGGCCTCGGCCTTGCTGGCCAATGGGGTCCGTATCACAGCCCGCAGTTTCAAATATCATCGCCCGCGCGGCATCGTTGGTCATGGACCTGAGGAACCGGCGACTTTAGTCGAGCTGGACGGTGAAGATTCATCGGGTAACCGTCCGGCAACAACTGTGCCGCTGCGCGATGGGCTGAGCGCCCGCTCAGTCAACTGCTGGCCTTCGCCCGAGTTTGATCTTGGTGGCGTTAATCAGCTATTAGGACGCTTCATTCCAGCTGGCTTCTACTACAAGACATTCAAGTGGCCCAACTGGCATCTGTTCGAACCATCTATCCGCAAAGCTGCGGGGCTGGCGGCAGCACCCGCGCAACCTCCTACTTCGGGCCACTTCGAAGCGCGTCATGCCCATGCCGATGTGTTGATCGCTGGTGCGGGACCTGCCGGATTGCAGACCGCGCTGGAGGCGGGCAGGTCTGGCAAACGTGTGTTCATTGCTGATGAGGGAACAGAGGCAGGTGGCAGCCTGTTGAACCGGGATCTAAAAATCAACGGGCGATCCGCATTGGACTGGGTGGCTGAAGCTGTTGAAGAATTGCGTGGGATGGGCAACGTTATCCATCTGCAAAATGCAACGGTCTGGGCCTATCGCGAACATAATCTTTTGATTGTGAATGAACGGGAACCCTTAGAAGGCAATATTTTGGAGCGGAGCTGGCGGGTGCGTGCAGACGAGGTGGTTGTCGCCACCGGGTCCACCGAACGCGCCATGGTTTTTGCAGACAATGATCGGCCGGGCGTCATGCTGGCTTCGTCAGTACAGGCTTATGTCAATCGTTGGGGTGTCACTCCGGGACAACGAGTTGTTCTTTTTACCAACAACAACAGCGTTTACGCAGTTGCAGCTGACCTAATGGCAGCAGGTGTGTTGGTCGTCGCAATCCTAGACAGTCGCGATACAGTGCCGCAAGCCGCACTGGATATGGCACAGGGCGTCACCGTTCATACAGGCACCGTCGCCGCAGGTGTGCGAGGTCACAAGCGGGTGCGCGCGGTACGTGCGGTATCCGTCAGTAGTGGGGCGGAGACCTGGATCGATTGTGACCTGCTGGGCCATTCCGGCGGTTGGAACCCAACCGTGCATCTGTGGTCTCAATCCAGAAGTACTCTGCGGTTTGATGAGGAGTTATCCGCTTTCGTACCCGATCAGGCCGCCCAAGCTTGCCGCGCTGTCGGAGCTGCCGCAGGAGCGTTGACGCTTGACGGGATTATCGAAGGAGGTTCGGACCTGCCCTATGCCATCGAGCCGCTATGGCGCGTAGACGTCGCGGGGCAACGTGGAAAGGCATTTCTGGATCTGCAGAACGATGTGGCGGTTAGCGATGTACACTTGGCCCTGCGCGAAGGCTATGACAATGTCGAGCACGTCAAGCGATATACCACCGGCGGCATGGGCATCGACCAGGGAAAAACCGGTAATATCAACATTATCGGTACTGTTGCGATGCAAAAGGGTGTGCCCTTGCAGGATGTCGGAACGACAACCTTTCGCTCTCCCTACACACCAGTTTCCTTTGGCGCGATCGGAGGCTTGCGCGAGGAGACAGTGCTGTTCCCCTACCGCCACACGCCGGTCACGCAGTGGAACAAGGACAATGGTGCGGTGATGTACGAAGCTGGTGCCCGTTGGCAGCGTCCTGGATACTTCCCCAAACCTGGTGAAGGGTTGCAGGAGGCAGTGAACCGCGAATGTCGTGCGGTGCGTGACGGTGTAGGCGTCTATGACGGCTCCCCCCTCGGCACATTCGAGCTGAAAGGGAGTGATGTCCCGCACTTTCTCGATTTTCTTTACTCAAATGTCATGTCCAGCCTGAAACCCGGTGACGGGCGTTATGGTCTCATGCTGTCTGATGACGGGCTGATCCTGGACGACGGGGTGGTCTTTCGGCTGGACGAGCACCGTTGGATGGTCTCAACGTCGACGGGTCATGCAGACGCGGTCAACCAGCACATGGAAAAGCTTCTTCAGACCGAGTTTCCCGACTGGCAGGTCATGATCACTACTGTGACCAGCCAATGGAACAACGCCACCATATGCGGGCCCCATGCACGCCATGTCATGCAGGCGTTGGGAACAGATATTGACCTGTCGTCTGAGGCCTTTCCTTTCATGTCTTTCCGCGACGGCACCGTGGCTGGGATCCCGGCCCGCGTCGTGCGTGTCAGTTTCACTGGCGAGCTGTCATTTGAGGTCAACGTCGCGCCGCGCCACATGGCTGCACTGTGGAACAAAGTGATCGAGGCGGGCGCGCCCTTTGGCATTCTGCCAGTGGGTTCGGAATCCAGCCACGTTCTGCGGGTCGAAAAGGGCTTTCTGTCACTGGGGCATGAGGTGGACGGCACTGTAGATGCCTACGATCTGGGTATGGGATGGGTCATGTCGAAGAAGAAGCCTGACTATTTGGGTAAGCGTTCGATTGTACTGCGTCGTGAAGGTGGCGGCACCCGGCGAGAACTGGTTGGCATTCTTCCTGAAGACCCCAATCGACAAGTGCCTGAAGGTGCACCGCTCACCCCCGGAGGCCGAAAAGAAGCCACCGAGGGACTCGTCACCGCCTGTGTCTGGAGTGTGGTGAACGACCGTTGGGTCGGTTTGGCGTTGCTGGAAAACGGGCACGCGCGGCATGGGGAATCCGCCCATGTGCGCCTGAAAGATGGGGTTATCCCAGTCACCATTACCAAGCCGGTGTTCCACGACCCCGACGGCAAATTGCTGAGGTCCTGAGATGAGCTATGACGTACAGATCACACGCCAGAGTCTGAACGCACTGTTCGATCTCAAAGGGGCGTCGGCAGCGATTGAAAACTGGGTGGGGGACGCTTTGCCCCGTTTGTCCGATAAGCCTAATAGACGAACAGAGAAAGATGCGATTGAGCTGTATCACATCGGGCGAGACCACTGGATCGCCCGTGCTTCGCTGGATTTGGAACAAACGTTGAGAGCACAGCTCAAGCCTACCGATTGTCCCGCCGATATCAGTATTGTGCAGATTTCGGATACTCTGGCCTTTTTCAAAGTAGTGGGTCCGCAAGCGGGCGAAGTGATGGCCATTGCCTGCCCGTTGGATCTGCATGACACTGCATTCGGCAAAGACGCTGTCACCTATACTGAACTGTTTGGCCTCAAGGCATTGGTGATGCGATGTAAGGATGGTTTCGAATTCGCTGTCGAACAGAGCTTTAGTGACATGGTAGAGGACTATCTGGCTCGCGCCGTCACCTGAAGAAAGGGATGTCATGACCCGCACACATATCCACAAGTACCAGACCCGCTATCACGCGCAGGCGACCTATTCCAAAGCGATCCGGGCCCGAGGTGATTTTGTGTTCATGCAGGGACAGGTTGGTACTCTGCTGGACGGAACATTGATTGGTGAAGGCGATCCGGGCGTACAGGCAGATCAGGCCTGCCGCAACATCCAGCGCTGGATGGAAGAAGCCGGGGGCAGTTTGGCGGATGTCTGCAAACTTACCGTCTATGTCACCGACATCTCCTATCGCCCCGCCGTTTACGAGGTGATCAATCGCTGGTTTGACGGCGTGCACCACTGTTCGACCGGTGTTGTCGTGCAGGGATTGGCTGATCCATCGTTATTGGTCGAAATCGATGCAATCGGCGTCATCGACGACGAGTCCGAAGCATCCTGATGACCGAGGTACAATTTCGACGTCGAATGACATTGATCTTCACTCTTTGAAAGTGTCGGGTTGGGTGTGTTCATTTTTGCCCACGGATCGCCATGCTGACGACACTGACTTCCATCCTGCCGATCTTTCTGATCATCGCTTTGGGCTTGGCTCTTCGAAAGGGCGGCATCCCCAGCACCGATTTCTGGAACCTGAACGACAAGCTTGTTTATTGGGTACTGATGCCTTGTCTGCTGTTTACCAAAATCTCGCTGTCGCCACTCGATAAATCCGCGCTTGGCCTTTACTCGGTTACCATTCTGGGCGGGTTTGTTGCGGCGCTGATCTTTGCCTTCATAAGTGCGCGCCTTTTTGGGTTCGCGGCACCGCAAGGTACATCGATACTACAGGGAAGCGCTCGGCATAACTCATTCATCGGGCTGGCGCTGGCGGCAAATCTTTTTGGTCCCACAGGATTAGATATCGCTATTCTTGCGACTGCGATACTGGTGCCGACCACCAATATCGTAATGGTGGTCATGCTGGTCGGTGCACTGCAACGCGACAATGCCACCAGTTTGCCTGTTGCAATCCTGCGCGAGCTTGCCCGCAATCCTTATGTTATTTCGATATTGCTTGCGTTCGGCGCCAACCAGCTGATCGGTGACCGGATCCCGGTTTTACATGATGTAGCAGACGTTTTAGGGGCCGGGGCTTTACCGATTACCCTGTTGGCCGTAGGCGCAAATTTGAGAGTGCGCGCTATGGCCGCCAGTGTGCTACCGCTTATCCTTGCGTTCTTAGGCAAGATGGTGGTCTTCCCCATAGCGGTACTGGTGGTCGGGTTGGCGGTTGGATTGCCCCGGGATGTGCTGCAAATTGCTGTCGTTTATTCTGTGGTTCCAACTGGTGCATCCTCGTACACGCTGTCAAAGCAACTGGGTGGCGATGCCCCTTTGATGGCAGCGATTGTCACATTGCAAACCCTGATCGCCGCAGTGAGCATCCCTCTGTCTTTGGCAATACTGCTGCCGCTGGTCGGTTGATACAGCATCCGGAGAGCGGGATTTATGCTGCTCGGCAGGATACCTGCAGAATCCCGTGCACCCATTGGGCGATGTCCAACAATCGCTTATCTGCTCCGCACGGGCCGATCAGTTGTATACCTAGCGGTAGACCAGAGTGATCCGTACCAAAGGGCAGGGCGATTGAGGGCACCTGAAGCAGAGTCCACATCCGCGAGAACACCGGGTCACCTGTCGCGCCAAGCCCTGCCGGTGCCGGACCAGGAGCTGAGGGAACCAACAACGCATCCACGTCGCGGAACATTTGATCCAGCATGGTTAATGCACGGTTACGGGTCTCAACCGCAGTAAGATATTCGTCTTCCGTAACCAGCAGCCCATCGGCTATTAATTCGTGGAATTGCCGGCTGATACCGGGGACGCCAATTTGGTACTCTGTTTTGCGAAGGCGGGCTGCCTCGTACCCCATGACGGTTATTTGCGCCTGTGTAAGCCGGGAAAATATCGGCGGGTGCGTGATTTCACCGGTTTCCGCACCGGTCGCGGCAATGGCTGCCAGCGCACGGGTGCAGGTGTCGCGCATCTCTATCGATCCGTCGGCCCAATGGGGACCACGCATCAGGCTGACCCGGGGCAACGCAACGTCGTATTCAGGTGGCGGTGTCAGTTTTGCTCCACGCAAAACGGCATCTGCCAACGCCAGATCACGCGGATCTCTTGCCAGAACTCCCAGCGTGTCAAGGCTGCCTGACAAGCCCATAACCCCGCTCAGATCATAGTTACCGGTTGTTGGTTTGAGGCCGCAGATACCGCAATAAGCGGCCGGCCGGATCAAAGAGGCAGCTGTCTGCGAGCCAAATGCGAGCGGTGCCATGAAGTCGGCGACCGCAGCGGCAGACCCGGAGGAAGAGCCGCCGGGGGTATGTCCAGGACTTGCCGGATTTGCAGTATTGCCCGGTCGAAAATAGGCAAACTCGGTTGTGACCGTCTTGCCAACTGGGATCGCCCCTGCGTTCAGAAAAGCCTGGACGCATGTCGCGTTTTTGTCTGGTTGTCGATCGGAATAAAGATCGCTGCCCCAACCTGTTGGCAAGGCTTCTGTGTCGATAATGTCTTTGATAACAAAAGGTACGCCATGGAGCGGCCCACCGATTGGAAGTGTATCGGCAGCGTGAGCAAGCTCCATGGCGTGATCCGCATCGAGGTACTGAAACGCCCCGATCGCAGGCTCCCGTTGCGAAATTCGGTCCAGATGTGCTGCCATCACCTGAGACGGTTTGACTTCACCCTTGCGGATCAACCGGGCCAATTCATGCGCGCTGAACCTGTTTAACTCCGTCATTTCTCCAACATTTCCATGGCCACAGCGAAGGGGGTGACCGGCATGTCATAAATACCCCCTCCCAGCCGGCCAGCTTCGCCAAGCTTGTCGAGGATACCCAGACCAATTACCGGCCCCGACCCTTCGGCCACCGCGCCACGTGCCGTGCTGCCTAGTTGAATATCTAGTGTTCGAAAATAAGGATGTGTCCCTACGGATAGGCCGGAACTGCGTGCTTGAGCGTTGTCGGGGAGAAAGGCACCCAGACCCTTTTTCTGATCTGGGCTCAATTCGATGGCCATGGCGCCGAGTCCGAAAGCCTCAATTACGGCGCTGTCACCGATTGCTCCTAATGCCCTGTCCTGGGGCACATCGACTTCGAATTTCCCTTTTGGTGGATCGGCTTGAATTGTAAACCATTGGCCGGGCAAGCCCGAAATCTGGATGCCAACCTCGTGCCCGTTGCCACCGGCAGCAGTGACAAAACTTGAACCTTCGACACCTTCGGCCAACTTCATCATGCATTTTGTGGCTGCCATCCAAAGATTGAGGAACAGCGACGGCGAGCTAGCCATGAAGGCCAGCGCTTCTTCGTCTTTGATCCCGCCAATGGTACGATCTTTCAGTTCGGCGACAAGCGCGTCTGTTGCAACGGGTGTTCGTCCATGGCAGTCGTCCCCCCCTACCAGGCCAGTCACGGCCAGCGGCACAAGTGCGATACCTTCGGCGAGCCCATTGTCCAACACATCCACAAATCGGGTGTTGAGCCAGCGGATGTGCTCCAACACTGCCATGGATCGTTGACCCAGCCGCATCGCTGGACGGCTGCCCGCATTGATCGGTGTGAACACACGTTGCTGCCCGCGCCAGGCATCATAAATTGTGTGTAGCGGCATGTCTGCCGAGACAACAGCGGCCAGAGGAGTGACAAGATCGTGATCCTGAGCGGGTTTCAACTCGATTTCACCATTTAGGATCATCGCCTCGGCCTGGTCGAAATCCCGAGCAAGCCCCTGCCAGACTGCTGCGACGCAAGCTGAATTAAGGATCGGGGCCGTGATTAGATTGGGATCGGCAAAGGCCGGCCCTGCATGAAGCAGTGTGTTTTCCGCAAGCCCCAACGCGTCGGCGGCCGTGTTGAACCGGTTCCAGACCGGCTGTGTTACCATTGCCCTGTCAAATGCGAGTTGATCCGCAGGATGCAGCATCACGGATTCTCCGGCGGGATGATCCATGTCTCCGAGAAATATAGGAACGCGGTGGTCGTATCGTAGCCGGCCTGTACCCTTGTTCCCAGCTTACCTGGCAGCCATTTGCCATTGACAATAATCTGTGCCGAATGCGCCGGCACGAGTAGCGAAAACATGTTCTGTTCGCCCGAGGCAACCTCATGTGGCGACAGTTCCAGCGCCCGTGGCGGTTGGAGCCCCTCCCAGACGAGTTCGACGGTCAGGCTCTCACCTACTATTGTCTCGGTATAGCGGTGGCTCATCGGATCGCCGGAGGTTCGCACAGCTTGTGCGCCGATTTCAGGCATGGTGGCAAATGCTGGTGCATCGGCAAATGCAGCCAGTTTGCTGATGAAGTTCTTTTTCAGGAATGTGGTTAGATCTGGATTGTCGCTGAGGATCACATTTGGAGCCTCTGGCGGTCCTTCAACCTGATCAGGTGTCCCATAAAGCAGCAATACCTGACCCTGTCCGACAGGCGACCAGGCAACGCGAAAGAACAAAGCCATCGCTGTGAAATCGCCATTGTCGTCTTTTAGCAGAATGCCCGGGTTTTCACCTGTCCAATCTACGGTGCCCGGTGTGACTGGCTCGGTCAATGGCATCACAGATCCTCCTGTGGCGTTACCCAGGTTTCCGAAAAGGCTAGAAAAGCCGTGCTCATGGTTCGGCCAAAGAACTGCCGATCGGCAACGATGCCAGGCAGGGGCGTACCGTTGATCACGACCTGTGCGGATTTTGCTTCCAGAAACACCGAATACATTTCATGCTCTTTGGTGGCCGAGTTTTCCTTGGTCACTTCGACCGGCAAAGGTGCACCCATGTCGTGCCAGATCATTTCGACCGTGACGCCTGATCCACGTAATGTTTCTGAGTAACGTGCCTTCAAATTGCCAGGACGCTTTTCGACACTGTCGCAGTCGAGCCAGGTCATCGCCTCTAGACCCGCTTTGCCGACGAAGGTCGGCATTTTGGTCACCCAGCCATCCACGATCCAACGCATCAAACGCTGGTTGTCGGTCATGATCAGATTTGGAACATGTGGCCAACCTTGCGCCCGATCCGGTGCACCTAAGATGATTGCCGCGTGACCGCGACCATAAGGCGAAAGCACAACGCGGAAAAACAGTGCCAGAGTATCATACTGTTCCTTATCAGCGTTCTGCTTGAGGTAAATGCCCGGGTTTTCACCTGACCAGTCAACCCGGCCAGGGTTGTGAGGGATACGCGTGGTCATGACCAACTTGCCTCGTATGTTTTTAGTGCCTCAATGATGAAGGCTTTGCGATCATCGCCCTGCAAGTGATCGCCGGACATGTAAATCTCGGCCACCCGATGCGAGATCTCCTTGAGAACTGCACCATCGTCGCGCCCCTCCTGAACGGGAATTCTCAGCATCGTATCACCGGCGTAGGTTGGGATGATCTGTCCGGAGAAATTGTCAGACGGTTGTGCCGGAGGTTCTCCGTTTTGCAGCGCGCGGATGGCATTTCGCAGCAGCCGGCGCGCCTTGGCCACCCCCCGGTCGGAAAAGCTGAGATTTTCGCGTGAATGGATATTTTTGGGCCCCTGACTAACCCAGGCATCATAGTCGCCAGGGTCACGTTGCCGCATTTCATATGGGCGATCGGGATCCTGCCCATAGAAGTCGGTCTTGCCAAAGCCCACTTTGCTTTTGTCAGTCAGGCCCTTCGGGTCATCGTTGGCATCAGCGTTGCGGAAATGACGCCAGGCAATGACCATGGTGTTCGTGTCGTCAATGGGTGTGATCCAGCGCGACAACCCGCAACGCCCAAAATAACGCGGCCCGTTTGGCACCGGGAAATGCCCACCGTTCTGGGTAAATGACGGCAGCATATGATCATGGATACGGATCCAGACGATGTCATCTGCACGCCGCACATTGGTGTAAAAATCACCAGTGGCACTGGCATGAAACTCAATCATCGGCATTTCGGCGAAGGCGTCGATGAATTGGCTGCGCACGGCCAGCGTATGAAGATAGACCACATGAAACGGATCCCAGGCGTTCTCCATGACCTGAAGCCAGTTGCAAGGGGATTTGATCAGGTAGGGCACCAGCTCGTCACCCTCATCATCGAAAGTGTCCATTACAGGGAAAGGAGGTTGGGCTTCGGGTGGACCCATATAGGCAAAGGCGAGTCCTTTGTATTCGATCACAGGATACGCCCCCAAACAGGCCTTTTTCTTGACTTGTGATGCGGGCGGTTCGCAGGGGGTCTCCAGAATGGTGCCGTCCAGCCCGTATTTCCAACCGTGATAAGAGCAGCGAATGCCGCCTTCCTCCACGATCCCGAACTCAAGGCTCATGTTGCGGTGGCAGCAATGCAAGTGAGTCAGCCCCAGCTTGCCTTCTTTCTTCTCGCGAAACAGTACAAGGTCTTCGCCCAGAATGCGTAAACGATAGGGCAGATCACCAACCTGATCTGTCATTGCCACCGGCATCCAGAACCGGCGCAGATATTCCCCGCATGGGGTGCCAGGGCCAACCTCAGTCAGTTCCGGGTCAGGTTTCTGAGCCCAAACTGACTGCTTGTCATGGCCTCTAAAATCGCCTTTGGGGGCGTCGAAATGGTCATTCATGGCGTCCTCCGTACGTATTGGTGCTGACAGATCAGGGAAACGGATCCGGGACCGGTGCTGCGCCGGTCCAGACGGATTTGATCTGACAGAAATCCTTGATGGCGTCCGGGCCAAGTTCTCGCCCATATCCGGACAGCTTGACCCCGCCAATAGGGCTGGCGGGATCGACGCTGCGATAATGATTGATGTAAACGGTGCCTGCTACGATAGCCTCGGCCACTCGCTCGCCTTTGGCGGGATCCGTGGTCCAGACACCGGCCGCCAACCCATAGTCGCTATCGTTGGACAGCGCGATGGCCTCGGCTTCTGTATCAAATGAGGTAACCGCCAGCACCGGTCCGAACGCCTCTTCGCGCCAGAGCTGCATGTCGGGCGTCACATTGTCGAAAATGGTTGGGCCAACAAAAAATCCGTCTCGCCCAGCGGCAGTTTCAAGCCCGTCCAACAGGCAAACAGCCCCATCCGCCTTTGCCCGTGCAATCATTTCGGTCACTTTGCGCAGGTGCGGTTCATTGGCCAGCGGAGCAATCTGGGTCTCAAGCTCCATCGGATCACCGAGACGAAAGTCGCGCGCCCGTGACAGCAGTTTTGCCAACAAGTTTTCTTTCATGCTGGCTTCGACGATTAGACGTGACCCGGCGACACAGGTCTGTCCATTAGACAGAAAAATACCAGAGAGAATGCCGTTGACGGTGTTTTCCGGATCACAGTCTGCAAACACAACCTGCGGTGATTTTCCTCCTAACTCCAGCACTGTCGGGACCACACCCGCCGCCGCTGCTTCGGCGACCTTACATCCTCCGAGATCTGACCCGGTAAAGGTCACCTTGCGGGTCAATGGATGGCGAACGAGCGACTCGCCAACCTCATAGCCGAGCCCAGTCACTACATTCAGGACGCCAGGCGGTAACCCAGCCTCATGTACAAGCCGGGCAAATTCCAGCGTTGAAGCTGACGCCATTTCCGATGGTTTGACAACAACCGTGTTGCCCGCCGCCAGTGCCGGAGCCAGCTTCCACGCAAGGATCATCAAAGGAGAATTCCAAGGTGTTATTGCCACAACCACGCCATATGGGATGTAGTGGCCTACGCTGCTCACACCGAAGACTGTATTTGCCTGTTGTTCGGGCTGCATTTTGCGAGCTTGTGCTGCGAAATGCCGAAACCAGCTATGCAATCCGGCAAATTGCGCCCGTACTTCGGAGATCCGCTTGCCATTGTCGCGGATCTCGGGCTCGACCAGTTCCTGCCAGCGGGTCTCCAAAGTATCGGCAAGCTGATCCAGAACATGGGCCCTGTCATTTGGGCTGGTGTTGGCCCATGGGCCTTCCCGAAAGGCGCGGTCGGCATTTCGCATGGCTTGATCGGCTGTTTCAGCGCCACATCGTGCGATCTTGCTCCACTCAGTGCCGGTGGCCGGGTTGACACTCGGCAATGTCTCAGCGGCCCAGGGTAGAAATGACCCGTTGATGAATGGCGTATAGGTCCGCATCTATGGCCCCTCGGGCAGAGGTTGCGCCACCAAGGTCAGCAAATCGCCCCGGCGCACCACACCGCGATTGCCATGGGCAAGAACAAGACCCGAAGCTGGAAACCTCAGATCCAACGGTGCGCGATCCGGTTCGGCTGGAAAAAAGAGCATGCCAGCAGATGCTCCAGCCTCGACATATTGTCCGGCGGAGCAGCGTCGATCAAACAGGCCATCGGCAGGGGCGTAGAGACTGTGCGTTGGGTCCGCGATTTCTACGCAGTGCGTCGGGACAGATTCCGAGGATCTGCTGGGTAGAACACCCAGATGACGCAGGCAACGCATCAGGCCAGCCTCAGCAAGATCGGTCACATCAGGGTCGACACCGCCGCCACCGCTCAGTTCCGCCGCGATCATAGGGATCTTGGCCCGAGCCGCGGCGGAGTTAACTGATCGGTTGTCGTTGTTCGCACCGAGTACCCAGATCAACGGCAACCCAAAGGCCCGAGCCAATTCCATATTGGCTGCAGTGAGCTGCGCATCGTCTGTGCGTGCAGCCAACGCGCAGGGTTCGAACACTGATGCCTTGCCTCCGGAATGCAGATCAATCACGGCATCTGCCCGCGGGATCATTTCAGTTTCAATAAAATGGGCAAGCATGGCGGTTGGGCCGCCGTCTGCATTTCCGGGGAATGCGCGGTTCAGGTTTTGACCATCTAGCGGCGAAACACGCGAAGAGGCGTGAACCGCCGGCGCGTTCAGAGCTGGGATCAGGATGACCTGTCCGGTCAACTTTAACGGATCAAGTTGCGCTGCAAGCCGAAGGATAGCTGCTGGACCTTCGAATTCATCACCATGAGTTCCCCCAAGCATCAACACGACAGGCCCCGGCTGTCCGCGGATGCTGATGACCGGAACGGGGTAATACCCAAGGGGCACAGCATTGTCGGACCATTTCAACATCAGATCACCGGTATTCCGTCCCGGTAAGTCAAGATCCGTTGTGAGATGAAGCCTGCTGTTCGAGGTCGCGTGGGGATCAGTCATGTGAGTCCTTAGGGTGGTATTCTGCACATCAATATCATAACATTTAAGAAAGTGAATTGCTAAAAATGACTAGTTATGTGATATGAAGGAAAATCACAACCCACCCCGCCTATTGGTGCAGGAGGACATGAATGACCGTTGCCCTCGCGAAAGCGGGAATTGACAGGATCAAACCCCATATGGTGAGCGAGGCGGCCAATATCGCGCCGCCCTCCGCAGTCCTGCTCAATTCAAACGAAAGTGCGTTTGGTCCCAGTCCGATTGCCCGAGACGCGGCACGGGCTGCCGCCAGCTCGATTGAACGTTATCTGGAAAATCCGGATCACATTCTTGCCCCGGCAATCGCGAGCCATTTCGGACTGGATGCGGCGCGCATCACAACAGGGCAGGGGTCCGACGACTTGCTGGCGCGGCTGGCGCGGGCATATCTTGGACCCGGTACCGAATTGATCCGCAGTGCAAACGGCTATCTGAAGGTCCCGAACTACGCCTATGCCAACGATGCCGAGGTTGTGTCGGTTGCAGATGATCATTTCAAACCATCCGCTGACCGTATGATCAATGCGTTGACTGATCGGACGCGGGTGGTTTATCTGGCCAACCCCGAAAACCCGGCAGGTACTTACCTGAGCGGAACTGAAGTTCGCCGCCTGCATGCTGCACTGCCGGACAACGTCTTGTTGATCATCGATGCAGCTTATGAAGAATACGTCGACGCGCCGGATTATGAACCCGCCCATATTTTGGTCGAACAGGCGAAAAATGTCGTCATCTGCAGGACGTTCTCCAAGATTTACGGATTGGCCGGCGCGCGCGTGGGCTGGATGTACGGGCCCGATGACATCATCGATGCTGCTCGTCGGGTCGGTTTGACTTTTCCAGTGGCGTCGTCCTCTGCTGCAGCTGCGATTGCGGCATTGGAAGATGAGGCGCACACACGCTATGTCCACGATGCGAACCGTAGGGGCCGGGACTGGATCAGCGCTGAGCTGCAGGCACTTGGGTTGGGCGTAATACCCAGTCAGGCAAATTTTGTTCTGGTTCATTTTCCCGATATGCAAAAATCCGCAGAAGCGGCCACAAGCGCGCTTTTGCAGGAAGGGGTCGCGGTGCGGCGGTTCGCCTCGTCCGCATACGGGGACTATTTGCGCATAACTGTCGGACATATGCGCGATCTGAGGATTGCGCGGGACGGTATTGCAAGATTTCTGGGCGGAGGCGCGTGATGGTCGCTTCGTCTAGGGTGGCGGCGGATGTGCCAAAGGTGGCGCATCCTTCTGGTGCAGCAATTCTGGCACAAATTAAGGCGGCGCATGTGCGTGAAATTGTGGCCCTGCCTGATATTGTTACCAGTGATGGGTTGCTATGGCCAATTTCTCGGGATCCGGAATTTCGTCTGACCCGCATCTGCAAGGAAGATGAAGGTGTCAGTATCTGTGGGGCTATGTCCTATAACGGAACCCGTGCGCTTTTGATGATGCAGCAAACAGGATTGATGGATTCTCTCAATGCAATCCGGGCTATCGGGGTGGATTACGAACTACCGGTCGTGATGATGGTGGGTCTGCAAGGAAAAGAGCCACATATACACCCAGATTACTCGGCCTCTTACGGAGTCAGGATCGTCCGTCCGGTGCTGGATGCAATGGAACTGTCGCATTCGCTGATCGAAGAACCCGGAGATGAGGCGCATATCTGCCAGGCCGTTGAGGCCGCCTATACATCGTCAAAACCCCATATTTTCCTGATCGGGCGCCCCCCGGAGACACCATGACAATGCACCGAGATGCGGCGCTCGAGGCGCTGATCCCTCATGTTCGCGACGACGATATTGTGGTCGCAGTCTATCAAAGCTGTTTCGACTGGCTGGCGCTGAACCCACGTGAACTGAACTATGTCGCAGTCGGGGCGATGGGGCAGGCCTCATCTCACGGATTGGGGCTGGCGTTGGCCAATCCAGATCGGCGCGTGATTGTTCTGGATGGTGATGGCAGTCTGTTGATGAACCTCGGGACATTGGTCACAATTGCCAGTGCCGGGGCAAGAAACCTGTATCACTTTCTATCTTTCAACAGGGTGTACGAAGTGAACGGAGCGCATCCTCTGCCTGGGGCGGACATGGTAGATTTCGCTGCTATGGCCTGGGCCGCAGGGTACGCGGGTGTGCAACGTTTCACGGATATCGACCGGTTTGCCGAAGCGGCACCACAGGTATTATCTTTGTCCGGTCCGCAGTTCATTTCGATGGAGGTAAAGGCAGGCGCGTCCTATCCCCGCGACTATGCCTATATCCACAGCGCTCAGGCGCGATCGACTTTTCGGGCGGCTCTCAATCGGCGTTGAGATCTGATTGGACGATGTTCAGAAAAGACTTTCCAACGGCAGATAGGGTCTTGTTCTTTGACCAAAATAGAACAGCCCGGAAGTTTAACGGCGCGGCAAATGGTATAGCCACGCAACCTGGAATGGTCTTGAGGTAGTCCAGACTGGCGCCGACGACAGAAACTCCCAAACCACGTGAAACCAGCCTGCAGATAGAGTCGGTTGTGCGCGTCTCATACTGCATGCGCCGTGCAATCCCTTTTGCTTCGAAAAACTGGTCGATTTCATAGCGAAAGCGAGAGGACGGCATATAGGAAATAAAACTTTCATCTGCCAGATCCCTCGCCTGGACAAGAGCATTGCCGGCCAAGGCGTGATCCACCGAAACCACGCAGCACACATCACTGTCTTTGATCACAAGGCTTTCAAATGACGGATTTGCCGGTTGGGTTGTCGTGATGCCAAAGTCATAATTCTGGGACACCATCCATTCGACTGCGTCATCGCTGGGGGCAATTTCCATTCGGGCCATCGCATGTGGGCAAGTGGCAGCAAATTTCCCTATCAGGTCTGGCGCGAGTTGCGAAGAAACGCCCGGCGTAATCACAAGATTGAGGCGCGCGTGGCCAAACTTCCCAATAGCTGTGGCAGAATCCTTAATATGTTCCATACCGCTAACGGCTTGGCGCACTTCTTCAACCAGTAATCTGGCCTCGTCTGTGGGTATCAGCACACGGCCGACACGCTGAAAAAGTGGAAACCCAACTTCTTCTTCGAAATCAGAGATCAGCCGGCTGACTGCAGGTTGAGAAATACCCAACATCGCTGCGGCCTCGGTCACAGTCCCGGTCGAGACCACCGTTCGAAACGCGTCAACTTGTCGGAATGTGATGTTCATTTGGCCTCAGTGGTTTTGCCTTTTCATGTAGGGTGTCAGATTCGACCCATAAGATATAGTTATTCGAATTTCAAAAATCTGGCCAGCATGCGATATCACTTAGTTGGCGCCAAATTGGGTTGTGTATCTGGATTTCCCTGCTATTGCTGACGAGTAGAGACGGCTATGAATTCGATCTTTTGCGAGTGGATTTTACGGAAACCATGTGGAAGCTTGGCATCAAAACTCAACGTATCTCCCGCTGACATATCAAAGTCTTCGCTGCCGCAACGATAGATTGCCTGGCCTTCGATTATGTATATGAAGACATAGCCTTCATGCTGATAGCCGGGCAAATTGTCTGATTGTTCTTTTGAAATACTGATCCGTGCCGACTGGAACGTCCCTTGGGGTGCGCTGTGCTTGCCCAACAGAAGGTAGTTATGCGTGTGCCCCTGAGTGATACGCCGCGCCTGGAGACCATCCCCGGCACGCGCGTGATGCACATCTGCTGCCGCATCTGAGCGTGCAAACAATGCCACCAATGGCACATCAAGGGCATCCGCCAGTGATTGCAGCATCGCAAGCGAAGGTGAGACATTACCATTCTCTATACGACTGATCATCGCAGTGGACACCTGTGCCCGAGTAGCCAGGTCACCCAACTTAAGTTCACGCTCTTGGCGTAACCGTTGCAGTGTCTGACCTATTTCACTTTCAGTGCAGTTTTTCTTTTCCACTATTTTTGCTGCCGATCATGGAATTCAGGATATGGATACAGCGCATCCGGGATGTCAACATCAGTGCCCTAATTCGAAAATGCGTCAAGGCTCGAGTATTCAGAACACTTTTTGGATTCCCGATACCAGCAGATTGTTCAGCTGACTGGTCATTGTATTTGGGGCTTGGTCAGGTTGTTGATCGGAAAATGTTGCAATCTTTTGACCATCGACGCATTCGCAATTAGCGCGTGAATGACTGCTGGTCATATCAAGTCGAAAGCCGGTTCATGATTTCCTTTAAAGGCGCGCAATATCCGAAGGATGTATTACTGTTCTCAGTGTTCTTTCCCTCCGCTACAGTGTTTCCTATCGTGATCATGAAGAAATCTCGACCGTCACTATCATCTGCACAAATCAGCCTGCATTGTTGGCGGACGCGGTGACACGTCAGGTGGAGCAACCCGAACTTCAGCGGTTTGAGATTTCGGCGGCGCAGCTAGCAGCCAACTATAACCAAGCTTTGGAACAGGGGATTGAGGTTGACCCCGACCAATGGGACGCCCTGAACGCCGCCGCTTGGCCCATTCTCGTTCGCTCGGATACGCAATCCCGCTCAGGCGCGGGGCCCATGTGAGGCTTGGGATATGAGCCAGCGCTTGCTCCGTTTGCAAACAAGAAATGCCGCCCCGATTGGGGCGGCGTCGGACCGGAACTCGTTCAGCATGTATTCCAGGTGAATCGGCGCTGGGTCGCCAAAGAACCTTTTGACCCTACGCGCCATGAGCCAGGGGTAGTGCACAGAGCCAAGGTCTGATGTGCGTCAATCCTGCCGGTTATGTTCGCGGTAGCTCGGACATTCTGGCAAGGATGTCCACGCCCTGCTGTTTCCAGAAATGTAAAAGGTCGATGAATATCCAGTTCTCGGCCAGCTTATCCCCGTCTCGCCGATAGATATCTATTACCCGAAATTCACCGGCTTTGTCAGTCGCAGGCATTCCCATGAACCCGCCAGTTGGACGGGCTGTGAAGTTCGGCCAGCCAAAAAAACCGCCATAATGACCCTCTGCCAGGCGGCATATGTGTTTGGTTTTCGACCGGTCAGTGAAACCAGCACGGAAAGGGCCTGCATGCTGTTGGGCGTAGCGTTCGATCGTGTAGGTCGCCCCGATCCCGGATGGCCCCCACCAGATCATGTCTTCGGACCATGTGCGCCGTAGCTCGTCCTCAAGGCTGAGGCCGCTGTTCCATTGGCCCAGATCGGAGATCATAGAGTTGATGGCCGCCAGAGTCCGCTCTCCTTCCGCCTCAGGTTGCGGACCGACCATCAGGCCGTCATGGGTCATGGGCCCCGGCTGCACGAGTTGCGCGGCTGTCTGAGGCGGGAACGGCTGCAATCCGGCCTGCATCATGAAATGAGGTATGTCGAAATACATCGCGGTTTCAGTGATTTTCCCGTTTTCGACCTTGTTGAATTCGCAATAGCGCAGAAATGTCATTTTGCCGTTTGGCGAGATACCTAGCCAATCTTTGTCGAACAGCCCCATGAGATGGCCCATTGATACAACCCAGACCGAGGTGAAACCGTCCATCTCGTTTTCTCCGGCCATGAATATGTCCATGCGGCGCTGCATTCGGGTCAGGCTTTGTTTCAGCGGAAGCCAGAACTGGGCACCTACGTCACTGGGGCCATGCAGTTCGTCAAAGGGATGGAATCCGCGCCACAGATAGTCATCGGCGCAATATTTCGAGATCACGTCAGGGACCGCTGATTCTTCAGCTCGGCTCAGAGCTTCATAAAGATCCAGAACAATATTTTTCTCGGCTTCGTAAGGCATATTCTTTTCTTTCAGTGCTTTACCAGGAATTGAGCACAGGTTTTCAGTATAGTGAAACGTAGATTTGCAAACGCATGCAAAAAAAGCTTGCCTGATGTTCCATCAGATGTCTATGCTCTTGCAAACGTATGCACGACAAGTGCACATGGGAGGACAGAATGGCCGAAATTCAACTTCGCAGTGTTGGGAAACGTTGGGGATCGTTTGTGGGGGTCGATAATTTCGACCTGACTATTGCCGATAAAGAGTTTCTGGTTCTTCTTGGCCCATCAGGCTGTGGCAAGACGACGACCATGCGCATGATTGCGGGTTTGGAGGACGCCAGCGAGGGCGACATTCTGATAGATGGCGAGCGTGTCAATGACATGGAGCCCAAGGACCGCGATGTCGCCATGGTGTTTCAGTCCTACGCGCTCTATCCGAACATGAATGTTTATGAGAATATCCGGTTCCCGCTGAAGGTGCGCGGCATCGACCCTTCCACGCATGACGAAAAAGTGCGCCGCGCTTCGGCCATGGTCGAACTGGATGACTTTCTGCATCGCAAACCGGCAGAGTTGTCGGGCGGCCAGCGTCAGCGCGTCGCTTTGGCCCGCGCCATTGTTCGCGAGCCAAATGTCTTTCTGATGGACGAACCGCTGTCAAACCTTGACGCCAAGCTGCGTGTTTCGACGCGCGCGCAGATCAAGAATCTCAGCCACGAGCTTGCCGTGACCACAATCTACGTGACTCATGACCAGATCGAAGCGATGACCCTTGCCGATCGTGTGGTGATCATGAAGCAGGGTATCGTGCAGCAGGTTGGCTCTCCGACCGATATTTACGATGCACCCGCAAACACTTTTGTGGCCAGCTTTATTGGCAACCCTGCAATGAACCTTATCGATGGTCAGGTTCAGAATGGGGTGTTTAGGGCTCAGAACACTGAGGTGCATGGGCTGAATGCGTCGGACGGCCCGATTACGCTGGGCTTTCGCGCCGAGGACGCCAATGTCGTGGAAAGCGGCGGCGAGATTAACGGGCCCATCTACACGCAGGAGCTTTTGGGCGACAGCACGATGGTCTCGGTTCGGATCGGTGGCGCGCTGGTTTCGGTCAAAGCCGACAAAACCTATCGCGCTGAAATCGATGATCAGGTTTCAATCCATATCCACACCGATCACTGCCACTTGTTTGATGCGCAAACCGGAACGCGTTTGGAGCGCTGAACAGAAAATCCAAACCCGCATTGCCGGGTTTAATGCAGGTGCAGACTTCGAAGATGCACCCATCTACCTAGGGAGGAATACAAATGTTTCTGAAGAAAATAGCATTGGCTGGGTCCTTGGCCGCCTTTGCCGCCAGCGCAGGTTATGCCTGTGAAATTAACGGGCGCGTGAATATCGTTGGTAACGAATTTGCGGCCATTCAGGCCGTCGCAACCGGCGCGAAAGAATGCACAGGCGCATCGGTCGATTCAAACCTGACCTCCGAGCACCAGACCATCAACGTGGCTGGTCTGTCCGGAAACCCGTCTGAATACACCAGTGCCATCATCGCCAACAGCTCGATCGTGGCGTTGATGAACGAAGATGTTATTCGGCCGCTCAACGATCTGGTGGAACAGCATGGTCAGGACCTGCAGCCAGGTCAGTTGATCAAGATTGGTGATGACATTATGGCCGTGGCGTTCATGGCGAATGCTCAGCACCTGATGTATCGCAAGGACGTGTTGGAACAGGCCGGTGTCGAAGTGCCGACAACCTATGAAGAATTGCTCGAAGCTGCCAAAGCCATTCGCGAGCAGGGCATCATGCAAAACCCGGTTGGCGGCGCCTATGCGTCGGGTTGGAATCTGGCACAGGAATTCAACAACATTTTTCTTGGCTATGGCGGCAGCCACTTCAAAGCCGGAACAGCCGAGCCCAACGTGAATTCTGAGGCTGGTGTCAATGCGCTGAACATGATGAAGGCTTTGTCGGAATACATGAACCCCGACTTCCTGACCCACGATTCCAATGCCACTAATGCCGAATACCGTGCTGGTAACGTTGCAATCATGAATATGTGGGGTTCACGCGCATCGCAGCAAACCACGACCGAAGGCGTGCTTCAGGAAGTGATCGACGGTCATGCGATCGGCGCACCACTGACAGTCGGCGGCGGGTCGACGCCGGCATCGACCCTGTGGTGGGACGGCTGGACCGTCGGCAAGAACATCTCGGATGAAGAAGCCGAAGCTACGTTCATCGCGATGAAACACGGTATCCGTCCTGACATGCTGAACGATGAAACCACGCCGCTGGCGGTATGGTTGATCGAAGGCTACGAGCCTGGTGCGGACGCCGAAGGCGTGTTTGAGGCGGCCAAAATGGGCACACCGCCTTATCCGATGTTGCCTTACATGGGCCTGATGCACAGCGCGCTAGGCAATGAACTTTCAGACTTCATGCAAGGCAAGGAAAGCGCTGAGCAGGCGCTGGCCGATGTCGAAGCCGCATATCGCGCGGCTGCCATCGAACAAGGTTTCCTCCAGTAGGGCCTGACTCGTGCGGGCGTCTGTAAGGGCCGCCCGCACAAACCAATTCACGTGGGGATTGCGACATGCGCCATAAGACCTTCCTGTGGTTCTTCCTGCCCACCGGGCTTGCGATGCTGCTGTTCATCGCGATGCCGATAGTCTCGGTGGTGACCCAATCCATTTTCGCGCCTCATCCGGCCGTTTTGTTAGAGGTCGAAAGCTGCACCCCCCTGATTGGATGCACGACAGAGACCACGATTGATCAAGAGGCAACAGCCGCCCTTCGCGCCGAGAAACCACTGGGCCGATTTGTCGGATTGGACATTTACCTGGACCGTGGCCACCTGGCGATCCAGGAAATTGGCCAGATCTGGGCTGCGAATGAAACCTGGGGCGATTTCTTCTCAAAGATCGGTAATTTGCCCTTTTACAGGGCAATGGCTTTTACGCTGACCTTCACGTTTGTTGTGACGCCGCTCACAATCATTTTGGGGCTGGTGATTGCGCTGGCAATCAACTCCCTGCACCGAAATCTCAAAGGGCTGCTGATCTTCTTTTCGCTTCTGCCGATGATCGTCACTCCGTTGATTGGCTCGCTTATCCTGTTCTGGATGATTGACAGCCGCGGGGTCATCGGCAACGCCCTAGTATATCTAGCCGGGGATCCGGATTTTAGCCTGAAGGCCTCAACCGGGCTGATGTGGGTGGCGCTGATGGTTTATGGAGTTTGGCACGCCGCTCCATTTGCATTTGTCGTGTTCTATGCGGGGCTGCAAACATTGCCCCAGGATCAAATCGAGGCCGCCCAGATAGACGGGGCAACCCGCTGGCAACAGGTTAAGTTCGTGGTCGTTCCTCATCTCATGCCACTGGTCACATTTGTTGCGTTGATTCAGTTGATGGACAACTTCAAGGTGTTTGAACCGATAATCGGGTTCAGCGCAGGTGCGCACGCACAATCCCTTAGTACATTCATCTTCAACGACTTAGGCGGTGAAACCCGGCAGCTTTCTTCCGCGGCCGCGACCTCTGTGATCACGATAATCGGAGTCGCCATTCTGCTGTCACCCGTGCTTGTCCGCACCTGGCGCGACTTCAAAGGAGCAAGATAATATGGCCAGCCGCGCACAAAGAATGCCTAGAAGTCTCCGGATCGCCTCGTCCTTATTTGTGATCCTATGGTTCGTTCTGGCCGCTTTCCCGTTCCTCTGGACGGTCTGGGGTTCGTTCAAAGTAGAGTTGGATTTCTTTTCGATCGCCGACTGGACCAATGCCATCACCGGAGCACGGACCGAAGCCGTCTATGGCTCGCCCTTCACAACCACAGGGTACGAGGGCGCCTGGATACAGGAAGAATTCTGGCGGAATGTTCTCAACACAGGGATCGTCTGTTTCTTTGTTGTCACCATCTCGCTCACAATCGGAACGCTGGGGGGCTATGCTCTGTCCCGGTCGACCTACAACTATACGTTCTGGCTATTGATCACGGCACTTATCTTCCGGGCTATGCCACCGATTACGCTGGTCTCGGGATATTTGCTGCCTTTCTTCGAATGGAACATCTGGGGGATCCTTCCAACCACGATCATCGTGCTTGTGGCGATAAACCAGCCGTTCACTCTGTGGATGCTGCATTCTTTCTTTAAGAATATCCCAAGCGAGCTGGATGAAAGCGCCAAGGTCGACGGATGCAACCAGTTCCAGGCATTTCGTCGCGTGATCATTCCGGTGATGTGGCCAGGGGTGATCACCACCGGGCTGTTCTCGTTCCTGCTGGCCTATAACGATTTTGCCGTCGGGGCGATGCTGCTGTCCGAAAGCAACCGCACGATGGTGCCTGCCATTGCCGCGTTTCTTGGTACAACGCAGACTGAAGGTAACGTGATGTTCGCGGTTGCGGCTGTGGTTTCAGCCACAGTTCCATTGTTCATTCTGGTCATGTTCTTCCAGCGACAGATTGTGGGCGGTCTGACGGCCGGGGCTGTGAAAGGCTAACTCTGATGGGACGCACTCATCCTCAGTCCGTATCTGCCCATGCGCATACTGCCAGACTGAATGTAGCTGCGCGCAGGACCCGGCGGCCGGGACGAATTCCATTTGCTTTGATGCGCGCGGGACCTTGCGGGGCGCTTCTCCGAACACGCCCCGAACAGACCCCATTGAGACAGAGAAGATGAAAAACCTCGACCGCAAACCCTTTCTGAAATTCACCGAAGCACAACGCCATCCTGGCAACTTCCGGCCGGCATTTGACGCTTTCTTCGCCCCCGGTGCACATGTCAACGTGGTGCATCCCTTCAATGAGGTCGCGGGCGGCCTCGGGCTGCACGATCACGTCATCGCCCCGCTCGCCGCTGCCTTCGACGGGCATTTTCGGCGCGATGACATCGTCATGGCCGGCGAATTTGACGGGCAGGACTGGATCAGCGCCACCGGCTATTTCGTTGGTCGGTTCTCGCGCGACTGGCTCGGCATCCGGGCCACAGGCGAGCTTGCCTATCTGCGCTTCGGCGAGTTCCACCGGATGCAAGACGGCAAGGCGGTGGAAAGCTATATCTTCCTCGATATTCCAGAGCTGATGCTGGCCGCTGGACAATGGCCGATCCCCGACAGCCCGGGCAAGACCCGCGGCTTCACCGGCATGATTCATGGCCCTGCCAGCCATGATGGCATCTTGACCACTCCGCAGGATCCTGCCGAGGGTGCCAAGAGCTATCATATGGTCACAGAAATGCTGGCCGGGCTTGCTACCGAGAACGAGGCTTGGCGCCCCTACTGGCATGACAACATGGTCTGGTACGGCCCCGGCGCCTTCGGTTCTTTCGTCGGGATCGAGAGTTTTGCCAGCTTCCAGGTGCCTTTCGAAGCCACCTTTGAAGGCTGGTCTGGCGGCACTGCGGGCAACGGCATGACGGCGCATTTCACCCGCTATGGCGAAGGTAATTACGTATGCTCGGGCGGTTGGCCCTCGTTAACTGGCGTTCAGGTGAAACCTTTCCTCGGCCAGTCCGCAAGTGGCAAACGCGTCTTCATGCGGGTCTGTGACTGGTGGCGCCGCGAGGACGATCTGCTGGTCGAAAACTGGGTTTTCGTCGATGTCCCGCATGTGCTGTTGCAACTGGGCTATGACCTCTTTGCTGAAATCGCCGAGCAGGCTGCATGAGCTGCTCTGCCAGACATAACGCCGTTGCGCGCCATCCGGCGCTCAACCGGATGCCAAGGGATTTTCTGACGGCGGATTAATCCTCGCCCTCCACAAAGAAGATCCCTTGGTAACCATAAAAGGAAGAGAAACATGAAGGGCTCCCGCCCCGAACAAGCCGTGCTGACACGTGACACGGACATGAGCAAAACCGACGAGACCCGCGCCGTGATCGAGGGGATGGTCGATGGTTTGAACGACCACCGTATCGAAGACATCGGCGAATTCTTCGCCGAAGGGTTCCGCTGGCTTGGCAACCAGGGTTGCGGCACCAAGACGGGCCTGAAGGAATTCCAGGAAAACTGGCAACGCCCGTTCCAGGCTGCGTTTTCCGACAAGACCTGCATCGACGAGGCCCGGCTTTATATGGGCGAGTGGGCGGCAGCTTTTGGCCGCCAGGAAGCAACCCATTCTGGCGAATTTCTGGGGATTGCGCCCACCGGCAAGCGCGTCGAGATCCGTTACATGGATTTCTGGAAAGTTGTCGACGGCAAGATCGTCGACAACTGGGTGAATGTCGATTTTGCCCATGTCGCCTCGCAGCTTGGCGTCGATCTGTTCCAGGGCAAAGGGTGGGAAACATTTGACCGGGGAGAAGAAATTCCGCCCCGGCCCGAAAATTGAGGATTAGGACAATGGCTATCGAATATCTGAAAAGCGGCAAACCCGAGGCCGACCGGGCCGAAGATGACGCCAAAACACGCGCTGTCGTTGAAACGACTCTGAAAGACATCGAAACCCGCGGTGATGCGGCAGTGCGTGATCTGTCGGAAAAGTTTGACAATTACTCGCCGGAAAGCTTCCGCCTGAGCCAGGAACAGATCGACGAGCTGATCGCCTCATTGACCGAACGCGAGCTGGCCGACATCAAGTTCGCTCAGAAACAGGTGATAAATTTCGCCCAGGCGCAGCGCGACTCAATGCTGGATATCGAGGTTGAAACCTTGCCGGGCGTCATCCTCGGCCACAAGAACATCCCGGTGCAGTCTGTTGGCTGTTATGTTCCTGGCGGTAAATTCCCGATGGTTGCGTCGGCGCATATGTCGGTTGCGACCGCTAAAGTGGCGGGTGTGCCTCGCATCATCGCCTGCACGCCGCCGTTTCAGGGCAAGCCCAATGCGGCCGTGATCGCTGCCATGTATCTGGGTGGGGCCCATGAGATCTATGTCATGGGTGGTATCCAAGCGATTGGTGCCATGGCGATCGGTACGGAAACCATTGATCCGGTCCACATGCTGGTCGGCCCCGGGAACGCCTTTGTCGCAGAAGCCAAACGGCAGCTCTTTGGTCGCGTTGGCATCGACCTTTTTGCGGGCCCGACCGAGACCATGGTCATTGCCGACGAAACCGCTGCCGATGCCGAACTTTGTGCGACCGACTTGTTGGGGCAGGCCGAGCATGGCTACAACAGCCCCTGTGTTCTGGTCACCAACTCGCGCAGGCTGGCCGAAGAAACGCTGAGCGAGATCGACCGTATCCTCGGCATCCTGCCTACCGCCGGAACCGCAAAAGTCAGCTGGGATGAGTATGGGGAAGTCATTGTCTGCGACACTTATGACGAAATGCTGCAAGTTGCCGATGATATCGCTTCTGAGCATGTGCAGGTGATGACCGACCGTGACGACTGGTTCCTGGAAAACATGACCAGCTATGGAGCGCTGTTTCTTGGGGCGCGGACCAATGTTGCAAACGGTGACAAGGTGATCGGCACGAACCACACGCTGCCGACCAAAAAGGCTGGACGTTATACCGGCGGTTTGTGGGTCGGCAAGTTCATGAAAACTCACAGCTACCAGAAGGTTGTTACCGACGAGGCTGCGGCAATGATCGGCGAATTCGGCTCACGCCTGTGTATGCTGGAAGGCTTTGTCGGCCATGCCGAGCAATGCAATATTCGCGTCCGGCGTTATGGGGGTATCAACGTACCTTACGGCGAAGGTGCGGCTTATCGCGAGGCTGCAGACGCGTCCTCATAAGAGTGAGGTCATTGCTGCAGAACTTGCGCTTGGGGTTTGCCCGGGCGCCATGGGTTTTGAAAGAAAAGCAGAGAACACAATGCGAGATTTCGCAATGGACACACATTCTACCCATAAGGCCCTGATCGCGCCATTGCGCGAAGCCATGTATAACTTTGACGAAACCGGCGTCCGAGCTGCACTGCAGGCGGTGATTGCGCCCGATGCCGTCATCCACATGCCCCATCCATTCGGCGACCTGACCGGGCCGCAGGAACTCTATGATGCCTGCTACACACCGCTTTTGAAATCCATGCCCGATCTGGAACGCCGGGATTGGATTGTGATGGGCGGGCCGACGCAACATGGTGATGATTGGGTCTGCTGTGGCGGCCACTACGTAGGCACCTTCGTCGCCCCTTGGTTGGACATCCCGCCGACCGGGCATCTGACCCATATGCGGTTCCACGAATTCTACCGCTTCGAAAATCGCAAAGTTGTCGAAATCCAGGCACTCTGGGACATTCCCGAAGTGATGATGCAGGCGAAGGCCTGGCCGATGGCCCCGTCTTTGGGGCAGGAGTTCTGTATTCCCGGCCCGGCGACGCTGGACGGTATCGTGCGGGGCCCCTGGGATGAGGCAAAATCGAAGGCCTCCTGCGACCATATCGTTTCCATGCTTGAGCATCTGGAAAAGCATCCCAGTCAGGGTGGCCCCGAAGTGATGGAGATGGAAAGGTTCTGGCATCCGCGCATGAACTGGTACGGGCCCGCCGGGATCGGCACCGGGCGCGGCATTGCAGGGTTTCGCAACTGGCACCAGATCCCTTTCCTGGGTGGCATGCCGGACCGAGGCAAATACGCCGACGAGATCACCTTTCATTTCTTTGGTGACGGTGATTATGCAGCTGTTACCGGCTGGCCGGACATGATCCAGACCATCACTCATGACGGCTGGATGGGTATCGCCCCTTCTGGCCAGCGCATCACTATGAGATCGTTGGATTTCTGGCGATTGGAAGATGGCCTGATCCGGGAGAACTGGGTGTTGGTCGACCTGCTGGACGTGTACCGGCAACTGGGCGTAGATGTCTTTGCCCGCCTGCGCGAATTCAACAAAGCGCGTGTCGCAGGTGAAATTCCATACCCAGTCGGCGAGGTCTGATATGCTCAATTTTCCCAGCACCCCCAGTTTCAGTCTAGGCGGCAAACGTGCGCTAGTCGCCGGGGCATCGTCGGGCATAGGTCTGGCCTGCGCCGTAGCGCTGGCAGAGCATGGGGCCGAGGTCACATTGGCGGCGCGCCGCGCAAGTGCGTTACAAGAGATAGCCGATCAGATGACTACCAAGGGATGGTCTGCCAAGGTGCTTGAGATGGATGTCACCGATGTCGCAGGAACTGCCGCGGCTGTCGCCGAAAACGGACCGTTTGACATCCTTTTGAACTCGGCAGGGTTTGCACGTCATAGCAAGGCGGTCGAAACGGTGCCCGAAGATTTTGACTCGGTCATGAACGTCAATGTCCGGGGGGCCTATTTCCTAACCCAAGCCGTTGCCAAAGGGTTGCTTGAGGCCGGGCGTCCCGGATCGCTGATAAATATCTCAAGCCAGATGGGCCATGTCGGCGGGCAGGAACGCGCGGTCTATTGCGCCTCCAAGTTTGCGGTCGAGGGCTTTACCAAGGCGATGGCGCTGGAATTCGGGCCCGCAAAGATCCGTGTCAACACGATTTGCCCGACTTTCATCCTGACGGATTTGTCCCGGCCTACATTCGAGGACCCGACCAAACGGGCCTGGATTTTGGACAAGATCAAGCTGGGCCGCCCGGGAGAGATTGAGGATATTATGGGCGCGGTAGTGTACCTGGCATCAGAGGCGTCGGCTTTGGTTACAGGAACAGCAATGTTGGTGGACGGAGGCTGGACGGCAGACTGATGGTTACTCAGAAGGTTACATCGTTGGACGTTGCCCGGCTGGCCGGGGTCAGCCAATCCGCCGTTAGCCGGGTCTTTACGCCTGGTGCATCTGCCTCGCAAAAAACGGTCGCGAAAGTGCGCAAGGCAGCGGATGAACTGGGATATCGGCCAAATTTTCTGGCCCGTGCGGTGGTCTCGGGCAAAAGCCGGATCATTGGACTTGTGGTCGCCTATCTGAACAATCAGTTCTATCCTGAAGCGTTGGAAAAGCTGACAAACAAGTTGCAAGAGCGCGGCTACCACGTGCTGGTCTTCATGGCGTCGCATCAGGCCGGCAACATAGACAACGTGATCGAAGAAATACTGGATTTTCAGGTTGATGGGATTATCGCGGCTTCGGTGGCTTTGTCGTCGGATCTGTCGGATCGTTGTCTGGCTGCCGGTGTGCCGATGGTGCTGTTTAACCGGGTTCAGGACGACCCGGCCATGTCGGCGGTCACCTCGGACAATATCGCGGGTGGGCGCAAGGCTGCCGAATTCCTTTTGGCCGGGGGGCATAAAAAGATCGGGTACATCGCCGGGTGGGAAGGCGCGTCGACCCAGCGCGACCGCGAAGCAGGTTTCAGGGCCGCCTTGCATGATGCGGGGGCGGAACTGCATGCGCGCGGCGTTGGGAACTTCACCAGCGAACAGTCGCGGGCGGCAACGCTGGAGATGTTTGCCTCGGACCCGCCCGACGCCGTTTTTGTGGCCAATGACCACATGGCTATTGCAGTGATGGACACCCTCAGATTCGAGTTGGGCCTAAGGATTCCCGAAGATGTTTCGGTTGTCGGATATGACGATGTGGCCGTTGCGGCATGGCCAACCTATAGCCTGACCACTGTACGACAGCCTGCAAACCGTATGGTTGCCGAAACCGTGGACATTTTGCTGAGCAAAATCGAAGGGCCCGATGTTGGTCCGCACCGATTGGAAATAGATGGACCGCTGATTGTTCGCGGTTCTGCACGTATACCTGAAGGATGGAAGACATGAAGGGATTTGACCCGAAATTCAAAGATTTTCCTGACTATATTATTGGGATCACAAAAGAAATCTGGGAAGATCGGGGCATTGCCACGCTGCACCATTACTATGCGCCCGATATCGTAGTTCGATCCCCGGGGTCAGTTGTCGTTGGCAATCAGGGCGTCATTGCCGCTACCATGGCAACGCTTGCCGAGTTCCCCGACCGCACATTGCTGGGTGAGGATGTGATTTGGTCCGGCACACCGGAAGAGGGCATGCTGTCCTCGCACAGGCTTTTGTCGACTGCGACCCATCTGGGAGACGGTGCCTATGGGAAGGCTACCGGGAAAAAGCTGGTCTACCGTATCCTTGCTGACTGTCACGCCATCAACAACCAGATCAACGATGAATGGCTGATCCGCGACCAGGGTGCGATTGTCCAACAGATGGGTTGGGACCCAAAAGAATATGCCCGCGATCTGATCGCCCGCGAAGGCGGCCCAGAGGCTTGCGCCCAGCCTTACACGCCGGCGAATGATCAGCCTGGACCTTACAAAGGGCGTGGTAATGACAATGAATGGGGTCAGAAATACGCCGACATTCTGAACCGGGTCATGTCTGCAGACCTGAGCGTGATCAGTGCCGAGTATGACCGCGCCGTGCAATCGGAATATCCGCGCGGCACGACTGGTCACAGCTGGGCTCCGGTCGATCGCTTTTGGATGGGGCTTTGCGCCTCTTTCCCGAATGCCGAGTTCAAAATTCAACATCAGATCGGTCGCGATGACCCAATGATGCCGCCCCGCGCCGCGATCCGCTGGTCGCTGCATGGCAAGCATGATGGATGGGGTGTGTTCGGCACGCCGACGGGGGCCGAGGTCTTTGTGCTGGGTATTAGCCACGCCGAATTCGGCCCCTGGGGCCTGCGCCGTGAGTACACTCTGTTTGATGAAACGTCGGTCTGGAAACAGATCCTTTTGAAAACCGGTGATCTGTAAATGTCGCATCGTCTCTCAAATCTGGAGGCTGGGCAGGCCCTGCGGCGTTTTCACGCCCACCGGGCCAGCCTGCGTGCCCGGCGACTGAACAACCGCCCGCCTGGTTTCGGAGTTTGACCGCAGCGAACTCCAACCAAAAGGAAGACAGAAATGAGTACCATCCAAAGCCGCATCGTCCGTTATGGCGAATTGAAACCCTGTAAAACCGCGTTCATCGACGCCCATACCCCGGGGTCAGATCAAAAGGAAAACTTCACCATCATCGGCGGGGGCGTATCTGAAAGCCCCGACCAGCATGTCCACATCACCGATAAGATCGGTTTCAACATCGGTGCCGCAGGCCAACCGCCGAGATGCCGGAACTCTCTGCATAGCCACACCACGGCCGAAGTGTTCTTTGTCGCCAAAGGCCGTTGGCGGTTCTTCTGGGGCAGATACGGATCGGCTGGTGAGTTCATTGCCGAAGAAGGAGACATCTTCAACATCCCGACCGGTATCTTCCGCGGGTTTGAAAATGTGGGGCAGGACTATGGGATGATCATGGCAGTCCTTGGCGGCGACGATGCCGGGGGCGGGGTCACTTGGGCGCCACAGGTTATTCAGGATGCGCAGGCCCATGGCTTGATGCTTGGAAACAATGGGGTTCTTTACGACAGCAAAAAAGGGGAAACGCTGCCGCATGACGTACAGCCCATGCCCTTGCTGACTGAAGAGCAGTTGAAAGCCTATCCCGAGGTCCCCGTCGAAAATGTGATTGGCAATTACGTGGCCCGCTATTGGGATTTGATGGCGCTGTCATCAAACAAGCCTGCCGTTGTGATCGGTGAAAACGGCCTGATCAAGGACAAGCCGGGTTTCGAGGTTGATTTCCTTGGTCGCGGCTCGTGCGTGTCTGATCCGGTCAAAGCCGAAAAGCCGGTGGTCTTGATGCCGGCCAGTGGCCACTGGCGGATTACGATTGAGGATGTCGAAACAACCCTGACAAATGGGGATACTGCACTGGTTCTGCCCGGCGAAAGCTATGGCGTCACGCCTTCGATGACCGGTGACGCGGGGCTCTATCGCGTTACCGCAACCGAAGATCCGGCCGGTACAACTTGGACAGGTGCATGAAACAAACTGCGCTGCCTTCCGGGCGGCGCAGATCAGACTTGCAGAGGGAGAAGAAGGAATGACCCGCATTTCAACCACACATGTAGGGAGCCTTCCGCGTAGTCAGGAGGTCGTGGATTTCATCTTTGCGCGCGAGCGTGCAGAGCCATTTGACGCGGATGCGTTTGATGCCTG
This sequence comes from Ruegeria sp. CDSC051, assembly GCF_059610665.1. NCBI lineage: Bacteria > Pseudomonadati > Pseudomonadota > Alphaproteobacteria > Rhodobacterales > Roseobacteraceae > Ruegeria > Ruegeria sp. CDSC051. Next base: position 506,640 of record NZ_JBXWOC010000002.1, read on the forward strand.
CATGACCTCGGCAGTGTCCGAGACAGTGCGCAAACAGGTCGAAGCCGGGGTCGATATCGTATCGGATGGCGAGACGTCGAAGATCTCATACGCCACCTATGTCAAAGATCGCTATACTGGTTTTGACGGGGACAGCCCGCGCAACGCGCCAGCAGATCTGAAGATGTTTCCCGGCTTCCTGAAACGCCTGGCTGATGATGGCGGTACGCCACAATATGCGCGCCCAATGTGTGTGGGTGAGGTGCGGTCAAAAGGGCAAGGTGAACTGCAAAAAGACATCGACAACCTCAAGGCCGCCATGGCCGCGCATGGTGTCGAGCGTGGTTTTATGAACGCGGCCAGCCCGGGTGTCATCTCGCTGTTTCTGCAAAATGATTTCTACCCCACGCGTGAAGCCTATCTGGCTGCACTCGCCGATGCGATGAAGCAAGAGTACGAAACCATTGTGGGGGCCGGTCTGGATCTACAGCTGGATTGCCCGGACCTGGCCCTGTCTCGCCATATGCTGTTCTCTGACCTTTCGGACGAAGAATTTGTCAAGATCGCCAATTTGCATGTTGAGGCCCTGAACCACGCATTGCAGGACGTTCCCGCTGACAAGGTGCGCGTCCATATTTGCTGGGGCAATTACGAAGGACCGCATTGTTGCGACATTGGAATGGACAAAGTGTTCGGCACGCTGATGTCGACCAAATCCCGCTATGTCCTGTTCGAAACCTCGAACCCCCGTCATGCGCATGAATGGACGGTGTTCCGTGACCGCAAAGCCGAAATACCTGAGGACAAAGTGCTTGTACCTGGAGTTGTCGACACCACGACAAATTTTGTCGAACATCCGGAACTGGTCGCCCAACGTATTGAACGGTTTTCGAATATTGTCGGCCGCGAAAGAGTGATCGCGGGCTCGGATTGCGGATTTGGCACTTTTGCCGGATTTGGTGCGGTTGATCCCGATATCGCCTTTGCCAAACTTGGATCTCTGGCCGACGGGGCTGCATTGGTCGCATGAAACCACTTGTAATGTTGCCCGGCATGATGTGCGACGCCCGGCTTTTTGCCCCGCAGGTCGCGGCGCTTTCGAGCAGCAATCCTGTCCTCTACGCGCCGATTGGGGGGCATGACACGGTGCAGGCTTTGGCCGCCGAAGTGTTGTCTTATGCGCCCCCGCGCTTTGTCCTTGCGGGTCTGTCCATGGGTGGCATCGTTGCGATGGAAATAATCCGGCAGCAACCGCAGCGCGTCGTCAGCGTGGCGCTGATGGATACCAACCACTTGGCCGAACGGGATGACGTCAAAGGCAGGCGTGGTCCACAAATCGCTTCTGTGTCCAGTGGGGGCTTGGGCCGGGTCATGGCCGAGGAGATGAAACCAAACTACCTGACCGATGGCCCGAACCGCGAGGCAATTCTGAACCTGTGCATGGATATGGCCTTGGGTCTTGGACCGGATGTTTTTATCAACCAGTCCAAAGCATTGCGAGATCGCCCCGACCAAAGCGATACCTTGCGCGGTTATCCCGGACAGGCCCTGATCCTGTGCGGGAAAGATGATGCTCTGTGCCCGGTTTCGCGACACGCCCTGATGCATGAACTTCTCACGAATAGCCGTTTCGAGGTCATTGAACAGGCGGGGCATTTACCTACACTTGAACAACCCGAACGGACGACAGCGGCTCTGTGCCGTTGGCTGGAGGCACTATGAAAAAACCCTTACTGGACCTTTTGAAATCCGTCGACACCCCCACCGTTTGCAATGCGATAGAAGTGGCGCAAGGCAAGCGTGGGTTCGACAATTTCACGCGGGGCACAATGCTGTGCTCGGATCCCGATGCGGGGGCAATGGTCGGTTATGCCAGAACGGCAAAGATAGCGGCGGTGAACCCTCCCGAAGACCCTCCCGAAGTGATCCGTCAGCGCCGGATGGATTACTACCGGCACATGGCAACGGGCACAGGCCCGGCTGTCACGGTTGTCGAAGATTTGGATTTCCCGGACTGCATCGGTGCTTACTGGGGTGAGATCAATACCACGGTCCACAAAGGGTTTGGCATCAGCGGTGCGTTGACCAACGGCGTGATGCGGGATCTGGGCGATTTGCCGGATGGGTTTCCGGTTGTGTCGGGCTCGGTCGGTCCAAGCCACGGGTTCGTGCACGTCAAAGAGGTGGGCACCCCGGTGACCATCTTCAGCCTCTCGATCAAGGACGGGGACCTGGTGCATGCGGACCGGCACGGCGCTTTGGTGATCCCACCCGAAGTGGTGGACAGCCTGGAACAGGCGATCCGCAAATTGCTTGAAACCGAAAAGCTTATTCTTGGCCCAGCACGCGCGTCAGAGTTCGATTTTGAAGCCTTTGAACAAGCATGGGCGGCGTTCGAATCCTCGCGCACGTAGTGCAGCAACAACCGCGCGGCCCAGCTATAGACTAACCCGATAGCGAGGCGATGTGATTCTGAATGGTCCCGTCATTAGCGATGGCGATCGTGTCGGAAATCGCGGCTGGATCACACCCATCTCATGCCCAAATCCGACAGATGCCTTTGAACCCGTCCAGGATAGTCCGAGACGATGGCATCAACGCCCAGATCAATCATCCTGCTGATTTCCGCCGGTTCATTGACCGTCCATACGGCTACGCAAAGCCCAAGTTCTTTGGCAAGCGCGACGTCCTCAGATATCACATCTGCGAAATACGGACACCAAAGCGCGCCGCCCGCTTGCTTGACCATTTGCGGGATTTTTTCGCTTTGGCCTCGAAAGTCCGGACAAACGGCCTTGGAGGAATCCTCGCCAACGTCATCGGCATTTTCGGGAAGCTGCGTCAGGTAAGATGACGGCATGCCAGGTGCCTGCCGCTGACAGACTTCCAACAGGGTCCAGTCAAAGCTGTGCAGCAACACGCGATCGGATAGGCCAGCGGCCCGAACCTGCTGTACCACGCGTTCGACAAAGCGGTCCAGATAGGCCGCGTCATGGGCCAGATCCGGATCAGATTTCAGTTCGAGCATCAGATTGGCTTTGCTGTATTCCGGCCGATTGATCAGATCCAGAAGGTCCTGCAGCTTTGGCACGCGAACGCCGTCCAGTTGGGCCTGATCGGGGAACCGTCGACCATAATCCGAGTGTCCGTCCAAGCGCCCGATTTCGAACTGTTGAATCTGGTCGAAGGACAGGGATGAGACTTTGGGTTCTTTTCCGGTCAAAAACTGACCGCTGGCATCCCGAAAGGTCGGCGCGTGCAGCCGATGGTTATGGGTTATGACAGGCACATCATCCGCCGTCAGCACCACGTCAAACTCAAGAAGCGGAACCCCGATGGACAGCGTAAAATCGAAACCGATCATGCTGTTTTCGGGCAGGACGCCGCGTGCCCCCCGGTGCCCTACTACACGGATCAGGTTTTTACCGCCGCGAAACGCCTCGACCTGAGGGAAAGGCATCAGCCCTCGAGCCTTATGCCAGAGGTAGGGTCAAACAGATGCATATGCTCTGGCGCAACAGAAAAACGCATATTGGGATGACGGCCTTCGATCGGATGAACACCCGGAAGGCTGATCGTGATTGCCGCGCCAGAGCCTGACACCTGACCGTGCAACAAAGTATTCGCCCCCAGCGGTTCGGCTATCTGAACTACGACATCAAAGGGCCCGTTTTCATCAAGGAACAGATGCTCTGGCCGTATGCCCAATTTGAACGGGCTATCGGGCCCGCCTGATGGGCCAATCTCGGTATCGTTGATCCTGATCTTTCCGCCCTGGCGCTCTGCATCAAAGGTATTCATCGCCGGGCTGCCGATGAATTGCGCAGCGAACAGCGTCCGGGGCGTCTCATAGACCTCAAGCGGGGTGCCGATCTGTTCTGCAACACCACCGTTCATCACGATCATCCTGTCGGCCATGGTCATGGCCTCGACCTGATCATGGGTCACGTATAGCGAGGTGATACCCAGCTTTTCTTGCAGTTCGCGGATTTCCAGACGCATCTGGACACGCAGCTTTGCATCCAGGTTTGAGAGCGGTTCATCAAACAGGAACACGGCAGGTTCACGGACAATAGCGCGGCCCATGGCAACCCTCTGGCGTTGACCGCCTGAAAGCTGACGGGGCTTGCGGTCAAGCAGCGGCTCAAGCTGCAACAGCTTAGCGGCCTCGGTCACCTTCTGGTCAATCTGAGCCTTGGGCAATCCGGCGATTTTCAAACCATAGCCCATGTTCTGGCGTACCGACATATGGGGGTACAGAGCATAGTTCTGGAACACCATCGCAATGTCCCGGTCCATCGGCTCCTTGTCATTGGCGCGCTCTTCGCCAATCCGGATTTCGCCGGATGTCACAGTCTCAAGCCCGGCCACCATCCGCAGCAAAGTGGATTTGCCGCAGCCGGAGGGGCCCACGATCACGATAAACTCGCCATCCGCGATATCGACGTCGATGCCATGAATGACGTCCGTCGGGCCAAAGCTCTTTTTGACGTTCTCAAGGGATACTGTTGCCATTTCTTATTTCTCGCTATCGACAAGGCCGCGGACAAAAAGCTTTTGCATCGACACCACCACAAGGACCGGTGGGATCATTGCCAGGATCGAGGTCGCCATGATCGTCGGCCAATGGGCAAAATCATCGCCCGAGGGGAACATCTGTTTGATGCCCATCACGATGGTGTTCATCTCAGGATCGGTGGTGATCAGCAGCGGCCAGAGATATTGATTCCACCCATAGATGAACAGGATCACGAACAGGGCCGCGATGTTGGTTCGGCTCATCGGGATCACGATATCAACGAAGAACCGCATCGGGCGGGCGCCATCCACCCGCGCGGCCTCGGCCAGTTCGTCCGGGATGGTCAGAAAGAACTGGCGGAACAGGAACGTGGCAGTGGCCGAGGCGATCAGCGGAAAGATCAGCCCCGAATAGCTGTTGAGCATACCAAACCCGGCCACCACCTCGAAGGTAGGGACAATCCGCACCTCAACCGGCAGCATCAGGGTCAGGAAGATCAGCCAGAAAAACGTGTTCCGCCCGGGAAAGCGGAAGTAGACGATGGCAAAGGCTGACAGGAGCGAGATGACGATCTTGCCCACGGCAATGCCAATCGCCATCACCAGGCTGTTGAACAGCATCGTTGCGACCGGGACGTTCACGCCTGAGAACAGGGCCGCCTTGTAATTCACCCAGAACTGATCACCTGGCACAACCGGCATCGGGGGCGAGATTATGTCGGCCTGAGTAACGGTCGAGGCCACAAAGGCCAGCCAGATCGGGAAGAAGATGACCAGAACGCCAAGGATCATAAACGCATGGGTCAGCCACAGGCCCGCACCACGTTTCTCGACCATTCCATGTTGTTGGGCCGCCATCAGTAATGCACCCTCTTCTCAACATATTTGAACTGGATCACTGTCAGCAGGCCGACAACCACCAGCAGGATGACCGACTGGGCCGAAGACGACCCCAGATCTTGGCCCACAAACCCATCGGAAAAGACTTTGTAGACCAGGATGGTTGTGGCTTGTTGCGGACCCCCTCCGGTGATCGTGTGGATCACGCCGAAAGTTTCAAAGAAGGCATAGACAATGTTCACGACCAGCAGGAAGAACGCGGTCGGCGACAAAAGCGGCAGTACGATGGTAAAGAACCGGCGCCAAAAATGGGCCCCATCAATCGCCGCCGCTTCGATGACCGAGCGGGGCACGGATTGCAGCGCCGCAAAGAAGAACAGAAAGTTATAGCTGATGCGCCCCCAGGCCGAGGCGACAACGACCAGCCCCATGGCCTCGGCATCGTTCAGGACGTGGTTCCAGTCATAGCCGAGCTGGCCCAGATACCATGCGACCACACCAACGCGGGTGTTGAACATGAACAGCCACAGCACACCCGCCACCGCGGGGGCAACCGCATAGGGCCAGATCAACAAGGTCCGATACACGCCCGAGCCCTTGATCAGTCGATCTGCGATGACTGCCAGGAACAAGGCCGGGATCATCGAGCACAGGGTCACAAGCGTAGAAAACGCCGCCGTCGTCACGAATGAGGCGCGGTAGTATTTATCGCTCAGCAGGAATTCGAAATTGCCCAAGCCCACGAACTGAGAAGACAACCCGAACGGGTCGGGAATGAACAACGATTGCCAAACGGCCTGACCAGCAGGATAGAAAAAGAAGACGGCGGAAATGATGACCTGCGGGGCGATCAGCGCAAGCGGCAGCAGCCAGCCGCGAAAAATGACGCGTTTTTCCATTCTATTGGCCCACCAGAGTAGAATGCGGGCCCAACGAGGCCCGCATCAGATTACGACTTATTGATTGGCGGATTCGAACCGGCGCAGCAGCGCGTCGCCGCGTTCCTTCGCACTGTCCATCGCCTCTTGGGCGGTCTTTTCACCGGCCCAGATGGCCTCAAGCTCTTCGTCGATGATGCCACGGATCTGGTCGAATGATCCCAGACGCAGACCTTTCGAGTTTGCCGTCGGCTCTTTCGCGGTCATCTGGATGACGGCGATGTCGGTGCCTGGGTTTTCGTCATAGAAACCAGACGCTCGGGTCGCTTCGCCCGCCTCGGTGGTGATGGGCAGATAGCCGGTGTTCTGGTGCCAGGCTGCCTGAACGTCAGACGAGGACAGGAAGCTGAGGAATTCGCCGACGCCTTTGTATTCATCGGCCTCATGACCTTCCATGACCCACAGTGAGGCACCACCGATGATGGTGTTCTGCGGCTCGGCCGTGACAGCTTCCCAATAGGGCAGCGGACGCACGTCGAAATCAAACTCGGCTTCGGCTTTGATCCCAGCGTATCCTGCCGAGCTTTCGGTGAACAGGGCGCATTCGCCGGACCGGAAGTTCGCGCCACCTTCGTTGCGGCGGCCCGTGTAGATGAATTTGCCGTCCTTGGCCCAGTCACCCATCGCGGTCAGGTGCGCAACCTGGGCCGGGCCGTTCAGCATCAGCTCGGTATCCAGACCGGCAAAGCCGTTATCCTGCGATGCGAAGGGGACGTCGTGATAGGCTGACAGGTTCTCAAGATGAATCCAGCTTTGCCATGCAGTGACCAACGGGCAATCTTCACCACCGGCCTTAAGCTGATCCAGCGTGTCCCCGACCTTTTCCCAGGTCGACAGATCGGTGTCGGGATCAACGCCCGCCGCTTCGAAGGCGTTGCGGTTGACCCATAGAACCGGCGTGGACGAGTTGAAGGGCAGAGATAGCATGTCGCCATCCGTGGTCGTATAATACCCTTTGACCGAGCCGATATAGGCGTCCGGATCAAATGACGCACCGCTTTCAGCCATCACCTCATAGACCGGTTTGATCGCGCCCTGGGCCGACATCATAGTTGCGGTGCCAACCTCGAATACCATCAGGATCTGCGGTTGTTCACCGGCGCGGAACGCGGCGATGCCTGCATTCAGGGTTTCCGAATAGTTGCCCTTGTGGCTTTCAACCACGACATATTCATCCTGGCTGGCGTTGAATTCTTCAACCTGAGCTTTCACAAGCTCACCTAGGCGGCCGGTAAAGGCATGCCAGAACTGAACTTCGGTTTGCGCCATTGCCGCGATCGGGGACAAGGCTGTCGATACGGCAAGAGCGCCAAGCAATTTCGTTTTCATGATTCCTCCCATGCATCAAAGGCGATGCTTCGTTGAATACCGAGCGCTACGCGTAATCGGCACACATGACGATTTCACGACGTTAACGTTACAGAAATATAATTCAAGCCTGATTTTCTGGCAAAAAATATAATACGATGTTATGAAGTGACCGAGATTTGCAGCAAAAACAGGACGCTCCATGAGCCAAACCCTGAGAATTAGGCAGCTTGAGGCACTTATGGCGGTGACCGTCAATGGCTCGGTCACTGCCGCCGCTTTTGATCTGGGGGTCAGCCAGCCTGCGGTCAGCAGGTTGCTTTCAGACTTGGAAAAATCGCTTGGGTTTCAACTGTTCGACCGCCGAGAAGGTCGATTGGTTCCGACGCAAGAGGTCCGCTATCTGCAACCTAGCGTAGAGCGCGTGCTGGAATTGATGCGGCAGATCTCGGATGTCAGTCAGGACATCACGCAACGCAAAGCCGGGCATATTCGCGTCGCCTGCCTTCCTGGCTTCGCCACCAGTCACTTACCAGATGTTGTAGCCGGATTTCTGAGCGACCGGCCTGGCGTCACCATGACGATAGAGCCGGATCGGCCCGAGCGCATCCTGGAGTGGATGATCGGCGAGCAATATGATTTCGGAATCACAGATGGGTTTAATGGCCACCCGGCTGTCGAAAGCACCCATATTGATATCCGCACAGTTTGCGTCTTTCCCGCAGGCCATGCGCTGGAAGACCTTTCGACCGTGACACCGGCAGATATTGCCGATCAGAAGATCATCCACACCCGGCGCGACAGCGACTTTTTCGCACGCCTGTCGCGTGCATTTCAAAACTCGAATGTCGAACTGAACTCGCATATCGAGGTTCGGCAATTCACGGCCGCTTGCGAATTGGTGGTGAAGGGCGTTGGGGTGTCTGTCGTTAGCGAACTGGACGCAGTACAATATCAGAACAGGGGGTTGAGCTATCGGTCTTTCAGGCCATTTCTGCCTCATACGCTGTCGCTGGTGCGACCGGTTTTGAAGCAACCATCGCTGGTCACGCTGGAATTCATAGAACAGTTCAGCGACAGCCTTGGACCTTTCATCGCCGATCCTTAGCTGGATACAGCAGAAAGCGTTGCCCGATTGATTGCCTGAACGCGGCTTTGGGCATTGGCAAAATTTTACAAAAATCGAATTGAGACCCCGGGATTGCTTTACGCGCCCTGAAACTTGTGGGCAAACTGACTTGGTTCATGCCCAGTTCGACGCGTGGCAGGACCTGCCAGCCAGTGTCACACCACTGTTTCGCAGGGCCTGCACAAGTCGCGTCGACAAACGAAAATGAAAGGTGTCACATGCCATTTTCCAACCCCAGCTTGATGTCCCGCCGTCAGTTCCTTGCGACCACCACCGCCAGCGCCGCGGCCATTACACTTCACCCTTTTTCTGCGGCGGCTGCCAATAATCAGGCGCATTTACGGATAATGGAGACGACGGACATTCATGTGCATGTCTTCCCTTATGATTATTACGCCGACAAGCCTCGCGACACGGTAGGCCTCTCCCGCACCGCTTCGATCATCAACGGCATCCGGTCCGAGGCGACGAATTCTCTGCTGGTCGATAACGGAGACTTTCTGCAGGGCAACCCAATGGGCGATTACATCGCCTATGAGCGGGGGATGAAAGAGGGCGACAGCCACCCGATTATCACCGCCTTCAACACAGTCGGTTATGACGCCGCCACATTGGGCAATCACGAATTCAACTACGGTTTGGACTTTTTGGAAAAGGCGCTTGCTGGCGCGGATTTCCCGATTGTACTGGCCAACGTGGCAAAGGAACAGGGGGCAAACCCGCGTGAGGATAAAACGCTGGTCAAACCCTATGCGATTCTCGACCGCCAGATTGAAATGGGCGATGGCAGCAAACACCCGATCAAGGTCGGCGTCATTGGGTTTACGCCGCCGCAGGTCATGAACTGGGACCGCAAGCATCTCGAAGGCAACGTGCAGGCCCGCGACATTGTCGAGACAGCGCAGGCCTATGTGCCTGAGATGAAAGAGCAGGGCTGCGACTTGATCATCGCGCTTTCGCATTCGGGGATTGGCGATGCCGACCATTCCGACGGTATGGAAAACGCCTCGGTTGTGCTGGCCGGTGTTGACGGGATTGACGCGCTGGTGACCGGTCACAACCACCTTGTTTTCCCGTCCGAGACATTTGCCGACCGTCCCGGTATTGACGTTGCAAAAGGGACGTTGATGGGCAAACCCGCCGTCATGGGCGGGTTCTGGGGATCACATCTTGGCCTTCTGGACCTGCTGCTGGAGCGCGATGGGAACGAGTGGCGTGTGGTGACCACAACGTCTGAGGCGCGCCCGATTTCGGTTCGCAACGAAGATCGCTCGATCACGGCGCTGGTCGAGGACGATCAGGCCGTGCTGGCCTCGGTCGCGAAAGATCACGACGAAACACTAGCCTATGTGCGCCGTGCGGTCGGCAAGACGTCGGCCCCGCTGCACAGCTATTTTGCGCTGGTAGCGGATGATCCATCTGTACAGATCGTGTCGATAGCGCAGAAATGGTACGTCGAAGAAATGATGAAGGGCACGGAACATGAAGGCCTGCCCATTCTGTCAGCCGCGGCGCCTTTCAAGGCCGGCGGTCGTGGTGGCCCGGAGTATTACACCGATGTCCCGGTGGGTGACGTTGCCATCAAGAATGTGGCCGACCTTTATCTATATCCCAACACCGTTCGCGCCGTACGGGTGAACGGAGCGCAGGTCCGAGGTTGGCTGGAGAGGTCTGCCGGAATGTTTAATCAGGTCGAACCGGGCGCAAGCGACGCGGTCCTGCTGAACCCAGAGTTTCCGTCCTATAATTTCGACGTGATGGACGGCGTCACCTATCAGATCGACCTGTCCCAGCCATCGCGGTTTGGACCCAAGGGTGAAGAGGTCAACCCTGGCGCGGCCCGGATCGTGGACCTTGCCTTCAATGGTTCTCCGGTCACGGATGACATGGAGTTCATTATCGCCACCAACAATTACCGAGCGTCCGGTGGCGGATCTTTCCCCGGCGCGATGGGCGACACGGTTGTGTTCGAGGCGCCGGACACCAACCGCGACGTGATTGTCCGCTATATCGTCGAACAGGGCACGATTGACCCCAAAGCAGATGCCAACTGGTCGTTTGCGCCGCTGGACGGCACCACGGTCCTGTTCGAAACAGGCCCGAAGGCGCGTGACTATATGAGTGACGTCAAAGGGGTTTCGATCGAGGATGCCGGTGAGGGCGCAGATGGCTTTGCGGCCTTCCGCATCCAGCTGTAGCAGATTGAAAGCAGGTTCATCCCCCTAATTTCTGATCCAATGGTATGGATCGGAATTGGGGGGTGAGCCTAAATTGTTCTGTCAGGCAACTGTCCTGCGAAGCGGCCCGTCTTGGGTCTAGAGTTTGCGTATTCCGTGGAGCGTTAGGGTGCTGACCAAATCAGCGTAATCCTCACGTGCTTTGGTGCCTGCGCCTGTGTTCCACATATAATACCAGTTCAGCATGCCAAAAACTGACATCGTGGCACCGCGCAGCTTGTCCTTGTCATCGCCGAACGACTCCGGGGACAGGTCTTTCAATATGTCCCGCACGACATTCACCAGATCCAACTGATACCCGCGCAACAGCTTTTGCTGATCGTCGCTCAGGGCGTTCATGCCGCTGATCTGCACCCGATGTTCATCATCCGCGCCCTGATAGGCGAACAGGATTTCACGCACGGTCTTTCGCAGCCTTTCTTCGGGCGTCAGGCCCGTCAGATCAACCTCGCAGATGCGGTCGCGCAGCTCACGCAGATAGGTTTCGAGGATGTCATACAGGATGGCATCCTTACTGTCGTAATAGTGGTAGATGTTCGCCTTGGAGATTCCGCACTCATTGGCCAAAAGGGTCATCGAGGCGCGATCAAACCCCTGATCGGCAAACACTTTGGCTGCCGTTTTCAGGATTTGTTCCCGCTTTTGGTCGTGGTCTTTTGCGATTGTCCGGGCCAAGGCTTAATCCTTATCGCGGTTGTCGATGACGCGCTTCGCCTTGCCCTGAGAGCGTTCGACGTCGCCCGGCTCACCTACAACAATTTCAGTTGAAACTCCAACGATGTCCTTGATGCGTTTGGTCAGCATCCGGGCGGCCGCCGTCTTGGACATTTCATCGGTAGATCCCTGAGAGGCTTCGACAAAGACCCGCATGGCATCCATCCGGCCGGATTTATACAGCTCGACCTGGTAATAAGGCGCAAGGCCTCCGGTCGCCATGACCTGTTCCTCGATTTGGCTGGGAAAGACATTGACGCCGCGCAGGATCATCATGTCGTCGCTGCGGCCGGTGATCTTGGCCATGCGACGCATGGAGCGGGCCGTTCCGGGCAGCAGGCAGGTCAGGTCGCGCGTGCGATAGCGGATCATGGGCAGCCCTTCTTTGGTCAGGGTAGTAAAGACCAGCTCACCAGTTTCACCGTCGGGCAGTACTTCGCCGGTGGCGGGGTCGATGATTTCTGGCAGAAAGTGATCTTCCCAGATCACTGGGCCATCCTTGGTTTCGACGCATTCGCTGGCAACGCCGGGCCCCATGATCTCCGACAGGCCATAGATGTCGACCGCATGCATGTCGAATGCAGCCTCGATTTCCGAGCGCATCGCGTCGGTCCAGGGCTCGGCGCCGAAGATACCAACCTTCAGAGAGCTTTCGCGCGGATCAAGGCCCACCTTATGGAATTGTTCGAGGATGTTGAGCATGTAGGATGGGGTCACCATGATCCCATCGGGTTGAAAATCTGTGATCAGTCCAACCTGCTTTTCGGTTTGCCCGCCACCCATCGGAACCACGGTCGCCTCTAGACGTTCGATGCCGTAATGCGCGCCCAGACCCCCGGTGAACAAGCCATAGCCATAAGCGTTATGCACGATATCACCCTTGCGCAGACCTGCGGCCCGCAGCGACCGAGCACCCAGATCGGCCCAGTTGTCGATATCGCCTTTGGTATAGCCCACAACAGTTGGCTTGCCGGTTGTCCCGGATGAGGCATGCAGCCGAACCAGTTGGTTGCGCGGCACGGCGAACATGCCGAACGGGTAGTTGTCACGCAGGTCGTTCTTGTAGGTGAAGGGAAATTTCGAAAGGTCAGATAACTGTTGCAGGTCATCTGGATACACGCCGGCATCGTCGAAACGCTGGGTGTATATCGGCACGTTTTCGTAAGCGTGACGCAGGGACCATTTCAGACGCTCCAACTGGGTGGCGCGGATTTCGTCAACCGAGGCGATCTCGATCGGGTCCAGGTCAGCTTTGTTAGGGGACAGGTCCTCCATCGCGTTACTCCTTCGGTCGCGAAGCTATTCTTGAAAATTCGTGCCACCAATCGCGCGGGACATGCCGCGGAATTCGGCGACCACGTTGCCGTCTTGATTTGTGACGCGCACGTCATAGATGCCGCTGCGACCCGTAACCGAGACCTCGGTCGCGGTGGCCGTCAGGCGATCCCCCAGCTTGCCGGGGGCGAGATAGCTCATCATCGTGTGCTGGCCAACGGTCGCGTGATTACGGCTGTTGCAGGCAAAGGCGAAGGCGCTGTCGGCCAGGGCATGGGTCACGCCGCCATGGCACATGCCGTGCCCATTACAGTGATGCGCAACGACGGTCAGCGCCAGAACTGCGCAGCCTTCGTCCACCTCGACAAGCTCCATGCCAAACCATTTGCTGGCTTCGTCACTCGCCCACATCGCAGCGGCTGATTTGCTGGCACGTTCCTTTGGTGTCATCGTCATTTACCCTGAAAATTGGGCGCGCGCTTTTCAAGAAAGCTGGACACGCCCTCGGCATAATCCGCGCTTTCGCCGCAGATTTTCATTGCATCAGCCTCGAGTTCCAGATGATCAGACAAAGAGGTCGTCGCCGCTGCTTGGATACAGTGTTTGGTCTTGCCCAACCCAAGGGTAGGGCCATTGGCCAGTTGATCAGCCAGCGTACGAGCCTCTGCCAATAGTTGATCGTCGGGTATGGCTTTCCAGATCAGGCCCCAGTCTTCGGCCTGTTTGGCGGGCAGGGGCTGTGCGGTAAAGGCCAGCCCTTTGGCGCGCGCCTCGCCCAAAAGGCGGGGCAGGTGCCAGCTGCCGCCAGTGTCCGGTATCAGGCCGACCTTAGAAAAGCTCTGGATGAATTTCGCGCTTTCCGCTGCCAGAACCATGTCGCAGGCCAGTGCCAGATTGGCCCCAGCGCCGGCAGCGACACCATTCACCGCGCAGATGACAGGGAAGTTCAGCGACCGGATCAGCCGCACTAGGGGGGCATAGAAACTGCGGACGGTCTTGCCCAGATCCGGCGGCCCGTCCATATTTGACGGATTGCGGTCGCCAAGGTCCTGGCCGGCACAAAAGCCTCGCCCGGCGCCCGTCAGCAGCACTGCCCGCGCGCCTGTATCGCGCGCGGAATTCAAGGCAGTCTGAAGCGCATGATGCATGTCTTCGTTGAACGAATTCAGCTTGTCTGGACGGTTCAACGTAATCTCGACCCAGTTCCCGTGATTTTCTACAAGAATCGTATCGCTCATCACTGCCTCGGCCGGTATCGTTTCAACTTTATGATTGCATTAACCGAACGGTTGGTCAATATATAAACGCAAGCCGAATCTGAGCAAATCAAAGGGATGGGTTATGGCAAAATCGCCGGTGGTGAGCGTTGAGCGGAAGGGTGACGTTGCCTGGGTAACGATCAACAATCCGCCAGTGAACGCGACATCCGCTGCGGTGCGTCAGGGGTTGGCCGACGCGGTAGGTGCCATCAAAGGCGCGCGCGTGGCTGTCCTGCGATGTGCGGGTAAAACCTTTGTTGCCGGTGGCGATATGTCAGAGTTCGACGCCCCACCGGTTGAGCCACATCTGCCTGACGTAGTACAGATGATCGAAGACAGCGAGGTCCCCTTTATCGCCTGCATGCACGGCACCGTTCTGGGCGGCGGGTTCGAGGTTGCGATGGGCTGCGCTTGGCGCATTGCCGCGCCGGGTACCAGATTTGGTCTGCCAGAGGTCAATGTCGGCCTGATCCCCGGGGCAGGGGGCACGCAACGCATTCCCCGTCTGGTCGGGATGGAGGCCGCGATTGACTTGGCCTGCCGGGGCAAGATCCTGTCTGCAGAAACATTACAGGGGCTGGGTGGCCTTGATCTTGTCGCTGAACAGCCTGAGGCTGCCGTTCAGGCCTTTGCGGCCAACCTGCCGCAGCGACCAGTGCCAGTCAGTCAGCGTAGCCTCACCAGCTTTGCACCGGACCTGATAGAGGTTTCGCGCGCGGAACTTTTGAAACGGTCAAAGGGTCAGCAGTCTCCGCTGGAAAATCTGACGGCATTGGGGTGGGCAACCGAACCCTTTGCCGATGCCTTGCCAAAAGAGCGCGTCCGCCATTTGGCCCTGCGCCAAGGTGCCGAAAGCCGAGCCCTTCGCCATGCTTTCTTTGCCGAACGGAGCGTGTCCAAACCTTCTTTGATCAGAGGCGTAACCCCGCGCGACATCAGCCGTATCGCGGTGGTCGGCGGCGGTCTGATGGGTGCCGGGATTGCAACTGCCGCCCTGAATGGGGGGTTTTCTGTCACGTTGATTGAGCAGAACGCCGAAGCCGCCGCGGCGGCCTTGGGGCGTGTTAAGGGCCTGCTCGAAGGCGCTGCCAAACGGGGAAAGCTGACTGAGGCGCAGATGCAGAGCCGCCTGAGCGCCTTTCGCGCCGTTGACAGCTATGCCGACGCACGGGGTGCGCAACTGGCCATTGAGGCGGTGTTCGAGGACATATCTGTCAAACAGCAGGTTTTCGCGGAACTCGCCCGGCATATGGACACAAACGCAATTCTTGCCACCAACACATCTTATCTGGATCCAAACCAGATTTTCGCCGGTATCGACAGTCCGGCCCGCTGTATAGGTCTACATTTCTTCAGCCCGGCCCATGTCATGAAACTGCTTGAAATCGTACATACCGGGCATTCGGACCCAGAGGTCATCGCCACCGGATTTGCGTTTGGCAAAAAGCTGGGCAAAGTAGCGGTCCTATCGGGCATTTGCGATGGCTTTATCGGCAATCGCATGCTGGCCGCCTATCGGCGCGAGGCTGATTATCTTCTGGCAGATGGTGCGCTGCCTTATCAAGTGGATCAGGCCATGCGCGACTTTGGTATGCCCATGGGTCCGTACGAATTGCAGGATCTGACCGGTCTTCAGATCTCATGGGCCAATCGCAAGCGCAATGCCGCAACACGCCCACCGGATGAGCGCTATGTCTCTGTGGCCGACCAGCTTTGCGAGATGGAGCGTTTCGGGCAGCGGTCCGGAAAAGGCTGGTATCGTTATGATGACGGCGACCGTACGCCGATCCGTGATACACAGGTCGAGGCTTTGATCGAAGCCAACTCGGCTGAACATGGCATCACCCGGCGCGCGTTTACGAGCACCGAGATTTCGTCCCGTTTGATGGCGGTACTTGCGAATGAGGGCGCATTGATCATCGAAGAGGGTATCGCCGAAAACGCGATGGCCGTGGATATGGTCCAGATCCATGGCTACGGATTCCCGCGCTGGCGCGGGGGGCCGATGAACTATCGGGATGAAATTGGGGCGCAGCTGTCGCGGGGAATAATGGAGACCGTCGCCTCTGAAAGCCCCGGGTCTTGGAGGATTGCGGGGCAGACCACATCACCATGACTATTGATGGTTACAAAACGGACTATTAACGCAGATTCAATGTATGTTTCAGAGGGAGGAGACAAAACCATGAAATTCAACAGTTTGAGCACGCTATTGGCCTCAGCCGCCTTGGCCGTTTCGGGCACCGTGGCGCTGGCCGCAGATTATACGCTGACCATATCCAGCTGGGCGCCGCCGACCCACGGTATCAACGCGAAGATGTGGCCAAAATTCGTGGAAATGGTTGAAGAGGCCACAGACGGTCAGGTCACCGCCGAACTGAAGTTGGGCATCGCGCCGCCACCAGCACAGATGGATCTGATCATGGATGGCGCGGCGGATGCCTCGATCATTTTCCACGGCTACCAGCCGGGGCGCTTTGTCACCACAAAGATGATAGAACTGCCCGGATATGAAGGCTCGGCAGAGGCCGCATCGGTCGCCTATTGGCGCACCTATGACGCACATCTCAAGGCCGCGGACGAGCATCGCGGCGTGAAAGTGATCGCCCTGCATACGCATGGTCCGGCGCAGCTGCACTCCAGCAGCGCGGTGACCACGCTGGATGAAGTGTCGGGCCTCAAGGTCCGTATCCCGGGTGGGGTTGGCGGTGACGTCGGCACAGCGCTTGGCGCGACCGGCATCCAGGTGCCTGCACCGAAGGTCTATGAAACCCTTGCTTCGAAAGCAGCCGATGGCGTTGTCATGCCGTTTGAATCCCGCAAGGGTTTTAAGCTGACCGAGGTTGCCCAGAACGTTTACGAGGTTCCGGGCGGTCTGTATCGCGGGTCGTTCGCCTTTATCATGAACGAAGAAACGTTTGCCGACCTGCCCCCTGAGCTGCAGCAGGCGCTGGAGGAGAATGTGTTTGGTGAACCGCTGAGCCGCGAAATCGGCAAGATCTGGGACGAGATCGACGGGATCGGCCGCGAGGCGACCGAAGCCACAGAGGGCAACGCAATCAACGCGGCCTCGGCGGAAGATCTGGAAAAGTTCAACGCGATCGCCGTTGATGTCCGCGCCAAGGTGATTGACGAGGTCAACGGCACCGGTGTTGACGCACAGGCGGCCTATGACATGATCGTAAATGAAATGGCTGCCCAATAACGCAGTCCGGCTGGCGGGGTCTCTTCGCCAGCCAAATTCACCAGCCGGGACCCAATCATGCAATCTCTCGTGACTTTTGCGCGTCGCGTCAGCATCGCTCCGACGCTGCTGGCCTGTATCGCGCTGTTCATCCTGATGGTGATGACCTTTTTTGACGTCATCCTGCGGTCTGTCTTCAACGCCCCGATTGAGGCGGCGACTGAGCTGACACGTATTCTCATGGCGATCATGGTGTTTTCGGTTCTGCCGATGATCTCAGCCGGAAAGGGTCAGATCGCCGTCGACCTGACGGACGGAGTATTTTCCCGCTTGCGGCTGAGCCGAGCGCGTGACGCTGTTGTATATATTGTGTCGGGCGTGATGCTCATCTGGCCGATCAAACGCGTCTGGATTCTTGCCGAGCGCGCACGGGACTATGGCGATGTGACTGAATACCTGTCGATCCCGGTATTTTATGTCGGCTGGTTCATCGCGGGGTTCACTGCGATCACGGCCATGGCGATGATTGTCACGGGCCTGATTACTATCTTCTCCCCCCAATCCTTGTCGGAGACCTCTCAATGACCGCCGCACTTATCGGTTTTGCCCTTGTTCTGGTGCTTGTACTGGTGCGTCTGCCTATCGTCTTCGCGATGGGTCTGGTTGGTACGCTTGGGTTCGCCTACGAACGTGGCGGCAGCATCTTTTCGGAGCGCGGCTTGAAGGCGGCGATGTCGATGGTGGGTCGCCAGATCACCGATACGGCACAGGATTACGGATTGTCGGTGGTGCCTCTGTTCATCCTGATGGGCCTGTTCGTGAACAAAGGCGGGCTCGCGCGCGAGCTTTATGCGGTATCCAATGCATTTCTCGGCCATTTCCGGGGCGGCATCGCCATGGCGACTGTCGCGGCCTGCGGCGGGTTCTCGGCAATTTGCGGGTCGTCTCTGGCGACAGCGGCCACCATGTCCAAGGTCGCGATGCCGGAAATGCGCCGGTATGGTTATGCGGATGAGCTTTCGACTGCGTCGATTGCAGCGGGTGGCACGCTTGGCATCCTGATCCCGCCCTCGGTGATCCTGGTCATATATGGCCTGCTGACGGAAACCTCGATTGGCAAACTGTTTGTTGCGGGCATTATCCCCGGTGTGCTTGGCATTCTGTTTTATCTTTTCGCGGTGCGCTGGACCGTCTGGCGCAAACCAGAGGCGGGACCGGCAGGCGAACGCCACGGTTGGGTCGAGCGCCTGAGGGCCTTGCGCTCGGTCTGGGCCGTGTTGCTGCTGTTCTTTCTGGTCATTGGCGGGCTTTATGGTGCCTTCGATTTTCAACCGCTGAACCTGACCTTCAGCCCGACCGAGGCGGCGGGGATGGGGGCCATGGGCGCCTTTTTGATTGCCTTGTCGCGCGGCGGGCTTAGCCTGGGTTCAACATTCGAGGTTTTGAAGGAAACCACCGCGACCGCTGCGGCCCTGTTCTCGGTCTTGATCGGGGCGCAGATATTTTCGAACTTCATCAACCTCGCCGGTTTGCCCGAAGCGCTGATCGCCATGGTCACAGCGTATGACGTTGCGCCCTTTGTGGTGATCCTGATGATCCTGGGCATCTACATCATTTTGGGGTGTGTTTTTGAATCCCTGTCGATGCTACTGCTGACCGTGCCGATCTTTTTTCCTCTGGTCACATCGCTGGGATATGACCCGATCTGGTTCGGCATTGTAGTGGTCGTCGTCACCGAAATCAGCCTGATCACCCCGCCCGTGGGACTGAACGTGTTCATTCTGAAGGGTGTGGTCGGGGATGTGTCGACCGGGACGATCTTCAGAGGGGTCACGCCGTTCTGGATCGCAGATATCTTTCGGCTGGCCCTGATCGTTCTGGTGCCCTGGCTTGTGCTGGTTCTGCCGGAACAGATGGGGGCGATGGGCCACTGATGTTTGCGCTGACCAAGCTGCCTGACGGGTTCCACGATGATCCCTATCCTACCTATAGGGCGCTGCGTGAAGATACGCCCGTCTGCCTGCAACCCGATGGGTCGGCGATCCTGTCACGACATCAGGATCTGGACATCATCTATCGGGACACAACGCGGTTCATTTCGGACAAGAAGGCCGTGTTTGGCCCCAAATACGGGGTGGATAGCCCATTGTTTGAACATCACACCACCAGTCTTGTGTTCAATGATCCGCCCCTGCACTCGCGTGTCCGCAAGGTGATGGTGGGCGCGATGAACCCGCGCGCTTTGGCGCAGATGGAGCCGGGTCTGATCGAACTTGTCGACGGGCTGTTGGATCAAATGCAGGCCAAGGGCACAGTTGAGTTGATCGAGGATTTTGCCGGGGCGATCCCGATCGAGATCATCGGCAACCTGCTGGGCATCCCTCGGTCCGAGCGTGAGCCGTTGCGTGAGTGGTCCTTGGCCATTCTCGGGGCGTTGGAACCGCAGCTGACGCCCGAGCAGGAAGATTGGGGCAACCGCGCAGTCCGCGAGTTCAAAGCCTTTCTGCGCGATATCATCGACGACCGCAGGGCCAACCCGGGGAACCCGGAGACCGATGTTTTGACCAGGTTGATACAGGATGACACCGAGGGCGGCCTGACCGAGGTTGAACTGTACCAGAACTGCATCTTCATACTGAATGCCGGGCATGAGACCACAACAAACCTGATTGGCAACGCTTTGGATCTGTTGGACCGCCACAGGGATAAGCGGACCGAGCTGTTGGTTAATCCAGACCTGATTTTCACCGCAGTTGACGAGTTTCTGCGTCTGGAAAGCCCGAACCAGTTCGGCAATCGCCTGACCACTGAAGAGGTGGAATTTCACGGACATGTCATTCCAGCAGGAACCGATCTGCATCTTTGCATCGGCGCGGCCAACCGCGATCCGCGACAGTTTGATTGCCCCGACGACATGATGTTGGATCGCCGTCCCAACAAGCACCACGCGTTTGCGGGCGGACCGCATACTTGTGTTGGTCTGACCTTGGCCCGGATGGAAGGACGGGTTGCCATTAGCCGGTTTTTGAACCGGTTCCCTGATTACCAGATCACGGAAAGTGCTCAGCGTGGGGGGCGTATTCGGTTTCGGGGGTTCGCCCACCTGCCCGCGCAGGTTTGAACTAGCCGCGCTGCTTGTTCTGAAATTTATTGACCGACCGTACGGTTAATAATAAGATATCGCAAACGCCCCCGCGCGCTAGCCCTGCCGCGAGTAAGGAGAGACCTATGACGATCCAACAGATTTCAAGTTTTGCTGCGGGCGAGTGGATTGCGCCGGGGGCAGGTGCTCGCAACATCGCAAGCGCGGTGACGGGAGAGGTGATCGCAACAGCCGGAAACAACGCCTTGGACGTTCAGGGAATGCTGGATCATGCGCGCAATGTTGGTGGTCCTGCGCTGCGCAAGATGACGTTTCACCAGCGGGCCAAGATGCTCAAGGCGCTGTCTGTTCATCTGGGCAAGCTCAAGCAGGCGATGTACGATCTGTCCTTCAATACCGGCGCAACCCAGGCGGATCATCTGATCGACATTGACGGCGGTATTGGCACGATGTTCGTCTTTGCCTCAAAAGGGCGGCGCGAGATGCCGGACGGGCATGTCTATCTCGACGGCGAGGTTGAGCAGCTTTCGCGCAATGGCACCTTTCTGGGGCAGCATATCTGCACCCCGTTGAAAGGTGTTGCGATCCATATCAACGCTTTCAACTTTCCGGTATGGGGCATGCTGGAAAAGCTGGCTCCGACTCTTCTGGCGGGGGTTCCGGCCATCGTCAAACCGGCCACAAATTCCTGCTATGTGACCGAGCTGTGCGTTCGGTTGATGCTCGAGTCGGGCATATTGCCCAACGGTGCATTGCAACTGGTGTCAGGCGGGCTGGGCGACATGCTCGATCGCCTGACCATGCAGGATGTGGTCAGCTTTACCGGCTCGGCGGATACGGCGCTGAGGCTGCGCGCGAACCCCGTAATCCTGGAAAATTCGGTCCGGTTCGTGGCGGAACAGGACAGCTTGAACTGCTCGGTCCTGGGCCCTGATGCCGCGCCGGGAACGCCCGAATTCGATCTGTTCGTCAAAGAGGTTCAGCGCGAGATGACCACTAAGGCGGGTCAGAAATGCACTGCCATCCGCAGGATCATCGCGCCCGAGCCGCATGTGCAGGCCGTTATTGAGGCGCTGTCCGCGCGTTTGGCAAAGACCACCATTGGGGATCCGAAACTGGAAACCACCCGAATGGGTGCGCTGGTCTCGGCCAGTCAGAAGCGCGATGTTTTGGAGAAGGCCGCGATTATAGGGCACGAGGCCGAGTGCGTCTTTGGCAATCCGGACGACTTCGTGGTCGATGGGGCCGATGCGGATAAGGGCGCCTTTCTGCCACCGATGCTGTTCCATTGCAGCGATCCCGATGCCGCGCAACGTGTGCATGATACCGAAGCCTTTGGGCCCGTCAGTACAATCATGGGCTATCGCGATACCGACCACGCGATTGAGCTGGCGAACCGAGGGCAGGGGTCTCTGGTGGCCTCAGTCATCACACATGATGCTGATGTTGCCCGCAAATTTGTTATGGGGGCAGGGGCCTATCATGGGCGGCTCTATTTCAACAACCGAGACTCGATGAAAGAATCCACAGGCCATGGCTCTCCTTTGCCGCATATGGTCCATGGCGGTCCCGGCCGTGCTGGCGGTGGCGAGGAAATGGGCGGTGTGCGCGGTGTGATGCATTATATGCAACGTACGGCGATTCAAGGATCGCCGGACATATTGACAGCTATTGGCGAGAGATGGGTGCCGGGTGCAGCCGAGGTCAATGCGCCAGCCCATCCATTTACACGCCGCTATCACGATCTGGCCATTGGTGAGACGATCCACACCGCACCGCGGACCGTGACCATGGAAGACATTGAACATTTCGCGGAATTCACTGGCGACACCTTCTATGCCCACATGGATCAGGCCGCGGCTGAGCGTAACCCGTTCTTTCCGGGCCGGGTCGCACATGGATATCTTTTGCTGTCTTTCGCGGCGGGTCTTTTTGTGGAACCGAACGAAGGGCCGGTCCTGGCCAATACTGGGCTCGATAACCTGCGCTTTATGAAACCGGTAGAGGCAGGCGACAGCATCAAGGTGCGCCTGACGGTCAAAAAGAAAACCCGCCGCAATGATGAATATGGCGAAGTGCGCTGGCATGTCACCCTGACCCAACAAGATGATGAGCCTGTGGCCGAATATGAGCTGCTGACCATGGTGGCCTACTAAGATTCTTGGGCCGGATGGTAATTCGATCTGGCCCGATTATACTTGCCGTATGAAAGATTCAGCCCCTGATTGGTTTGAAACCTGCGTTAGCCATCTGACCTCTGAGGGTACGCAACGGGTGTGGTCCGTGCTGGTGACGATATTCGGTGATCTGGCGCAGGAAGAAACGGATCAGATAAGTGGTGCGGTGATCACTGCACTGACCAGCCTTGCCGGGATCAAAGCCGAAGCCACGCGTGTTGCCCTGCATCGGCTGCGCAAGGATGGCTGGATTGAAAGCACCCGCAAGGGGCGCAGCAGCTTTCACCGCCTGACCGCGTTTGGCCGTCATCAGAGTGTGACCGCCGCACCGCGTATCTATGCCAAGGAAACGCCGGAACCCGGCCTCTGGCATGTACTTATCGCCAGCAATTCGGACTCATCGCGTAAGGAATTGGCTGACCTGATGCTGACTGGGGACTACATCTCTCTCAATCCCGCAACGTCGATGGCTCCGGGTCAGGTTCCGGCGGGTCTTGAAGAACTGATGGGCGTGGAAAGCAGCGCTATCTCTGTTCCTGGCTGGCTTCGGGATCTCTGCGGGCCAGAGGCGTTGAAAACCGCCTATGATCAGTTCTTGAGATCGACACAGATCATCGGCCAAGAGATGCCGCCCGAGGGGGCGGGCGATCCGATGAAGGCGGCCATTCTGCGTGTCCTGATCGTGCATAATTGGCGTCGTATTGTTCTGCGCCATCCCGCCTTTCCTGCGGCGTTTCTGCCCGCTGACTGGAAAGGCCCTGCATGCCGGGCGGCGGTATCTCAGTTGTTGGAAAAACTGCCGCGCCCTGATTTGGAATCCTTGGAAGCCGAGCTGGACAGCTAGGTTTTCTTTAGCGTCACCTATCTGATCCGCCCGATGCTGGTCATTCGGCGATCATTGCGGCGTTTCTCTCGCGCCAAATGTTACAGAAAATCTAAAAAAGAAAAAGAACTCGTAACATAAAGCTTGCCTCGAATCGATGGACGCCCTAAAAACCGACCATGCGGTCAATGATACGGATCAGCACCTACAGGAGAACTAAGTGATGGACGCATTCATTTGCGACGCGACGCGCACTCCGATTGGGCGATATGGGGGGGCTTTGTCGTCAGTCAGGACAGATGATCTGGCCGCGATTCCATTGGCCGCCCTGAAAGAGTGCAACCCGCAGGTTGATTGGGCCAGCGTTGATGATGTGATCTATGGCGATGCCAACCAGGCGGGTGAAAGCAACCGCAATGTGGCGCGGATGGCGGCCTTGTTGGCTGGATTGCCGGTTGATGTGCCCGGAACAACAGTGAACCGATTGTGCGCCAGTGGAATGGATGCGGTTGGAATGGCGGCGCGGGGCATCAAGGCGGGCGATTATGATCTGGCTGTGGCCGGCGGCGTCGAAAGCATGTCGCGGGCGCCCTTTGTGATGCCCAAGGCGACCTCGGCCTTTACCCGCAGCAATGCGGTCTATGATACGACGATCGGCTGGCGCTTTGTGAACCCGAAGATGAAACAGGCCTATGGCATCGACTCGATGCCGCAAACGGCCGACAATGTGGCCGAAGACTTTGGTATCAGCCGCGATGACCAAGATGCTTTTGCGGCGCGCAGTCAGGCCCGATGGGCCGCCGCGCACGAGGCAGGTCTGTTCCGGGATGAAATCACCCCGGTCACGATCCCGCAACGCAAGGGCGATCCGATCATTGTTGATATGGATGAACATCCGCGCCCGGATGTTACCGTGGACAAACTGTCTGGTCTCAAAGGTGTCAACGGGCCGGATAAGACGGTGACCGCTGGCAACGCCTCGGGCGTCAATGATGGCGCTGCAGCCATTTTGATGGCCAATGAGGCGGCAGCGTCAAAGAACGGCCTGACCCCGATGGCTCGGGTCGTGGGCATGTCTGTCGCCGGGGTTGAGCCGCGTGTCATGGGCATTGGCCCGGTTCCGGCTAGCCGCAAAGTTTTGGCCCGCGCCGGGCTGAGCATCGAGCAAATGGACGTGATAGAGTTGAATGAGGCCTTCGCGTCCCAGGGTCTGGCGACACTGCGCGAACTGGGCCTGCCAGACGACGCGCCACAGGTGAACCCGAATGGGGGCGCGATTGCCATTGGCCACCCGTTGGGCATGTCCGGCGCAAGGTTGGTTATGACCGCGGCCTATCAGTTGCGGCGTACGGGCGGGCGATACGCGCTGTGCACCATGTGTGTCGGCGTCGGTCAGGGCGCAGCGCTTATTCTTGAACGCGTATAGGGGAGATGACGGGACATGTATGCTCAGATGGTTAAGTCCGAGGCGACACAGGAAGATCCTGCAAAGCTTGCTGCCTTTCAGGCGCGCATAGACGCTGACGAAAAGATCGAACCCAAGGATTGGATGCCCGAAGGCTATCGCAAGACGCTGATCCGCCAGATCGGCCAGCACGCCCATTCCGAAATCGTTGGGCAACTGCCCGAGGCGAACTGGATCACGCGGGCACCCACACTGGAACGCAAGGCGATCCTGTTGGCAAAAGTTCAGGACGAGGCCGGGCATGGTCTGTACCTTTACTGCGCCGCCGAAACACTGGGTGTCAGCCGGGATGAGATCACCGAAATGCTGCTGGACGGGCGCATGAAATACTCGTCCATCTTCAACTATCCCACCCTGAACTGGGCTGATGTTGGTGCCGTTGGCTGGCTGGTGGATGGCGCCGCGATCATGAACCAGGTGCCGTTGCAGCGCACGTCTTACGGTCCCTATTCACGCGCCATGATCCGCATCTGCAAAGAAGAGAGCTTTCATCAGCGTCAGGGCTATGACGCCATCCGCAAGATGGCCGAAGGCACGCCGGACCAGAAACGAATGGCGCAGGACGCTTTGAACCGCTTTTGGTACCCATCGCTGATGATGTTTGGACCGTCCGACAAGGACTCGGTGCATTCTACGCAGTCGATGAAATGGAAGATCAAGATGAACACCAATGACGAGCTGCGTCAGAAATTCGTCGATCAGACTGTGCCACAGGCCGAGTATCTGGGCCTGACCATCCCTGACCCAAAGCTGAATTGGAACGACGATCGCGGCCATTATGATTTCTCAGAACCCGACTGGTCCGAGTTCTTCGATGTCATCAGTGGCAATGGCCCCTGCAACACCGACCGGCTGGCCGCCCGAAACCAAGCCTGGGACGACGGCAAATGGGTGCGCGACGGGCTGATGGCCCATGCCGAAAAGAAACGCTCTGGCACAGTGGCTGCCGAATAAGTCGACCCTGAGGAGGAAACCCGATGAAAAACGAATGGCCCCTGTGGGAAGTCTTTATCCGCGGTCAGCATGGTATGAGCCACCGTCACGTCGGCTCGTTGCATGCCCCGGACGCGGAGATGGCCATCAAGAACGCGCGCGATGTCTATACCCGCCGCAACGAAGGTGTGTCGATCTGGGTGGTCGAGGCGAATAATATCTCGGCCTCCTCGCCCAGCGACAAGGGCCCATTATACGAGCCCAGCGAAAGCAAGGTCTATCGTCACCCGACCTTTTTCGACATCCCCGATGAAGTGGGGGCCATGTGATGGACCGGGACACGGCATTTGTACAATTCCTTCTACGGATGGGCGACAACGACCTGGTCCTTGGCCATCGCGTCAGTGAATGGTGCGGCCATGCGCCGGTGCTGGAAGAGGATATCGCACTGGCCAACACGGCCTTGGACCTGATCGGGCAGACTCAGATGTGGTTGGGTCTGGCGGGGGAAATCCAAGGCGGCAAAACCGCTGACGATCTGGCCTTCCTGCGCGATGCCTGGGATTTCCGCAATGTGCTGCTGGTCGAGGTTCCAAATGGGGATTTTGGCCGGACCCTGATGCGCCAGTTCCTGTTCGATGCGTGGCATTCCATCATGCAGGGACGCTTGCTCAACTCTACGGATGACCGTGTCGCGGCCATTGCCGCGAAAGCCAGTAAAGAGGTGGCTTATCACCTGGAACGCTCGGGCGACACGGTGGTTGGTCTGGGGGACGGAACAGCGGAAAGCCACGCTCGGATGCAGTCGGCTCTGGACTACCTGTGGCCGTATGTCGGCGAGATGTTCACCAGCGACGAAGTTGACGCCGAGATGGTCGCGGCGGGCATTGCGCCGAACCCCGCGGATCTGCGCGCGGAGTTTGACGCTTTGGTGCAGCGGATCCTGTCTGAGGCGACCTTGACGATCCCGGAAGGCGGCTTTGCCCATAAAGGTGGGCGTGACGGGCGGATGCATACGGAACATCTGGGTCATCTGTTGACACAGATGCAGTGGCTGCAACGCGCCTATCCCGAAGCAAGCTGGTAACGCCGATGGATCGGGCATCGACCAAACAAATCTGGGAATGGCTGGATGCTGTTCCTGACCCTGAAATTCCGGTGATTTCGGTGGTCGATCTTGGCATTGTGCGCGATGTGCAGTGGCAGGACGAGACGTTGAAGGTGACGGTCACTCCAACCTATTCCGGCTGTCCGGCAACATCCATTATCAGCCTGGATATCGAAACCGCCTTGCACGATCGCGGGATCAGTGACGTGCAGATCGAAACCAGCATCGCCCCGGCCTGGACCACCGACTGGCTCAGCGAAAAGGGCCGGGCACGGCTGGAGGACTATGGCATTGCCCCACCGCAACCGGCGGGCGGCCCGGATCGCTGCCCGCGCTGCGGTAGCAAAGCGGTCGAGAAGGTCAGCCAGTTCGGTTCGACCCCTTGCAAGGCGCATTGGCGATGCACCGACTGCCTGGAACCATTTGACTATTTCAAGTGCATCTGAGGAGGACCACCGGATGGCACGTTTCCACGACCTGAAAGTCACAGATATCCACAAAACCATTCGCGATGCGGTGGTGGTGACACTGGAACCTGTGAACGGCGCTGCAGATCAGTTCGATTTCACCGCCGGTCAATATCTGACATTTCGTCGCGAATTTGAGGGCGAAGAACTGCGCCGGTCCTACTCGATCTGCGCGGGCAAGGATGAAGGCGTGCTGCAGGTTGGCATCAAACGTGTTGAAGGCGGCGCCTTTTCCGGATGGGCGAATTCTGAACTGAATGTCGGCGACATCGTCGAGGCCATGCCGCCGATGGGCAGCTTTCATACTCCGATAGATGCGGGTGCGGAAAAGCAATATCTGGGCTTTGCAGGGGGCTCGGGGATTACTCCGGTCCTGTCGATCCTCAAAACGACCCTCGCACAGGAACCGCAATCACGCTTTACCCTTATCTATGCCAATAAGGGCATCAACACGATCATGTTCCGCGAGGATCTCGAAGACCTCAAGAACCTCTATATGGGTCGCCTCAACGTGATCCACGTTCTTGAGACGGATTCACAGGAGATCGAGCTGTTCACCGGTTTGGTAACCCAGGAAAAATGCGCAGAGTTGTTCAAACATTGGGTCGATATCGACCATGTCGACAGCGCATTTATCTGCGGCCCGGAACCGATGATGCTGGGCATTGCCGCCGCATTGCGCGAACACGGTCTGGATGACGGCCAGATCAAGTTCGAGCTGTTCGCCAGCGCCCAGCCCGGGCGGGCCAGGGCCAAGCCGGTCTCGGCGGACGCAGCCACGCAAGGCAACCAAAGCAGCGCGTCGATCACGCTGGACGGATCCACCCAGACCGTGACCATACCCAAGGACCAGTCCATTCTTGAGGCCGCCCTGGCAAACGCTATGGATGCCCCGTTTGCCTGCAAGGCGGGGGTCTGTTCGACCTGCCGCTGCAAGGTGCTTGAGGGCGAGGTCGAGATGCTCGCCAATCACGCGCTGGAAGACTACGAAGTGGAAAAAGGCTATGTGCTAAGCTGCCAGGCCTATCCGGTAACAGACCGCGTGGTCGTGGATTACGACCGGTAGAAAGGGGGCAGATATGTCCGATTCAATGACACTCGACAGCTATCTGGCCGCAGGCGGTGTTCTGACAAACCCATCGAATGTGCCGCCTCGCTATCGGGCCGAGCTGATGAAGCTGATGGCGACATTTGTCGACAGTGAACTGGCCGGGGCTGCCGGGTTTGCCGACATCATCAATCAGGGGCCGGGGATCAAAGAACGGATCGCCGCCGCAAAGATCGTGCTGGAAAAGTCAGATCACGCAAATTGTGTTCTCAGCATCATGGGCGAATTTGGCGCAGATACCGAACGCTATGCCAATCACCATCCTTGGACCATGCGCTTGTCGCGGGATGCGGATATCGGGGCCACCCGGTCCGAGCATGACATGCGTCTGGCGGTGTTCAACTATCCGCTGTCCGGCTGGACAGACGCTGTGGTCATGAATCTGCTGATGAGCCGCGCGGTGGCCGAACAACTGGCCGAGTATTCCACCATCTCGTATCAGCCTCTGGCCGAAGCCTTCCGATCC
This sequence comes from Ruegeria sp. CDSC051, assembly GCF_059610665.1. Lineage (NCBI taxonomy): Bacteria > Pseudomonadati > Pseudomonadota > Alphaproteobacteria > Rhodobacterales > Roseobacteraceae > Ruegeria > Ruegeria sp. CDSC051. The sequence continues at coordinate 535,671 of NZ_JBXWOC010000002.1, forward strand.
ATCGCCCCGGTCGAGGCGCATCATGGCGAGCTGGCGTTGGAAGGGGCGGTCAAACTGATCGAGAACGGTGCGGCGGACGACATGCAGAACTCGGTCACTTACTGGCGGCCTCGGGTTGCGGTGTCCTTCGGCGGCGATGACCCGAAACGGTTCGAGCTGTTGAAATCAATGGGCCTGCGTCGCAACACAAACAGCGCATTGCAGGACCGTTGGGGCCAGACAATGGCTGCAACTCTGGCAACGCTTGGCCTCAAATCGCCTGCTTGAACGATAGCGCCCTAGGCGGACACCCTTCTCGCTCTATCCAAAGAGCCGCCCGAACTGAGGGTTGGGGTCTTCGATACCGGCCAATCGAAGCATATGCCAGGCAAGCGCTTGATTGCTGGAAATGACTGGAATCCCGATCTTTTCTTCTGCCCGAACAATGACGTCAAGGCATCGCAGGTTCGTGCAAGAGACAATGACAGCATCGCAGGGCGCTTGAGCCGCGACCTTTTCAATAGCGACAAGGATCGACTCTTCTGTGATCCGCGCAACAACGCGGTCATTTCCTTCCTCGAACGACCCGAAACCTGCGATTTCGAAACCGGCCTGTTCCAGCTTTGTGCGCATCCCAGCGGAAACTTCGGGAATATAGGGGGTGACGAAGCCCAATCGTCGGGCTCCTAAATGCTGACCGGCAGCGATGATTGCCGCCAACGGATCGGTCACACGTGCATCCGGGCAGACCGTCTTTATCACCTTGGCCACATTCTCGGACCCGATCACGGTCGAGGCCGAGGTACAGCCAAATCCGATTGCATCAAAGCTGAGCGATGGTGGCAAAAGCCGTGCCGTCGCAGGCAAGTCCTGTTCCATCCGCGCCAGTGTGTCGGGTCGGATTTCAGGCACCATCGGAATCCGGCTGTGATAGAGCGCGACACCAGCTAGGCGCATGATCCGAGAGAATTCGTTCTCTAACGTCTCGTCAGTCTCAAGAACAATCACACCTAGATTGGCGCGGGTGCCAATGCCTTCGTCTGTTTCGAAATCAAGCTTCATGATTGGCCTCAGATGATTGGTAGTTCGGGCGCGGCGCGTTTGGTCAAAAGCTCTGCCCCACTTGCACGTATGACGATGTTCTCTTCGTGCACCATGACCCGACCGTCGCCATAGCCAAGCGATGGTTCAAGGGTCAGTACCATATTTTCGGTGATCTCAGTTGTATCCCAACTGGTGTGCGAGGGCCATTCGGTCAGCTGCATGCCAAGCCCATGACCCAGCCTGCCGACGTCACCACCCTGATCGTCGAGCTCAGCGATCACCTTCTGCATCGCTTGAAACAATTCTCGGCAAGTCGCTCCGGGGCGAGCTGCGGCGATCCCGGCCTCAGTCGCGCGCCAAAGAACATCATATGCACGGCGTGAGGCGTCATCGGCGCGGCCAATGGCCCAATTACGATCGAAGTCGCAAAAATACCCGTCCCAGTTGGCCCCCGTGTCGAGCATCAGCACATCGCCGCGCGCCAGCGGGCGGCGCGACGGGGGCGAGATGACGTCGTGATAGCCACCCGTATCCGCACCGCCGACCAAATACGGAACATCATCGGCACCCTGCGCCAGCCCTTCGCGCCGAAAGGAGCGGAAAACATCCTCAAGCGGCTGCCCTTCGCGGGCGATTTCGGGCACCCGCTCAAATGTGCGCGACCCGATGGCGCAGATATAGGTGAGTTTTTCGATCTCGGCATCGGATTTCACCATTCGCAAGCCTCGGACGATCTCGGTCGCGTCAGTGATCTTTAGCCCATTCAGGCCCGAGATCAGCCGCTCATAATCGCCAAGGGGCATCCGTAAATGGGTTTCGTGGCCCTTCATCAGGCCAACAGTCTCGCCGCGGCTGGCAAGCGGCGCCAGCAGATCGGTCAACAGCCCAATACCGTCATCCTTTGGTGCAGGTGCGCCCCAGGTGCGGATATCTGTGACCCAGGTTCGCCGCATAAGGTCTGCGCCGATCTCAGGGATGATTGCGATGGGCTTGCCGGATGCCGGGATGAACAGGAACCATGGGCGGGTCGGGCTTTGCCAAAACAGTGTGTGGAACCCGCTGAAATAGCGCACATCCGGTTCAGTTGTCAGCAATATGCCCGCCATACCGGTTTCGGCCATCTTTGTCTGCGCCGCTGCGGTACGCGTTGCGAATTCTTGTTGGTCAACACCACGTCGTGGGGCGTTCATGACTCTTGATCCTTTCGCAGGGGCAACCGGTCCTGAACCAATCGGGCCCAGAATTCAGCTCCGATCGGCAGCAGTTCATCATTGAAATCATAGTCAGACGCATGGAGCGGTTGGCCATGCGGCCCGGTCTCGCCATTGCCCAGCAACAGGAAACATCCTGGCACGGCGGCCGAAAACTGGGCGAAATCCTCAGAAAAACTCATCGGTGCCCGATCTTTGATCAGGTCACAACCGGCGGCTTCGGCTGCGCGATATACCGCAAGGGCCGGAGTGGCGGCGTTGATGGTCTCGACGAACTGCGTATCAAAGCTGACCGATGCTTGAATGCCATGTGCTGCCGCAATCCCTTCGGTGATCTGGCGCATGAAACCTTCGATGGCGTTGCGGTCTTCGGGCGATCTGGCGCGAAAATCTCCTTTGAGAGTGGCGTTGCCCGGCAAGACGTTTCGCTGGCCGTCCGTCAGGAATTCGGTCACGGACACTACCGCGCCAGAGGCGGGCGCAAGCTTTCGTGCCACCACGGTCTGCAATGCCACCACAATCTCGGACCCTACGGTAATTGCATCAACGCCGGTTTGTGGCATCGAGGCATGACCGCCCTGGCCTTTAACCGTGATCTCGAACAGGGTTTCACTGTTACAGATAATACCGGCGCGGGTCGAAATCTGACCGGTTGGAGCGCCTGGCAAATTGTGGATTGCATAGATTTCTTCGACCGGAAATTGCTCTAGCACACCGTCGTCGATCATCGCGCGCGCGCCCAGGCCGTGCTCTTCGTTTGGCTGGAATAGAAAAACAACCGTACCGTCAAAGGTAGGTTCTTTCGCCAGACGCTCTGCCGCCCCAAGCAGCATGGTTGTATGTCCATCGTGGCCACAAGCATGCATCACACCGGGTGAGGTCGAGACATAGTCATGGGACGAGGTTTCGGTGATTGGAAGCGCATCCAAGTCAGCACGCAGGCCAATGGCTTTGTTGCCAACGCCGGATCGAAGCACACCGACAACGCCTGCGCCTTCGTGCACTTCGATCCCAAGGGCGCGCAGCCGTTCAGCGACAACCGACTTGGTCCGCGCCTCTTGAAAGCCCAGTTCCGGGTGCCTGTGCAAATCCCGCCGAAGCGCGATCATACGGTTCTCTAAATCGCTCATTTCTTCATCCGCGTGTGAGTTGCATCGGTTCTACAGGATAGGGCTGCGTGTTTCGCATCAAATTTCCGACCCTAAAGCAGAAAAAATTGCACAAAAGCGCCAAGTTCAGATCGGAAGCTCCAGACCAATCTTTGTACGGTCCATCGCGACAGATGTGCGAAATCTGCGGACATTCGAGTTATCGAAAAACAAGCGATGGGTCAGGTCCTCGAAATCCTCCATGTCCTGCGCGACGCAGATAAGAACAAAGTCGGCATCACCGGTCACATAATAGCATTGCTGAACTTGCGGCTCGTTCCTGGCGCGTTTGCGGAACAGATCGAGTTGCTGAAGCGATTCCCGGTCAAGTTCGACCAGAACAATGAAGGTCATCTTATAATCAAAGCGCGACGGGTTTAGCACCGCGACCTCTTTCAGGATTAGCCCGGAATCTCGCAACCGCTTGAGCCGCCGCTGCACCGAGGGAACTGAAAGACTGCATTCTTGCGCCAGCTGTTCCAGCCCGATTCGACAATCCCTTTGCAGGGTTCTGAGGATTATCGTGTCTGCATCATCAAGTTGTTGGTTCATGAAAAATCCTCGCGATGGAAGAGGCAGGTTTGAAACATATTATCGAGATTAGGGTCAAATACGATAAATAGAAATAGGTCGATCATGCACAATCTCTGCACATGGAAAAAGCGGATGAAAATACATGACAGCGACCGACGACCTAAGCTTCGCCCCGGATTTCGTCCGTGCGCAGGAGTTTTTTCAGGGGCAAGAGACCTATGCTGTATCGCCGCTGATTGAAATCACGGGGCCGGATGGTCAGAGCATTCTGGCCAAGAACGAGACAGAGCGTATGGGGCTTGGCGCATTCAAAGCTTTGGGGGCACCCTATGCGGTTGCACGCCTTCTCGAGGAGGCATGGCACGAGAATACCGGTGAAACGCTCTCCTTTACGCGGATGAAGGATGCCGATTTTCGGGAATTCGCATCTGGCCACACATTCGTCTGCGCAAGTGCAGGCAACCACGGAATGGGCGTTGCGGCTGGGGCGCGGGCGATGGGTGCAAAGGCGCGAATTCATCTGGCGCAGACCGTACCGCAAGGGTTCGGCGACCGTCTTAGAACCTTCGGTGCCGAGGTTGTCCGTTCGGGCGATGTTTATGACGAAAGCGTCGCCGCCGCTATTGCTGACGCCAAAACCACCGGTGCCACGCTTTTGGCCGACGGAACCTGGCCTGGTTACACCGAGATTCCGAAACTGGTGATGGAGGGCTATTGCGTCATCGCCGAAGAGTTGCGCGCGCGGTTCGAGGCCTCGGGGCAGTGGCCTACGCATGTCTATCTGCAGGCCGGTGTCGGTGGGTTGGCCGCCGCAATGTCGCATATGATCCGTCTGAACTGGGCGGAACAGCCTGAACTGATCGTTGTCGAACCCGGCGCTGCGTCCTGTTTGCGGGCCAGTCACTTGGCCGGACGGGCCACCCGCAGCGATGGGCCGGATTCGAATATGGGTCGGCTTGACTGCAAGGCACCGTCGATCGTGGCCTGGGATGTGCTCGAGCGCTGCGGCGTGAGCTACGAAACCCTTTCCGAAGAAGAAGGCCAGGCAGCCGCAGAAGCTGTCACAGCACTTGGAATCGCGACCACGCCGTCAGGCGCGGCCGGTTACGGCGCCCTGTGCAAGAGAACCAACCAACAGGCGAGGACGCAGGAAATACGTCCTCTTGTCATCATCTCAGAAGGGCTCGCATGAGCGGGCAAGAAAGGACTAACAGAATGACATCCATCTTTAGCAAGCTGATTACCTCGGCGGTTTTCGCGGCAGGTCTGTCGACTGCTGCCTTTGCGGACACCTGGAAATTCGCCTCGGAAGAGGACAAAGGCGACGTACAGGATATCTTTGCACAGGCCTTCGCCGAAAGTGTCAAAGAGCAGTCCAATGGCGACATCAAAGTGCGTATCTACTACTACGGTCAGTTGGGTACCGAGAACGATATTGTCGAGCTGACATCTAAGGGTACGGTCCAGTTCGTATCGGTGGGCACCGGTCACCTGGGGTCTTATGTGCCCGAGGCGCAGGTTCTTGATCTTCCCTATGTTCTGGGCGGTGATATCGACGTGATCCGCGAAGTTCTGACCACCAGCCCGACCATCTATGAAGACCTCAGCGAGAAATTCGAGAAGGTGAACCTAAAGCTGCTCACTATGATCTCGGAAGGCGACATGGCCTGGGGTGCCAACAAGGCGATCCGCAGCCCCGCTGATTTCGAAGGTCAAAAGATCCGTACCTTCACCTCGACCATTCCGGTGGAAACATTCAAGGCGTTTGGCGCCAACCCGACTCCTTTGTCCTGGGGCGAGGTCTATGGCGCGCTGCAGTTGAAGACCGTCGATGGCATGGTGAACCCGATCTATTTCATCTACAACGCCAAGTGGCATGAGGTTCAGGATTACCTGATCTTCCCGGGCCAGCTTCCTTACGTCGGCACCGTTTCCACCAACAGTGAATGGTTCAACGGTCTGCCCGCGGATCAGCAAGAGATGGTCAAGAACGCCATCGCCGAGGGCGAGCAGGCTGCGCATGATTATCAGATCAAGATCAATCTGGAAAACATGGACAAGATCAAGGCCGAGCGCCCCGATCTGCAGGTCATTGTCCTGACCGAGGACGAGCGCGCTGTCTTTGAAGCCCAAAGCGCCACATTGCATGAAACATTCTTCGATGTGGTCGAAAACGCCTATGACGACGCCGAGAAACCTGCGGCCCGCGCGCAAGCCCAGAAGATCCTCGACGGCCTGCTTAACGAGGTGAGCGATGCGTCGCAATAAGAGCTGACATCACTGAAAGGCGCGGCGTCTCATTCAGGCGTCGCGTCTTTCATTTACGGAACGCTGACTGGCGGGCCGAGGGAGGGAAAATCATGAAAAGCGCATTGGTCGCCCTGAGTAGGGGCACCGAGTTCATCGAGAAATTCGTTATCATTCTGGCCATATTGTTGATGATGGTGAATTCGACCGCTAACGCCATTGGCCGCTACGCCTTTGGCAAAAGCCTGTTCTTCTCGGAAGAGCTGAACCAGTTTCTGATTGTCAGCGTGACCTTTTTTGGATTTGCCTATGCGGTTCGGAAAGGTCGGAACATTCGGATGACGGCGGTTTATGACACGCTGTCCCGCCGGTCCAAGAAAGTGATCCTGACGCTGATTTCGATCACGACCAGCATGCTGCTGGCCTTTTTGGCCTATAAGTCCGTGTTCTACGTGCTTGAGATCAAAGAGCTGAACCGTCTGAGCCCGGCGCTGCAGTTTCCGGTCTATATCATCTACTCGGTGATCCCGGTCGGCCTGTTTATGGCCAGCCTGCAATATCTGATCGCATTCATCATGAATGTCACTCATGTCGGCATCTGGCACTCGTACGAGGTCGAGGACAATGACGCAGTGGATGTAGGAGTCTGAGATGCCCGGATTCCTTGATTTCTTTGGCGATGTCATAGCTGGTGAGCTGGATATCTATGTAATCACCTTTGCTCTGGTCGTGGCGATGGTGGTTCTGCTGTTCCTCAGCTACCCGATGGTTGTTCCGCTAGCGGTTGCCACGCTGATTGGCCTTGTTCATTTCTCGCAAAGCGATACTGGCGTCATCATCCAGCAGATGGTCACCGGCATTTCGCCAAACGCGCTGATCGCTGTGCCGATGTTCATATTCGCCGCCGATATCATGGCGAGAGGTCATACGGCCAACAATCTGCTGGGGCTGATCGAAGCCTTTGTCGGTCACCGCCGGGCCGGATTGCCGATCACGGCCTGCATCAGTTGCACATTGTTCGGCTCGGTTTCGGGTTCGACTCAGGCTACCGTGGTTTCGATTGGTCAGATCATGCGGCCAAAGCTGCTGAAGGCCGGTTACAAGGACAGTTTTGTCATGGCGTTGATCATCAATGCCAGCGACATCGCCTTCCTTATCCCTCCAAGCATCGGGATGATCCTATATGGCACGCTGGCCAATACCAGCGTGGGCGAGCTGTTCATTGCAGGAATTGGTCCGGGCGTTGTTCTGGCGCTGATGTTTTCGGTCTATTGCTATTTCTACAGCGTCCTGCAGGGCGATCTGATCGCGCGGGTGCCAAAGAAATCCGGGGCCGAGCGGCGCGCAGCGTTTCGCAAGGCCATACTGCCGCTTGGTTTCCCGGTCCTGATCGTCGGCGGTATCTACACCGGCGCAGTGACCCCGACCGAAGCAGCCTCGTTTTCGGTGCTTTATGCGCTGATCGTCGAATGCGTGATTTATCGGGAACTGAAACTCAACGACGTTTTGGATTCCGCTCTCAGCACAGGATTGATTACGGCGGTTGTGTTCATCCTTGTCGGGATCGGTCAGGCGTTCTCCTGGTATATTTCCTTCGAACAGATCCCACAGGGCTTGTTAGAGCCGCTGAACCTGGAAGGCGCGTCGCAGGAATACATCCTGTTCATCATCGCGCTGTGCTTCTTCGTGGGATGTATGTTCGTCGACTCGCTGGTCGTGCTTGTCATCCTTACGCCAATCTTCGTTCCGATCGTGGATGCCTCGGGGATTGATCCGGTTCTTGTCGGGGTTATGGTGACGCTGCAGATGGCCATCGGATCAGCAACACCGCCGTTTGGCTGCGATATCTTCACCGCAATCGCGATTTTCAACAGACCTTATCTTGAGGTGATCCGGGGCACTTTGCCGTTCTTCGCGATCCTGGCGCTGATGACGGCTATGCTGATCTACTTCCCGGGTATCGCGCTGTTCCTCAGGGATCTGGCGGCGTTTTGACAAAATGAATGACGGATGGCCGGTTGTTTTGAATCGGCCATCCAAACTTGATCCGAAGATCAGCGCCCAATACCGACGTAACTATCGAAGCCGGATTTCTTGACGGCGGGTTCGGAATAGATATTGCGCAGATCGACCATTCGGGGGGATTTCATCGTGCCAGCTAGTTCGCTCAGATTGAGCGCACGGAACTCGTTCCATTCGGTCAACAGCACAACGACATCCGCATCAGCAGCAGCAGCATAGGGGTCTTCGCACCATTCGACGCCGGGCAGCAGGGCCTCACCTTCGGAACGCCCCTGAGGGTCGACAACCCGCACCGTTGCCCCACCACCGATCAGTGCAGGCACGATAGTTAACGAGGGCGCATCACGCATATCGTCGGTATTGGGTTTGAAGGTCACGCCCAGAACAGCGATCGTTTTTCCATTGAAACTGTCGTCGCAGACATCTCGGATTTTCTGGATCATCCGTTTCTTGACCTCGTCATTCACCCGGATGACGGTTTCGGTGATCTGCATCGGGTGGGCATGTTCCTGACCGATCCGGGCCAGAGCGGCGGTGTCTTTTGGAAAGCACGATCCGCCATATCCCGGACCTGCATGTAGGAATTTATTGCCAATGCGTCCATCCAGACCGATGCCTCGGGCGACCTCTTTCACGTCGCCGCCAACACGTTCGCACAGGCCTGCGATCTCATTTATAAAGGTGATCTTGGTCGCAAGAAACGCGTTAGCGGCGTATTTGATCATCTCTGCGCTTTCCAGATCGGTGGTCAGGATCGGGAAGTCCCGCAGGTAAAGCGGGCGGTATATTTCCGCCATGACATCGGCGGCGCGGTCTGATTCAACGCCGACAACCACACGATCCGGGCGCATGAAATCATCAATGGCGGCCCCTTCGCGCAAGAATTCAGGGTTCGAGGCGACGTCGAATTCGGCCTTCGGGTTGGCGGCAGAAATGACCTGATGCACCTTGCGATTGGTGCCAACTGGAACGGTCGATTTGGTTACCACCACAGTGTAGCCCGTAATCGCATGCGCAATTTCTTCTGCGGCGGCCATCACATAAGTCAGATCGGCGTGACCGTCCCCGCGACGTGTGGGCGTGCCCACGGCAATAAAAACAGCATCCGCACCATCCACTGCTGCGGCCAGGTCCGTGGAAAAGCTGAGCCGACCAGCGGCTACGTTTTTGGCCATCAGGACGTCAAGCCCGGGCTCATATATCGGGACTTCGCCAGCCTGCAGCATCTCAATTTTCTGTTCGGCCTTGTCGACGCAAATGACATCATGGCCGAAATCGGAAAAACATACCCCGGACACCAAACCTACATAGCCGGTTCCGATCATCGCAATACGCATACTAAAATACCCTTCTTAACAAATACCGCCTTTGGCGCGCACACATTCGAAGAAAGTTCCGCCGGTTTCAATGCCTGTCAGCGTGCTTGGGTTGCATTCCGGGGATTCTTGCTGTTTTTGGGTCGGCAATCATACACATTTGTTTTCGTAGGGCGGAACTATGACAAAAACGGCATTAATCACCGGGATTACCGGACAAGACGGATCGTATCTGGCCGAGTTTTTGTTGGAAAAAGGTTATGAAGTTCACGGCATTAAGCGTAGGGCGTCCTCATTCAACACGCAACGCATCGATCACATCTATCAGGATCCACACGTTCCCAATCCCAAACTGCACCTGCACTATGGAGATCTGAGCGATACGTCTAACCTGACGCGAATCATTCGCGAAGTGCAGCCGGACGAGGTCTATAACCTAGGCGCACAGTCCCATGTGGCCGTCAGTTTTGAATCCCCGGAATACACTGCGGATGTGGATGCCATTGGTACTTTGCGTTTGCTGGAAGCGATACGTTTTCTCGGGCTCGAGAAAAAGACACGCTTCTATCAGGCCTCGACCTCGGAACTCTACGGTCTGGTGCAAGAGACCCCGCAACGCGAAACCACCCCGTTCCACCCACGGTCACCTTATGCGGTTGCCAAACTTTATTCTTACTGGATCACGGTCAATTACCGTGAGGCCTATGGCATGTATGCCTGTAACGGGATCCTGTTTAACCACGAAAGCCCGCGCCGGGGCGAAACTTTTGTTACCCGCAAGATCACACGCGGTTTGGCAAATATTGCGCAAGGATTGGAAAGTTGCCTGTACATGGGCAATATCGACAGTCTGCGGGATTGGGGCCACGCGAAGGACTATGTGCGGATGCAGTGGCTGATGCTGCAGCAGGACAATCCTGAGGATTTCGTGATTGCGACCGGGGTTCAGTATTCGGTACGACAGTTCATTGAATGGTCGGCAGCCGAGCTTGGCGTTTCACTGGAATTCACCGGGTCAGGCGTTGACGAAACCGCGACTGTCGTCTCGATCGAGGGGGACAAAGCCCCGGGATTGAAACCCGGTGACGTCGTGATGCGGATAGACCCGCAATATTTTCGCCCGGCCGAGGTCGAGACCCTTCTGGGCGATCCCTCAAACGCCAAGAACAAACTGGGTTGGGTACCAGAACTGACCGTGCAGGAAATGTGCGCTGAGATGGTGACCGAAGACCTGAAGACGGCCAAACGTCACGCGCTTTTGAAAGAGCACGGGTTTGAGCTGCCAATGAGCCTGGAAAACGGCTGAGGAGGCCCTCATGCGTAAGATCTATGTTGCCGGGCATCGTGGTATGGTTGGCGGCGCAATCCTGCGTCGTTTGCAAAACCGCAAGGACGAAGGCGAAGCGCTGGAGTTGATCACGCGCAGGCATTCCGAACTGGATCTGACCGACCAATCCGCCGTGCGTGATTTTATGCAGACTGAGCGTCCGGATATGGTGATCCTAGCCGCGGCCAAGGTCGGTGGGATTCACGCAAATAACACGTACCCCGCAGATTTCATTTACGAAAACCTGATGATTGAATGCAACGTGATTCATCAGGCTTTTGCAGCGGGGGTAAAGCATTTGCTACAGCTGGGCAGCTCGTGCATTTACCCACGGGCTGTGCCTCAGCCCATGCGTGAAGACGCTTTGCTGACCGGCGTGCTGGAACCCACCAACGAACCCTATGCCGTTGCAAAGATCGCCGGGATCAAGCTGTGTGAAAGCTATAATCGCCAACATGGCGTCGATTACCGGTCGGTTATGCCAACCAATCTTTACGGACCCGGAGACAATTTTCACCCCGAAAACAGCCATGTCCTGCCGGCCCTGATCCGCAGATTCCACGAGGCACAGCGCGACGGGCTGGAAGAAGTGGTGATCTGGGGCACAGGAAAACCGCGGCGCGAGTTTTTGCATGTCGATGATATGGCCGAGGCGTCCTTGTTTGTGCTCGACTTACCGCGCGATATCTACGATGCGAATACCCAGCCGATGCTGAGCCATATCAATGTGGGATGCGGCGAAGATATCTCAATCGCTGAGCTGGCGGCCCTGGTGGCCGGAACAACCGGATTCACGGGTAAGATCACTCAGGATGTCAGCAAGCCTGACGGGACACTGCGCAAGTTGATGGATGTGTCCCGACTGGCCGATATGGGGTGGCGAGCACGCGTTGGACTCGAAGATGGTATCCGGGAGACCTATGCGTGGTTTCTGGAGCAGGCAGACACCGATTTGCGCGCCAAATGACCGCCTGGGCATAGCTCCGGACGGTCTAAAGCTCAGAACCAGCGACCGGTTGCGATTACCGTTGGGGACAGGCTGCTTGTGTCCGAGGATGCCGATAGAACCTTAAAGGGCACTTCTGTTTCAGTGGCCGCGCCCAAACCTATAAACCGGCTTGTCGCGCCGCCACTGCCACCGACCGAGGGTGAGGTTCCGGACGCAAAGGCTGCGGGAAAGCTCCAGGTGGTCTCGGCGCTGGAATACAGCGATCCTTCGGCGTTCACGCAATCGGTGGGCGTCAGAACGCCCGTGCAGATTTGTGTACCATCCGCAAACCGGACGTATTCGCCAATGGCGGTTGATCCGCGTTCGACGACCGCGCCGGTTGGCACCCCGGCGGTTTCTGACACAGAGCCCAGCAGGTTTCCGGGGCAGTAGCCATAGTCGGCCCGCATCAGGCGACCTGCGGTGATGTCTTCGGCATCGTTTTGAATGGCAGAGCCAGAGGCTATTCCGGTGGCGGGGTCAAAGCTCAGCGCCTCGGTCCAGGATCCGCCATCAGCCGAGACTTTGATGGAAAAACCGGTATTGCCAGACAATCCCATTTCCGCATGGCCAACCCAGTTTGACTGGAACAAAAGCGAGGCGGTATCCCCGGCCGCTGCCTTGTTGATCTTCAACTGGTGACCCGCCCCGTCATGGCTGAACAACGTCGCAGGCGACCGGATCGAAAGCCGATTGGTGCTGTCATACCCTGTCGCGATACCGACACCGTCCAGGTTCTGGGTTGCGACCTGAGGCTCAGACCAGTCTGCGCCGTCCCAGATCTTCAACCGGTTGGCCTGTTCATCCCAGGCCAGCCAGCCGATTCCCGGGGTCACAAAATGCCAGGCGTCATCCAACCAGGCCGCAAGGGCGCCCGGCTGCGCGGCCCAATCCCCGGTAGGGTTGGCGCCAAGCGCGTGAATCTCGCCCTGTTCCGGCACCGCAGGCGGGACCGAGGCGTTTGTCGACGCTACGCTCAGCTGGACAATCAGGTCCAGAGCACGCAGCGCCTCGTTATGGGTGACGTGTTTCTGGGCCTGCGAAGGTTGCAGGAAAGGTAAATCCAATCTGGGTGAGTTTTGTGACACGGGTGGCGTCCTCCTGTAGCTGTCGGTCCGACTATTGCATTGCGCGCTACATTGCCGTGCCCAGGATGAATCCGTTCTGATCTGACCGAACGTTCGAATAATCATTTGCTAACGTTTGGAGGATTCCATGGGGCGTAGCCAAAGGTCTGGATTCAACGAAAAAGGACAGCCGAAGCTGCCCTTAAGTTTACCAATCGCCGCTAAAGGTTAGCTGCGGGCGTACACATCCTCGTACCGGATGATGTCGTCCTCACCCAGATAAGACCCGGTCTGGACCTCGATCAGAACCATCGGCACCTTGCCCGGATTCTCCATCCGATGAACGGCGCCGAGCGGGATGTAGACAGATTGGTTTTCAGAGATCAGGCGCACATCTTCGTCGATCGTAACTTTTGCCGTGCCCTGAACAACGATCCAGTGTTCAGACCGGTGGTGATGGGATTGCAGGCTTAGTGAGGCGCCGGGGTGAACGTGTATGCGTTTGACCTGGAACCGATCCCCGATGACCAGGCTTTCGAACCAGCCCCAAGGGCGATGATCGACCGGCAGCGATTCCGCTTGTTTGGCACCTTTGGCCTTCAGGGCCGCAACCGCCTGTTTGACGTCCTGAGCCTTGTCCATGCTGGCCACCAAAACCGCATCGGGCATGGCGACCGCAATCATGTTTTCCAGACCCATCGCAACAACTTCTTGCGTGGGGGTTTCTGAACGCACCAATACGTTCCGGCAGTCAATGGTGGTAACCTGGCCCGTGGTGGCAACGCCATCGGCGTCTGGATTGCTCAGCTCTTGAACTGCCGACCAGCTGCCGACATCCGACCAGCCAGAGGCGTAAGGAACAACGCTCAGATTGCGGGCTTTCTCCATGACCGCGTAGTCGATCGAGATATCCTCGACCGTGCCCCAGGCTTGGGGATCGAGGCGCAGAAACCCGAGGTCGGCCTTTGCCTCACGGACGGCCTTGCCGACCGGGTCCAGCAGTGCGGACGCATGTTCTTTGAATGCAGCAATTATGTCTTTGACCGCGAACAGAAATATCCCCGAATTCCAAAGATAGCTGCCATCGGCGATCA